>NZ_PJBF01000051.1 GCF_002836505.1 Psychrobacter sp. Choline-02u-9
ATTGTTAATGTGTAATCACACACTAGCTACTTCCAGCTCGTCTTGATGAGGTGCGTATTATAGACGGTTTAACTTTTGTGTCAACCCGTTTTATTAATGTTTTTAATCTTATTTTAGCAGACAAATAAATCTGTATTTTTTTCAATGGGTTATAGAATTGAGGTTCTCTATTTTTTAAATACTAGTGTGCAATATGTTTTAATCCACCAATTTTCATTGAAAACAAGCCTTATCTAATATTCACAATTGGGCTTATTCGTCCTGATATTCTTACATATCTCTTCTAAGTAAATTGTCTCTCATATTTTTCAATGTTGATATTCATATAATTAGCACTATATAGAAGCTAAGTAATTCGAGGTTATATGATGCTTTCAATATATCGTCCTATATAGTGCAGTTACTAATACTACCTTTATCATAAGATATGGCTCTTATATTAGTCGTCGTGCAATCCCTTGATATCTAGTGTTGAGAGACAGTTTTTGCTATAATAGGTATTTTGCTGCATTACTTATATATGTTGGCTATTATATTATTCATATAGCGAAATGCATTTTGCTGCAAGGCTATTTATTAACTGGCTTTAAGCCATGCATCAGCCCTAGCTTATATAGTCACAGTAAGCCTCTAGGTAATGCGTCCCTTTCACAACATATCACGATGATTAGATATAATTGATGTGGTCTCACGGTTATATGATTGATGGTTGCAATCATCACTGCCAACGGACCCAATAATAGGCGAATAGATTATGGTAGCGATTACTTTACCCGATGGTAGTGTAAAAGACTTTGAAGGTCATACAACAGTCATGGAAGTGGCGCAAAGTATTGGGACAGGACTCGCTAAAGCGACGGTTGCTGGACGTGTAAATGGTCATCTAGTAGATGCACATGATCCTATCGTCGCTGATGCCAATGTTGAAATCGTAACGCCAAAAGACGACGACGGTGTCGATATTATCCGTCACTCATGTGCTCACCTATTAGGTCATGCGGTTAAGCAGCTTTACCCTGATGTGAAGATGGTCATTGGTCCTGTTATTGATGATGGTTTTTATTACGATATCTTTAGTGAAACGCCATTTACGCCTGAGCATATGGAGGCCATTGAAAAACGCATGATGGAGCTGATCAAGCAAGATTATGACGTTATCAAAAAAATGACGCCACGCGCCGAAGCGATTGAAATATTTGAATCACGTAATGAAGACTATAAGTTAAAGCTTATTAATGATATGCCAGGTGAAGAAGCGTTTGGCTTGTATCATCACCAAGAATACGTCGATATGTGCCGTGGTCCGCATGTGCCAAACACGCGCTTTTTGAAAGTATTTAAACTGACCAAAATGTCAGGTGCTTATTGGCGCGGCGATGCGAAAAATGAGCAGTTACAGCGTATCTATGGTACTGCGTGGGCTGATAAGAAACAGTTGAAAGCTTATATCCAACGTATCGAAGAAGCAGAAAAGCGTGACCATCGTAAAATCGGTAAAGCGCTGAACCTATTTCATATGCAAGAGCAAGCGCCAGGTATGGTGTTCTGGCATGCTAATGGTTGGACGATTTATCAAGTACTTGAGCAATATATGCGCAAAGTACAATACGATAATGGCTACGAGGAGATTAAAACCCCTCAAATTGTTGATCGCAGCTTGTGGGAGCGTTCAGGACATTGGGGCAACTATGCGACCAATATGTTCACGACTGCTAGTGAAAACCGTGATTATGCGGTAAAACCGATGAACTGCCCTTGTCACGTGCAAGTGTTTAACCAAGGACTAAAGTCTTACCGTGACTTACCACTGCGTATGGCTGAGTTTGGCTCTTGTCATCGTAACGAGCCATCGGGTTCACTGCATGGTTTGATGCGTGTGCGTGGCTTTACTCAAGATGATGCGCATATCTTCTGTACACAGTCGCAGATTCAACAAGAAGTTGCTGACTTCATTAAGCTAACGCTTGCTGTCTATGAAGATTTTGGCTTTGACAATATTATTATGAAACTGTCTACCCGTCCTGAAAAACGTGTTGGTAGTGATGAGTCTTGGGACTTTGCAGAAAAGGCGTTGGCAGATGCGCTTGATAGCTCAGGGCTAGACTGGGATTACTTACCTGGTGAAGGTGCATTCTATGGTCCAAAGATTGAGTTTAGTCTAAAGGATTCATTAGGACGTATTTGGCAGTGCGGTACCATTCAGGTTGATCCAAACATGCCTGAGCGTCTCGATGCAGAATTCGTCAATGAGCAGAACGATCGTGAAGTACCTATTATGTTGCACCGTGCAATCTTAGGTTCGTTCGAGCGTTTCATCGGTATTTTGATCGAAAACTATGCTGGTTGGATGCCAGTGTGGCTAGCACCGCAGCAAGTTGTGGTCATGAACATCACTGATAAACAAGCTGATGCATGTGAAAACGTAGTTAGCGAGCTCAAAAATGCAGGTTTGCGCGCTATTAGCGACTTGCGTAACGAAAAGATTGGATTTAAGATACGAGAGAAAACATTAGAACGTATTCCCTATATGCTAGTATTAGGGGATAAAGAAGTCGAATCGGGCAGTGTCAACGTCCGAACTCGCGAAGGTGAGAACCTTGGCGTGATGAGTGTTTCTGAATTTATTACATTAGTACAGACCGCTGTCAGTAAAAAAGGCCGACAGACCCCAAAAACAGATGAGGAGTAATACCTATTAAACAGTCCAACCGTTTGAACATCAACGAAGATATCAATGTCAAAGAAGTCCGTCTCGTCAAAGAAGATGGCGAGCAAATGGGCGTGGTTGATATCGCAACCGCGATGAAAGCGGCACGTGATGAAAATCTAGATTTGGTTGAATTAGTTCCTGAAGCTAAGCCACCAGTATGTAAGATCATGGATTATAAGCATTTCCTCTATGATCAAAAGCAAAAGGCTAAAGAAGCTAAGAAAAACCAAAAGCAGACTCAGCTTAAAGAGATGAAGCTACGTCCTAGTACCGAAGAGGCCGATTATCAGGTTAAACTGAGAAAAATCGTGAGCTTCTTGGAAGATCAAGATAAAGTTAAAATTAGCATCCGTTTCCGCGGACGTGAAATGGCGCACCAAGATATCGGTCGCAAACAACTTGATCGTATCATTGAAGATACTGCTGATATCTCAAACGTCGAACAGTACCCTAAGATGGAAGGTCGTCAGATGGGCATGCTGCTTGGACCCACTAAGAAAAAGTAATCTGTTTATTGGATTGCTTTAAGTGGTGGCTGTTAGTCTATATAGCTATTTATAACTCTAACCATCAATATGCTGCGGGATATTGATGGTTTTTTATTATTTGGACTCAAAAACTGCTGTAATAAACATAGCTATATTGAACATAAATAGCCTAGCATCATTGACTGACGCTATTTTACAAAATCTACCTTCTCAACTTTCTGATTACACGGTAATCTAAAGGTCTAGTTATATTTGCTAGTCAGCATTTAGCAGTCACTAATGATCATTTGATAGAAGTTAGTATGAGCTAAAGACGTTTTATAAATGTATAAAAGCTAAGTGTATAAATAAAAACAATGTATACCACGACTGTCAGAGTCGTTGACAAAAAACACTCCCCTTCTCCGATATCAGAGGATATTTCATGCAAGAATTGACGCCACCAGAAAACGCTACAACTCCCAGTATCTCTCTAACAGCACCTGAACCTGTCAAAGAAATACAGAAAAGTGAAGCAGATCAGATGGTCAAATTGGATGAAAGCCAAATTCCTGAGCTCGATGCCAAGGTTGATGCTTTTGTTGATCATGTGCTTACCAACTCTGTGCATAGCGATGAGTTTCGACAGAACGTGCAGTCTATTCATAATCTAGGTACAAAAGAGATTCGTGAATCTGCACAAGTATCCAACCGAATGTTAGATTTGCCCGCAAAAAGTCTCAATGACAGCTTATTCGACAACTCTCCTATTGCTAAATCGCTAACGGAACTACGCGGGATTGTCGAAGACTTAGATCCAAGCAAAAAGGAGCTGACCAGCTCACGCAAGCTGTTCGGTCTCATTCCATTCGGTAATAAGGTGCAAGATTATTTCCGTCAGTATGAGTCGGCACAATCACATATAAATGCGGTCGTTACCAGTCTCTATAATGGTAAAGATGAATTGCTCAAAGACAATGCGATGATTGAGCAAGAAAAAGTCAATATGTGGGAGCTGATGCAGTCTATTCGCCAGTATGTCTACGTTGGCAAAAAGATTGATGAGCAACTTGAGCAGAAGGTCTATGCGATAGAAGCAACAGATCCAGAAAAAGCGCGCATCATTAAAGAAGAGATGTTGTTTTATGTCCGTCAAAAAAACACTGACTTTTTAACTCAGTTAGCAGTGAACGTACAAGGTTACTTGGCGCTTGATACTATTCGCCGTAATAACTTAGAACTGATTAAAGGTGTCGATCGTGCAACCACGACTACTGTGTCTGCATTACGCACGGCTGTTGTCGTTGCTCAAGCAATGACCAATCAAAAATTGGTATTGGATCAAATCACTGCCTTGAATAAAACGACCAGTAGTTTGATTGAATCAACTTCAGCGATGCTCAAACGTCAGTCAGGTGAGATTCACGAGCAGGCGACCAGCAGTAGCATTGAGCTTGATAAACTGCAAAATGCCTTCAATAATGTCTATGACACGATGGATATGATTAGCAATTACAAAATTGAAGCGCTAGAGAATATGAAGCAAACGGTCAATACACTGACCACTGAAGTAGATAAAGCACAAAAATACTTGGATAAATCAAATCAGACTACGGTATTAGAAGTCTCAAAAGAGTTGGATAGTAAAAAAATCACTAACCAATCGAGCAATGTCGATATCGATATTTGATTTATCCCTATAGCGGTCGCCAGAAAACTGACCGCTTCCTGCTACCGAATACACATAAGACAATTGACGCAAGATATTGCAACGTCGTTCGTGTTAAGATAGCCACTATTAATAATTTTAAAAATAGATACGGTAATTTATGAGTTGGAACGATCCAAACGCCTCAAGTGAGGCAAAAAAATATGACAACCCGATTCCTAGTCGTGAGCTGATACTCAGCACGATTAATGAACATGGGGAAGTCACGCATCAGCAATTGGCAAAAGCCTTTAACATTGATGACCCTGATCAGTTTGATGCTTTGGGCAATCGTCTAAAAGCAATGGCACGTGATGGCCAAGTGAATCGTGATGGTCGTCCTTATCGCTATCGCACAGTGACCAAGCAAGATATCGTTTCAGGTACAGTGTCTGCCCATCCAAAAGGTTTTGGTTTTGTGGTGCTAAGTGACATGCCAGATTTGTTTTTACATGAAAAACAAATGCGCTGGGTATTCAATGGCGATACAGTAGCAGCAGTTGGCACTTCGACAGACAACCGTGGGCGTACCGAAGGGCGTATCGTTGATGTTGTCGAACGTCGTCAAAACAACTTTATCGGTACACTTGCTCGTGATGAAGACGGTTATTGTGTTGAGCTTGGTAGCCCAAACAATCATCAACCGATTACGGTTACTGATGACAATGTTCAGGCGCTAAATATCAAACAAGGCGCTCCTGTCAAAGTCGATATCATTGACTGGCCAAACCAGCACGAATTTGCCACTGGTAAAATCACTGAAGTGCTTTCTGACGATAATGATCGTGAATTGATTATTGAGACTACCCTACTCAACTATGATATTCCATCAGATTTTAGCGAAGCTGCACTTAAGCAAGCTGATGATTATCAAGAGCCAACCGAAAAAGATATAAAAGGTCGTACAGATATACGTCATCTACCGCTTGTCACTATCGACGGCGAAGATGCTCGTGACTTTGATGATGCGGTATTCGCTGAAAAGCGTTCTGGTGGTAACTACCGTGTTGTGGTTGCGATTGCAGATGTCAGCTATTATGTGACACCGAATTCACCACTTGACCAAGATGCCTATGAGCGTGGTACTTCAGTATACTTCCCTCATCGCGTGATTCCGATGTTGCCTGAAGTATTATCTAACGGTCTGTGTTCACTGAACCCTAATCTAGATCGCTTATGTATGGTTGCTGATATCAAGATATCGCGCGCTGGTAAAGTGACTGGATATGAGTTTTATCCGTCAGTGATGCACTCACAAGCGCGTCTAACTTATAATCAAGTAAATGATTATCTTGTGAATCCGAATGATAAGAGATTACCTAAATCACTGACAGGTAATAAAGACGTTAAAAAGTCTGTTGATACCTTACATCAGCTGTATGAGCTACTGCTTAAAAAGCGTGAAGAACGTCATGCAATGGAATTTGAAACGGTTGAGACGTATATCAAGTTCAATGAGAAAGGCGGAATCGAAGCGATTTTACCGCGCACTCGTGGCGACTCTCAAAAGCTAATCGAAGAGTGTATGCTTCTTGCAAATACTTGTGCTGCAAACTTCGCGCTTAAGCATGAGTTACCAGTTTTATATCGTAACCATGATAAGCCTGATAATGAGAAGTCGATGCGTATTCATGAATATGCGAAAAACTTTGGCTTACCATTCCCAGAAGAGAATCCAACGCAAGCGGATTACCAGCGCATTATCGAAGCGACTAAAGATAGACCAGATGCCATCAGTATTCATAGCATGCTACTGCGTTCAATGATGCAAGCAAACTATGCACCTGACAATATTGGTCACTTTGGCTTAGCATATGATGAATATAGCCACTTTACCTCGCCGATTCGCCGTTATCCAGATTTGATGCTGCATCGCGCGATTAAGGCAAAAGTTACCAACAGCCCACAGCCTGTTATGGACTTTTCTCTTGAAGGTGCTGGTACACAAACGTCAGATACAGAACGCCGTGCAGAAAAAGCATCACGTTATGTAGAATCTTGGCTCAAGTGTCACTATATGACCGATCATGTCGGTGAAGAGTTTGAAGGCGTTGTGACTACGGTTACTAGCTTTGGTCTATTCGTCACATTGACTGACTTATATATCGACGGTTTGGTTCATATTTCAAACGTTGGCGATGACTTCTTTGTCTACGATGAGCAGCAACAGCAGCTTATCGGTAAGGATAAAGGCACGCTATTTGGACTGGGCGATTCAGTTAAGGTGAAGGTTGCGGGTGTCAACATGGACCTGCTACAAATTGATTTTGATTTGAAGGCTAAATTGCAATCTAGTGCAATGAACCAAAGCAAAAAAGGTCAACCGAAGAAAGAACAGCCTAAGAAAACCCCAGCGAAAAGAAGCAGCAACCGCAGAGGCGCTGCCAAAAAAAGCTAAGCTTAGACTGATACTTAGATACTGATGTTGTAATACAATAAAAAAGGCTAACGTAATCGTTAGCCTTTTTTATGCTGTGTACTTTTCAATCATCAATGATATAGCTATTTATTGTGCCTATTGCGCATTGTCCAATTGCCCTACACGGTCTTGTTCGGCTTGCTGTGCTTGGTCAATTTTGCTAGTAGCACTATCTACGATAGCTTTCGGCTGTTGACTAAGTGGCTGGCTAATAATATCTGTATCAGAGGTAACTACTGTAGAATCAGGCTGTTCAGCCGCTACGCTACTGGCTGCGATCTCTCTGTTTTGTTCGCGACTATTGCCATTGATAATGTTAAAGCCAAGCAATGCCACAATACCAATTACTGCAAAGATAATGACGTGTTTCATTTCCATAAAAAGCCCCGTATTTGAATAACCACCAAATATAGATTCTGTTGCACTTTTTATGCCTAAATTTTATTTAACGTCTAGTACCTATTCTTGTGGGCTATTATTATTCAATAAATCCGTCTCATCTGAGCTTTGAGCAATCTCTTGCTCTACCTTTTCCATCAGCTTGTCGTCAGGACGGGCGTCGAGAACCTCATCAGCACTGCGACCTTGCAAAATGGTTTTGGCGCGAGCCTTGGCTTGCTTTTTATCTTGGTCATCCGTATGACTCCCGCTGACCTGATTTGTGTCAATAGGTTCAGGAATCGACGGCGTAATCGTTATATCAGATTGAACATTATTAGTATTACTGACACTGCTTTGCATGTGTTCAAAGGCTTTTTCTAACTTATTGTTGAAGCGCAGACGATAGATAGGCTCAGGTAAGCTAAAGCCTTTATCCTCTAGTGCATGCTTGGTCTCACGAATGGCGATACTGCGTGCTTTGGCAAAGTCAGTCTCTGATTGATCTACCCAAACCTGAAATTCCAAAACAATATTAGAATCACCGACATTGGTAATGACCGCAATTGCTTTGGGCTCATTCAAGACAAACGCTAGTGTATGTATCGCATCCAATCCGACTTTGATTGCTGCTAATGGATCGTCATTGGCATCAACGCCTAATTCAAAAGTAAATCGGCGCTCAGGATTTTTGGTGTAATTTAGAATGGTACCTTTAAAGACTTCAGCATTTGGAATACGCAGCTGATTGCCATCTAGCGTCATTAATATCGTCGCACGTGACGTCAGACGAACCACAATCCCCTCTTGACCATTAATCACTACTTGATCACGTGCACGAAAGGGCTGACGGATACTGAGCATTAAAGAAGCAATATAGTTTTCGATAGTGTCTTTGACCGCAAAACCAACAGCGATACCAATGACACCAGCACCGCCGAGCAACGTGCCCAATACCGTTTCTGCACCGATCAAGCTCAGTGCCAGAATAAGACCAAAAATAATAAAGATAACTTTAATGGTCTGCGACAATAGCTCAGCGACAAAAGGATTGGGCGTGAGGCGCTGCCACATTTTTTTGCGTCTAGATAACCAACTACCAAACCATGTCACGAGTGCAAATATGACAATACCAACCAGCAATAAAGGCAGCGCCTTCACTAGGTTTTCCAATTGCGCTTTTAGGCCCTGATAAACTGTCGAGACGTTTTCTTGAACATCTAGTGTGCGGTTTATATTGTCATCAACCGTCACGACGTCTGTCAAACGGTTAGTCAAATTGATGGCTTGCTGCGCCTTTTTTTCGTTGGCAGCTTCTCCCGCCAAGGTGACGACACCTTGAGTAACACTGACAGTGACGGCTTGTAATCCTTCTATCTCAGAAAAGATTCCATTGATTCGCTGACGGATGTCGTTGTCTTTTTGGAGGGTGGGTGTGGTTTCAATTTGACCATTGTTGGTACTTTCACCATTGATTGCGGGTGGTGGGGCAGGAGTCGGTGTGGAAATATTGGTTTCTGACGTGTCATCATCTGCTGTAGCTGTACTGTCAGGTATTGCGTCCTCTACACCCAATGCCGCTGAGATACTAGAAATTTCTTCACTGGCAGCATGCGCTGAAAACGCAAAAAGGATGCTTAGTAGCAACACTATTTGACCCCACGCTTTTATAGAACTGCGTATTATTGGACGGTCAATATAAGTGGCCATAAGCATCCTTTATTTTTTACGGATTTTTCTCGCTTAGCTAGTTGTTAAGAATTAGCTGTCTGGCTTTATTTAGCTATCTAAGTAAAGCTGCGCTGCGCTCAAGTTCAATGTGCCTTCATAGATAGCGCGACCGGTAATGATACCTTCGATACAATCACCATAAGGCTTTAACAGCTCGATATCTTTCATATCGGTAACGCCACCTGATGCAATTACAGGTAATCCGCCTTCACGTGCCAGATTAACAGTTTGTTCAACGTTGACGCCTTGCATCATGCCATCGCGGGCGATATCAGTATAAACGATTGATGACACGCCGACGTCTGCAAAGCGCTTAGCAAGTTCGGTCGCTTTGGTATCTGTCACGTTTGCCCAGCCATGAGTGGCTACCATACCGTCTTTGGCGTCGATACCGACGATGATATGCCCTGCAAATTCGCGACAAGCTTCAGCGACAAAATCAGGATCTTCAACGGCTTTTGTACCGATAATGATATACGTCAAACCTGCGGTAATATACTGCTCGATAGTATTCATGTTACGTACACCGCCACCCAATTGAATAGGCAGGTTCGGATAGGCTTTGGTGATATCATTGACCACTTGTCTATGTACTGGCACGCCATCAAAAGCACCATTCAAATCGACCAAATGTAAGCGACGCGCGCCTTCATCTACCCAACGCGCTGCCATGGCAACTGGGTCATCAGAGAACACCGTATCATCTTCCATACGGCCTTGTTTTAAACGTACACACTTACCATCTTTTAAATCAATAGCCGGGATAATGACAGGCACAGCACACATATAGCATTCCTTATAAAGCACAAGATTGGCAATAAATTTAGTAAATGAAAATTTTGAGAATGAAACGTTATCGAAGCATCAAATAACGAGAGAAAAAGCTGCTTAAAAGTAGCATAAATTATGGACAGATCGAAAACCAAGACATCGCTAAGTCAGCAATCTGTTTGAATATAAATAAGAAAGACAGAAACTAGACAATCATAACCATAAGTTTTAGTACGTAGAATCACTACCAACAATCGTTAAATTCTATTACTGACTGGCAATTTTAGGTCAATTTAGCGTATAATCCTAGGTAAATTTTTATTTGTTTCTATGTGATAGTAACCATGTGTTACGCTTTTTGTTGAGTTGTTACAACTCACTAATACAGCATGGTGATCAGGATGGATCGAGCAATCGCTCAATACGCCAATAAAATATTGGCTAAGAAATTGCTAAAAAGGACTATCTGAAAAAATCTCAACCAATAGTCTCTAAACCATCGATTCTGCGGTATTTAACCTTAATTAGATGTCTTGCAAGTCCCTATCACTAGCTAACTATATTAAAACCGTTACGATTAAAACTATAGCAGCTTATAATAAGCGAGGTTTGCTTATCAGTTGCTTAGCTAGTTTGTCTTTTAACCAGTATATCATCTACCTTAATAGATCGTTATTTGGCCACACTTTTATTCTATCGAATATCTTTAAACGGTATTCGTAAGCGAGAGATGGTCAAACATACTGGTGTTACAAGTTTTAAATTTCAATGAAACGTGTGATAAAGCCATTTGTATTTAAACCAGTCTCTTTTAGCCATGTGCTGTAGCGATTGATTTCGATGAAACGGTTTTAGCATACACCTTGGTAGCCAGTCGCCACTTTGGTAATTCGAATAAGACATTAACGTGTTGTTAAGGAGTCTAAGGTCAGCGTTAATACTCTTACTAGTAGTTATGATCATGTATTGTCTTCACAGAGCTTTCATCCCTATTTCACTATAAAGGAAATAGACGATTGAAGGCTTTATTAAGTGATACAAATGTTCATGCTACCGATATACCAAACAGGACGTCTGGTATCGTTTTAGACTATGGACTAAGTTTTCGCTTATGATTACCATCAAAAAAGGTTTGGATTTGCCCATCACTGGTGAACCCTCCCGCGAGATATCTGAGCACCAACCGACACATGTAGCACTTGTTGGCTATGATTATGTGGGTATGAAACCCACTATGAATGTCAAAGAAGGTGACATTGTAGCCAAAGGTCAGCCCGTTTATGAAGACAAAAAACGTGTTGGCGTGATCTACACTGCCCCTGCTGCCGGTAAGGTCGTCGCTGTTAAACGTGGCGAACGTCGAGTGTTTGAGAGTCTTGTGATTGCGGTCGACCCAAATGGTGAAGAAGTAGACTTTGAGCGCTATGACTCACAGCAGCTTGCTGACCTAGACTCTGAAGTCGTTGAAACCCAACTGATTGCCTCTGGCGAATGGACGGCGTTTCGCACACGTCCTTATAGCCGCGCACCCGAAATCGGCGCTCGTCCACATGCTATCTTTGTCACAGCAATGGATACCAATCCACTTGCCTTTGACCCGATGCTTGTGATCAATGAGCAGCTACAAGCGTTCAATGATGGACTTGCTGTATTATCTACGCTTAGTCCAAAGACCTTTGTCTGCCATCATGGCGATACTCAACTGACGCCAGTTGCAAAAACTGCAGCGAATAACGTCACTGAGTATCATGGTTTTGCTGGTAAGCATCCAGCTGGTCTTGCCGGTACGCATATTCATTTCTTGCATCCTATCAGCCGCGGTGTGACCGTATGGACGATTGGTTATCAAGACGTGATTGCCATCGGTAAATTGTTCACGACAGGTCGTCTATATACGCGCCGCATGGTGAGCTTGGCAGGACCTGCTGTCACTAACCCGCAGTTGGTTATGACTGAGCGCGGTGCTGATATCACTGCATTGACCAAAGGTAAACTGGCTGCCGGCGAGAACCGTATCATTTCAGGTTCAGTATTGTCTGGTCGCAAAGTGTTTGAAAACATCGCCTATCTGGGTCGTTTTCACAATCAGATCAGCGTATTGACTGAAGGCCGTGAGCGTCCTGCGTTCCACTTCTTTACTCCAGGTAAAAACCGCTTCTCAAAACTGCCTATCTATATTTCACAGTTCTTTGGTGGCAAAAAGTACGACTTTACTACCACAAGTAACGGCTCACCACGAGCGATGGTACCAATCGGTGTCTATGAAGAAGTCATGCCACAAGATTACCTACCAACTCAATTACTACGTGCATTGATTGTCGAAGACATCATTAGCGCAGTAGATTTGGGCGTGCTTGAACTGGACGAAGAAGATTTGGCACTATGCACCTTTGTATCTCCTGGCAAATATGAATTCGGTGATATTTTGCGTGATAACTTAACGCGCATTGAGCTGGAGGGCTAACCACGATGAAATTTTTACACAATATGTTCGATCGTATGGAGCCATCTTTCACCAAAGGCGGCAAACACGAAAAGTACTACGCTATTTTTGAGATGTTTGATACGTTCTTACGTCAACCAAGCTCAACCACTTATGCATCATCGCATGTACGTGACGGGATTGACCTAAAGCGTATTATGATTACCGTATGGCTATGTACCTTCCCAGCGATGTTTTGGGGTATGTACAATATTGGTCATCAAGCACTAACCGCTATCGCTCAGCTTGGCTTGCAGCCTGAAGGCTGGCGTACTGTAATCACTAGCATGGCAGGCTATAACCCAGACAGTATCTGGGCAAGCTTCGTCTATGGTGCGATGCAGTTTTTGCCTATTTATATCGTGACGTTTGCGGTAGGTATTCTCTGTGAGATTATCTTTGCTGTCGTCCGTGGACACGAAGTCAACGAAGGTTTCTTTGTGACTTCAGTTCTATTTGCATTATGTCTACCACCTGATATTCCTTTATGGCAAGTTGCCCTAGGTATTATCTTCGGTGTGGTTGTCGCAAAAGAAGTGTTCGGTGGTACTGGTAAAAACTTCCTTAACCCTGCCCTATCGGGTCGTGCATTCTTATACTTTGCTTATCCAGCCTATATGTCTGGTGACTCAGTATGGACAGCAGTAGATGGTTTCTCAGGCGCGACACCACTTGGCCTTGCAGCACTTGGTGTGGTTCCTCAGGACTTCGTCGACGTCTATGGTAATGCCATCACGTGGAGTGATGCATTCTTAGGTAACATGCAAGGTAGTATCGGTGAAGTATCGACGCTAGCTATCCTAATGGGCGCTGCAGTGTTGCTATGGACGCGTATCGCTTCTTGGCGCATTATGGCAGGTTGTGTGGTCGGTCTGATTGCGACGTCTCTTGTATTCAACATGATTGGCTCTGAAGACAACATGATGATGAGCCTGCCGTTCTACTGGCACTTAGTTATCGGTGGCTTTGCTTTCGGTGCTGTATTTATGGCAACCGATCCAGTATCAGCTGCGCATACAAACAAAGGCCGCTGGGCTTACGGTATCTTGATTGGTTTTATGACTGTATTGATTCGCGTCATCAACCCTGCTTTCCCAGAAGGCATCATGCTGGCCATTCTATTCGCCAACTTATTTGCTCCATTGTTTGATTACTTTGTGACTCAAGCAAATATCAAACGCCAAACCGCTCGGAGGGTTCGCTATGTCCAAGCCCAAAAGTAATAACGCGAAAACCATCAGTGTGGCTTTGACGCTATGCTTGGTGTGTTCAGTGTTGGTCTCAGCAGTGGCTGTTGGTCTAAAGCCTGCGCAAGTCGAAAACGCACGTTTAGACCGCAACAAAAACATCTTAGTTGCGGCTGACATGTATGACGCTGAGTCTGATACAGCAGATGATGTCGCCGAACGTTTTAAAGACTTTGAAGTCAAAATCATTGATCTAAACGAAGGTACTTATCTCGATGACGATGCGCTAAAAACTGCTGGCATCCCTGATCGTAATGCTTATGACGCCAGTCAAGCGACAAAGAACCAAGCTCTAAGTGAAGACTTGGGTGACAACGATCCTGCTGGTATTGGTCGTAAGCCAAAATATGCCAAAGTCTATGTCAAAAATGATGATGCCGGTCAGCCAGAAACGGTTGTATTGCCAATTCAGGGCTACGGTCTATGGGGCACTATCTATGGTTTCTTAACGCTCGAAAGTGATATGAATACCATCAAAGGTATCAGTTTCTACGAGCATAAAGAAACCCCAGGTCTTGGCGCTCGTATCGAAGAGCCAGAATGGCGTGCAAAGTGGAGCGGTATCGAGTCTTATGACGAGAATGGTAACGTTGCCACTGGTGTAACCAAAGCTGGTAACCCAAAAGAAAACTGGGTTGATGGCATCAGCGGTGCGACATTGACTAGCCGCGGCGTCAGCAATATGATTCAGTTTTGGTTAGGTGAGCAAGGTTATAAGCCTTATCTAGATACGCTACGCGAAAAGAGCGGCCAAACGGTTGAAGGTGCAGACACGCAAGCAAATCAATCAAAGCCGGCAGCTCAACCTAAAACCGAATTGGCAGCCAAGCTACCAGTAGCAAACGGCAAGGAGGCATAACATGGCTGACACTAAAAGCATTTTAACCACGCCTATCTTTGATAATAACCCTATTGCCCTACAGATCCTTGGTATCTGTTCGGCATTGGCTGTCACCACCAGCATGGCTAACGCTATGGTCATGTGTGTGGCATTGACCTTGGTAACGGCATTTTCAAGCTTCTTTATCTCGATTATCCGTAAACAGATTCCATCAAGCATTCGTATCATCGTACAGATGACGATTATTGCTTCGTTGGTTATCTTGGTTGATCAGGTACTAAAAGCAGTGGCTTATGACGTCAGTAAAGGTCTATCTGTCTTTGTTGGTTTGATCATCACGAACTGTATCGTTATGGGCCGTGCTGAAGCATTTGCTATGAGCAACCCACCAGTCCCAAGCTTTTTAGACGGTATTGGTAACGGTCTTGGTTACTCAGCAGTATTACTATTCGTTGCAACTATCCGTGAGCTATTGGGTGCTGGTACTTGGTTCGGTATTACGATTCTACAACCAGTTACTGATGGCGGTTGGTACATACCAAACGGTCTATTACTGTTACCACCATCAGCGTTCTTTATCATTGGTTTGTTCATCGCTGTTGTCCGTATCTGGAAACCAGAACAAGTTGAAGAAGCTGAGTTTGTAATGAAGCCGCAGTCTAAAGGCATGGCACATGGAGGCGGTCACTAATGGGACATTATGTTAGTTTATTTATAACCTCAGTCTTTATTGAGAACATGGCGCTTGCCTACTTCTTAGGCATGTGTACTTTTTTGGCCGTATCCAAAAAAGTTTCTACAGCGATTGGTCTAGGTGTTGCGGTTGTTGTCGTGATGGCAATTACCGTTCCACTAAATAATTTACTATTCCAGTTCATCCTAAAAGATGGTGCGCTGGCATGGGCAGGTTTCCCTGATATCGACTTGAGCTTCTTAGGATTGCTAAGTTATATCGGTTTGATTGCAGCCACCGTACAGATCCTAGAGATGTTCTTGGACAAGTTTGTACCGAGTCTATATAACGCGCTTGGGGTATTCTTACCACTAATCACCGTAAACTGTGCCATCTTAGGTGGTGTATTATTTATGGTTGAGCGTGACTATAACTTTGGTGAATCTGTTGTCTATGGTGTGGGTGCAGGCTTCGGTTGGGCACTTGCTATTACAGCATTGGCGGGTATCCGTGAAAAGCTAAAATACTCAGATATTCCAGCACCGCTACGTGGTCTTGGTATTACTTTTATCACGGTTGGTCTTATGTCGCTCGGCTTTATGTCGTTCGGTGGTATGTCCATCTAAACCGCTAAGCTCAAAGCTTTCATTAGCTATTTGACTTATTTAATTCATTTATTCGGTAGAGGTTTGGGTACAGCATAGATTATGCCCCCTCACCCCTACCCCATAGATTAAGGATACCTACCATGGATTACGCTACGGCGATTGGTGGCGTTGCTATGTTTACCTTGATCATCATGGGCCTTGTCGCTATTATTTTGGCGGCGCGCTCAAGACTGGTCAGTTCAGGCGATGTCACTATCCATATTAATGATAATCCCGATAATGATGTGGTGACACCAGCTGGCGGCAAACTACTACAAACGCTAGCGGGCGAAGGTATATTTTTATCTTCAGCTTGTGGTGGTGGTGGTACTTGTGCGCAGTGTCGTTGCCGCGTTATTGAAGGTGGTGGTTCTATTTTGCCCACCGAAGAAGGATATTTTACTCAAGGTGAAATCCGCAATCACATGCGCTTAGCTTGTCAGGTAGCTGTTAAGCAAGACATGAAAATTGAGATCGATCCTGAGTTCTTTGATGTACAAAAATGGGAATGTGAAGTTATCTCTAACGATAACGTTGCTACCTTCATTAAAGAGCTGGTACTAAAAATTCCAGAAGGCGAAGAAGTAAACTTCCGCGCTGGTGGTTATGTACAGTTGGAAGCGCCACCGCATGAAGTACACTACAAAGACTTTGTGGTTGATGAAGAGTATAGAGAAGACTGGGAAAAATTCGGTATCTTCAACTATGTCTCAAAAGTTGATGAGCCAGTTATCCGTGCTTACTCGATGGCCAACTATCCTGAAGAGAAAGGCCTCATCAAATTTAACATCCGTATCGCAAGTCCACCGCCACGTGGTCCTGACGGTATTCCACCAGGCAAAATGTCTTCATGGGTATTTAGCTTAGTACCTGGTGACAAAGTGACGGTTTCAGGTCCTTATGGTGAATTCTTTGCCAAGAAGACCGAAGCTGAAATGATCTTTGTTGGTGGTGGTGCTGGTATGGCCCCAATGCGCTCACATATCTTTGATCAGCTTAAACGTTTGAATACTGATCGTAAGATTAGCTTCTGGTACGGAGCTCGTTCTATTCGTGAGATGTTCTACGTTGAAGACTATGATCAGCTAGAAGAAGAGTTCGATAACTTTGAGTGGCATGTTGCACTGTCTGACCCATTACCAGAAGATAACTGGGAAGGTCCAACAGGCTTTATCCATAACGTATTGCTCGAAAACTATCTGAAAGATCATCCAAACCCAGAAGACTGTGAATACTACATGTGTGGGCCACCGATGATGAACGCTGCCGTAATCGACATGCTACACAGCATGGGCGTGGAAGACGAAAACATCATGCTTGATGATTTCGGTGGTTAAGTTAGATAATTAATCTAGCAAAGTAAGGTTTAAGAATATAAAAAAGAGTCTCAATTGAGGCTCTTTTTTTGTGCGATTTTTACACATAGTAATGCCGTTACAGACTACAAATCTAGCTAGTAGAGTCGCTTTATTATCCTATATGATGGACTATCTAAACATTGAGAAAGGACTCTTATGAAAACGAAATACAAAGATCTAACCATTTGGATTACAGGTGCCTCTAGCGGTATTGGAGAAGCATTAGCCGTTGCGTTCGCCAAACGCGGCGCTAGAATTATTCTAAGCGGACGTGACAATGATAAGTTAGAGGTGGTCAAAAACAGCTGCAAACGCGCTAAAAAGCATATCGTCGTTCCTTTTGATATCAGTGATGCCAATCAAACCAAAGAAGCTTATGACACTGCTAAAGCTCAGGCTGGCAAAATCGATTGGCTGATTAATAATGCCGGTATCAGTCAACGCGCACTTATCATGGATACCGATGAAGAGGTCGAGCGTCAAATCATGGAAATAGATTATTTTGCTCAGACGCGCCTTACTAGACTGGTACTGCCTGACATGATTGCACAAGGTGGCGGCAAAGTCGTGATGGTCTCGAGTGTGGCAGGCCTATTAGGTACACAATATCGCGGCGCTTATGGAGCAGCCAAGGCGGCACTGCATATGTGGGCAAATAGCTTGCGCGCTGAGCTACATGACCAAGGTATCGAAGTAGCCACGATATTCCCCGGGTTTATTCAGACCAACATCTCTATCAATGCATTGACTGGCGATGGTAGCGCACAAGGTACGATGGATGAGGCAACCAATAATGGTCTAACTGCGACTGAGTTTGCTAAACAAGTTGTGAAGGCGCTCGCCAAGGAAGAAGAATATATTATCGTCGCTGGTCGCAAAGAAAAACTGGCAACACGGGTCAACCGCGTCTCTCCGCCAAAACTCTATAAGCTCATACGTGAGTCACAAGTAAAATAATTCGATCAACCGAACGAATTGTCGCTGAATGGTGCCTTCATTAGTATTTTTGGGTTCAAGGGGTGTAAAATAAGCGTGGCTTGTTTTACACCCTACTCATTTCTACGCCATACCGAAAATATTATGAAAAACACTATATACAGCTTATCTTCCAAAAAACCTCTACACCTTACCTTAGTAGGCGTCGTCAGCCTTGCCAGTACTTTAGGTCTCAGCGCTTGCCAGCAAACCCCAGACTATAACTATCTGATCGGTGAGACGATGGGGACGAGCTACCATATTAGCTATCAGTTGCCTGATGATGCGGACGAAGCTGCCATACAAGCTGCGGTAGACGAGCGCCTAAAACAAATTAACGATAGCATGTCTACCTATCAAAACGATTCAACAATATCTACATTCAACCGTTTGGGCAAAGACAAACCTATCACTATCGATGCTGATTTTAGTCGTGTGCTAGATGTCTCGCAAATTGTCTATCAGCAATCAGGCGGTGCTTTTGACCCTACCGTTATGCCACTCGTAAACACCTGGGGCTTTGGAAGTACCATGACGGTCGAGCGTTTACAAAGTCCACCGACCGCAGTAGAGATTGCTCAAGCAAAAGCATTGGTCGATTTTGAGAGCATCATAAAGAAAGATGACACCATCTATAAGACCAAAGACGGCGTTGGTTTAGATTTTTCTGCCGTTGCCAAAGGCTATGGCGTCGATGTCATCGCTGATGTGTTGAGAGATGATTACCAGATTCGTAACTATATGGTTGAGATCGGCGGTGAAATTGCCACCTCTGGTGTGAACAACCAGCAGCAGCCATGGCAAATTGCGATTGACGCTCCTATTGAAGGCAGCACGGTCAGCGAACGCCAAACCGTATCTGCTATTCGCCAGCCCAAGAATACGGCTAGTCAAATGCATTTAGCGACCTCTGGCAACTATCGTAACTCTGTCATATTCGATGGCAAACGCTATAGCCATACTATCGATCCGACAACGGGCAACCCTATTGCAGGCGGCGCACCTTCAGTCACTGTCGCAGCTGATTCGGTTGCATTAGCGGATGCGTGGGCAACTGCTCTTACCGCGATGCCTTATCACAAAGCACTAGACCTCGCTAAAACGCAAAATCTGGCGGCCATGTTTGTGGTACTAGCTGACGATGTAAAGGCAAAAGGTTCTGATGATATGTCCAACGAAGCTGCTGATGATGATATTGACGACTGGCAGGTGGTACAGACCCCAGCGATGAAAGCATTACGTGCTGATAAAAAGCTTTAAACGTTCTCCAAGCTCTAGACAGCACACTCTAAAAGCCACTGGTAAGTGATAGATGTGAAACAAGAGAATACGTTAACGCACAACGAGCCGCACTAAAATTTGCTATACTATTATACAGTTGTTATTAACGGTGCTTAGCTGTCATGAACTTAGACAACACTACTAATAACTGCCCTATTTTTTAAAATGAGGTTTCCTCTATGCTTAGCCAACTGCTTCCTATGCTTGCCATTACTTTCACCGTATTTGTCCTATTCTTTATTTTTATGGGCGTCGGTTATATGGTCAAAAAAAAGCCGCTTAGAGGATCTTGTGGCGGTGTTGCCAAATTGATGGGCGATGAAAATTGCTCTTTTTGTGGTAATGATCCCAATAAGTGCGATTCACTAATCGCTGAACAGCAAGAGAATGCATTAAGAGCTGCTCAATTGGGTAAATCGGTTTAATAGCCTATTAGTTACCATACGTTGGTAGCGTTTACCTGACATATGTTCTTATAATAGCGTCAAGTCATTCAGAAGTGACTTGGCGCTATTTTTATTGTGCGATAAGACTGCTTATTTAAGATTTATTATTATCGCCATCTCTTATTATCACTGTTCTAAAACCGTAACTCGAAGTAACCACACATACATTTTGACTAACCTGCCTGCCAATTTAGTAAAGTCAGTTAAGCAAATTGTATGTCTTACGCGCTACATATATTTTTCGGTCTAACTTACGATATCGATTACCGTTTAGGTACGTGTCTGGGTAAATGCTCTCTGGTGTTATTTTATAAGCGGCAATTTCTTGGCGCTTATAAAATAACGTGTTCTTTTTTGCTGTCATCGTTGTGCTGCTATGTCTACCTCGTCCAATCTATCTGCTTCATCTAGCCTGCCCTCCTCACGCTTTACCTTTTGGTTGGTTCTGTGTGCCATGATTCTACTAGCTACCAATATGCGTGCGCCTATCGTCGCGCTAGGTTCTATCGCCCCAGTGGTAAAGGACGCGCTTGATATCTCTGAATTTCAGATAGGCTGGCTAGGGGCAGTACCTATGCTGAGCTTTGCCGTTGGTGCGCTGATTTCCCCAGCAATTGGTAAGCGATTCGGGTTAGAAAACACACTGATTGCCATGATTGGGCTATTAACGGTAGGGATGGTTATCCGTACTGCCATCCCGACGTGGAGTGGGTTTTTAATTGGTACTTTGCTACTTACTCTTGCTATTGGTTTCGCTAACACTTTAGCAGCACCGGTCATTAAGCAGCGTACCCCACAACATATTCCGCTGATTACAGGGTTGTTTAGTCTAACGATGACCACAGCAGCAGGTATCGTCGCAGGTGTAGTACTACCATTATCGGAGCAAGTTGGTTGGCAGTGGGCATTAGGCGGTTGGACAATACTGGGTGTTTTTGCTTTCGTGATTTGGCTGTTCTTACGTGTACGGTTGGGTTCATCCAACCATCAAGCGGTTATCCCTGCGGCCTTAGGTTCTTCTGAAATTTCTATGTGGCGCACCACCTTTGCGTGGCAGATTGCTATTTTTATGGGATTACAGTCATTATTGTTTTACACCGTTGCCAGTTTTTTACCATCGATTTGGGTCAGTAAGGGACTATCTGCCGTCAGTGCTGGACAAATGGGCTCTGTATTTCAGTTTATGGCACCAGTCTCTATCTTAAGCCTAACTTGGTTGGTCAATCGTGGCCGCCCTATTCAAGCATTGGCAGTATTTGCTGCTGTATTAAATGTCGTTGGTATATTGGGCGTCAGCTATCTATCGACTGACTTGGCATGGCTATGGTCAGGCATGATGGGCATGGGCTGTTCCGCGATTTTTACCTTGAGCATGATGCTGTTCTCGATGCGTACTTATACGACCAATCAAGCCAGTGAGCTGTCTGGTATGGCTCAAGCAGTGGGTTATGTCATTGCGTTTTTTGGCCCATTGGGCACAGGCTGGCTCCATGAAACAACGGGCAGTTGGAGTGTGCCACTTTTTATTATGCTGATACTGATGATTGTCAACGTCGTGATTGCTTGGCTTGTTAGTCGTCCAGTGATGGTCGATGGCAAATATATTTGATTGCTATCAGCTTTCATTTCTATCAGTTTTTGTGGTCTACAAGGCTATGATTGCTAACGCGCAATAAAGCGGCCTTAAATTAACCTTAGGGCAATATAGGTCACTGTCTTATTTTGCTATAGTCAGTTCAATATAATTTAGATAATTAACATAAGCTGGATATTCAATATAATCCGGATAAAAGGAAGGTGAGTAAAAGTACTACCAATAGTAGACTGAACGAGCCTGAGAATTCATCCGACTGTTACTGTATCTGGTTTAGATAGGATTTGACTATACACTGGTTTGATTGCATATAGGACATAACACCCATGATAAAACCTCCCTCTCGTTTTGCTCAGCGCTTGCCTGCTATCGCTATGCTCGCGGCTGTAATGGCTATCAGTGGCTGTCAGAAAGATGCTGAAACCACATCTGCTGATGACACGCAGAGTACCAGTACTGAAGCGACCAATAGTCAAGCTAGCACTGCTTCAGTAGCAGCTGAAACCGCAGCAACAACTGATCAACAGGTCAAATCTTCATCACTTACTATTTTGGCGCTTGGTGACTCACTGACAGAAGGTCTGGGAGTGGACAAAGACGACAACTATCCTGCTCAATTAGAAGATCGTCTACAAGAGATGGGCTATGCTAACGCCAAAGTTATTAACTCAGGTCTAAGCGGTGAAACCAGTACGGGATTAGTCAATCGATTGGACTGGGTATCGCAAACCAAACCTGACATCACCATATTGACTATCGGTGCTAACGATGCGATACGCGGCATCGATGTGGCGACCATTGAAGCCAATATTCGTACTGCGGTTAAGCACCTGCAAGACAATGGCAGTGTCGTTATCTTAGGCGGCATGTCAATCTATGACAATCTAGGCAGTGAATACGTTGCGGCATTCTCAGACATTTATCCTCGTATTGCTAAAGACATGAATCTGACGCTTATTCCGTTTTTCTTAGAGGGTGTCGGCGGTGACCGAGAGCTAAACCAAGCAGATGCGATTCATCCGACTAAAGAAGGCTACGAGATTATCGTCAATAACAATATCTTGCCTATTCTAGAGCCTAAGTTAGAAGAGCTAGAAGAGTTAAAAACAGCCGGTACCGATAACACAGCTGCAACGGCTCAAGACAATACGACAAAAAATAAGACAAACGAGACTACTTAACGAGACCATTAAACGAGACACTGTAATGACATCATCATCTTCGACTGCCACAGCAACGCCACAAGCAGACGCTAAGACACAAGCTCTACTGACCGCTTCACAATTAAATAAAACCGTGCAAGTCGGTGAGCAAAAACTGTCCATCATCAAAGACGTGGATATTTATGTCAACGCTGGCGAGTTTGTGGTCATCATGGGCAAATCAGGCTCGGGTAAATCTACTTTGTTAGGTTTACTCGCAGCATTAGACTATCCCGATAGCGGTACGGTATCGCTGGCAGGTCAAATGCTTAGCAGTCTTGACGAAGATGCGCTAGCCGTCATTCGTCAGCAAGATATGGGCTTTGTCTTTCAGTCATTTCATCTACTGCCCACACTGACCGTCGCTGAAAATATCGCCTTTCCACTTGATATTGCCAGACGTCCAAACCCAGCACGCGTAGACGAGCTGATAGATGCGGTCGACTTAGGGCATAGACGTAACAGCTTACCCAATCAGTTGTCAGGTGGTGAGCAGCAGCGTACAGCGGTGGCACGAGCACTGGTATCGCACCCAAAGATTGTGTTTGCGGATGAGCCAACGGGCAACTTAGATGAGCAAAATGCCGATCAAGTCATGCAGCTACTATTGGATTTACGTCAACAGGTTGGCTCGGCACTGGTGGTCGTGACTCATGATCCTGCACTTGCCGAGATGGCAGATCGCGTCATCACCATGCATGACGGCCGCATTGTACCTACATGAATAACTGGATTGTATCTTAATGAATAGTAAGCCCACAGACAACAAATTGCCTGATACAAAAAAGACTGCTACCAGTATGCATCAAGAGTCCAGTTATCCTAGCGGCATTCTTAGTCAACTATTTACCCGTACTCTAGGTTTTCAAACTCTAGGCTCGCAAGCACTCAGCCGTAGCTGGTGGCAGCGCTGGGTGTATCCAGTGTTGTTTCTAATGACCTTGACCTTATCACTTGCAACTTACCTGACTCTCGACTCGGTGCAGCAGTCTGTCGATAGCTACATCAATGACAATCAGCGCGCACTCGTTGGTGGGGATCTAATCCTAAACAGTAAGCAAGACTGGCCAAGCGAAGTATTGTCACAGGTAGAAACTATCCCTAATACACAGATCGTGTATGACTATCAATTTAGCGCCATGCTGGTCAATGATGAGCAAACACTGCTTGCCAGCGTCAAAGCCGTCTCGCCGTCGTATCCCCTATACGGCACAGCGGAGCTTGCCTCAGGACAGCCACTGTGGGATCAGCTAACATCTGACAGTGTGATCGTCGCACCAGAAGTGCTCAGTAGTCTACAGGCCGATGTCGGCGACCGTATCACCATTGGCGATGCGCAGTTCACGATTAGTGATGTACTAACCAAAGAGCCTGACCGTCCGCTGACCACCTTTGGTTTCGGTGGGCGTGTGTTGATGAAACAAGATGCCTTAGAGGCGACCAATCTACTCGGTCAACGTAGCCGCATAAACTATCGTATCGAGATGGCAGGCGATCCAGAGCTGATAACCACGCAGCGTGAGCAGCTTACAGAGATCCTGACCAATTATCCTGATATCGAGCTATCTGATGCTGAGTCCGCAGACACTTCGGTCTCGCGTATCTCTGATAATGTGCTGATGTTTTTAAAGCTACTGGTCATCGCGGTGTTACTACTATCTGCGGTCGCCATGTACGGCGTCATTAGTGCGTTTGTCAGCAAGCAGCAGTCTAATAATGCCATTCGCTTGGCGCTAGGCGAACCGCTTGGCTCACTCAAACGTAGCTACTATCAGCTGCTTATCATCACGACCGTCATTGCTTGTATCGCAGCGGTTGCCCTTAGTCTGGGCTTACTCAAAATCGGTCAGCCCTATATGGTGGCCATCTTACCTGCTGACGTTGGTCTAGCCATCAATCCAATCAGCGCCATCAAGACTATTGTCATTGCTTTAGTCCTGACGCTACTGATCGCTCAGCGTGGTTTGAGTACGCTGAGCACCACCAAGCCCGCGACCCTACTTAGTCAAGGTGCGAGCACGCAAACGCAAAATCTGCCTTGGTATCGACGCGTACCGTTACTATGGTATGGCTTGGTGCTGGCAGGGCTGTATGCTTTCTTCGCTTATGAAGTTGGCTCACTGTCATTAGGCGCACAGCTATTGGGCGGCTTGATTGGCTTTGTGGCGATATTTTGGTTATTGGCGCGTGGGTGGCTCTGGCTGCTTAACAAGTTAGCAAGCAATACTAAGGTCAGTTGGATGCAGCGTATCGCCATCCATAACCTTGCGCGTAAAGGCAACCAATCAGCGTTGTTCTTTGTCACCTTATCACTATCGGTAGCGGTGCTGACGCTCATTACCACGCTCAACCACAGTATCAATGCGCAGTTTATCAACGCCTATCCTGAAGACGCGCCCAATCTGTTTTTGCTCGATGTGCAGAGCGATCAACATGACGATATTGATGCCATCATTGAGGCGCCCGTCACTTACTATCCCGTCATTCGTGCGCGTGTGGAGACGGCTAATGATGTGGCGGCAAAAGATATCGAGCCTGCTGATGGGTTTGATGATCCCACACGTGTCTTTAACTTGAGCTACGCAGATACGGTCATGGAGACCGAATACATCACTGAATCACTCACAGACGACGCGCTATACTCCTCTATCGATGCGACAAATGAACAAATCAAACCTTTGTCTATCTTGGACACTGCCGCAGGTATGCTCAATGTCGGTATGGGCGATCAGGTACGTTTTAACATTCAAGGTATCGAAATCATCGGGCAGATTACCAGTATTCGTACGCGCTATGAGCGTGGCCCAAGCCCGTATTTTTACTTCTTGTTTGAACCGTCCGTACTGTCCGCTGCCCCGCAGATTCAGTTTGCCACTGCACATGTGTCAGAGAGTGCCATTCCAGAACTACAAGGCAAACTGGTACGCAAGTTCCCTGCTGTCACCACCATCGATGGCACGGCTATCGCGAAGCAAATTCAAGAACTGGTGGTACAAATGAGCCGCTTGGTCTATGTGTTCACCTTGCTTGCCCTACTCACTGGGGTCATGGTGCTGATCAGCTCGCTGCTGTCTACTTCACAAGATCGTATGAAAGACAGCGCGTCATTTAGACTGCTCGGTATGCAAAAGCGTGACCTGTATATGCTCAATATCTTAGAGTTGGGTGTGCTTGGGATTAGCGCGGCGACCTTTGCCGTTGTTATCGCTAGCGTTGGCGCATGGGCTGCTATCACGCAATGGTTTAATCTACAGTTTAGTGTGCCGTGGCTGAGCTTGGCTATTGGCGGTGCAGCATTAATCGTGTTGCTGTTTGCCATTGCTATTATTTATGTGAGATTGGTGATTGGACGTGGAATTATGGCAAGGGTAAGGGCGATGATTTAACAATAGTTTATTTTACGATTCCAACTCGTTTAAAACTGACTATTTGCTATACTAACGCCCATATTATCATTAGGGGTATGCGTGCCTATACCTCATTAACACCCTCTCAAACAGCATGGTAGCCTTATGAAATTCTCAAAGTTCGGTCAAAAATTTACCCAACCCACTGGCATCTCACAATTGATGGATGATCTGGGCGATGCGCTAAAAAGCGATCAACCTGTCAACATGTTGGGCGGTGGTAACCCTGCCAAAATTGATGCCGTTAATGAGTTGTTCTTGGAGACCTATAAGGCGCTGGGTGTTGATAATGATGCAGGCGTGCCCAATAGTAGCGCGATTATCAGCATGGCGAACTACTCTAATCCGCAAGGGGATGCCGCCTTTATCGATGCGTTGGTTGGCTTCTTTAACCGTCATTATGATTGGAATCTCACTTCAGAAAATATTGCCCTGACCAATGGCTCACAGAATGCATTTTTCTATTTGTTTAATCTGTTTGGCGGCGCTTTCGCTGATGAAAAGAATGGAGCTGTGGACAAATCCATCCTACTGCCATTGACCCCTGAGTATATCGGCTATAGCGATGTGCATGTTGAAGGTCAGCATTTCACCGCGGTATTGCCACATATCGATGAAGTGACTCATGATGGTGAGGAAGGCTTCTTTAAATATCGTGTGGATTTTGACGCGTTAGAAAACTTGCCAGCACTAAAAGAAGGTCGTATCGGCGCGATTTGCTGCTCACGCCCGACCAATCCAACTGGTAACGTGCTGACTGATGACGAAATGGCGCATTTGGCTGAGATTGCCAAACGCTATGACATACCGCTGATTATCGATAACGCCTACGGCATGCCCTTCCCCAATATCATCTACTCTGACGCGCACCTGAATTGGGATAACAATACGATTCTTTGCTTTAGCCTGTCAAAGATTGGTTTGCCTGGTATGCGTACTGGTATTATCGTGGCCGATGCCAAAGTAATCGAAGCGGTCAGTGCGATGAATGCCGTGGTCAATCTAGCACCGACACGCTTTGGTGCAGCGATTGCCACGCCATTGGTAGAAAACGATCGTATTAAGCAATTATCTGATAACGACATCAAGCCGTTTTATCAAAAGCAGGCGACACTCGCGGTGAAGCTATTAAAAGAAGCCTTGGGCGATTATCCTTTGGTCATTCATAAGCCTGAAGGCGCGATATTTTTATGGTTATGGTTTAAAGACTTGCCGATTAGCACGCTGGATCTATACGAGCGCCTAAAAGAGAAAGGCACGCTTATTGTGCCAAGTGAGTACTTTTTCCCCGGTGTCGATGTCAGCGATTATCAGCATGCGCACGAATGTATCCGTATGAGTATCGCGGCTGACGAGCAGACACTGACTGATGGTATTCAAGCCATTGGTGAAGTCGTACGTGAGCTGTATGATGAAGCCAAAAAATAAGATGAGCTGCTAGAATTATAAATTCAAATAGCAGAATGAAAAAACGGACTATTAATTAGTCCGTTTTTTTATGGCGTTTGGTCAGTGAAGTCGATTTATTGGTTGGTCGAAATATAGTCGTCCACTTATTCAGCGCAAAAAGCACGTACGGCAGCATACAAGTATTAATCAAATCACGGATACTCGCGAGTATCTGATCACGGCTCAAGCCAGTTAAGCCAAGCGATTCAATCGTATCTCGATTGTCCAAATACTCACCCAACAGCGCAATACAAGTCACGACGATCAATGCGATAAATGACCGAATACCTTGGCTTTTTATAATAGGTCGCAGCGCAACCAGACACAGCAGATAAACACCGACACCGACATAGATATGTAAGGCATCTTTGGCAAGGCCAGTTGTTTCCACAACATTCATTTTAAAGGCAGTAAAATCCACTGAGATATTCCAAATATAAGCGAGTAGAAAATAACTGAGCGTATCACTAAACCATGATGGCTAAACTATAATAGCTAAAGAATGGCAGCTAAAAAGTGATGGCTGAGCATAAAAAAGGCAGATTATACAATTGATAATCTACCTTCTACTAAATTAAATATTCACTTCACGTTTATCAACTACTTACACATTCCACTCTACAAAGTTCTTGAGCAGTTGCAAGCCAGCAGTATGGCTCTTTTCTGGATGGAACTGGGTGGCAAATAGATTGTCTTGGATAACACTGGCGCAGAACGGTTGACCATAGTCACATACCGCCGCCACTTGTGAGCTATCAGCAGGTTCACAGTAGTAACTATGCACAAAGTAAAAGTGCGCATTGTCTTCGATACCGTGCCAAAGCGGATGATCAAAATCCATACCGCTAACGGTATTCCAACCCATATGCGGTACTTTTATCGTTGCGCCCTGCTTGTCTTTCCACGTATGGTCAAACGCTTCTACAGTGCCGTTTAAGATGCCCAAGCAGTCCGTGCCACCATTTTCAGCTGACTGCTCAAACAACGCCTGCATGCCCACACAGATGGCCATAACGGGCTTGTTAAACACTGCATGGCGTATCACTTCATCAATGCCCGCTTCGTGCATGCCAGCGATACAGTCACGCATCGCACCCACACCAGGGAAAACGATCTTATCAGCCGCCGCCACGATTTTTGGATCATTGGTGATAGAGACTTCTGCCCCGACTACCGATAGGGCTTTGCTAGCAGAGTGCAGGTTGCCCATACCGTAATCTAATAGTGCTATTTTAGTCATCGATTGGTTCTCATTTTTAAATATTTTGACTACTGTACTATTTATATTATTGACCATTTATATTGTTGGCTATTACTAAGGTGTAGATAAGGTTTTGCTACAAGGAGGTCAAGCGCAGGCTGTACAACCAGTACGCCAAACTTGACTGGCCCTTTTGAGTAATCTTGTAGAAGAGCCTTAAGTGCGCCTTAGAAAGCCTCTTTGGTCGATGGCAGGGTGTTTAATGCACGCTCATCGTATTCACAGGCCATACGTAACGCACGAGCAAAAGCTTTAAAGGTTGATTCGATCTGATGATGGCTGTTTTTGCCTTTTAGATTATCCAAATGCACGGTCATCCATGAGTGATTGACGAACCCGTAAAAGAACTCACTGAACAAATCAACATCAAAACGGCCGACGTGCGAGCGCGTAAATGGGATATCCATATGCAAACCAGGACGCCCTGACAGATCGACGACAGCACGGGTCAATGACTCATCTAGCGGCGCATAAAAATGCCCATAACGACGAATGCCTTTTTTGTCACCCAGTGCTTTGTTGAAGGCTTGGCCAAGAGTAATACCAGTGTCTTCGACGCTATGATGGTCATCAATAAACGTATCACCGGTACATTTGATATCTAGGTCAAACAAACCGTGACGCTTAATTTGATCAATCATATGATCCAAAAATGGCACACCAGTGTCTACCGTGCCTTTACCTGTACCATCCAGATTGACGGTACAGGTGATTTGCGTTTCGGCAGTGATACGTTCAACGGTCGCGATACGTTCAGGGCGACCATATAGATTTACGTTTTTTGACTCAGTTTGCTCAGGTGTGGCAGCAGTCGTCGTTGCATTGGCTGTCATGGCTACTCTCTATCAGTTTTTTATCAGTGAAAAGCGGTCAATAAATAAGGCAAAAACCTGCCCAAAATATTTTACTAGTGTCTGGGTCAGACCTTAGCAAAAAATGTATTAGAAAATGATATATACAAAAGATATCAACATATTAGGGTTTATACATACTAAATATTATATAGCCTCATCATAGCAAACCCTAACATTTACTGCCACGACCAAGCGGTAAACCACGCACAAAATCACCTCATTCTGCTAAAATAGTGTGTTCAGTTTTATCAATCATGACTCGCGCTGACTTTGAAGACCCTTACTTACGGCACTACACGCTATGACATCGTGCTGTCTCATACTGCTAATTTATACTATAGAAACCCTCTATTTATAGGAACTGCTATGCCTTTAGAAGCGATCGCCATTAATAGTTTGGATGCGCCACTTATCAAAAAACCTGCTCGTGACAATGAGCTAGCAGAGCGCTTGCAAGCGTTATACGATAGTGATGATGCACAGCCTGACGGTCTCGAGGTATTAAATATCGTTGAGCAAGGGTTTCAACGTGGACAGTATCTCTATGTCGGTATGTTCAATGATAAGCCTATCGCCGCTGTTGCCTGCTTTGATGATGGGCAGACCAATGCTAAGCGCCTGCAGTACCTCACTGTGCATCCAGAGAATCGTAAACGTGCTATTGATGCCAAGTTTATTAAACTGGTCTACGATTGCGAAGTTAGAAAAGGCGTACGTGAATTTGTCCCTGCGGACGCTGATATTCACCGTATCATGAGCGAGTACGAACTTCTGCGTGTAAAAGACTAAATTGAGTGCTAAAACGATTAATTTTACTAATATCTAATTATTTATCGTCTTTTTTTCGATAAAATGCAAAAATTGCTTGACAGAAGCGCGTATATTTAGTTTAATAGCGACCTCAACGAAGACGGCTCGATAGCTCAGTAGGTAGAGCAACGGATTGAAAATCCGTGTGTCGGCAGTTCGATCCTGCCTCGAGCCACCATTCGTTAATAGAATTCTAAAAAGCCCTGAACAGCAATGTTCGGGGCTTTTTTTATGTTTAAATTTTACCGTATTCGTTAACATTCATTCTATTTATGCATTGTTCTTATTCATATAGCCGACCACTATTCGTAAAAACGACCACGTAATAGTAAATTACAGCGCTCACGCGAATCTAGGTCGTATATAGTTGCGCGGTAATCAATACCGTGACGCCCTTCAAAAAATATCACTCGGTCGCCCACTGCCAAAAAACAAGACGTACGCGCATCATAGATAAAGCCATCTATCACAAATGCCAAATCGCGATCTATCTCGCGTACCGTATACGTCTCACCTTGCGGAATCAAACGTTCAAACCACGCGCTATGGGCAGTCGTATTGGCTAGTATGCTTGTCGTTAGCAATAGCCACGCTACCAGTATATTTTTGGGTAATCGCAAACGGCTCAGCTCATTTACACTTATTTTATTTCTCAACATAGTATCTCTTGTGGTATTGCATTCATCATATTTGTAGCCTTCATACGTCTCACAGTTGACTTTACCATAACCATTTCTACTTAACGCTTTTGATGCTAAATACCTACTGTCACGGTTGCATAACATTTTTGTGCTTTTTTCTAAACAGCTTGGCTAAGTATACTCAATAACCATATACGAATAGACAAAAATAATAGGTCATAGCTATGAGAGAGTTTGATTACGACTTGGATTATAAGAGTTTAGATTTGCGCGCTCAGCCTGAGTTGTACCGTGTCGCTCGCGGTGAGCAAGGCGTATTACTGGTAGAGCCGTATAAGTCTGAGATTTTACCCCATTGGCGTTTTGCGACTCCCGATATCGCCCGCGAGAGTAGTGAAGCTATCTATCAGATGTTTTTAGATTACTTGGCTGACGATGACTTCGTCGGTGCAGATATGGCGCGTAAGTTTATACAAATGGGCTATACCCGTGCTCGTCGCTATGCCAATCACAAAGGTGGTAAAAAATATAAAGGCGCGGTACCTGATGATAAAAAAGGTCAAAGCGGCGCTCATGGTCGCGAAGAATTGCCACGACAAGAGGAAGACCCAGTTAAAGCAGAATCCGCACGAATCTTTAAAGTTAAATGGGACGAATGCCGTGAGAATGAAGACTATTTAAGAATGAAAAAAGAGCATCGTGAACGCTATAAAGATGTCGAATAGATGCTAATGCTCAAGACATTAAGCACAACAGGTAACTAAATTGACTGGTCTCAGAACGCTACTGTGCTAAGGTATGGCCAATATAATAAATATAACGATTTTCAATAGTGAGGAACAATGAATAAGCAGCTTTTAATTTTTGATTTTGATGGAACGCTCATTGATAGCGTACCTGATTTGGCCGACGCCACCAACACCATGCTAACCACATTAGGCAAAGACACCTACCCTATCGAGACGATACGTAACTGGATAGGAAATGGCTCACGCCTGCTCGTAGAGCGCGCGTTGGTTGGTAAAGTGGAAGTAGCAGAAGGTGAGCTAACGGTTGAGGAAGCCGATCATGCAGAGCAAATATTTTTTGAGGCTTATAAGAATCTTAGTGGTAGCAAAACCGTTGCCTATCCAGATGTCGATGACGGACTCAAAAAACTGCACGCAGCTGGCTATACGCTTGCTTTAGTCACCAATAAGCCCATTCGATTTGTACCGAAGATATTGCACTCATTTGGCTGGCAAGATTTGTTTAGTGAAGTGATGGGCGGCGACAGTTTATCTGTCAAAAAACCAGATCCAGCGCCCCTACTGCATGTCTGTGAGACTCTCAATGTCAGTGTTGATCAGGCAGTGATGATTGGCGACTCTAGGAACGATATGTTGGCTGGACAGAACGCCAATATGGACACGCTCGGTTTGTCTTATGGTTATAACTACGGCCAAGATATTCGCGAATTAAATCCGACCGAAGCCTTTGATCACTTTGCGGACTTGGTTGCTTGGGTTATGAAAGATAGAGTTTAGTCTATAAAAAACCTATCAAATCATCATGATGTAACTTGCTCAAACATAGATTACGCTTTGCTGCGATAGCTCAGCGCCTCAGATACGTGGGCGCTGTTGATATCCGTACTATTAGCCAAATCCGCGATTGTACGCGCAACCCGTAATACTCGGTGGTAGCCACGCGCTGATAAATTTAGACGCTGCTGAGCAAGTTGCAATAACTGCTTTTCATTGTCGCCTAGTTGGATATATTCATCAATTTCGCTAGGGCTAAGTTCATTATTAACCTTTTTCTGGCGCTGCATTTGATGCTGATGCGCGACCACTACGCGATCCCGTACTTGCTTGGAGGTTTCACCTACCTGACTGTTTTGTAGATCGGCAATCGGTAACGCAGGCACGGTAATATGTAAGTCAATACGATCTAAGAGAGGTCCAGATAGTTTGTCTTGATAGCGTTTGATTTGCTCAGGTCGACATCGACAACGTCCTGATGTATCGCCATCATAGCCACATGGGCAAGGATTCATCGCAGCGACCAATTGAAAATTCGCTGGAAAAGTCATTTGAGAATTAGCGCGGCTAATAGTAATTTGTTTGGCTTCTAGCGGCTGACGCAGTACTTCCAGCACGCTCCGATCAAACTCTGGTAACTCATCAAGGAACAATACTCCTTTATTAGCAAGCGTTATCTCACCCGGTTTTGGCCGTGAGCCACCACCGACTAATGCTACAGCTGATATCGTATGATGCACTTGTCTGAACGGCCGCGTCCCATAGTCATAATCGCTGTCTGCCACCGAATAGGTACTAGCAACCTCTAGTGCATCCTCATCACTCAAGTCTGGCAATATCGTTGGCAATCGTGATGCCATGAGTGTCTTGCCAGAACCTGGGGGCCCTGTAAATAACAATGAATGGCCACCAGCGGCGGCAATCTCTAACGCGCGTCTGGCATGGTGCTGTCCTTTGACATCAGCTAAATCCACTTGATAGCCAACATGCTGCTGTGTGGGACTAGGCTGTACTACTGCTAAACTCTCATAGCTTGCACTTGGGTCAACGAGCGACTGCAGATGGTCGCAAACTGCTTTTAGACTCTGAGCAGCTAGTATCGTTACGCCATCAACGCGGCTGGCCTCACGACCATTATCAATCGGCACGATCAGTTGCGGTGTTGTCGGCGGCGAGTTATTTGAGTTATTTGAATTATTTTGTCCTTGGTCACTCGCTGTTAACTGCGACAATGCTAATGCCAATTTCTCAGCTTTGATTGCTCGTGCGACTGCCAAACTACCAGTTACTTGTCGCAATTGACCATTGAGCGCTAATTCGCCAATAAATTCAAATCCTGATAGCACCTCTGGCTCAAGCTGTCCGCTTGCTGCCAGTATACCAATAGCAATTGGTAAGTCTAAACGCGCGCCATCTTTAGGCAAATCAGCAGGGGCTAAATTGATCGTGAGGCGGCGATTAGGAAACTGGAAACCTGAATTGAGAATGGCGGAGCGCACCCTGTCTTTACTCTCACGCACGGCGGCCTCAGGTAGCCCAACGATGGTCAATGCAGGCAGTCCTTGCGATAGATGCACCTCAATGATGACCTTGGGAGCATGCAGACCAACCACCGAACGGGTATAGACTTGGGCAAACGACATCAGCATCTTCCTAATACAGAGTATCATTGATAATAAAGTATTATTTATCAACGCGCAAATGTCGTGTTTTATTGCTGGTGTGGAGAGAATCACCACAACCTCAGCGTCCTTCTGAGGTTTTTTATGTGTAAATGATAGCTCTATTTTAATATTTAAGAATACTCACCGACCACCCCACTGCTAACAAGGATTTGCTATACTAACTACTATACATTTAGCGATACATACTGCTGCCGATGATATATTCAAGCCGTGTTATCAATCAATCTTAAAAGCAAAAAATAAACGCCAAATCCGAAATCATTGATAATATAAAAACCAGCAGTATCTAGAGTAAAAACGAGGAATATCGCATGACAGACTATTCAGAACAGAACACTCAGCAGCCCTACAACCGTGCGGACGAGCCGCCCACGACTGTGCGCCCTGTTATGCAGACTGACAACCCTTATGCTAGTACACGTGGCAGTATTACTAGCAAGCAGCTACCAGCATTTGATGAGGCAATCATCAATAAGTACAATCGCTCAGGGCCACGTTATACCTCTTATCCGACTGCTTTAGAATTTACTCCAATACCGGATAGCTTTGAGGCTATCGGTCTTGAGACAAAAATCCTGCAGAATCGTGAAGGGCGCGCTCCTTTATCGCTATATTTTCATATTCCGTTCTGTCGCCACCTTTGCTACTACTGCGCTTGTAATAAGATTATTACCAAAAAAAATAGCGACTCTGGCGATTACTTGCAGTATTTAATCGCTGAAATTACGCATAAGCGCCGCCTGTTATCTACGCCAGAAGGCAGCGACAAACCATTGGTCAAACAGCTACATTTAGGCGGTGGTACGCCAACGTTTTTACGTGACGAAGAGATGGTGCAATTATGGGAGTTTTTACAGACTCAGTTTGAGTTTTTGCCAGAAGACGAAGGTGACTACTCTATCGAAATTGATCCTCGTGAGCTGAGTGAAAACACTCTGAAAATATTGCGTAATCTCGGTTTCAACCGTATCAGCTTAGGTGTGCAAGATTTAGATGAAACTGTGCAAATTGCCGTTAATCGTGTGCATTCCGCAGAGCTTATTGAAAGCGTGCTAACAGAAGCACGTGAGCTTGGTTTTCGCTCTATCAATATTGATTTGATTTATGGTTTACCGCATCAAACGCCTGATACTTTGGACAAAACCGTAAATCGTATCATCGAGATGTCACCAGACCGCCTATCGGTCTTTAACTATGCGCATTTGCCTGAGCGATTTAAAGCCCAACGTCAGATAAAAGATGAAGACTTGCCCAGCCCAGCTGCCAAACTGACGATGCTCGGCAATACTGTCAACACATTGACCGAAGCCGGTTATCAATATATCGGTATCGATCACTTTGCCAAACCTGATGACGAGTTGGCTATCGCCCAGCGTGAGGGTAAATTACATCGTAACTTTCAGGGTTACACCATCATGGGTGATTGTGACTTATTAGGCTTTGGTGTCTCATCAATCAGTCAGATTTCTAATGCCAATACGCGCTATATTTTGCAAAACGATACTGATCTACAGAGCTATCAAGCCAAGATTGATATGGCGAAAATTAATCCAACTGTCATGCCTGCAGTAAAGTACATTAAAACCTCTATTAAGGATCGCTTGCGTGAATATGTCATCATGAACCTGCTGTGTCATGACTATCTCGATTTTAAAGATGTGAATCAAAAATTTGGTATCGATGCCATCACCTACTTTATTAATGAGATTCAGCAGTTGGGCGCTATGCAAGACGACAGACTGATTGATATGGATGCAGCAGGTATGCGCGTCTTACCCAGAGGTCGCTTGCTTGGCCGTAACGTCGCCATGGTATTTGATGAATACTTAGAAAAGAAACACCAAAACCGCTTTTCAAAAGTTATCTAAGCTAGCGAAACTTTAGTCCAATTAATACACATAAAAAAGACCTCAAGCGAGGTCTTTTTTTAATATTGCTATGATTTCTTACACTTTTAATTTATCACCGACCATACCTTTTACAGTGCTTAAGATATCTGCTGGTAATACCACCATTTTGGAGTTATCAGATTCAGCCAACTCTCGTATCGCTTTGATATATTGTTCACCCAGCAAGTATACGATCGGCATCTCTTCCTCGCCCATCGCACTAGTAATCAAACGAATCGACTCTTCAGAACCTCTGGCTAGTACCACCTGCGCTTCAGCATCACGGCGTGAAGCTTCCAAGCGACCATCCGCTTCTAAGATAGCAGCTTGCTTTTGACCATCAGCACGGGTCACGGTCGCACGGCGCAAACGTTCTGCCGCTGCCTGCTCTTCCATGGATGCTTGCATGGTCTGCGAAGGATTAATATCTTGAATCTCTACTGTCTTAAGGGTAATACCCCAATCCGCAATATCTTCTGAAATTGCATGTTTTAGCTTGGTTTTGATCTCGTCACGACTGGACAATGCACTATCAAGATCCATCTCACCAATGATCGAACGCAATGACGTCTGTACTAGATTACGGATACCGTACTCATAATCTTCGATACCATAGACCGCCTTATCAGGACGCACGATATTAATATAAGCGACAGCATTTGCAATAATAACGACGTTGTCACGAGTAATGACTTCTTGTGACGGGATATCGAGTACGATGTCCTTAGTCGTTACTTTATAAGCCACATCATCTACATAAGGGATGATGAGGTTGAGTCCAGGCTCTAGCGTTTGGCTATACTTACCCAGTCTCTGCACTACCCATTTATAACCTTGCGGTACAATACGTACGCCTTTAAACACGGTGAATACCACCAGTGCAATCAATACCACCATGACAATACTAAAGCTTTCCATAACTCATCCCTTATTATTATACCTGCATACTTTTATGCATCGCTGCCTGCGCTTTTGTACTGCTCACAATTAGCTCATTGCCAACGATATCCGTCACGACCACTCTATCACCGATTGCCACCTGCTCCCCTCTCGTACGGCACATCCATTCAGCCGCACCAACGATAGGAACACTAAATCTAACCGTGCCAGCTTTATCTAGCTGCGGTGACACGATAATCATCCCCACTTCACCAACTATGACACTACCGCCTAGCCCAGCTTTTGTACGATCTACTGACAACGGTCTGATAAACTTGAACCAAGCTAGCAAAAACACAGCAGAGAGCACTAACCAGACGATAATCTGAACAGAGACAGCAATAGGCAACAGCCATGATAGCGCTGCAACGATGATGGCAGCGGCACCAAACCACAGACTGGCAAACGTCGGTACAAACATCTCGACTATTAGTAATAAGAAGCCCAATACTAACCAATGCCAAGGTTCAATCATCCAAAGTATCTCCATCCTTGCCACCATTCCTATCTTTATCATTCCAGTTTTTAATGTAGCACATTTTTAAGGATAACAACGCTTTAACGATAATGATATATTACTTATTGGATGCTTATAAATTACTAACTTAAAGTCCTTAACATAAATTTTAAGCGAAAAAAAACGACCACTTAAAGTGATCGTTTTTTAGTCATCCACACAAATTAAAGCTTAGAATTTGTAATGTGCACCAAGAGTTAATAGCGTAAGGTCTTCAGCAACATAGTCATATTCAGCTTCAACACTCATATTAGGATTGAAGTTATAACCCAAGCCAATACCGCCAGCTACACCACTGTCGCTATCGCTGTCACTTCCAGAGTTTCCAAGAAAGTCCTCAGCAGAAACTTCAATCTCAGCTTTAGCAAAGCCTAGTTTACCTTTTGCATATAAGCCAGTATTTGGGAATGCATAACGGTAAGTACCATAAGCACCATAAGTTTTTAGATCAAATTCAGCGTCAATGCCACTGTTACCTGTATCAACATCAGCGTCATTAGAACCTATATACTCAATCTCAGCACCAAAGTTAGGATCGAAGTTATAACCAGCATAAACGCCATATGCGGTTGGATCATCTAAATCATCAGCATCTACCATGAATTGACCAGCTTTAATACCAACGTATGATTGGCCAGCACCATAAGAGATGGCTGCTTGTGCGCTCATGGTCATTACTGAGCCAGCGATTACTGCGATTAAAGCTTTTTGTAGATTTTTCATATACTTTTCTCAACTTTGGATTCAATAAACAAATAGTTTGTTTAATATCAAATGATACTCAACTATTTTCTACTTGTTATTAGTAGTGGAGGTATCATACCAACTTATTTACCAAAGTAAACATGTGTTGCAAAAATCTTTTACAGGCATAAAAAAACGACCATATAAAATGGTCGTTTCTTCGTTTTTGACTATAGGTATAAATACGCTATATTATCTTAGAACTTTAAGTTAGCACCAACAGTAAGCAGCTTAGTATCTGCATCACTATCCATCATGGCATATTCTGTTTCAACATTGAAGTTAGGATTCACCGCATAGCCAAGACCGATGCCACCAGCAATACCAGTATCACTCACTGAATCACTGCTACCGTCGTTAAAATCAGCTTCTAGCTCTGTTTTAGCGATACCAAGCTTACCTTTAGCATACAGTGCAGTATTTGGGAACGTGTAACGATAAGTACCGTACGCACCATAAGTTTTCGTATCATAATCGCCAGCATTATTGTCTAGATCAGCATCATCTGAACCAACATATTCAACTTCCATACCAAAATTAGGATCAAAATTATAACCAGCATACACACCATACGCAGTTGGATCGTCGCCGCTTACATCATTATCGAACTGACCAATCTTAGCACCAACATACGGTTGACCTGTATAGCCGTTACCATAATTAACGGCAGCTTGTGCACCTACAGTAAGTAAAGAACCAGTTGCTAGTGCAAGTATTGTTTTTTGTAGAGTTTTCATTATTAGCTCCTTGAAAGAAATTTGGACAAACAAGTTATTTATTTATATTGGCCTTGTGGCCCTATCGCCTTGTCTGCTAACGATGAATACATAGTAACAAACTATTTCAGACACTCTGTCAGTGTTTAATGGTACGAAAGTTAAGATTTGAAAGTGTTTATCAGTGTGTGGGTTACAAAGGCGCAGATATGAAACCTTTTGTTACATCCACCCAGTTTATGCAATAATCCGTACTCATTTCACAGTTTTCTTGCTAGATAAATCGGCTAAACATGGCTGATATAACAATAATTAGAGAGAGAAAATGCAAAATTCTATCACTGAGCGTTTGCAAACTGCACTTGCAGACTTAAAAGCAAAGCAGCAGTATCGTCAATTACCAAACCTGCAGCACGACGGACGATACGTCGTCAGGGAAGCTAAGGCTTTACTCAATATTGCGAGTAATGACTATCTGGGTCTAGGCGGCGATACCGAGCTGCAAGCTGAGTTTCTAGTTCAAGTGGGACAGCTATCTACTACGCACACTCCTAAAATGAGCGCCACTTCCTCACGACTACTCACAGGCAATGATATACAGTTAGAAGCTCTAGAAGAGGAACTGCAAAACTGGTATCAAAGCGCCATAGAGAAACAGAGTTCAACCAACTCCAAGTCGGTGCTGGTGTTGAACAGTGGCTACCATGCCAATGTAGGTAACTTGCCAGCATTAACAACTTTGCCAGTCAAGACGCTCATTTTGGCTGACAAGCTAGTACATGCCAGCATTATCGATGGGATGCGCTTGAGCCAAAGTAAACTTGTCACCTATCGTCGTTACCGTCACAACGATTACGAGCATTTGGCCAAGTTTATTGAACAAGCAGACGAGACGGTCGAACGCATCATCATTGTCACCGAGAGTATATTTAGTATGGATGGTGACCGTGCCGACTTACTTCAGCTGGTACAAATAAAATCCAAAGATGCTCGCATTGAACTATATATCGATGAAGCACATGCTGTTGGAGTGCTTGGCGATACAGGTCTAGGATTGGCGGAAGAAACGCATACGTTGGCTGATATTGACTACTTGGTGGGTACCTTTGGTAAAGCATTTGCTTCAATGGGTGCTTATATCATGTGTGATGAAGTCGTCAAACAATGGCTGATCAATGTCATGCGTCCACTGATTTTTAGCACTGCACTCCCTCCTATCAATCACGCATGGACACGATTTATTTTAGCAAAGATGCCGGCTTTAACTGACCAACGTGCGCATCTAGCACAGCTATCTACCACGCTTAGCCAAGCCATTGACCCACGGCACCGTGTATCGCCAACTGTAGAAGATATGGATTATCAATCTCCTATCGTTCCTTATATATTAGGCGATAACGCAAGCACCCTTGCCAAAGCACAACAGCTACAAACCGCTGGATTTTACGCGTTGCCTATCAGGCCACCTACTGTGCCTGCAAACACTGCTCGCATTCGTTTAGTTATGAATGCCAAACTAACTAAGGAAGACTGCGAGCGATTGATACAGCAGTTGTAATTTTATCGTTTAACACAGAATTTACTCCTACTATTGATAGATAACTGGCGCACTTGGACATAATAAAGCCTATGACAACATTCGACACAGCTGACGACCTCAGTGTTAGAAAACAAACCATCGCTCGCCACTTTGCTAATGCAATCGATTATGACCAGCATGCCAGTATCCAGCAAACCGTTTGTAAGTACTTATTAGACAGTATTGCTCATACCAAGCAAAGTAGTGTGTTGGAAGTGGGTGCAGGCACAGGTCAGATGACGCGCCTACTCGCTAATCATATACAAAGCGAGCACTGGCTCATTAATGAGTTATGTACTGAGCAGAGTGCTACATTGCAATCAATACTACCTGCTGCTGACGTAATGATTGGTGATGCTGAAACGATAGATTTAGCAGAAAATCATAGCTTGATAGTTAGTGCCAATGCCGTGCAATGGTTTGATAGTCCGTTGAGTTTCATCACACAATCAGCGCAGCGGTTAAAATCAGGAGGTCAGCTGCTCTTTAGCACATTTACGCCAAATAACTTTTTGCAAATTAAAACTCTTACTGGCCAAGGACTTCACTATCCAGATATTGATGAATGGCAATTGGCATTAGACAGTGCTGGCTTTGAGAATATCAAACTCTCAATTCAGCGCTTTGATTTACCATTTCCTACCCCCTACGCTATCTTAAAACATATGAAACTCACTGGCGTATCGACCAATCAAACGCAAGTTAAATCAGAAGATACTCAAACCTTTGTATGGACAAAGTCGCGTTTACAGCAATTTGAGTCAGACTATTGGCAACAATTCTCAGAAAAGAATGACACAGGACAGCTCGTAGTTAATTTGACCTATGAAGTGCTAATAGTGAGCGCGTTTAAACCTTAATTTATTAACTGATAGTAAAAATAGTGGCTAGTAGGAACTGTGGCTAGTAGGCATAACAACATTTAGAAATAGCAGCCATAAAAAAACGCACCCCGAAGGATGCGTTTTTTAATTTAACTACTTATCGATTCATATTGACTATACCATTTTCAAAAACTTGAGTAGCAAGGAAAACAAGCGTAAGTACTACATCAAGTAGACTAAGCGAGTTTGACGTAGCTAATCGCGTTTTTGGATTTGGTATTACTTTTTGTCTTCGTCTACTTCAGTGAACTCAGCATCAACGACATCGTCATCAGCTTTGTTGCTACCAGCATCGTCAGCACCTTGTTGGAACTGGCTTGGATCCATACCTTCTGCGCCAGCGCCGCTATCAGCGTAGATTTTTTGGCTGATTGGCAAGAATGCATTGTCTAATGCTTCAAGCTTAGCTTTGATTTCGTCATGATCGTCTTCTTTCGCCGCCGCTTCAAGCTCAGTGATGGCAGATTCTACTGTTGATTTTTCTTCATCAGTCACTTTATCTTCTGCTTCTTTCAGCGCTTTTTGTACCGCATGGATACGACCATCTGCTTCGTTACGAACTTGCGCTAGGTTAGCGAACTTCTCATCTTCAGCAGCATTAGCTTCTGCATCACGAACCATTTGTTCGACTTCTTCGTCCGACAAGCCAGAATCCGCTTTGATCTGGATGCTTTGTGCTTTACCAGTACCTTTATCGGTTGCTGAGATATTCATGATACCATCAGCATTGATGTCAAAAGACACTTCGATTTGTGGTAAGCCACGTGGTGCTGGTGGAATATCCGTCAAGTCAAAACGACCAAGCATTTTGTTTTGGTTAGCAATTTTACGCTCACCTTGATATACCTGAATCGTTACAGCTGGCTGATTGTCTTCAGCCGTTGAGAATACCTGTGATTTCTTAGTAGGAATCATGGTGTTTTTCTCAATAACTGGTGTCATGACACCGCCCATCGTTTCGATACCTAGGGTCAATGGCGTTACATCAAGTAGCAATACGTCAGTTTTGTCACCAGACAATACGGCACCTTGAATCGCTGCACCAGCTGCAACTGCTTCATCAGGGTTCACATCTTTACGTGGCTCTTGACCGAAGAAGTCTTGTACTTTTTGCTGTACTAGTGGCATACGAGTCTGACCACCGACCAAGATTACATCGTTGATGTCGCCAATTTTTAGGCCAGCATCTTCAAGTGCAGTCTTACAAGGACCCATTGTACGTTGTACCAATTCTTCAGTTAGGCTCTCTAGTTTCGAGCGACTGATAGTAACGACTAAATGCTTAGGACCACTGCTATCAGCAGTAATATATGGCAAGTTTACTTCAGTGCTTTGTGCACTTGATAGCTCAATCTTCGCTTTTTCTGCCGCTTCTTTTAGACGCTGCATCGCAAGAGAGTCACCTTTTAGGTTAACGTCTTGCTCTTTTTTGAATTCAGCCACTAAGAAATCAATCAATGCTGAGTCAAAGTCTTCACCACCTAGGAAAGTATCACCGTTGGTCGCTAGTACTTCGAACTGTTGCTCGCCGTCTACGTCTGCGATTTCGATAATTGAGATATCGAAAGTACCACCGCCCAAGTCATATACAGCAACAGTGCTATCGCCTTGCTTCTTGTCCATACCATAAGCAAGTGCAGCAGCAGTTGGCTCATTGATGATACGTTTTACATCAAGACCAGCGATTTTACCCGCATCTTTAGTTGCTTGACGCTGTGAATCATTGAAATAAGCAGGTACAGTTACAACTGCTTCAGTCACGCTCTCACCAAGATAGTCTTCTGCTGTTTTCTTCATTTTTTTCAAGATTTCAGCAGAAACCTGTGGTGGCGCAAGCTTTTTACCGTTGATTTCTACCCATGCATCGCCGTTGTCTGCTTTAGCGATTTTGTAAGGAACCATGCCGATATCTTTTTGCACGACTTTGTCATCAAAACGACGACCGATCAAACGCTTAATCGCAAACAAAGTGTTGCTTGGGTTGGTTACTGCTTGACGCTTAGCTGACTGACCAACAAGCGTTTCGTCATCTTTATAAGCGACGATTGATGGTGTTGTACGAGTACCTTCAGCATTTTCGATGACTTTAACTTTGTCACCTTCCATTACTGCTACACACGAGTTAGTAGTACCTAAATCAATACCAATTACTTTACCCATAATCAATTGCTCCTAATTTGTTTTTAACTATAAATACTTATTTATCCAGACCGTAGTCGGTCACTTGTTGCTATATATCGGTTTACCCGTCGTATTTTTCAAGGCGATAATCACGCAAAAACTGTGTTTCATGTCATTTTTTGTGAAAAACCTTCATATTAGTAGGGTTTAGCCCTAAAAATATTACTGACCAACACGAACCATAGCTGGACGCAATAGACGACCGTTTAGGCTATAGCCTTTTTGTAAGACCGTACCCACTGTATCTGCCGCTGCTTCTGGGTCAATACCCACTGCTTCATGGAAGTCAGCGTTGAATTTTTCGCCTTGTGGATCGACCACTTCTACGCCGTTTTTGGTCAATACTGCAACCAATGCTTTGTGCGTTAATTGCACACCCTCAGCGACTGGATCATTGGCATCGGCATTTTCGATAGCGCGCTCTAAGTTGTCAACGATGTCTAACAATTCTTTAGCAAATTTCTGTAGTGCAAACTTTTTGCTCTTATCCGCTTCTTGCTCCATGCGTTTTTGCGCATTATAAGCTTCAGCATTAGCGCGTGCAGTACCTTCTTTGGCTTGTTTTACTTCGCCTTCTAGCTCAGCAATACGCGCTTTAAAAGTATCAAGGTTGATTTCGTTTTCGATAGTCGTTTCTTCACCTGAATTATTCTGTGGATCAAACTCTTTCACGGTTTCTTCTAAGATACTGTCATTGTGATCAATATTCTCATGTGCCACATTTTGGTCAAGATTTTCGTGGTTCGGGTTTTGCTCGCTCATGATAGCTCCTTGGAATTTCAATAATGAATATTAAGAGACGGCACAGTAGACCAAATCATTACTGGTCCTACTATGCCATTATTAAATGCTCGATGTTTCTGACTCATTGTTTTTTTTAATACGCTTCAATAGCTGCTTGATAAAGGTAGTAAGTATAAATTTCAAGCCTAGAATAAAGGAATTTTTACCATTTATGACAAATATTCGTGAAGTGTCATTAATACGATGCATCTAACATTTTTGTTCCATGTCAATAAATCTCAATATTTACTCACAAAAAGAACAAAAAACCGCTATTTATTCCAATTGCTTTACGCTTATTAATCAAGCTATTACCAAACGATACCCTATTATTCTGCTAGCTATTTTATCATTGCTATAAATGTTATCGCCTACACTCAAATGCACGCTAAAAATCATTTATGAGAGCTGTTATGTCTAATTCAAAAAATTTATCTATCAATACTTTGCTCAATAAAGCATTGATGACATTGCACTTAGCGTCAAAAGAATCATCAAATCAAGATGCGCAAGCGTATGACTCATTAGAAAAACGTCTAAGCGTTAAAGAAAAAATACTCGCTTATAACCCTGTAGCAAACTATCAGCCGCATACATTGCACTATGCAATGAAAAGTCTCGGTTACTTACCAGACCCTATTTTAGAAGGTGCAATTGGTTACCTTAAAGGTCCCAACTCAAAACAATATATGCATGCAAACGCTCATCTACGTCTCATCCTTGCAGTAAATAGCTACCTCAAAACACCGTTAGAACTAACCCCAATGCCCGAATTGCGTGAGAGATTTACTGCTGATGCAGTAGCCATGCAATCACCTAGAGTATGGCAGCAAGCCAATACGACTATGCTAAGCAATATAAAGCCCTTCACTAAAAAAAGTGACTCGCCTGTTAGCTGGAAAGATGAAACGATTGCCAATGCAGATGATGGCGACATGACTGTCCGTTGTTATAAAGCGGGCGGCAAAAAATCTGGTTTTAGAAGAAAACGTATCCATAATCCTGATGAAACAGTCATGCTGTTTTTTCATGGTGGTGGGTTCTGCATTGGTGATGTCGATACACATCATGAGTTCTGTCATGCAGTCTGTGAGCAGACTGGCTGGTCTGTGGTTAGTGTCGATTATCGCTTAGCGCCTGAATGCCCTGCTCCAGCAGCACTAAAAGACTGTATCACTGCGTATGATTGGTTGGTTGAGCACTGTCACACATTGGGTGCGTTACCCTCTCGTATTGTATTGGCTGGTGATAGCGCAGGTGGTGGTCTATCAACTTTAATTGCGCAGCAACTGACCGCACCGAGCAAAAGCGCATGGGCAGACCTAGGGATAGAAGGTCAGAAAATGTTTAATCTATTAGAAAAACTACCCGAACCTCTAGCGCAAATGCCCTTGTATCCAGTCACTGATATTGAGACAGATTATCCTAGTTGGGAGCTATATGGTGAGGGTCTACTATTAGATCATGCTGATGTAGCAGTATTTGATGCTGCTTGCCTAGAGAATAGTCCGCTGCCTCGTCTACATATACTGAACTCACCTATGCTGGGTGATAATAGTAAAGTTTGCCCAACTTACATTGTAGCTTCTGAGCTCGATGTATTACGTGACGAGGCATTTGCTTATGCAAAGCAGCTGAGAGGTTATGGCGTTGCTGTAGAGACCTATACTGTGCTTGGAGCACCGCATGGCTTTATTCACTTTATGAGTGTTCATCAAGGTCTTGGACAAGAGACAAGCAATATTATTCATGGCTTTAGCAGCTTTGTACGTGAGATCATCAGTACACAATCGCGGTTAGCTGCATAGACCGCTTGCTAGCTAATTATCGGTTTGTATATTCAATTTGTATTGCCAGATAGTGTAATTAACCAAATCTCTGAGCGCGATCCCAATCGAAAGGGAATGCCCCAAAAACCATAACCAGAGGACACGACGAAGTGCCCTTTACCAATCTGCTCATAGCCATAGCCTAATCTATTAATAGCATTGACGATGAAATTAGCGGGGAATACTTGACCGTTGTGGGTATGTCCCGAGACTTGTAAATCTATAGATAATTGACTGTGATTATCTATATCACTCGGTCTATGGTCTAACAATATCACTGGCTGCGACGTATCTACTTGCGTCAGCAGATCGGTAGTTGCTACACGTTGACGTTTATGATTATCAAAACGTCCAACTAACCATACTGGTTGACCCTCGTGCTCGATATAGAGCACCTCATCGTTCAACAATTGTATACCTGCATTTTGCAGCGCTTCGCTAATGGGTCGCTCATGAGCATACAAATCATGATTACCCAATGTCGCATAGACACCACGTGGCAGACTACTGCACAATTCTGCTAAGTTTTGCTCCATATGATATTCATTAAAGGCCTCTGTATTATCATCCATAATATCCCCTGGCATTAGTAGCATATCTGCACCAGAGCGAATCATAAGTTGTTGCAATCTATCTATGGCTTTTACACCAAATAATCGTCCTATATGCAAGTCACTAGCGACTGCAATGCGTAATGGCTTGGTTAAAGGTTTATCTATATTAATAGAAAGCTTGCGTATAACAGGGGTATAGGCACTATATAACGAATAAATAAATAGTCCTAAAAATAGGAATAGCGCTAGTACTCTTAGCCCTATAGCCATTTCATTCGATTGGTGTAACGTACTACCTGATAAAGCAACTACTAGCAGATACCCTCCGTAGAATAGACTCACTGCCAACGCCGTCAGTATCATAAAGTGCATGATTAGCATCCATCCACTAATCCAGCGATAACTGTTAGCAAATGCTCTTTTTACGCTCAATACTAATAGACCATTAGTAATAATAAATACACTAACCCATATCGTTGTCTGTAATGTTGGCGTCATCCAAGGCTGGAGCCACCACTGTATACTTAATACTGTACCCAGACTGAACAGCTGTAATAGCAAAAAGATAGTGAAGAAAAATGCGTAACGCATGGACTGCCCTTAGACATAAATACTGTTTGATAAGTGATTATCAGAAAATAAACTCTAATGTTTCACATGAAACAACTGCTATATAACTATTTCTGATTTCCTAATGCTTGCTGGAGTGTCGAGTGTTTGAACGAATAACCTGCATCCAATAGCGCTTGTGGCAGCACCTTTTGACCATCGATAAGTAAGGTCGACATTTCGCCAAACATCAGCTTAAGCAAAAACTCTGGTAAAGTAAAAAAGGTTGGGCGATGTAGCCATGAGCCAAGTGCTTTGGTAAAAGTATGATTGGTCACAGGATTCGGAGCAGTAAGGTTATATACGACTGCATTTGTATTATTTGCGGTACTGTTTGCAGTCTTAATAGTGCTATCATTAATAGGTGCATTGTCTTGGGCTAAGCTTTCAATGTGATTAACGTCTGATTCTTTAGTAAGTTTAAGCTGCTGCTCAATAATAAAGATGACCGCACTAACCCAATCTTCACGGCTAATCCAGCTCATGATTTGTTGTCCATCACCCAACTGTCCACCGACACCAAATTTAAAGGGTAGTAATAATTTAGCCACCATTCCGCCCTCAGGATGAATAACCACACCTGTTCTGACGATAGCCACAGGAACATCGTGTTCGGTCGCTTTAAGCGCTAATTGCTCCCATTCATCACATAGTGTATGAGCAAAATCCGTCTCATAATCGCTGTTTTCAGTCAGTGGCTTGTCGCCCTGCGTGCCATACCAGCCAATCGCTGATCCGCTCACCAGTAACTTGGGTTTAGTACTAGCACGTGCGATAAAATCCAATATCGACTGAGTAGGTTTGATACGGCTCGCCATCAATTCTTCTTTTCGCCCATCGCTCCAACGAGAGTCAGCAATCCCAGCACCTGCTAAATTTAATATGACATCAAAGCTCATATCAGACATTGCAAGCTCGTCATAAGTCATCATATTGATATCATCGGGATGTGGTTGACCGCTATCACGAGTTAGCCAAGTAATCGTCACGTCTTTATTTTGCGCGCGAGACCGTGCCATTAACTCTCGACTGAATGCACTTCCCAAAAATCCTGAACCGCCACTAATCAAAACATTCATACCCTACTCCCTATATGCCTCAAATACCACCACTATGACTTATCTTTGAGTTACTTATTGCTGAAGTACTTATCGTTCAATAAAAACTAGACTGTTATAACCATCGTCTGCTTTTTTGTGGTTTTTATCAAAACGACTTTTACATGCTTTTGGTAAAGGAAGGTGAGCAAATAGGAAAGCTAGCAGATGGTTAATTTATAAACGCTCACGTAAATAAGGAGTAGCGACAATCATCACTTTGCATTGCAAGCAATCGCTTATGAGAAATTTAAGAGTTCGTATAGAGAACGCTATCGAACGACGAAGCCTGTCGTTGCGTCACGAATTTGGCTAGGCAAGGTATAACCTAAAGTATCGCCCTGCAAATAACCAATTTGCTCATCGAAATAAGCATAGGCGGCCTCAAAAGTGCTAGCAGGCGTTTGTCCTGATGGGTTGCAGCTTGTAGAAACCAATAGACCAAATGGGTTCTCTTCACTGACCATCTGCTGGCAAAGCTGGCGAACTGTAGGATGCGAGATAACTCGAACAGCAATAGTCTGATGCTGTCCGGTAATCCAAGTAGGTACAGTGTTCGCAAGCGACTGAGGAATCGGTAATAACCAAGTATGTGCTTGGCGACTCTGCTGTTCGTCTCCGCTATCGCCTGTCTGCCAGCTATCAATAACCTGCTGACACTGAACATCATTTAAAGAGGCTAGCAAAGGTGCTAAGCGAGACACACTATCAGTAACGACTATCATGCCTTTGGCTTGTGGACGTTGTTTGATATCCAAAATACGCTGAACAGCTGCTTGGTCATAAGGGTCGCAACCAATACCCCAAACGCTTTCTGTAGGGTACGCGAGCAGTTGCCCTTCTTTTAGCCATTTAGCAGCTTGGGTAGCAGAATTAGTAATAAGAGGTGTAAGTTGGCTCATGACTTAAATGGTTCGTAGAAGTAAATTCTAATAATACCACAAGAGAGATATTGTCTAGGAGAGTCTATAACTAAGGGCTGTCTATGCCAGTGTCTAATAAGGAATATTTACAATACTTTAAACGCGCAAATATCGTCCACCTTGTTCGCTGATGAGACCCATTAGTTCAAGCTCCATTAGCTGACCAATCAACTGCGGCGGTGCAAGCTTGGTTGCACTAATAAGCGCATCTAAATCTTGCCCATGCCAGTCAAGCTGCTCATAGATTGCAGTTAAATGCTCAGGCACAACGACTGTACTGCGCGCAGGCTTTATCTCAGAGGTTGGTTGCTGGCTAGTAGATTTGATTGAGCTTGTCTCTATCGCTTCAGAAGTCTGAGTGATATTAGAGTGATTACTATTGAAATTAGTAGCGTTCGCTGTTCTATAAGCGCCTTTATCATAGTCAAGCTGACCATTGACATCTTCTAGTACTTGCTGAGGATGATAAACCAAGGTCGCGCCTTCACGAATTAAATGATGACAGCCCTCTGCATTACTATTATCAATATGACTGGGAATAGCAAAGACCTGTTTACCTTGTTCAGACGTGAGACGTGCTGTTATAAGCGAGCCGCTTTTGATTGTCGCTTCCGTCACAATGGTCGCAAGACTCAGCCCAGCTACCAAACGATTGCGACGCGGAAAAGTATGTTTATGCGGCTGCGTGTGTGGTAGTAGCTCACTGATGATGCAGCCACCTTGCTCAATAATTTGAGTAAATAACTGATCTCGATGATTGGGATAGTTCACATCGATCCCTGTACCCATTACACCAACCGTCCGTCCCTGATAGTCAGGGTCTGCCTGAGCTAGCGCGCCTAAATGTGCGCGTTTATCTACACCCATAGCTAGACCGCTAGTAACGATATAACCTGCTTGCGCTAAGTACTGCGCCATATCAAACGTGATTTTTTGCGCATGCGCGGTGGGTTTGCGGCTACCTACTATAGCGATTTGTGCTTGATGTAGGCGCGCGCTATTCCCACGATAAAATAATAATGGCGGCGGGTCGTAGATTTGTGAGAGTTGAGCAGGATAATCGGCGTCATCAGCGAATAGCAAGCCATAACGCCCCTCTATCAACGCTTGCTGAATCTTATCGATATTGGCGAGTGTTTGCTCTAGCTGTTCATGACGTTTGAGATGGGTATGATGAATACCGAGCTGCTTCCATGCCTCTACTTTGGCTTGCCAAGCAAGCTGCGGATAACCGAAAGAAGTGATCAGTTTGTGATAAGCAGATAACGACGCATTCACCTCGTACCACAGCGCTAAGATAGCGCGCTGATCGTCGGATAAAGAAGAGGTGACTGCCGTCATTGTCATCTGTCTCGTATAGGCAAGCTTAGATTAGTATTTAGTTTAATATATTGCTTAATACAGCCTTATAGCTATTTATAAATAAGGGGGTGGTAACAGCTGATCGCCAATATTAAGTGGTAACTCAGAGTCAAGTACGTAAGCATAACTGATGTGGTCAAAGGTATTAAAAACCATCACCATACCACTTGGCTCGTTTGGTAGACGTACCGGTGTGTCATTATCTTTAGTATCACGTACCAAAGGCCCTTTTTGATAAACCGTCAGCACATCACCTGGTTTAGCACCTTGTAAGCTACCCAAATTGATGGCGACCACACTACCCTTCGCAGCTGAGCTGATAGAGTCCATCACACGTACGATCATACCGCCGCGACTGACACTTGCAGGCGTTGGATAAAAGACAGGAGGAATAGCGTTGTCTAACTCTACAAAGACGCGATCCCCTTCACGCACTTCTTTGCCATAGCTATCGATAAGCTGCAAGCTAGTCACACCATTACTTTCTGTAGAAGTAACAAGACCAGTCGCTACCTGCGTAACTTCTAAACCGATCACTTCTTGAGTTTTGGGATCTACATATAGCTCACCCTCACGGTAGATGCCGTAACGCTGACCTACGATAAGCGGTACGCCTTTAGCATAGACTTTATCACCACGCGCAGTAATCAAGTTACGGTTTTTAGAAGCTAAAATATAAGGCGTGGTATTAAAGTCTTGAGGATTAACGATAAGCGTTTTATCAAGCCAATGCTGAATAGCTGACCACGGAATAGGAGGAATACTATTGGCCGTCGAGGTAATCGCGACCGTACTCGTACTTACATTTCCAGTAAGCTGCTTTTCAACGCCAGCACAGCCTTCACCAGTATCAACGCCAATCAGTGTTTTTCCTTGAATCACACAAAGAATGAGAACGTCATTAGGGTAAATAAGGTTTGGATTTTTGATTTGCTTATTGGTTACCCAAATTTCTTTCCAGCGCCATGGGCTGTCTAGGTAGCGACCTGAGATATCCCATAAGGTATCGCCTTTTTTAACGATATAACGATTGGGCGCATCAGCTTTGATAGTTGGCGGCGGGTTGTTAGCTTGAGCCGTGCTCATCAACATGGCACTACTAAACGTCGTAACTAATAATCCTTTTGCCAGTGCTTTTGCTGTCTTTTTTAAGCTCATCTTCATCGTTATATCCACAATATGTACCACTGTGTTCGACGCAAAGAACTGTACTAGATTTATTACTGTAAAAATTTCTTAAATTAATAAAAAATCAAATTTATCAGCAACTTATTAATAAAATTCTCATGGCGATTATAGGGTAACTGTTCAGTGTAATTGGCTAGAATAATTCCTAAAAAAGCGCCTAGCACGATGATGATTTGCTGACGCTGTTTCTAATATTACAATTATATCTACCATAACACAATCATAAACACTTTATTACAATGGTGTAACTTTTACGCGGATACTTTTCCTTGTTGATAATAAGCCTAAAGACCATAATTATTTAAGCAGGATTCGGCGTGACATGTTGGCGGATTTGTTCAGCGACCAATTCTGCCTTGTTATCCAGTACCACTACATGCTGCGGTAAATCTTCTAACCCTTCAGTATGCACTGGACGAGCGATATCTATCTGACCGATAGCCTCAACGATAGTATCTGCAAATTTAACGGGTAATGCTGTCTCTGCACAAACAATAATTTCACCATCTAGCTGTAGCTCTTTGGCAACCTTAATTCCGTCTGCAGTATGTGGATCAACCAATTCACCATGCTGATCATAAAGCGCTTTGATAGTCTGCAAGCGGTCGCTATGAGTAGATTTACCAGCAGCAAATCCATAACGCGTATTAACCGCTTCCATCAAGTCAGATAAGTCAAAGCCCCGACCTGATTTTACGCCGTCAAATAACTCATGAACACGTGCGCTGTCTTTTTCCAGTAGTAAATAAACAAAACGCTCAAAGTTAGACGCTTTTGAAATATCCATCGACGGACTAGAGGTTACATAAGTTTTTTCAGTCGGACGCGGCTGATAAGCGCCTTGATTGAAGAAGTCATTTAAAACGTCGTTTTCATTGGTTGCGACAATCAGACGGTCAATTGGCAGTCCCATTTCGCGAGCGATGTGACCGGCACAAATATTACCGAAGTTACCTGATGGTACGCTAAAGCTGACTTTTTTATCGTTGCTCGTCGTGACCGCGAAGTAAGCTTTAAAGTAGTAAACAATCTGCGCTAGGATACGCCCCCAGTTGATAGAGTTTACCGTGCCTAGGTTATAAGCCGCTTTAAACTCAGCATCTTGCTGTAGCGCTTTAACGATGTCTTGGCAATCATCAAACATACCATCGATAGCAATGTTATGAATATTTTCATCGGTCAAACTATACATCTGCGCACGCTGAAATTCACTCATTTTGCCATGCGGTGACAGCATAAACACTTCGATATTTTCTTTGCCGCGCAATGCATACTCTGCTGCACTACCGGTGTCACCACTGGTCGCACCAATGATCGTAATACGTGCGTCTTTTTTCTTAAGCACATATTCAAAGGCATTGCCCAAAAACTGCATGGCAACATCTTTAAATGCCAATGTCGGACCGTTTGATAATCCTAGAATATATAAATTGTCTTCGAGCTTGCGGACAGGAACAATCTCGTCAGAGCCAAATACATCAGCAGTATAAGTGCGCTCAATGATATCTTGCAAATCAGCCACAGGAATATCAGTGGCAAAACGCTGCATAATCGCCATCGCAAGCTTTGGATAGCTGAGCGTACGCCATTCATCAAGGGTTGCACTATCGATATTTGGATAATGCTCAGGCAACATCAAACCACCATCTGGGGCAAGACCCATCAAAAGCACATCACTAAAATCCATCGGCGCTGTCTGACCACGGGTACTGATATATTTCATTAGATTGTCCTGTCTACAATAATGTTATTCAATAGTTAAAAATGGTTTATTCAGCAGTTTTTTGTAGCAATGCATAATAAAAACCATCGCCACTCGCGCTATCAATCGGTAAGCACTGACGACCGATCGCTTGTTCAATGCCCCAGTTGCAATCGTCGGTAAACTCAATCACTACCGCATCATTATGATGAGTAATAAAGTCCTGCATTTGCTCGACGTTTTCTTGCTTTAAGATAGAACATGTCACATACAACAGATAACCACCAGCTTTGAGTTGTGGCCATAAATTATGCAAGATGTCTGCTTGTAGCAGCGCTGTTTGCTCGATATCTTCTTCGGTACGCAAGATACTGATATCTGGATGACGGCGAATCACGCCAGTCGCAGTACAAGGAGAGTCCAATAATATCGCATCAAATACGGGTTCATTTGTCGCCGCTTTTTTATTTTTTCCATGCTGCCATCTGGTCGCATCTGCACAGACGATATTAAGTGCAATGCTGTTATCTGCTTGCTGCAAATCATGCTGACTTAAATTTAGGCGCTGTAAATTCTCACGAATACGCTCGATACGTGGTGCTTCGTTATCGATAGCTGTTACTTTGATGTTGGTATTTTCAGGCGACGTTTCAGATGACATCCCATTGTTATCTTGTTTCACGTGAAACAACGATGACTGGTCGTTAGCACTTATAAGCTCTAACCAATGAGCAAGCTTACCACCAGGGGCTGCACAAGCATCTAGAATATGTATCTCTTTCCCAACACTATCACTGTCAGTATCGTCAGCACTTTTACTTTCAACGCTGAGCTTAGCCATCAATGCTTGATTAATAATCGGTGCAGCTAACTGAGCATGCATATCTTGAACGCTAGCTGTTCCTAAAGCAAAATCAGGCAAAGCGTTAACGGCAGTGCTTTGATGTAGTCTAAGACCTTTGGTTGATAGCGTGGTGGAAGTGGCAGACCCTGATGAGTTTGCTACCTTAAAACCAGTCGTTAGCTCAACGATATCTGCATCAATTTCTGCGCCATCCAATGCATGCTGATAATCCTCTACCGAAGTAACCGCCGAATTCACTCGTAAAAACATCGGGGCTGGTTGGCGCAAGCCTTGTGTCAGCTCATCATACTGTTCGCTCCAATCTTGTTTAAGCTGATAAGCGAGCCAATTCGGTAGACTATGCTTTTTATCGCATTTCTTACGGAATTTGCTTGGATTCTTGGCGACTTTACGCAAAATAGCATTCACCAAACCAGTCGAATGAGCAAACTCAATTTCTTTGGCTGCTTCAACGGTTTCATGAATTGCAGCATGGTCAGCCACTTCTAAATATAGCAACTGTACTAAGCCGACTTGAATGGTGGTACGCACTTCAACTTCGTCGATAGGGTTGTCTGCTAAGCTATCGAGCAAACGTGCCAGCGCATGCCATTGACGCAATGTCGTGAGCAGTAATGCATGAGCAAAGCCTTTATCGCCATCGTGCAGACTATTCAGTAACGGATCAAGGACGCTTGAGAGCGACTGACCATTTTGAATAGCCAGTAAGGTACGAATCACACGCACGCGTACGCTGCCATTCATAATAAGATTGCTTGATGGTTTGAGCTTATTGTTTCTAGGCGCAGTACTGTTTTGTCTCATTAAATTTCATTTCCTTGACGTATGATCGATAGCGTCTTGTGCAAGTAGGTTAAATATAAGTAGCGTTATTTTGTTTCTGACATAAATTGATCGCCGTCATTTAATTGGTTGCCATGGCAAACTTGTTCAGCTGTCATTGGCTTACCACCTGCAAACTGCAAGTGAGTAATGGCTAAAGTGGTGGCTGATGATTCAGCGTCACTCTCTTTACCACAAGCGACTAAAATCGCTTTTCGTCCGACACTGATAACCGTTCCAGCAGGTTCATTGGTTTGCTGCGATGTATTTACAGGTAAGCTAGCCAACACTTTGACGCGCTGCTCTGCTAGGAAAGTATAAGCACCTGGCCATGGCGTCAGCCCACGAATTTGGCGTTCAATAGCGGCAGCAGGCTGCGACCAATCAACTTCGCCTTCGGTTTTGACCAGCTTTTCAGCATAGTTAGCTTGACTATCATCTTGAGCGATAGCTTGAGCTTGATAAGTGGGCAAATCCTTTAATACCGTACTAATGGCTGTCGCACCAAGTGCAGCCATCTTATCATGTAGGCTAGCAGCGGTGTCATCAGAGGCAATACTTTCGCTGACTTTATAAAGCATATCACCCGTATCAAGACCTTTGTCCATCTGCATAATGGTAATGCCGGTCTCATCATCTCCGGCCAAGAGTGCACGATGGATAGGTGCAGCACCACGCCAGCGTGGTAACAGTGAAGCGTGAATATTCAAGCAACCATGAGTAGGCGTCTCTAATACACCGATAGGTAGGATCAACCCGTAAGCGGCAACAATCATCACATCTGGTTGATAGGTGCGCAGAGTTTGCCTAGCAGCTAGACCTTCTGCACTAGACTTTTTAAAAGTGACTGGCTGCTCTACAGCGATATCATGTGTCAATGCAACTTCTTTTACCGCAGAGGCTGACAGTTTTTGACCACGACCTGCTTTACGATCAGGCTGCGTGTAAACAGCGACTATCTCTATATTCAGCGCTTCTTGCTGTTCGATTAATACTGATAGACTGATAGCAGCGAATTCAGGTGTACCCGCAAATACGACCCTTAATCGGTTAGTAGTTGGGTTATCATGGTCAGTAAGCGAGTTAGATGTATCAAAGGTAGGAGCAGTTGTAGTCATAATCATGCATTATATAAGGTTTATTTGTTCATTATAGGTGAGTTTACGGCGCAGTGCCATGATTGTAATGACCTCACTTCATGATAACCAATGACATTATTTGCCTTTATAATATCAAGGACATCGAACGTTCTATTTATATCTTTTACAAAACAATTTGGTGTTAATAACCACTCTCTGTAAACAGTAAGCCGTTATTCTGCTATAAATAGAAGGTAACACTAAAAATTTTAGACAATTCAACCGTCGTATAATTCATCTACTGTATGTAGAAACTTAATTTTATTTCACTATATTCTTTCGTGTCGAGATAGGGCCACGCTTTCATGCAACAGTTTCAGTCCTTACAACGCTTATTGATTTTTTATGCCTTGTCTCTCACGGTTATGTTACTGCTGTACTATGTCACAATGTTTGATGGGATGAAAAAACATAGTGAGCAACATAGCATAGATACTTTTTATGCCCTACAGCACAGTATTATTGAGCATGCAGCGCCTGTAGATAGTGAAATAAAAAAAATCTTAGAACAACCTACTTTTGATCACCTTAGTTATCAGCTGATTTTGATGATGCCTTCTGGGCAGACCTATATTCATCATAATACTCGTCCCAATGAATCTGCTTTTTCTACTGTTGCTTTCCCTACCATCGGCACTACCACTTTTAGCAGTAATAATCATAGCTCTTATACCGTCAATAGCAATGAACTAACAGGGATCATTAATCTAAAAAGCGGACATCAGATTTATATCGTATTACGCCATGAGCCTTTTGTTGTCGACTGGATATCTTACCGTTATTGGCTTCCTTTGATGGTCGCCATCGTACTATTTTTCATGGCATTGCTCTATATGCTCAATCGTCGAACTAACTGGGAACAATTACTGGTTTATACGGATAATTTGAGTAGCCGCGCAAAAGAATCTTATACACCGCCGCCGTTTTTACAAAAGAAATCTACTACCGAGTTCATGCTGTTAGGTCATGCGCTAAGTCGCGTCAGCTACCAACTACATAATGACTATCGGCGTATAAAAACATTGACTCATCGGTTAGAACGTCTGGTTGATCAGGCGCCCTTACCGATGTTGATGAGTATACGACATGGTCAAATTAGTTTCTATAATCAGCGTTTTGAGCAAGTATTTACTCCTCCTACACAGAGAGAGCAAAGCTATGAACTGACTGATTTCGTTGAAGGGAAAGATGAGGCCACTCAAATACTCTTAAAAACTATTTCAAATTTACGCGTTACTCGCACACTGATAGTTTATGGCTTGGAGAACAAACAAGCCTACCAACTACACGTAACACCATGGTTCGGTGAACATGGGCAAGTTCACGGTTTCACTGTGATTTTTAATAATGTTGATGAGATTTTCCATCAGTCTGAACAACTACAGCTGCACAACCAACAACTGCAATTACAAATTGATGAATCAAACGAAGCCCAAGCATTTATAGGTCGTAAGTTAAGGATACCACTAGAGAAGATAATTGATTCGTTGGAACCCATCGACCCTTCAACATTGACGGCTCAGGGTAAAAAGACTCTAAATACATTGATTGCAACCAGTCAAAGCATGTTGACTGTGCTCAATAAGACGCTAGCAACAGAGGAAGTTGAAGTCAGAAAAACACGTTTGAGTATAGAAACGGTTGATATTTACAAGGTAAGCAAAGAGGTTAGCAATTTAGTCACAAAAGAAATAAGACAACAAGGGTTAGAATTGATCTATTTCTTTGCGCCAGACTGTCCTCGTTACATCGAAACTGATTACATTCGACTGCACCATATCCTATTAAACATGTTGAAAAACGCTATTAGCTTTACAACATCAGGCTATGTCGCGCTCACTGTTGATCGTGTACCTGAAGATAAAGTAACGCGAATAAGTAATCAGCATTTAACTCCTAACAATGACACGACAATGCCTGCGCAGACATCTTATTGGATTCGGTTTAGCGTAAAAGACACTGGAGCAACTATTACTCCTGAGAGAAAAAATCAATTAGTCAATATCTTGAATCAAAGCAATCATAACTTAGTTGAAGACAGTAATATTGGCTTGAGTGATGCCAATAGCTTTGCTCAGTTACTCGGCGGTTTTATCGAACTAAATAATACGGTGGATAAAGAAACGATATTTAGCCTCTACCTTCCTTATCCTCATGCCACTTATCAATCGGTATATCATCGTTGTTCGCAGCTGCCCCATATTCACCTTATCGCTGTCATCAATCAGCCTCTAGTTGCTGAACATTTACAACGTTTGTGCGAGTACTTAACGATATCCGTGACTATCTACAGCACTTTAGATAGAGCTACTGTACAGCAGCTAAAAAATAAATTAAAACAAGATGAGCAAACCGTCATTCCTATCTTGTTATTAGATTATGAATACAGCGAATCCATCACCTTATCAGCTCATGCGAGCAACAAGTATAGCGAGCAACAAGAAGTGTTAAACGACCTAGTCGCTACGCCTTCACTACCGAAGATATTACTTAGCATGAAACTTGAAAGGCATATCCCTTCTACTTTACTAGGCCAATATGATGGATTTTTGACCAAACCCTTGGACGCAAGTTTACTACTGTCTGAACTGCTACGTTTAACCTTGTTTGCAAGGAAAACGCTAAACATACTGGTCAAACATCAATACGACAGTAGTCTATCTTTTGTAGAAGATATACCTAAGAAAGAAATCTTGTCTCCACTGATTTTGGTCGTAGAAGACAGTCCTACTAACCAAAAGATAGCCTGTAAGATGTTAAGTAAGCTTGGTTATCGTAGTATTGTCGCAGAAGATGGACAGCAAGCACTCGAGAAACTCAAAAGCCAACGTGAAGAAATTTCTTTGATTTTGATGGACTGCCGAATGCCCATTATGGATGGCTTACAAGCCACACAAGTGATTCGCTCGCAAGGTGATAAAATACCAATTGTGGCGCTAACTGCGAATAATACAGAAGAAGATCGCGAGGCTTGTATACAAGTAGGTATGGACGAGTTTTTATCCAAACCCATTAGTAAGAAAGACTTAGAATCCGTTTTGCAGAGTTTTATACAATAAATCTATAGTGCAGATAAAAAATACCCTATCGATATCACTTAATCAAAGTAATATCGATAGGGTCAAAAACTTGGTACGAGGATAGTATTTCGGTAAGCTTAATTGTTATTTCATAAACCCATTATCGGCCAGAAATGCTTCTGTGATTTGGCTTTGCGGGTTTGGCGCGTTCATACCCTCAGATTGAGGTTTATTTAGTAGTCGCTCTAGATAACGAGCCACGATATCTACTTCAATATTCACTTTGTTGCCTACTAACCAATGCTTAGCGATATTCGTCACTTGAGCAGTATGCGGAATGATATTTAGAGAGACAATATTGTCACGCACTAAATTGGTCGTCAGACTAATACCATCTACGGTAATAGAGCCTTTGGTCGCTGTATAGTGCGCTAGCTCTTGCGGTATCTCAATCTCAATGTAGATAGAACGAGCATCTTGTTGTAATTTGCTAACGACCCCTACTCCATCTACATGACCGGCGACGATATGACCACCAAAACGAGTCGTTGGTAGCATGGCCTTTTCTAGATTGACCGTATGACCTGCTTTTAAACCTTCTAATGCTGTTCTAGCAATAGTTTCACGTGAGACATCAACAGAATAGTAGTTACTTCCGAGCTCCACCACAGTTAAACAAATACCATTTGATGCAATAGAATCGCCTAGCTTCACATCACTGAAATCTAAGTCATCAGACTCTACTGTTAAACGTATGTCACCGCCTGTCGCCTGCATAGATTTAACTTTTCCAACGCTTTCTATAATTCCAGTAAACATATTACCCTCGTCTCATTACTGTATTGCCTTCATAGGCGAATATTTTAGTTTATCAAATCATCTATCAATTCTTTATCACAACTTGTTCAAATAACTGACAGTGAAACATCGTTGGACTTGACCTTTAATAGGATATATTGTGGATAAGTATGGATAAATCAATAGAGGTATAGCTAGAAGCCGCTATAAATACATAGTTATCCACAACAAATGTAAATTTCTCATGGTACGCATTTATCTAGAGAATAAAACATAAGTTATTGATTTAAAATAATATTTTTAAATTCGTTTGAGAAATATACATCTTTCTTGTTTCATGTGAAACAAAGTTATACACAGTTCCATGTGAAACACGTAAATCAATGATTAATTTATCCACATCTTGAGCTTATTCTTATGATTTGTGGACAACCTACTTATACGAAGAATATTTATAAAGGTAATAAGGTTAATTTGAGATCTGATCCAAGCTGCTGATGACTTTCTATATCAAACCGTAACTGCTGAGCAAGGGACATAGGATTGAAATCAACCATGGGACGTGCTTGCGCACCAAGTAAACAAGGTGCTTGATACACGATTAGCTCATCTACTAACTGTTGACTCAAAAAACCACCTGCAACACTAGCACCTGCTTCTACCAACACATCATAACACTGGTGCTCACTAACCAGTTTCACCAACAACATCGACAAATCATCTTCATGCCAATATATAGTATCTGGATGCTGACACAGCTGATACTCAGACTGTAGGCTGTGCTTTAAACGCTGACGCCTATCAAGTATGACTATTTTAGGATTAGGTATTTTTTCAAGTGGCACGTCCAACTGTCTTGAGCGCACATTGAGCTGAGGGTTATCAGTTATTACGGTTTCACTACCTGTAATAATCGCACCACTTTGTGCTCGTAGTTTTTGTACATCTTCGCGGGCAGCTGTCGAGGTAATCCACTTTGATTCACCAGATGCCATCGCTGTACGGCCATCTAAACTGGTCGCTATTTTCAATCGTACATAGGGCATCTGAGTGCGCATGGCTTTTAGAAACCCACGGTTTAGTGCCTCTGCTTGCTCTGTCAGGACACCGACTGTTACCTCAATGCCAGCTTGCTCTAATAGTTTCACACCGCGGCCTGCAACCTGTGGATTTGGATCCAGACCTGCAATCACAACGCGCTTTACCTTAGCGGCAACTAACGCCAATGCACATGGCGGCGTACGTCCCGTATGACTACATGGCTCTAATGTAACGTAAGCAGTTGCCCCTGCTGCCTGTGTACCAGCCTCTTTCAGCGCAAACACTTCTGCATGTGGCTCACCAGCTTTAGGGTGAAACCCTTGACCAACAATCTGCTCTGCCTGAACAATAATGCAGCCCACTGCAGGATTCGGTCGAGTAGTATACAAACCGCGCTTCGCTTGTTCGATAGCAAGCATCATAAAGTAGCGGTCTTGAGCATCTTGAGCATGGCTTTGAGTAGACATAAGGCTAGGCTTAATAAATGATTAAGGGTTCTATATAAGAAAATAAGGTTTGAAAGCTGATTGGTAATTCTGATTAGTAATTGGGAAACACTTATCAACTAGGGCTTACTTAAAAGCTTGCTTCGCTTACTTCTCATTTGGACGAATATTGGCAATTTCTTGATGAAATGCATCGATATCTTGAAAGTCGCGATACACACTGGCAAAGCGTACATAGGCGACATCATCCAAAGTTTTGAGTTCACTCATGATGATTTCACCCAAGACCTTACTACTGATTTCTCGCTCACCCATCTGCCTAACACGCTTTTCGATACGACTAATCATCGCCTCTTGTTCATCGATAGTGATAGGACGCTTTTGTAAGGGTAGTAAAATAGAACGGCGCAGCTTTTCATTGTCGTAAGGTTCAATCTTGTTACTTGATTTGATAATCCTTGGCATGACAACTTCTACCATCTCAAAAGTCGTAAAACGTTCTTGGCAGCTGTTACACGAACGGCGTCGACGCACTTGTGCACCTTCCGCAGCAAGACGTGAGTCAATAACCTTGGTCTCTGACGCATTACAGTACGGACAGTGCATAGCATTTCCTTATTTTACGATTGAGAATAAGAGCAGTATTTTCAAGATAGCTAATTTTGATAAATAATAAAAAATACCATTTACCCGTTATTTACCAATACAAAAGCTGCCGAATATCTTACCCAATAAGTCATCGGCGCTGAACTCACCCGTAATTTCACCCAAACTCTGCTGTGCCTGACGTAAGCTATCAGCAACCAACTCACCTGCTTCGAATACAGTTAGTTGTTCATGTGCTTCTGCCAAGAAATTAGCAGTTCGTCTAAGCGCGTCAAGATGTCTGGTACGAGCGATTAAGCTATTCTCTGGTGGATGGAAGCCTACTTTCTCGCATAGTGCTTCGACTAAACTATCAATACCAACACCTGTTTCACATGAAACATTAACTTGCTGATAGCCTTTATTTTTGATTTCAGCTTGGGTCTTAGCAGCACTTTCTTCTCTATCATTATTGCTCAACAAGTCGCTCTTATTAGCAATGATTAGTAAGCGTTTAGCTTCTGGCAGTTCACCAAATAACTGTTCGGCAAGCTGTATCGGTGTACTTTCTTCTTCAACATCGCGAGTCACATCGTAGACCATCAGTAGCATATCAGCTTGCGTGATGGCAGTACGGGCACGCTCAATTCCGATACGCTCCACAGTGTCTTCTGTCTCGCGTAGGCCTGCCGTGTCGGTCAGATGTAGCGTCAAACCATTGAGCACAACGGTCTCTTGCAACGTATCACGTGTAGTACCCGCGACATCAGTCACGATAGCACGCTCTTGCCCTGCAAGGCGGTTGAGCAAGCTAGATTTACCTGCATTTGGCCTACCTGCTAGCACAACATGGATACCATCGCGCAAAAGCTGACCTTGCTTTGCCGTTGCTAAAACTTGCTGTATCTTATCTTGCGTCTGCTCAAGCTTACTTTGTATGACGCCATCAGACAAAAAATCGACGTCTTCTTCATCAGGGAAATCAATAGCTGCTTCAACATGTAAACGAAGATGAATGAGTTGTTCTAATAACTGGTTAATCTTCTGTGAAAACTCACCGCTTAGTGAGCGAATTGCACTACTGGCCGCGGCAGCACTGGTCGCATCAATCGCATCGGCAATTGCTTCTGCCTGCACCAAATCTAACTTATCATTATCAAAAGCACGGTAAGAGAACTCTCCTGCACTTGCTTGCTTAGCACCTAGCTCAAATACCCGCGCGAGCAACTGGTTTTGTAAAATAACACCACCATGCCCTTGCAGCTCAATCACATCTTCACCTGTGAATGAATGCGGACCTTTGAAAAACAAGACCAACCCCTCATCAATGACAGTGCCATCAGCCTGATAAAAACGACAAAAGCTAGCCATTCGCGGCGTAAAAGCAGACTTACCTGTTAGAGCACATGCCATATCGTAAGCACGGCTGCCTGATAGACGTATGACACCCACACCCCCTCGCCCGAGCGGCGTTGCAATCGCAGCAATCGTGGCTAATCCAGATGTATTAGACTTTTCAGAAGAATTAGGTACGGCTAATGCTGTCTCTAAGGAATCCACAATGACTCTCAATATTTAAAAGCTCCATTATAGACGTCTGGACTCATACTGACAAAGCAAACTTTGAAAGGTAGATGTATCAGACATATATTCGTGTCAATATTTATAAACTGTGGATAATGTTGATAAGCTGTGGATAACATTTACTACTTATCCACCACCTATAAAAAAACCACCGCTTGCGCGATGGTTTTTGGTGTTTCTAAAAAAGAACTAATTAATCGACCACTTTTACCGTACGACGCTTCTGCTCTTCATCAACTTTCTTATTGACGATATATTGCTGAGTCATACTAAACAAGTTGTTGACTGTCCAATATAGAACCAAACCTGCTGGGAAGAACAGCATGAATGCAGTAAAGATAATCGGCAAGAACTTCATGACTTTTGCTTGCATCGGATCTGCTGGCTGCGGGTTCAACTGCTGCTGTACAAACATTGACGCACCCATTAGCAACGGCAAGATAAACCATGGATCCATCGCTGATAGATCTTGAATCCACAAAATCCATGGTGCATGACGCAGCTCAACACTCTCTACCAATACCCAATATAAGGCTAAGAAAATAGGCATCTGCATCAAGATTGGTAGACAACCTGCCATCGGATTGACTTTTTCTTCTTTATATATCGCCATCATTTCTTGCGACATTTTCATCCGATCATCGCCATGCTCTTCTTTGAGCACTTTGAGTCTCGGCGCAATGGCACGCATTTTTGCCATCGAGTAATAGCTCTTATTAGAGAACCACATCAAGGCAATTTTTACTAAGATAGTCAGTAAAATAATTGACCAACCCCAGTTACCAACAACCTTATGCACACCTTCCAAGATAGCAAACAAGACCTTTGATATTGGCCATAGCAGACCATAATCAACTGTTTTGTTAAGGCCTACCGCAACGTCTTTTAGCTCAGACTGAACTTTTGGACCTGCATATAGTGTTGCATTTAAAGTAACTTGTTTGTTTGGTGCTACGTTCACTGGTTGGCTATTAAAACCAATAAAGTAATCACTACCTGTTTCACGAGTAAAGAATTTACCAGTGAAGTTTTCAGGCGTCCAAGCAGATACAAAGTAATGCTGTACGATACCAACCCAGCCTTTATCGCTAGTGATCGTCAACTCACCATCACTAAAGTCACCAAATTTCAGCTTATTATAAGGATCATCTGGTGTACCCCAAGCACCGCCTAGATAAGTCGCCATGCTCAGCGCGCCTTTATCAGACATACCAGGGTCTTTACTATCATCACGCTTTAATTGCGCAAACATCTGACCTTGCCAAGCATTGGTAGACGCGTTTTGAATCTGATAGCTAATATCGATTGGATATTTATTTTCAGTGAAAGTAAAAGTCTTGGTGATCGTCACGCCGTCTTTTTTGTAAGTAAGCGGCACTGACAACGTTTGCTGTCCATCTTCCATCACATAATTGTTAGCAGTATGGCTATAAGTCGCTCTACCTTCTGCTGTATCAATACCGTTCTGACCAATAAGTCCAGATTGAGCCACATACACACGGTTACTATTGTTTTCTAACAATACGAAAGGCTTATCGCTATCGAGCGTTGCGTCATACTGCTTGAGCGCAGCATAAACAATATCACCACCTTCTGGATTGATTTTTATATCATAGCGATCAGTTGTTACCGTGATTAGACCAGCGTTTTTCGCAGGAGTCGCTGTCACAGCACTATTATCCACGGGTAATGTCTGTACCGGGATATCACCTGCTGCACCAGTAGTAGAAGGAATGTCAGCACCTACTGAACTCGTAGTTTCTGGCACCGCATCTACAGCTGGAGCATCGGCATAATCATCTCGCCATGCCAAAATCAGCAGATAAGCGGTAATTAGCATCGCAATGATGATCATCACCCGAAATATCTTTTGCATAAACCTTTCCTAGATTAAAAAATTAGGGAATGAAAAATTAGGGCATGTGTCATGACTGACCTACACAGCTATCCTGTCAAATTGCAACTGCATCAGTAGTCATTTACATAAAATGTGCATCATTTTACTAAAAATCTGTCTCAAATGATACCAAGAGTGTGGATAACTTGTGGGTAACTCAAAGGAGTAGCTATCTGAGACTAAAGAGGTCGACTTTATGTTGATTTCATCAAATAATTAAGCTGTGAAACATAACTAGTATTGTCTCGATAGACACCCAAACCCTGAAGGTTGATATTTAGTACATCACTAAAAGATATATATTGATAACTATAGGAAGCTAAGGGTAAGGGTACAAAGTCTATACCGTGCCCACCTAAAGGGTGACACCTACTAAGACGTTTTAACAACAACCAACCACCTTTACAGGCACCATGCCATGTTAAAGCTTGTTT
>NZ_PJBF01000052.1 GCF_002836505.1 Psychrobacter sp. Choline-02u-9
ATAAATCACCGTCCTCCAGACACGATAAAACCGCATAGCAATCAATTGTTATGCGGTTTTATTGTTAACTATCCATGTTACCTACCACGACTGCTTTTCATGCATCCTTGCACAAATATTCAGTACATTGTGATACTGGGCATCCTACCCTTTTTACTACACTACAGCTTCAGTATTACTTGCTGCTATCAGCAAAGGGACTGTGTCCTTACTTCAATCGCTATTGTCATCCTGACGCTAGTTATCGAATCATTATCCTTAATGCGGTCAACTCAATCCTTGAGTCACATTCCCTAATGCCGTGTGACTATAATGCCTAACTCTCACTCGCATGTTAAGTCGCGTAAACGTCATTGCGTGTAAGCATATGCTTACAACAATATATTTTACTTACCACAATTATTACAACTTATTAACGCAAAAGACACCTGCCGCAAAGTTTTGTACTCTATTATAGATAATGTAAGTAAATATTTCGAACAATAAACTACCAAAGACACTTGCTAACTGCTAGCTAACTTAATAAACCAAAATACTTTTAAAATCTTATAGTTATAGAGAATATAGGTACCTTTAACCTACACGACCTACTTAATACCATCATAGGATATTGCCTCATGAAAATAATAAAACCCTTTTCTATTAAGGCCACTCTGTCTACTAGTCTTGTCGTTGCATTATTGGGTACGACAGTAGGTTGTGCGGTTGTAGGCTCAGTATATGACAATCAGCCTGTCTATCGTGGTGATAATAATAGCCAAAACAATAATTTTAATCGCGTAAGTCAGCAGCTTCGACAAGACTTGCGCCGCAAAGGCTATCAGGTTATAGATATCAGAGCTGATAGTTACCGTGGTGATCGAGCTCTTACGGCGTATGCTAAAAAGAACAACCAAGCCTACGAGCTAAAATATACTTACCCTGCCCTAAGACTCATCAGCTCAAGCAAAAAAGCATGGCCAGATAACTGGGATAATAAGTCGCAAAATAATAATAACCGCTATAAAGAAAACAAACATAAAGATAATTATCAGAATGGTCAGCGCTATAAAAAAGGCGATGTCGAAGACACTATTAAAAGAGAATCACGATACCCAGCTATAAAACGCCGCGCTGTCAATAAAGTAAGAGCGATGGGCTACCGTGTCGAAGATATCGATCTTGAAGAAAAAAATAAGCGCGGTATCTTTGAGATTGAGGCTAAACGCGGTTCACAGAAGTACGAGATACTATTAAGTTATCCAAATTTAGATGTGATCAAAGTCAGAAAAGATTGATCGCTTTCAACATTTTTAGCTAATTACCTCGGTACGTTTAGCTTTTACCCATATTGAGCAACGATATATTACTAGGAAATCATTATGAAAACTCTATCATTTTCAACATTAAAAACAGTAGCGACTGGCAGCATAGTCGCAGCTTTATTAGCAGTGACCACAGGCTGTGTAACTGCGCCGAATGGCTATGACAACCTTTACGAGCACACTCATAAGGACAATAAAGGCCATAAAAAACACAAAGACAAAAAGAACGACAAAGACAGCTATGTCTCCGTTGTCGAGCAACGAGCTGCTAGTAAAGTCCGTAGCATGGGATACCGTGTCAAAGACGTCAAATATAAAAACGGTGATCGTAAGATTAAGATAAAGGCTGAACGTGGACGCGACGATTATAAAATTGAGCTAGGCTATCCAAGCTACAACGTGATTAAGCTTAAAAAAGATTAATCAGTTGTTAAGGGCTGACATTCACTATTAATACTCAGTTGAAATATTAAAAGCTTTATAGCCAAATAAGTTAGCAAATGGCTTATTTGGTTTTTCTATGAGAATTCTTACAGTCAATCATCTGATACTTTTCTATATAAAACTAAAAACCCAAAACTTTTATCACATCATAAGCTGGTGTTTCATATGGATGTGACTTTTTTAATGCGGCAATGGTAGCATCGATAAAGGCTTCATCCACTACCATTTCCACTCGCCACTCATCGACCGTTTCTAAACTATCCTGTGTACCAATGTGCGGCTCACTGCCTGATAATGGCATAAACTGACCGGCTCCTTGTATCTGCCAACAGCATTGCTCATAGTTTCCAATCTTCCCAGCGCCAACAGTAAACAGAGCAGATTTCACTTGGTCTAACGCTGCATCAGGAATAAAAACGGTCAACTTATACATAGGCTTACCTCATAGAATGGTTTTGAGTCTCAATTTGCTAGTTCTTAGATAAGGAAGGATGATCAGTCCATATATAACGTAGCAGCCAGTCTTTTGCGTCACCTGCATAATCAATACCAATACGTGGGCGTAGTGATACAGGTGGCTGGCAGCCATCATCTTCTATCCAAACTTCTGATATCGGCGAAACAGGTTTGCCATATAAATCGCGATCAATTTGCAAGCGTTTGGTCAATTTGCCAGGGCCTGCAAACTGCTTAGGATGTGTAAACTGCTTATCTGGACTGAGTTGTTGCTCTTCGATCAGACGGTCACTATCATCAGTCAAAAACCCAGCGCGTATCAGCACCGATTCAGGCGACTCTATAGAGCCGCTAATCAAATTTAGCATATGATGCACGCCATAGGTCAAATAGACATAGAACACTCCGCCTTGCTCATACATAATCTCTGTGCGCGCCGTTCGAGTACCTGCATGTGAATGGCACGCAGGATCATCTTGACCAATATAGGCTTCGGTCTCAGAGATACGCATACGTAGCGTTTTTTGCTGTCCATCACTATTGGTTAACTGTCGACATAAGACTTTACCAATCAGGTCAGCAGCGACCACACAGGTTGGACGAGCGAACCAGTCAGGCTCCAAAACGGTTGATGAGGCAGTAGACATTAGCAAAACCTTTTCTTATTTTTATGGTCTAATTGATATGAGTAAGTACTAACAAATTAGCATAAAAATAAGATAAGGTATCGAGGACAGTGTTGGCGCTATGTTTGATTTTTTATACGAGCTAAACTACAAGCCTGTGCTTAAAGAATGATACTAGTTGATAAATGGATAGGAATTGCAGGCTGTGATGTGTGGTTCCATTATGGCAGTCTATTTTAAGTAGTCTGTTAATACGTTTGAAGAGTGAAATAGCTGGTTCCGTTGGGGTATACCGTTAATACTTTAAGAGTATATTTTCTGATTTTCTAGTTGATACCTGCAAATCTCCTTGATCTAATTTTTTTAAATGCGCGTAATTGTTTCCAAAAGAGATAATGTGTGCCTTAAACTCTTTAGGCAAATCTATGCGATATTTTTGAACTAGATAAATGTGCATGTCATACCAGAAAAAAACTCCATCCGAGTACTCACCTGTACAAACATTATACTTACTATCAATTGGATCCTTTACAAGTCCCATCCATGCATAAACTAATTCTCCACTTCTCATATAATTTGAAAATAAGCTAGCCTCTGCTGAGGTTAGCTTATTTATATGATTTAATACACTTGGAAACTCTTTAAGCTTATCTTTACCTAAGAAGTATTTAGAATCTTGACTTGTATATTCAGTACCTAATTCTTCGATAAATCGTGGCAACACTTTAAATGACATACTCATGACCTCTAATGCGCTAAATAGTCAGCGATAAATTGCCTCTATGATAACTTACTTGAAGAGCCATCAAGCCTAGGTTGTCAAATACACTCGGATGTACACTAATGCGACACAGGAGGTTATGTTAATTGAAATCACTTGAGCTACAGCCGAGCCTTCGAGTCCTCACTAGGGTAGCATTACAAATATAATGACAATAAAAAACTGAGCACATGGCTCAGTTTTTATTTTATGCTAAGTATCTGATACTTATTTTAATGGTACACCGATACGGTCAGCCACTTCTTCATAAGCTTCAATCACATCACCTAATGATTGACGGAAACGGTCTTTATCAAGTTTCTTCTTGGTGTTCTTGTCCCAGATACGGCAGCCATCTGGTGAGAACTCGTCACCTAACACGATACGGTCATGGAATACGCCAAACTCTAGTTTAAAATCAACTAGGATTAAATCACCCGCATCAAACAATGCCTTTAGTACATCGTTGACTTGATAGGTTAGCTCTTCCATTTTAGCCAGTTGCTCTTTGGTCGCCCAGCCAAGAGACACAGAAAGTGACTCGTTAACCATCGGATCACCTAGCGCATCATCTTTATAAAACAGCTCATAAGTTGGCGGCGTCAATTCCTGACCTTCTTCTAAGCCTAAACGACGCACCAAACTACCAGCTGCAAAGTTACGCACCACGCACTCTACAGGAATCATGTCCAAGCGTTTAACCAACACTTCGTCATCAGACAATTGCTTCTCGAAATGTGTTTCGATACCAGCATCAGACAATTTTTGCATGATAAAAGCATTAAAGCGGTTATTAACCACACCTTTACGTGCTAATTGTTCGATACGCTTACCATCAAGCGCTGAGGTATCATCACGGAAGTGCAAAATCAGAAGATCATTATCCTCTGTTTCATAGACAGATTTGGCTTTACCTTTATACAGCAGTTGTTGCTTTTGCATTATGGGGGTTCCTGTTCGTTCAAGCTTATGTGGTAAAAACGCGCAGCTACCGCTGACTGATGTAAGATACATGGTTTGCGGCTATGATAAAAACGCAACAGTCAGCGATATAGATAAGGGAATAAGTTTAGTTCGAAGTGTTGCTAACAGCACGCTGAGGTTTTGGCAGCTGATACTGATTGCCTGACTCATTTTGTAGTTGAAGCGTGTTTGCCCCAGCATTAGGTGTTGAATACAAAGGTACGAAAGGTGCCGTTTCTTGGGCGGCAGGTAGCTCTATCGGTGCAAGCTTTTTGCTTTGTTGATAATCTAAGCTACCGTTGTCACGTTTACCAAGCAGGTTTTTGGTCGCTTGACAGCCGCTCAATACCAAAGTGCTACCCAAAACCAAGGTCAGCATTGCTGGAAATAATTTTGTCGTTGATGATGTTGTCTTTGATGTTACTGTCATCATGTTGTCTCTCTGAGTTAGCAGTTATTGCTCATGTAGGCGATTGACTTATCGTGATAAGTTGGCTTGCTGCTAGCTCGAATGGCACTCATCTAATGTGCAGCAAGTCTTAAATCGCCGAATATCAATTGGCTAAATATCAATTTATAGTATGTTTGCTCGAACCAATGCTTCATCAATAGTTGCATGATGCTGCTCTGCGAGCCAAACCAATGGCAGACGGATACCTTTATCGATAATGCCCATTTTGTGCAATGCATACTTCGCTGGGATAGGGCTTGATTCGATAAATAGGTCACGGTGCAGATGCTTGACCACGTCATGGATTTTACCAGCCGCTTCAAATTCACCACGCAAGCCAGCAGCGAAAGTCTCGCTCATGGCTTTTGGTGCGACGTTGGCCGTTACTGAGATATTGCCTTTGCCACCTACTTTCATTAGATCAAGCGCAGTGCCGTCATCACCAGATAGCACAACCATTCTATCACCAACGGCTTTGATCAACTGCTCACCGCGACCGACAGATCCTGTCGCATCTTTGATAGCAACAATATTATCGATATCACACAAACGCTCAACCGTTTCTTGAGCGATATCAACTACTGTACGGCCAGGCACGTTATACAGCATTTGCGGTATATTTACGGCTTTGGCAATGGCTTGATAATGCTGGAATAAGCCTTCTTGTGGCGGCTTATTGTAGTAAGGAGCGACTAGCAACGCACAGTCCGCACCTGCATCGGCAGCATCCTGAGTCAGCTTGATGGCTTCCATCGTGTTGTTGGCACCAGTACCCGCGATGACCGGTACACGACCTTTGACATGCTGAACGAAATAGCGAATAACATCGCTATGCTCTTGCATAGATAGAGTCGCTGATTCGCCAGTAGTACCAACAGCCACAAGGCAGTGTGTGCCCTGCTCGATCTGCCAATCTATGAGATCTGCGAGACGTTTATAATCGACCTTACCGTCAGGGTGCATGGGCGTTACCAAAGCTACCATTGAGCCTTGTAGTCGGGTTTTGATCTCGTCGTATGCTGTGCTCATAACCGTGCCTTACTGTATTATCCTAGCTTTTATTAAAGCTGTCACATGATAGGTCGTTTGCAAGTAGCCATTGCTTTGTGTGCGTTGATAAACGCTGATGGCGTAACTTACTTGATGTTAATGCTGCGTCTCTACTTACTATAATAGCGTTTGTACCATAGATAATTATATCTACGATATCAGTATCGTGATGGCAATTTACCAAGAGTAAAGGCCTGCTTACTAACCGACAGAAATATAATAATAAGAGTGCTCGTTAGTGTAGCATATTTTGATTTGACCGCTATCAATCAATTGGCAGTCAGCTCATAATTTTAGTACCAAAAAACGGGCATTATTTTTTGCTTAAATATATAAAGCTTGGGCTAAAACCTTGCAAATAAATAATCGCACTACTACAGGAGCAGTTTAGCGTAATCAACGTGCGCTGATAAGTCTCTTATGTAATATTAACGAATCGTCAACACATCGATAGTAGGTCGATAGAATCGAAAAGGCAACCCTCTCGTACCGATGCCGCTACTAACAAATATCTGTGCACTTGCATGTTGATATAAGCCGCGCTGCTTACCCATACGACTGTTACATAGCAATGCTGATTGCTCACTACTGCGTCGAATATCGTTCTGTTTTTGAGCAAGCAGGATATTTTTTTGAATAGCCTTTGCAGCACCTGTTATTAATAAAGGACGTGGCTGTAAAGACTTTGGCAGATCACTGATACTATCAAATCGTGATGCCAAGATAATCACTGGACTGGTGGCATTGGCAATCTCCGATCCAAGCATTGCTTTATCAGTCGCCTCTGACGTTTCAATATCTGTAGATTGCTTGGACACATCTTGCCAGCCGCAAAGCACCGCTACTAATGAATTTGTATTCGAGTTTTCTTGCTCAACACTGTCTTGATTATTAGTTCGATAAGTCGACTGATTGACGACTAACTGCTCATTTGTCGCTCTTGCACATTTGAGTGGCAGTGACGTACATTGCTGATCGATATAGTTAATATCGAGTACATCAAAAGTACTAGCCAATGTATCTTCTAATAATGGCTGACCTTGCTTGGTCGTATTCATAGACTGATAACGCAAGTCCGAGGTACTCATGACTGTATAAACAGGTTTATTTACCCCCTTGAACAGCATTAACTGACCCACTAAATCTGCACTTGGGTAGTATAGCCAGTCCCCAGTAATCAGTACGGCATCTGCTGACAAAGCATTGATAGTAGAGACCAGCTTGCGAATATGACGCGGCTTACCACCGTATATCCCTATATGCAAATCTGCCAATACGGCGACCTTGAGCGGTGTAGACAAATCTAAGTCAATAGAATGATGCTCTAATCGTAAGCGGTTGGGTTGTACAATGACAGTATAAAAGTACAAGCCCATCATCAATATTGCCATAAGTACGGCAGATAGTGATAGCTGCGCTAACATCGGCATCAGCTCCTGTGACCAAACCATGATAAGCAATACTGCCCAAACAGGCATCGTATAAGCAGCATAATATAATGCGAGCTTTACCCAAATACGCATAAAGCGCTTGGTAAGATTGGCATTAAACGTTTGTAGCCCTGACCACAGTGCAATGTACGCTAGCAGTGCTGCTGACGTCGTTGTAATAAGCGTATGTAGAGCGGGGTCAGTCATAATTACCTAGCGGTTGCATAATGGTACGAGCCTACTAAGCGACTCGGCCCACCTTAGAGCCTATTGATTGATCAATAGCTCATTTAACGAATGGATTGCTGTTGAGGTCTTACTCTTAGCTGTTTGATAAAAAACCAAACATTATAGAGGTCGACCTCCATGATAGACAAGCACAATTATTGACGTGCGCGCTGCCTTTATACCCTGAACCATAATCTGAGTTACATTATTAGTCATATTAACAGCCACGATTTAATCATGACACCTACTCAATACGTAGACCAATAATAGCAGGAATGCCTTGGCGTATAACTTCTATAGTGACCACTCCTTTTTTAGGAAGAGATGAGATAGCACCTGAAAAATCTGCCACTGTTTCGATCGGCTTTTGATGAAAGTTAGTGATGACATCACCTGCCAGAATACCTGAGCGCGCGGCCAATCCAGTAGGATCCACTGTGGTAACCAATATGCCCGTTTTATTATCGACTGCGATTTCTGCTTGTTCATCTGCCGTCAAATCGCGTAAACGCAAGCCCAACTGTACATCGTCATTTTGCTCATTACCGCTCTGTGCTCTTACATCATTGGGCGCATAAGCGAGCTTGCCGTTAATCACCATCTGCTTACCGTTGCGCTGAATCCGTGCACGGAAGGAGTCGCTTGGACGCGCTCGATTGAGCAAGTTCAGCAAATCGGACGCCTCCATGATTTGTACGTCATTGTATTGCAAGATGATGTCACCAGGTTTTAGGCCTGATTTTTGTGCTGGTGAATCTGGTGATACACGAGTCAGTAAGGCACCTTGAGGGCGCTCTAAATTATAAGCCTCGGCCAGATTGCGATCGATATCTTGTGGGTAGATTCCTAGATATGCTCGTGCCACTTCACCGTCATTTTTCAGCTGCTCATAAATATCCATGGCAGCGTCAATAGGGATAGAGAATGACAGTCCCATATAACCGCCAGTACCACTAAAAATACGCGAGTTAATACCAATCACTTCACCGCGCTGATTAAATAGTGGCCCGCCAGAGTTACCCGGGTTTAGCGCCACATCCGTTTGGATAAATGGCACACTGGTCTCGCGCGAAAAGCTACGTGATTTAGCACTGACAATACCGGCAGAAGCTGAGTAGTCAAAACCAAATGGCGAACCGATTGCTAATACAGGCTCTCCTACTTTTAGACCACTTGAGTCGCCGATAGGCAGGGCTGGAAATTGACTGCCCTCAACTTTTAGCACAGCCACATCTGAGCGCTCGTCACTACCAACCAAAGTTGCATCAAGCTCGGTTCTATCATTGAGCGTCACAGTGATTTTGTCCGCACCTGCGATGACATGATGGTTGGTCAGCATATATCCATTGGAGGTAATAAAAAAGGCCGTACCATAAGCATGTTCAATCGCTGGCGTCGCGACTCGATCAGGAATACGTAGACGATCACCAAAGAACTGACGCAACACTTCAGCAGTCTGAGCCTTAGCGAGCTCGGCCTCACTAATCGTTTTGGTAACATTGACACGTGCCACTGCTGGCGTGACTTGTTGCACCAAACCAGAAAAATCAGCCGTAGTGACTGCAGCCTGCGCACTGTTTATCGTCGTGACATTGATACTAGCAAACATAGCGGTACTAATAGCGAATGCTAGAGCACTACGTTGTAACCAGCGCTGCATATCGGCAGTGGTCTGTCCTTTGAACATATTGATAGGCATTTTGTGTCCTCCATATGAGTAATCGCTGCTATTAACAGCCACGTTATGATTGTCAGCGATAGCGACTACACCAAGCGGCATGTCCCTATTCGTTACTATTTGGTGAAATTATATTCTTTTATCTATTTATCTTGTCTATTTATGCTACGCAGCACTTTTATTCGAACTTATTGTCATACCTATTTAGCAATTACTTTACGCTTATTTTTATCACTACTCACTACTTGAATATTTATAGAGCGCTTGTCTTTAGAAGGTGGTTAATAGTGTAGAACATGATTAATAGTGTCTTATAAAAATAAATACTTTCAACGTTCAGTATATGATATTTCATGGCGCTAACACTATTATCCTGTACGCGACGTGCATGCCCCACGCAGCTACTGTATGATAAATAAAAACTTAAAGTATTCTGCTAGCACCTTTTGCATAGTGCAGGATAACCCAAGGCAGCGTTATTTCATATGAGCTTCGTATACTTTTGTGGCCGTGAGATAGCTTTTTAGCAGGTACGGCTTACATCAGCTTGAAATAAAATCATGGTATGATGTCAAACCAAATATTTTACTAAACAAACAAAAGTTAGCTTGTATATGAGTCTGTTTATTACGACCTCATTAAACTGGCTATCATCACTCTTGTTTTCCATCTTTTGCATTTCTAGCGTATTGTGATTTATCTAGAAGCGCTTTTGTCTTTGCTACTTTATAGTAGTTATATCATATCTAGCTTATGTTGTGATTCACGATGGCTATCAGTGCGATAGCTTGGCTACAACAAAAACGGATAACAACTTATTGTTAAATAAACGGTAGCGACTATCTTATAACAGCTATCGATAGATATAAAATATGACAAGATTATAAAAGGATTAATTTATGGATACCGCCCTTTTGCTATCCGGCGTGGTTGGGATTGGCATTGCCGCCCAATGGTTGGCTTGGTATTTAAAGCAACCATCCATTTTATTTTTATTACTGATTGGTATTATCGTCGGCCCAGTGCTGGGTGTATTTGACCCAGATCTGGTATTAGGCGAGCTGATGTTTCCTTTCATCTCTTTGGGCGTAGCAATTATCCTATTTGAAGGATCGCTAACGCTAGAGTTCGATGAAATTAAGCAACATGGTACCGTGGTACAGATGCTGGTATCAGTCGGTGTACTGATTACCATTGCGATCGTGGCCCTATCGACTTATTTACTATTCGATGTCGATCCATTGATTGCTCTACTCTTCGGTGCGTTAGTCTGTGTGACGGGTCCGACAGTCATTATGCCGCTGCTGCGTAGTGTACGCCCCAACAAAACCATTTCCAACATTCTAAAGTGGGAAGGTATTATCATTGACCCAATCGGCGCTATCGCTGTGGTATTGGTCTATGAGTACATTATCTCAGGCGGCGAAGCCAGTAGTATTCTACTGTTTGCTAAGATTGTCGTATTGGCAACTGCAATGGGTATGGCGGGCGCTTGGCTACTTGCGTTCCTTATGCGTCGTCATATGATTCCTGAGTTCTTGCGTAATGTTTTTACCCTAGCATTTGTACTGGTGTTATTTTCGATATCGAATCATCTAGAGCATGAGTCAGGTCTATTGACCGTCACAGTACTGGGCGTAGCACTGGCAAACTGGCCAAAATTCCCACGTGAGACGATTTTAGAGTTCAATGAATCGTTGACCATTTTGCTGATTTCAGTGCTGTTCATTATTCTGGCGGCGCGTGTAGAGCTAGCAAGTTTGCTCAGCGTTGGTTTTGCAGGGCTAGTGCTGCTCGCTATCGTGATGTTTGTCGCACGTCCATTATCAGTCTGGGCATCAGCTATCGGCTCTAACCTTAAGACCAATGAAAAGCTGATGATTAGCTGGATTGGGCCACGTGGTATCGTTGCCGCTGCCATCTCATCCCTGTTTGCGATTCGTTTGCAAGAGTATGATATTCAAGGCGTAGAGCTACTTGTACCTCTGGTATTTATGGTCATTATCGGTACGGTCATGATTCAGGGTCTAGGTGCAAAAGTAGTCGGTAATTTACTTGGCGTACGTGAGCCTGAGACCAACGGTATCCTTATCGTTGGCTCAAACCCAATTGCGTTATTGATTGCTACCTCTCTCAAAGACCAAGGCTTCGACGTCATCGTTGCGCACAATAACTACACCAATATTGCACGCGCACGCATGAGCGGTCTGCGTACTTACTTTGGTAATCCTATCTCTGATCATGCAGATCATCATCTGGATCTGATCGGTATTGGTCGCTTGTTTGCGATGAGTATGGACAAAGAAATGAACACGCTGTCCGAGATTCACTATCGTCATGAATTTGGTGAGCGTAAGCTATACCGTCTTAAATTCAGTGATGAAAAAGTCAAAAGCGAGCGTGATGATAAGCAATCGAACTTCCATTCACAGTGGTTGTTTGGCAAAGATGTGACCTATACCAAGCTTGCCAGTATGCTGTCCAAAAAAGCTCGAATTAAGATTACCAACATTACGGATAGCTATAGCTTTGAGCAGTATAAAGCGGATAATAAGCAATTTGTACCGCTATATACCGTCGACAAAGAAGGTAAACTGCACGTCATCACCGATAAGTTTGACGGTACTGTCCCTCGTGACCGTAAGCTTATATCGCTAGTGGTAGACGATGAAGTACAGCCAAAGCCAGTCGATGTAACGCCTAAGCAAGAGCAGGCTCGCATGGCAGCTGATGCTAACTTTGAGTCAAACTCAAAAGCCCCTGAAAAGCGCAAAGAGCAGGAGCCTAGCCCTGACGATAGCCAGACAGCAGCGCCAGAGCCTTCGGTAGATAGTGATAAAAGTGATGAACAAAACACTGCTAATCAGTCATCAACCACTCAAAGCAGTAGTACCGAGACTAAGTCCTCTTCTAACACTACCGTAGAGAAAAGTGAACCAGTAGAAGAGCCAAAAACGTCTGCTACTAATGGGGATAATAAAGGCGTCATGTCTGCAAACTCGACAGCGACTTCGAAGACCAAAACCTCTACGAACAGTAATGGCAATGGTAGTGCGCCCAAAAACAAAAAAGGAGCACTTGACCCAAATCGTCTACCTGACTCTGCTCAGGATAGCGATGCCTCTATCGCTACTACTGAGGATGTAAAAGTAGATAAGCCAGACGACAAATAATATGTGTTGTTATCTGCTTTATTGACTTAAAGATGAAATATTTACCTTAACAAAAAGCCCCAGCAATGAGCTGGGGCTTTTTATTGGTGCTAACTGACTGACTGTCTAACTAACTATCGATACATCTAACTGCCCTATAAATCTACTTGGCAAAATTTAGTTATTTGATATCGAATCTGTCCATAACTGTCTGCCATATACGTGCACTCACATCATCCGTACTACCCGATGCATCAATACGCTGTATGCGCTCAGGGTATTCGCTCGCTAGCTGGCTAAAACCAGTATGCACCCAAGTAAAAAACTCGGTAGCCTGCTGCTCAAAACGATCTGCTGCACTGCGCTTGTTGGCACGCTTCATGCCTTCGGCTACTGGCAAATCCAACCACAACGTTAGCTCAGGAAGCTGCGTCACAAATTGTTTGATAAGCATATCTATTTTGCCGCGTACCAACTCGTCGCCATACGCACGCCCAAAGCCCTGATACGCAATAGTAGAGTCGGTAAACCTGTCACATATTACCCAAGTGCCATTTTGGAGCGCTGGTAAAATGACTTGCTGCATGTGATCACAGCGCGCTGCAAATAATAGCAACAGCTCGGTATCGTCTTCGATATCTGTCGCTGGGTCCAATAATATATCACGTAACTGTTCGGCAAATGGACTACCACCCGGCTCACGAGTACGTAGATACGAGATGCCATTAGCTTCTAACCGCAAGCATAACTGTTCAATCGCGGTAGTTTTTCCCACACCTTCGGTTCCTTCAAAACTAATAAAGCGGCCTAACGTAGGTGCCGTCTCCGTATTTGAAGCACTTGTTTCAGGTAGATTCGATGATGGGGTGTTGGTATGTGACGGTGTTGTGCTGGTGTGCATAGATACTGACATGATATGACCTTATGTCATTGATGAGCGCTACCTCTACTTTGTAGCACTCAATAAACGATAAGTTTTTTAAGAAGATTAAGAAGGATATTTACTGCGGCGGCGTTTGAGATTTTTTCTCACGCATAACACTGAGATAGTCTTTTACCGCTTGGTTGTGTTCAGCCAAGCTATTGGTAAATTTGTGCCCACCATTGCCCGTTGCCACAAAATACAACGCTTCACTATCGGCAGGATGTAAAGTCGCTTCGATAGAGGCCGCTGATGGTAGCGCAATTGGCGTTGGCGGTAAACCATCAATTTGGTAGGTGTTGTAAGACGTTTTTTCATTGATGTCTTTGCGGCGGATATTACCATCATAACGACTGCCCATACCATAGATAATAGTCGGGTCCGTCTGCATACGCATGTTCTTATTCAAGCGATTTCTAAATACGGCAGAGACTAAAGGACGTTCATCAGCTACGCTGGTCTCTTTTTCGATAATAGATGCCATCACTAACGCTTCATATGGACTCTTATAAGGGAGGTTCGGTGCACGATTTTCCCACGCATCAGTCAGTACCTGCTGCTGACGATTATACAAGTCAGTCAATACTTTTTTATCGCTAGTTCCTTCACCATAATAATAGGTATCAGGCGCGAACCAACCTTCAAGATTATAGTTAACAATTGGGTCACTGCTATTAGCCACACTATCTGGCAGTACACCCGTCAAATCCAATGCTTGTGCAATACTCGCATTGTCACTATCTGCGGTCAGTACTTCTTTTTCGATTTTGTCATTATCACGCAGCGCTTGATAAAGGTCTTTAGATGTCTTACCTTCGATGATCTGTACCTTGACCATGGCTGCTTTTGCGCCTTGACCTAGTATCTGTAGCGCCTCAGCGATAGTCGGGTTTTCGGGTAGTTTATACGTACCAGCATGCAACGGCGCATCGACTTGTGATTTGATATATAGCTTGGCCACGCCTGCCGAAAACAACGGAATCTGCTGCTGCCACTGCGGTAGTAGACCATAATACGTCTGACCTGGTTCAATCGTGACCATTTGCTGCGGCTGCTCGATACGACCAAACAACGTCTGATAAACCATGACTAAGAAAAATGCAGCAATAAGCCCCAACACTAGCAGCACTTGATAGCCGCGTTGCATAAAAAACGATGGGTTATTGACTTTATATTGACGCGGTTTACTGTTGCCGCTGATAAGCGAGACGTTGGTTGCTGGCGTTGCTGATGTGTCTTCCACCTCATCTACCACTGGTTGCGCGTCCGGCAGCGTGGTATCGACACGCTCCTCGACTGTGCCATCTTGTTTGTTTGACGGCGACTCATTGGGACGTTCAGGTGGTATATTGGGTGTAGGCTTGCTCATGGCAACTCGCGAGGCAGATGTTTGCTAGAATTTAGCACTGAACCGTGCGATTTTCAATGGTATTTGCTTAGCTTATGAATTATCTTGCTATTGATAGCAGTTTATATGGCTTAATACTTAGGTGTTTTTTTCAATATTCTCAGCTTATCTATTAATAATGAAAATATCTTATGAACCTACATTTCAACCAAAGTCTTGCTAAAAACTATCACTCTGAACCTCAAAAAGTTCGTGTACTCAGTGAAGCATGGGTAAAAGAAAATAGTTACTGCACCAATTGTAGCGCCCAATCGCTAGCTGAGTTTGCTAATAACAAACCTGTCGCTGATTTTTATTGCGGAAATTGTAATGAGCAATATGAGCTAAAAAGTAAAAAAGCCAAGTTAAGCAATGTTGTCAATGATGGCGCTTATAAGACGATGATTGAGCGTATCAATAGTAAGGACAATCCCAGCTTTTTCTTTTTAACCTACTCAAAAGAATACACCGTCAATAATTTTCTGATTATTCCCAAGCATTTCTTTACACCCGATATTATTGTTAAGCGTAAACCCTTATCAGTGAATGCCAAACGAGCAGGTTGGGTTGGTTGCAATATTGACTTACGCCAAGTACCCGAATCAGGCAAAGTATTTTTGGTCAAAGACCAACAAGCTATACCGCGTGAAAGCGTTACCCAACAGTTCCAAAAGACTTTATTTTTACGCAAACAATCTATGGCTTCACGCGGTTGGACACTCGATGTCTGGCAATGTATTGACCGTCTCGATGTCAGTTTTTCTCTCAATCAGGTCTATGCTTTTGCTGATGAGTTGCAGCTCAAACATCCTGAAAACAACCACGTAAAAGATAAAATCCGCCAACAGTTACAAGTATTACGAGATAAAGGCATCATTGAATTTGTGAGCCGTGGTCATTATCGAAAGTTATACTAGTCGCTTCTCGTTGTAGTGCTTAGGTTTTGGCTGTCCCTTTTTGTCACGGTATACATCGGCAATCAGCTCATCTCTATCATCCCATAGTGGTAATCGCGCAGTAGCCACAAGGCGCTGATGAAACTTATGCGCTGGATACTCCCAATCAATCTCATCATTAATTTTGAAAAAATGCTCTTCACGATAGTCAATATAAGCATGCAATCGATTACGCACATAGCAATTCCACTGCCATAACAGCTGTACCGAGTTGCGTACAGGTTTGGTAAAAGGAATGAGATTAACCGTCAATGCACACATCACCAATTCATCATTAGGAATAACGTCGATACCCTGCTCGATGACTTCTTTTCGCGTATGCGCATACTCAAACATACCACCAAAAGCCACAAACCTTTTAAGGTCTTTTGAATATATGACACCAAAAGCCAATTGAGTATAAGGCGACAAATGCACGATTTCATTAGGCTTAGCTTTGGCCAATCTACAAATTTCATCAAACACCATCAAACGACGGATTTGTAGCGGGATACTTTCATCTTCATAAACTTCGTACATTGGCTTATCTCCTTATTAGATAAGCAGCATTGATCGATTTGCTTTATGACACAAGTCTGCGTAACAAAAGACGATCACTTCTTTTGATGGCTTTTGCTAATCTACTTGGTATTGATGACTGAAGTGATATATGAGAATCGAGTGTGAATATAATAATAAAAGATAAAAAGGCAGCACAAACCTTTCAAGTTGAAATTGTCGAAACATTAAGCACTATCGTGGATGTTGTCGCAGAAGATGAGCAAAGTGCCCTTTTGAAAGCGCAAGAGATGTATAGAAATGAGCAAGTGGTTTTATATCCAGATGATTTTATTGATACCCAATTCAATATCTTTCAATAACAGCTAGGCAGATTCAAAATCCACAACATCACCTGACAATAACGTCAGACTGCTCATTGGCATGATACCGCGCAGTGCATTGCAAAAGAAAAGCTGCGTTAATTTAGGCAAATCTTCATCTCGTAGCGACCTGATTCTGACTGGATATTGCGTCGTGGATAGTGCATCTATAATTACCTGACGCATGACGCCAGCGACACCCGATTGAGCCATAGAAGGGGTGTACCACTGACCGGTGGTTAGGTAATCTTCATTATCTTTATGAATACTAGAGGTAGTTTTGGATTCCGATAGCGACTCTTCTGCCAATTGATAGAATACATTACTCATCGTACCCTCAACCCACTGCCCGCTCATATCGCGTAGTAGTCCTTCACCAAGTGTTGAAGCAAGCTTTGATGCCAATGGCTCAGATTTTATACGTTGTAGCTCACCACTAGCGAGAACATTATCTAAACGATTAAGGCTCTTGAGACCTGCCAGCGGTGGCGGTAAGCAAGCAATCTGAGATGACAAGCATATTGCCGAAGCAGAAGGTTGGATAGGTACTAGGTTGCCATCAGGCAAAGACAGTTGCAGCGCAGTAGAAACTCTCATTGCAGTAACCTTTAGCCATATCTCACAGTCGCTACCATTTGTACTAGGTGTATAGCCATAACCGCGCACATCCTGCGCAGCGCGAGTAACTATTAGCTTTAGCATACCCTGCTCTAATTGCTGGGCATACAGCTGCAGTACTGCTAATAGCTCTTCGCTATTTATGTTTAGCTGCAAGGCTTCAGCATGAGAGACAAGCCGCTGATAATGATAATCTGACCATAGTATCAACCCATCGATGACACCTATAGTAGTAAAGAAGCCGTCAGCGTATGCCAGCCCGCGATTATCTAAAGACATGGTTACCGTTTGGCTAGTCGACCTACCCTCTTCGGTCACACTGCTGTCTTTGGTCAAACTACTATCATCGGTCACACTGCTGACTTGTGGATACAGACAAACCCAGCCGTTTGGCACTGACGTCATATCGGTCATGATTTAGCTATTGTCTGTTTGAGCGGCGGCTTTATTGATCACCAGCATGCAGCTATAAAACTCGCATTTTGCCAGCTCTATTTTTTGTCCACCGACGATTCGGTTTTTGATGATTTGGCTATTTAGCATATCAGCAACCATTTTTCCGCCATCATCACCCATCAATTGACGCGATAGTTGATAGGCTTTTTTGGCGTGGTTTTGGCTTAGCTCTTTTTCTTTGTCTGTGTCAGTAGGATTGGCATAATACCAGCCTAGCTCTAGATATTTTTCAGAGTCGATGATATCCAGATAAGGCGCGTCCGTTTTCATAAAGCGATATTTTGCCGCTGGATTACTGGCATAGTCTAGGCTGTTTTCGTCAGTGCTCATCACTTCGCCAAACACCGATTTTATACTATCTAACTCATCCACAGCGAGCGACTCAACCTTATCCGTACCCCATGCTGCGACATCATATCTCACTGGCGTGCCTTGCTGAGCAGTGGCACCATCTAGGTCAGGATTGTTTGCGCTGTCCTGTACTGGCTCATTCGTTGTTGCCTGCTCAGTGGTCTCAGCATCTGGATTTGGAGCATCTTCTTTGGTGCTATCACAGCCACTGAGCGTCACACTAACTGCCATTATCGTACCGACTAGAAGGGTCTGTAGGTTAGGATTCCACATGGATAATTTACTCACACTTTTAGATTGATCTCGAAATAGTATTAACGAGCTGGCAGGAACGCCGCTGATAACGAATAGTTTTCAATAAAGAGCATATTTCACAAACATTATAATCTAGCAGTCATTACAGCATATTGATATAGGTTTCCATATTTTATAGTTTACCCAACTGCTCAGCACTTGACTACCTTTTACGTTACGCGGAGCACTCCCCGAGAGTACAGATTTGTTAAATATATAACGTACTAAAACGACCTTCTCTTTAGTAGAAAGTAGAAAACTGCTTGCGCGTGTTTTGCGTATGTTTGCTTCAATGTCAGAATTTATTTTCAGAAGCGATAAGGCAGCCTCTGATTAACGCTGTCACTTTCTAATCATTGATTGGTGATAGCCTCTTGGTTTGTCAATCATAGCGTTATCCCTTATGATGATTGAACGCCACTTATTGCTTCTTTGATAGTATTTTTATTTTTTAGCCAGCGGACTATTTATGACCCAACACTTTATCGTTATTGGCAATCCAATCGCCCATAGTAAATCTCCTGAGATTCATGAGCAGTTTGCTGTACAAGCAGGGATTGATATTAGCTATCAGCGTCAGTACTGTCCTGATGATGCCGCCAGTTTTACAGCTGTCGTTGAGGCGTTTTTTTGCGGTGGCGGTGTGGGCGCTAACGTGACGGTTCCTTTTAAACAAGTCGCTTATGACTGCTGCGCAGCGCGTGGTGGTTTATCAGAACATGCCAAGACGGCAGGTGCAGTCAATACGTTACTATTGAACAAAGCACTACTAGAAAGCGGCGTGCCAATCACTGATGCACTCTATGGTGATAACACGGATGGACAAGGACTTATCAATCACATTATGAGTCTGGACTGGCCGCTGACCGATGCTCGTGTGGCGCTAATAGGTGCAGGCGGTGCAGCGCGTGGCGTGGTATTACCGTTATTTGAAGCAGGTATTGGCTCTCTCACGATCGCCAATCGCACCGTGTCTAAGGCAGCCGATTTAGTAAATGAGTTAAGTGCGGCCAGCTCAGTAATCGACGACCAAAATATCGAGGTTTGCGCGACCAATGAACTCAGTGGCGCTTTTGACATTATCATTAATGCCACTTCTATTGGCTTGTCAGGTGATACGTTGCCGTTGGATGATGCTCTAAACTGTCAATACGCTTATGACATGATGTATGGTCGTCCGCTGCCATTCTTGCAGCATTTTGCTGCTCGTGGCGCACAGATCTCTGAAGGCTACGGTATGCTTATCGGTCAAGCCGCTTTAAGTTTTGAGCGTTGGACTGGGCATACTATCGATGTCGCACAAGCGACAACAGCGTTAAATAAAGACCGTTAATCAAAGAGAATGCATTGTAAAGCTATTAACTAAAACGCAGTAATAGCCAATTTTCAAAACGGCGCAGCGGTACACGCAATCGCGTAGAGTGTATCGCCAGACCACCGCTCAATCCAATCACGCAGCCGAGCGCCGTATCAATCATACGCGCTTGGATAACGTCCCCAGCGACGGGAGGCACTGACATCGTACTACCATACTCGGCGATAAATATCGTCAGCGGCGTGATAAATATCACCGCCAGTCCATAATGCCGATCGACAAACGATTCAATCAAAAACATCATACATAGTATTGCTATAGCGATGCCCCATCCTGATAGTCCCCAAGACAGCATCCAGCCCGCCACGCCCATGCCAGCCAACGTACCCAATAAACGGTGCAACTGTTTGATCCACATGGTTCGTAGCTGCATACCTTGGATGATAATAAAGCAGCTCATCGCTGCCCAGTATGGATAAGGCAGCTCTAATAGAACGGCAACGACCAATGCCAAACTAACGAAACTTACCACGATCAGACTATCGCTAATCATATCAGGCTGATAATCATAGACAGGGACAGAAGCAACAGGACGGGCCGCCAATAAGAACAAACTATAGAGTAGCGCTAGCAACATCGAGGAGCCACTACCCAATATCACAAGCCCTATCGCTGAGAGCACTTGATCAATCGGCACGGGGATAAATAGCGCAATCGCACCCGCCATCAATACAAACAATCCCGCTGGTGGTGGTTGCCGATAATAACGACCTAACATCACCACGCTAATCCCAATCAGCATAAACACAGGCAGCCGCAACACTGGCATCAGCTGCGCGATCAGCCCCAGTGCAAAGCTGAGTATCATCGCAAAACCCCAAGCCATGACCGTCACTAGCCGATGTGGTAGCCCTCCTGCAAATGGTAGGTTTAGAATAATCATCGAGCCTAGCGATGCTTTGATACCTGAAGACAAGTCACCAAAATAAGCCCCTACAAACACCGGAAAGCTAATCGCAATCGCCGCGATGATGGGCATATGCCATGGTCGCTGACTGCGATTGACTGTGAGTAAATGATTCAGCTCACCATCGATTAACCACTTAATACGAGTTAATAATGCGCTCAACCAAGAGGCTCGCTGTTGCTTTTTTGAGGTGCTCATAAATGGCTTTCCTATTTGATAAGTCCATTTTTCTTTGAATTTAAATGAGTCTACATAACCCTTTATAGAATAATTTCAAGCGAAGATACAATTTACCTATACAAACTAAAATGAATTAATAACATAATTAATCATGAATAATAGTTATTAGTTGTATATTTGTCGCTGTTTAAGATTTATAATCATATCAACGCCATAACAGCTGTCCGCCACTAAAGGCGTTCTAATAACTAATACACTAGAAAGCTGTCCACTAATAATTCACTTGATGACTAATATAACGTCTAGCTCATCCAAAATAAGTAAATATCGCTTACATAAGTTGTGACTCAAATATTGCGCCATAAGTCTATGATAGCGAACTAACCAAAGAGAGCGATTATGTTAACTTACAAAGCCCCCTTACGTGATATCAAATTTTTGATTAATGATGTATTTGACTATCAGACGCATTATAAAAGCTTAGACAACGGCGAAAACGCTGATCCTGAAACTGTAGACATGATTCTACAAGGTATGGCTGATTTTGCTGAAAACGTCATTGCCCCGCTCTATCAATCAGGTGGTGAAGAAGGCTGTCATTTCGAAGATGGCGTCGTGACCACGCCAAAAGGCTTCAAAGAGGCTTATGACCAGTTTGTAGAAGGCGGCTGGCAAGGTATTTCATACCCTGAAGAATTCGGTGGTATGAATCTGCCAACGTCAATCAACCTTATCAAATCTGAGATGATCGGTACTGCTAACTGGTCATGGTCAATGTATCCTGGTCTATCAACAGGTTGTATCAACACATTGCTTCAGTACGGTACTGACGAGCAAAAAGCACTTTATTTACCTAAACTGGTCGAAGGCTCATGGGCAGGTACCATGTGTCTGACTGAGCCACAGTGTGGTACGGATTTGGGTCAAGTTAAATCAAAAGCCATTCCACAAGATGACGGTACCTACAAAATCAGCGGTACCAAAATCTTTATCTCAAGCGGTGAGCATGACTTAACAGACAACATCGTCCATATCGTCCTAGCACGCCTACCAAATGCACCAGAAGGCACGCGCGGTATTTCACTATTTATCGTACCTAAGTTCACGCCAAACGCTGAAGGTGAAGCTGGCGAGCGTAATGCCGTAGTTTGTGGTTCAATTGAGCACAAAATGGGCATCAGCGCATCTTCGACGTGTGTATTGAACTTTGATGGTGCAACAGGCTATCTAATCGGCGAACCGCATAAAGGCCTAAAAGCTATGTTCACATTCATGAACACGGCTCGTATTGGTACTGGTATCCAAGGTCTGGCGCATACTGAATTGTCTTTCCAAAACGCCTTACCATATGCCAAAGAACGCCGTTCTATGCGTACGCTATCTGGTACTAAAGATCCTGAAAAAGTAGCTGATGCTATTATCCATCATGCCGACGTACGCCGTATGCTACTGACGCAAAAAGCCTTTGCTGAAGGCGGTCGTTCAATGATTTATCATTCAGCACGTTATGCCGACAAAATGGCACAAGGTATTGTCAATGGCGATGACGAAGAGTTCGAAAAATGGGATGACAAATTGGGCTTCTATACGCCAATTCTAAAAGGCTTCTTAACTGAGCTAGGTATCGAAGCTGCCAAGCATGGTCAGCAAGTCTATGGTGGTCACGGCTACATCAAAGAATGGGGCATGGAGATGATCGCTCGTGATGCTCGTATTGCGACGATGTACGAAGGGACTACTGGCGTACAAGCACTTGATCTACTAGGTCGTAAGGTTATCTTGCAGTCTAAAGGTAAGATTATTCGTGACTACACGTCAAGCATCATGAAATGGTGTGGCGAGTACGCACTCGATAAAGAAATGCGTAAATTTGTTTGGGCACTGACCAAACTATGTGCTGAGTGGAACACCTTGACGGTACGCTTGATGCTGATGGCACGTAAAGACCGTGAAATCATCTCAGCCGCGTCAGAGGACTTCCTAATGTACTCAGGCTACGTGATGATGGGTTACCACTGGGCGCGTATGGCAGCGGTCGCTTACGAAAAGCTAGAAAAGGGTGGCACAGAAGCACCAGAATTCTACAAAGCAAAAATTCAGACTGCTGAATTCTACTTCGATAAGTTGTTACCACGCACGTCTGGTCACGCAGAAGCGATGGTTGCACCAAGCGAAAGCATGACATCAATGGAAATCGATCACTTTGCTTTCTTAGACTAAAATTGACTAAAACTGCATCGATAATCAATAAAAAGCGCCTATCATTTAGGCGCTTTTTTATGCTTAACTGAAAATATACTTATACAGAATACACAGCAATGAACAGTTTTAGGAGCAAGCTATGCCAATACCCTATTACAAAGCTACCGCGTTAGCCACACGCTGTATGCAAACATTGGTAATTAGCATGGTACTAGCAAGTATGTCTGCAAATAGTGCGATTGCTAAAAATAGCGATACCCCTATTCGTTTTTCAAAAGGTGCTATTAGTAGCGTCATCACTGGTAAATTAAATCCCAATGACAATGAACGCTGGTATCGTTTTGACGCTACAAATGGACAGTATGCCGTGATAAATATTACCCCATTTGCGGGAACATCTGAGACTGCCAATGTCGGCGTATTACATATGCCAAATGGTACGCAAGATGGGAGCAAAGGCGGTATAGTCTATCAAAGCTGTTTACCTGCGACGGGCACATATCGGTTGCGTATCGCCCGCAATCTTATGGCTACCGAAGGCAAAATCGCGGGTTATAAAGTGGAAGTAATGGTACTACCAACGTATGCCAGTCAGCCTTTATGCAAATGATTGTAATCATTTAACGTTGGTAACTTTAGCCTACGAGCAGTCACCTTTTTAAGCAGTCGCTTTTTCAACCAAACAGTTTTTGAAAAGGCAAGTACTGTTAGCTACCAAGCATTTTCTTATGATAGACCGCACTTATCTCTTCAACTTCTACACATATCTGCAATGCCGCACGCCCTGATTGCTCTGCGCCTATTTTATCCTCGATAGTAGCAACCAACAGTTCAGCCAACTGGTCACGAGCGGCCATATCACGTCCACTCATCAGCTTTAGGTGGGCGTAAATAAATCCATTGGCCTGTTCATCGTCTTCAACACCTACTAGAAATGACTTAATAGGTACAATACGTGCTTTGATATCAGTAGGCAGCTTAAACTGACCACTATCCCACAATGCTTTGTTTAGCGATTTGAGTAGTGATTCTTCGTGAGCGATACTGACGTTGGGTGTTACTTGAATGGTTAAATGTGGCATGAGCATGTCCTTAAATGTAGATAAAAATAATAGATAAACCGGCGTATAAGTCTACGCCTCATCGCTATGGTCAATCTACAACAATCTTGCGCCAAAGTATTTTCAATACAAGCGAACCCAGTATAGATTACTCATAAATATGCTTAGCGAAATTGTCGACATGGCCATTTTGTAATAGGCAGATGATAGCCACCGTATAACATTTTACTCATCAGTAATACCACTAAAGCAAGCATGAAGCGTTATGGCCAACTGTGCAGGCGGCAATTCAATCTCAAGACCGCGGCGGCCACCACTTACATAGACAGTGGCCTGATCTTGAGCTGTGCTATCTATCACGGTTTTTAGCCGCTTTTTTTGACCCAGTGGACTGACGCCACCCAACACATAGCCCGTACTACGCTCTACTTGTTTTGGGTCGGCCATCTGTACTTTTTTGCAGGATAGCAATTTGTTAGAAGATAGCGCCTTCGCCATTTTTTTAAAATTAAGTGTTTTATCAACTGGTAATATCGCCACAGCGAGCACGCCAGTATCGGTGATCACTACTAAAGTTTTGAACACCTGTGTCACCGCTACGCCGAGTTTTTCTGCGGCTTCTAAACCAAACGATGCGGCATTGCTGTCGTGAGTATATTCGTGTACTTGGTAATCAAGGTTACGTTTTTTGGCAAGATCGATAGCTGGAGTCATAAGTTTTAGGCTTAATAAAATGAAATTGAAAAATAGACGCTATATTTATGAGTCATCGGTGATATAAATATATTATTACCCTAAACATGTGAACTTTCAAATGTTTGAGCATTTTGTATAATTGGTCACTCACTACAGCGTAACCAAACCGTATTAATATTGGTAGTATATACAGACACTATATATCGCTTTGGTGGCTTTTATGGCATCATAAGCGCAACATATTTGACTATTTTTGATACTGATTATGATACCGAAGTTCTTAAAAAAACGGATTTTTAAAGCGCCAGTCGCGACTGATGGCACTGCTAAAACTGATGGCATCGCGACTTATAGCACTGCTGAAACTGATGGCAATGCAATCGCTACGAAGCCTTACTCTAATGCACCGATCAATCAGCTGTATCGTAAGCTGTCAGGTCAGATGCTCGATATCGCCGTAAAACCTAAGCTATTAGGCGAGCTACCTGAGTTCGATAATGATGATCAGACGCTAAGGTTTTATGTACTGCAGGACTATTCTCGTTCCAACAGCATTCTGATTGACTTGCAGACGCAAGAGCACAACTTACCGCCTGCACTGGTTGGAGTAAATGATGCCGCCCATAATATTAAAGAAAATGCGGCCATCATATTTTTGAATCACCCAAGTGCTAAAGACAGCCAGCTGTCTCCTCGCCTTTCCCGCTTGGTATCTGCTGTGTTGCAATATCCGGAGTTAAAGGTACGTCTAGTACCCGTATCGATTCTGTGGGGACGCGCACCTGAAAAAGAAGATTCGCTATTTAAGCTACTAACTGCCGACAACTGGCAAGACCCTAGCATTACCAAGCAACTATTCAATATCGGGGTGATGGGCCGTGATACTTTTGTACAGTTTCACCCACCGCAAGACTTACGTACTATTATCAATGATAATCTTAAAGGCGACGTGGAAGGACCTGCTACCTTTGACTCAGTCGCTACAGATGCTCTTAAAGCAAGTTCAACAGCGACGGATTCACTCGATATAGATTCAACTGCCGCTACTACTACTGATGCCGCAGCTGACGCTGAGCAAACACCAAGCTATGCGCTAGTCGCATCAGCCGATAGTAATCGTGAACTGGTTCGTATGTTGCAGCAGCAACTGTCAATTTATTTAGATAAGCAGCGCGCCAGCATGCTTGGCCCTGATTTATCAGATAGACGCAACTTGGTAGACAAGCTAGTGTACTCGCCAGCGATCAAACATGCGATCGAGATGGAAGCGGCCGAAAAAGGGACCAGCGTTCGAGAAGCTCGCAGTCAGGCCAGAGGCTATGCTAATGAGATGGTCAATGACTACTCTCATTCCATTATTAGAGGCTTTTATAAATTTCTGACATGGCTATGGACGCAGTTATATGACGGCGTAGAAGTCCATCACTTCGAGCGAGTACGTGACCTTGCAACCGATTATGAGCTGATTTATGTGCCTTGTCATCGCAGCCATGTCGACTATCTATTACTGTCTTATGTTATCTACAAACGCGGCCTGAGTATCCCTTATGTCGCAGCAGGTGATAACTTAGATGTTCCTGTATTAGGCCCACTATTACGCGGTGCCGTTGCGTTTTATATTCGTCGTAGCTTCCGTGGCAACGCGCTATATACCGCTGTACTGCGCGAATATATGCATACCCTTATCACGCGTAACACCCCGATTGAATACTTCATCGAAGGTGGTCGCTCACGTTCAGGTCGCTTGCTACCGCCGAAGATGGGTATGCTAGCGATGACCGTCCATAGCCAATTACGCCAAACCAATAAGCCTGTGGTATTTATACCGACTTATATTGGTTACGAGCGTATTATGGAAGGCGGCACTTATGTCGGCGAGCTAAAAGGTAAGCCGAAAGAGTCGGAGTCTTTAATCGGGCTGCTCAAAGTTGGCCGCAAAATCGAACGTATCTTCGGTAATGTGCACTTGAGCTTTGGTACACCGTTGCATCTTAGCGATTTTATGACAAAGTTCGATGTGCCAGCCAATAGTTTGCCATCCGATCGTACTGACTCGCCGCTTGATGAAAAAACCAGCGCTATGGTTGATAACATCGGTGTGAAAGTCATGCAGCATATCAATAAAGCTGCGGTCGTCACGCCTGTATCGCTATTGTCATTAGTTTTACTATCGGCACCGAAGGCGGCATTGGATGAAAACATCTGCCGTGAGCAAATCGCTTTGTATCAAGGTCTGGCTCAGCAGCTGGTCTACTCAGAGGATACAGTTATCACTGATATGACGCCGCAGCAAATCATTGATTATGGTATTAAGTTAAAACTTATTGAGCGTACGCCGCATATCTTGGGCGATATCATTCAGGTCGCAGGTAAGCAGGCAGCGTTACTCAGTTACTTCCGTAACAACATTTTGCATGTCTTTATTTTGCTGTCGTTCCTGTCTGCACTAGTCGCACGCAACGGGCGTATCAAACGCAGCCGTCTCGATAGTATCGCTGAGCAGCTATATCCGTTCTTACAAAGTGAGCTATTCTTATATTATCCAGCACATGGCTTAGCTGATACGCTCAATAAGAAAGTTGATAACTTGCTGTCTCATGGGCTCATCGTTGAATTGGGTGATGATACGCTCAGCGTGCCTGAGTCTAATAGTAAGCACTATCAGCAGCTGCAAGTGCTTGCGACTCCAGTTGGACAAAGCCTTGAGCGTTACTTTATGACGCTTGCTCTACTTGCTCAGCAAGGCTCTGGTAATTTAACTGAAAACGAAGTTGTGGACCTGTGTCATCTGCTTGGGCAGCGTTTGTCTGTGCTCTATGCAGATGATATTCCTGACTTCTTTGATCGCGCCTTGTTTACCAGTTTCATCAGTGCGCTGACTCGTCTTGACTATCTGCAAAAAGACGATGAAACAGGTATACTGACTTTTGATCATCGTATTAATGACATCGCTCATCATGCTAAGTACGTACTAACGCCTGATATGATGCAAATCTTGCAGCAAGTCGCTAGTTTGGACGAAGAAGAAATCACTCACGCTATTACTGAGATTAGTAATAAAAAGCAGCGTAAGTTTGGGCGTAAGCGTTAATTTTAACAACTACCCATACCCTTTAAGATTTTAAGCTAAACAAAAAAAGACCGCTAACAATTAGCGGTCTTTTTTTGGATTGGACTATATTAAACAGCCGTATTAGTTAGTAATTTTCTTATACTTGGCACGTTTAGGACTGGCATCATCACCCATTGTCTTTTTACGATACGCTTCAAACTCAGTATAGTTACCATCGAACCAAACTGGGCCTTCTTCTTCGAATGCCAAGATATGAGTAGCGATACGGTCAAGGAACCAGCGATCATGCGAGACGACCATGACCGTGCCTGGGAATACTTGAATCGCATCCTCTAGCGCACGTAAGGTTTCGATATCCAAATCATTTGATGGTTCATCGAGGAGCAATACGTTTGCGCCTTGCTTTAGCGTCTTCGCTAACTGCAGACGGTTACGCTCACCACCTGATAATTGACCGACGTGTTTCTGCTGGTCTGAGCCTTTGAAGTTGAAGCGACCGATATAGGCACGGCTTGGCGTGGTGTAATCACCAACCGTAATAATATCAAGGCCGTCCGAAACTTCTTCCCATACGGTTTTATTATCATCTAAGTGATCACGTACCTGACCGACATAGGCAACTTTAACACTTTCGCCCAAGTCAACTGAACCTGTATCTGGCGTATCGCGCTCAGTAATCATGTTAAACAGCGTGGTTTTACCCGCACCATTTGGACCGATAATACCAACGATACCACCAGCTGGTACGTTAAAGCTTAGGTTTTCATACAGCAGACGATCGCCGAATGATTTAGAGATGTCATTGATCTCAATAACCTTGTTACCCAAACGTGGACCAGGTGGAATATAAATCTCAGAAGTCTCATTACGTTTTTGGAACTCAGTTGAGTTCAACTCTTCAAAACGCTGTACACGAGATTTAGACTTGGCCTGTTGGCCTTTTTGATTTTTACGAATCCACTCAAGCTCTTTTTTCAGCGCTTTAGCAAATGATTCTTCTTGCTTATTTTGCTGCTCTAGACGCGTGTTCTTTTGCTCTAGCCACTCAGTATAGTTGCCTTCATACGGATAGCCATGGCCACGGTCAAGCTCCAAGATCCACTGAGCAACATTATCCAAGAAATAGCGATCATGGGTAATGGCAACGATCGTACCACTGTAGTTCTGCAAGAACTGCTCTAGCCATGCAACAGACTCGGCGTCCAAATGGTTGGTCGGTTCGTCAAGTAATAGCATGTCAGGGCGCGACAATAGCAGACGGCATAGTGCCACACGGCGTTTCTCACCACCTGACAGTTTGCTAACGTCAGCATCCCATGGTGGCAGACGTAGCGCGTCGGCTGCTTTTTCTAGCTGGTTATTTAAGTTGTGCGCATCCCAAGACTGGATGATATCTTCCATCTTGCCTTGCTCTTCAGCAAGCTTATCAAAATCAGCATCAGGCTCTGCGTATTCAGCATAGATAGCATCTAGACGTGCTAGCGCATCTAACGCTTCGCGCATACCGTCTTCGACATTACCACGAACGTCTTTGCTATCATCTAGCTGTGGTTCCTGTGGTAGATAGCCAACTTTGGTACCTGCTTGCGCGCGTGCTTCACCACTAAACTCAGTATCCACGCCTGCCATGATACGTAGCAAGGTTGATTTACCTGAACCGTTGATACCCAAAACACCGATTTTGGCACCAGGGAAAAACGATAGGTTGATATTTTTTAGGATTTCACGCTTAGGGGGAACAAGTTTTGACACGTTGTTCATCGTGTAAATATATTGAGCCATTAACACTCCGATAGACTGCATAGAAGAGAACAGCAAATGCAACTCAGCGATGATGCCAAGCGTGCCGTACCTCAAAATCAGGGTTACAAATTATAGGTCATTATCGCATTGTGGCGCATACCCTGCAAGCTGACAGGTTGTTTTACCAGTTGTTTTACTGTTTTTGACAGCAGGCTATGCCTTTTGGCTATAAAACTCGCTTTAAAAAATAATTCAAGGAGTCTTATCTTAATGAACTAACTTAACATTTTGATTCATTAGCGTTTTATAAAGACCACAAAAAATAGCATCAAAACTTTCGCAAATTTAATCAATAGCCGTTAGCATATTAGTGTGGCTTAACAAGGTCTATCGGCTCGATTTCATTTTCGATTATTAGAATGAATTATGAACTGACTTTGTATGCGTTACATCATTCACTTTCATAGCAATCATACAGGTACTGATAATATGGCCAACGGCTATCGCCCTGAAATTATTCAACGTGCGTTTGTCGATTTTATCGGATCGCGCTTACATCCGTTTTGGTCATTGACGACTCCTAAGTTACGCCTGATCGCACGCTATACATTAAGTGATAATTTGATAGCACTTCGTTTTGAGACCAATAGAGCCTTTAAACAGCAGACTTCTGAGATGATGGGTGGTTGGCAAGGCGGCCAATATCTCGATTTGCGCGTTTGTATCGATGGAGTTTATCACCAGCGTAGCTACTCGATAGTAGGTTTGGCGCATCAACCCCTCTGGTGGCGCGACGATACTACCGAGAGCCATACGGCAGACCAACGACATACGGTAACTATCGCGATTAAACCGCAAGGGTTGGTATCTAACTATTTAACCAAACAGATGCCACTGGCTAGCGTCGTTGATACAAGCTTGCCACTGGGTCATTTTACTTTAGCACAGGCAAAGGCAAAGGCAAATTTAGACCATAGAGAACCAGATAACCAAAAACTAAACCCTTTATTATTTGTCGCTGGCGGTAGCGGTATCACACCTATGCTCGGACTTATCACTCAAGCCTTGAGTAATGGTCACCATGTGACGCTGTTGCATTACAGTCGAACTGTTTCATCCAAGCTGCAACATCAGTGGCAAAAGCTGAACGAAGCGTATCCAGACTTCACTTATCATCTAATCCATACTGAAGATCCGACTACCTATTTGGCTGGCGTACGATACTTAAGTGTAGAGAGTCTGCTGTCGCTAAACTTACCTCTAGCAGATACGCAGATATTTGCTTGCGGTTCACCAGCGTTATTAGCTGGCTTATATAAAACCGCCGCAGAGATAACTTTCTCTACAGACAAACAGCTGCGCGATAACATCATAGTAGAGAACTTTGGTAATGCCCTAGCTAATGTTGATAATAGCAGCAATCAAACATTTGATAGAACAGTACCTGTAGCAGAACACACTGTCTATTTGCGATCACGGCAACGACAGTTTAGCAGTGACACGACCATACTGGCTGCGGCTGAGAATGCAGATGTACGGCTAGCGCATGGTTGCCGGCAAGGCATTTGCCAGTTGTGCCGCTGTAATAAAGTCAGCGGCGTGGTCAAAAATATCCAAACAGGGAAAGTGAGTGGTGATGGTTACGAATCTATTCAGACTTGCATCAATATTGCCATGACTGATGTGATACTCGATGTTTAATGACTGGCTTAATAGAACAACTGGCTCAATAGAAAGCATATGCTAAACAACCTATGAGAAATAAAAGACAAACGTTATTTTATAGGCTAAAACTCAGATAACTTATCAAACCGGATGCAGTGCTGTTCATTCATGCCGTTTCGGTTAAGGATTTATTTATGCGCTTACTACCACCCGTTACTACGCCACAATCTGCTGTACCTATCTTGACGCCACTGTCCGATACACAGCTAGCGAAAAACGCGCCTTTACCTTTGACGCCGCAAACGCCTTATACGCAGCTTAATGATGAAGCAATCAATGATAGCGGTCAGCCAGACACATCAACACGGACTCGATACCCAACAGTAACTGATGCACCCTTATCAAAGTCTCAAAGTGATGCTTTAGCTGTAGAGCTCAACGCCCTGTATAAAAGCGTTATGGACTCGCTAGGTAGTGAGGATGCACGCTACATACAGCGGATTTATGCGACTGTGGTTTATAGTGAGCTTGTCGCCCGTGGTTTACTGGCTGTCGCAGGACGCATGTCATCACGCCGCGCGCAGATAGGGACTTGGCTACTGGGCACGTCAATGCTTAGCTTTAGCAAAATACTCAACAATATGGAGCTTGGGCATAATGTCATGCATGGTCAATACGACTGGATGCAGCACCCACATCTGAACAGTCAAAAGTTTGATTGGGATATTGTTTGCCCTGCGCCATTGTGGCAACACTCGCATAACTACTTGCACCATACGTTTACCAATATTGTTGGGCGTGACCATGATGTCGGCTATCACTTGATTCGGGTGACCGATGAGCAGCCTTGGACGCCAGAAGATCGCTATAATATGTTTAGTACAGCGGTGCTGGCATTTGGGTTTGAGTGGGCGGTTGCCTTTCATGATATTCAGATCAGTGTCGATGAATACGCCGACTCTCCTGACTTGCATAAAATCATGCAGCAAAAGTCTCGCGCACTATTTGCCAAAATCGGCCGACAAGTAAGCAAAGACTATATTGTCCTGCCAGCCATAGTGGCAATGACGCTAGGCCGTCGTAGTGCTCTAAGCACACTGAGCGGGAACATGACGGCCAATACGGTTCGTAACCTGTGGACGTGGGCGGTGATTTTCTGTGGTCATTTCACTGAACAAGCACATATCTATACCCATCTCGATACTGATGAGAGCAAAGGCGACTGGTACGTGCGTCAGATTTTGGGTTCTAGCAATATCAAAGGGAATAAATGGTTTCACATTTTGACTGGCAATTTATCCCATCAGATTGAGCACCATATCTTTCCTGATATGCCAGCCAGCCACTATGCCAGTATCGCCCCGCAGGTAAAAGCGATCTGCCACAAATACAATCTGGCCTACAACACTGGACGTTTTAGCACACAGCTGCGACAAGTCATAGGACGTATCCACCACTTTAGCAAACCTAGCGAACAAGAATGGAATGCGTATAAGGCGTCAATGTCAGATACTAGTATCGAGCGTGAGACCAAACCAGCGGTCAAAGGTGGCCTTGGTCGGTTTTTACCGCCAGTTGTCCGCCAAGCCTTATCCTATGCATGGTAGTGTGCCAAAATAGTATTTTAGAAGTATTTCATTCTTACGCAGACTGGTTAACGCTAAAACTATGTACACAGCCGCTGTCATGTCTACTATTGTGGTAAGCATCTAGATTGTTCAGCGGTAATGCGTCATACTAAAATAACAACAAGTGTTTGATAAATATATGGCTAGAATTATCAGCACGTATAATGATTTTAGCATCTGTTAAATAACCTTAATTCATCATAAAAATTCGATAATAATAAATGGAGTTGTTCAATGAGTAACCAAACGACCAAACCAAATTTAGATATTACTCATAACCAAGCAGCAAATCGTTTTGAGACGACTATTGATGGTCAAACTGGCTATATCAGCTATCAAGACCGTGATGACAAGCTCGTCTATGACCACACGATCGTTCCGCAACAATTAGGCGGTCAAGGTGTCGGTTCAGCACTAGTCAAGCATGCGCTAGATTACGCCCGTGAACATGACAAAAAAGTCGTGCCGCAATGCTCATTTGTCGCCTCATATATCAGCAAGCACCCTGAGTACCAAGACCTTATCTAGCTTACTGCTACTCCTTAACGATAAAAGACTGTGTGCAATAATAGTTTTAGCAACCTATTTTAGATTAGGAGACCGATCCCAATATAACTTTTAATAAACCAATCCGTATAACAATAAAGGTTATTAATATGAGTAGTTTATCTGACAAACAAATCAATCTACAGTTAGAAGAGCTTGCTGGTTGGCAGCGCGATGGTAATAGTATCGTCAAGACCTATCACTTCAGTGACTTTATCGAAGCCATGAGTTTTATGAACCAAGCGGCATTTCATGCTGAAGCACTCGAACATCACCCTGAATGGCGTAATATATACAATATAGTCGAAGTACGCCTGACTAATCAGGATACAGGTGGTATCTCTAGTTTGGACATTCGCCTTGCAAAACGCATGGAGCATATCGTTCAGCCCAAACGTCTATAGCCTGATATTTCTGTTAAATGAGTAACTGAAGTGCTTTAGTTGAACATAAAAAAGACCCTCAATTGAGGGTCTTTTTTTATACTGGATTTTTTATAGTAATAAGCTGTGTTTACATTTTGCGACTGACAAATGCCACAATAAATAAAATCACAGCGACTGCTAAGAAGATGTATGCCAGATTAGCAGACAATCCTGCGACGCCGCCAAATCCTAATAAACTTGCTAACAGTGCGATCACTGCAAAAATAATAGCCCAACGAAACATAATATTCTCCTCAAATAATTGTTAAAAATCAGATAGTAAACTTTATATAGTATTGATTTAACTTTTTGTTTTTCTAATACCAGTCATATCTGCTTACAAACATAGATTAGCAATATTTCTCTTTAAAGAACGTGCATTTTAGTAATGATGTCAGTAGATTATGTAAAGTTTGTAGCAAGTGTTAATACCTTTTATTTTTTCTTGTCTCTATAAACATATTATTTAGGATGACGAGCATCTTATTTGCTAAATTATTGATTGCCTTATAGTTGCATATAAATAACATCAAAAATTTCTGAAAAAAATATTTGGCAATGAAAACTATGGCGACCCCATAAACTTCTAACGTATTTAGACCACTTGGTTTATAGTTTCCACTTGGTTTATAGTTTAAAGTCACATTATCATCCAATCTATTAAGGACAATACTTATGAGTACCGAGACGGATACCGCAAAACCCACGCAACAAGATACTAGCGACAACCGCCCTTATGCCGTCATCTTATATGGCGCAACAAGCTTTGTCGGACAAATAACCGCTCACTATTTAACCAATTTTTTATCCAATGCTAAAAATAAAGATGGCTCTAACGTCACTTGGGCAATTGCAGGGCGCGATGAAGAAAAACTCAATGAGCTACAGTCGAAACTTGAGAGCAAAGTAGATATTATCATTGCCAATAGTAAAGACTCTACCAGCCTTGATAAGATGACCAAACAGACACAAGTCATCATCTCAACCGTTGGCCCCTACCTCAAATATGGCGAGCCTCTTATCAAATCTTGCGCCGAAAATGGTACCGATTACGTCGATCTTACTGGTGAAGCGATCTTTATCAAAGATATGATGGACAAATATCAAGATACTGCCAAACAAAGCGGCGCACGGATTGTCAACTCTTGCGGCTTTGATTCTATCCCATCAGATTTGGGCGTGTACTTTACGCAAACCAAAGCAGAAGAGAAGTTCGGAGAAGCTTGTAATGTGATTCACATGCGAGTAAAGGCGGCAAAAGGTGGCATCTCTGGTGGTACGATTGCCTCGATGGCTACGATATTCGAAGAAGTTGGTGAAGATAAATCACGCCGTAAACAAGTGGCTAACCCTTATCTACTAAACGATGACACAGATGTGCCCAATATCCGTCAAGACAACATCAGCAAACCAGAATACGACAGCACCCATAAACGTTGGTTGGCGCCCTTTGTGATGGCTAGTATCAACACACGTATTGTACATCGCAGTAACCAGCTACTTGGTTATGAATACGGTCGCGATTTTAAATATGACGAAGCCATGTGGATGAAAGACGGCGTCAAAGGAAAACTGTCTAGCTATGCTATGAGCGCAGGTTTATTGGGCTTTGCCACTGCAATGATGATTAAACCAAGTCGCGAGTTACTATCCAAGCACGTTTTACCAAAAGCTGGCTCAGGCCCTTCTAAAGACGAGCAAGAGAACGGCTACTTTGATATTCGCCACTTTGGACAAACGGCCAAAAATGACACTATTACCGTTAAAGTAACAGGTGATCGAGATCCTGGTTACGGCAGTACTTCTCGCATGATTTCGCAGGCGGCATTATGTCTGGCACAAGATATCAGCAAAGAGGACGTTGGCGGTGGGTTCTGGACACCAGCATCTGCGATGGGAGATAAGCTAATAACTCGCTTAGAAGCGCATTCTGGTCTTAGCTTTGAAGTGATTGATAGTTAATCTATTGAATGATAACAAAGGCTCAATGTTTTTATGACCGTATCTTGGTTTCGAGATACGGTTTTTTATTACCTACTTTAAAATTTCAGCTAGGATTAAATTGAGAACAACGTATTTTTTTGGTGAACAATGTTTCTGTTTCCCAATTATTTAATACTTTATGATACTAATCACTAATGTAGTATTGCTACTATCATTTTATAGATATTGTAGAAAAATTAGATATAAACATTAGTTTAATAAAGTATATGTTATCAAAGAATTTATATAATAGAACTTAAGAATTATCTAAACACTGGTTTTGAATTATAAATAAAAACTACTGATAAAAGTCTCTATAATACTGACAAATAGCACTCAAAAAAACTATTAATAACAATCAGCTAAGTTCAAATAACAACTATAAGCAATCAAAAATTTATATTTTGAATACTAGAGACATCGGTAGATATTTATAATTAATAGACTCATTTATTAACAGCTTTAATAACACAATCAACCTTTGCTACTAATGAGTTTTTGGAAAATCTAGAAGTTAAAATATCAGCTAGACTTTAAGTATGACAGTTTCATAACGTCACAAGAAAACATTAAACTGTTAGAACCTTAATGAGTTTGCTACTGAAATATAAACTACATCATTGATAATTTGCATACAGTATTTACAGACATATTTAAATAAAAACAGCTCATTATTAAATATGAGCTATCGTTTTTAACTATTGCTAATTATGTATCATGGAGTTTTATAATGAAAAAGAATGTTTTATCACTAATCGTCGGCGCTACCCTTGTATTACCAACTATAGCAATGGCGGCACCCGTTAACAATAGCGATCTAATGCCAGCAGATATGCGTAACGCTGCTGTTGAAAGCACTGTGCAAGCCGAAATAGAAGGTCCTGATGGTGAGTTGCTCGCGACTCAACCTGGCGCTGTAGATGTCGAAGAGTCAAACACTGCTGATGTCGATATGAACATGGCTAATGAAGCAGATGAAATGAACGACGAAACTGACGATATGGATAATGAAGCAAGCGATGATAACGCATCTTTGATGAACAACGCTCAAGCAACAACCAATGCGGCAGCAATGACAACTGCTCAGGCTCCTGTACAGAACGCTCAAGCACCTAACATGCAACACAGCAATGCAGACTATCAGCCTTTGATCGCTGGTGAAGCGGCTACTGAGAACAAAGTTGCAGATGCTGCTAGTACTTTGCAAGAAAAGAAAAAAGACAAGCGTGGTGAGTTATTAGCTACTCAGCCAGCAAACGTACAGTTTAAAGAAAACCGTCGTATCGCTGTATCACGCTAAGCAGATAGTTAGTTTATTTGATTAGTTTGTAAGTGTATTACTTATATAAAAAGGCAGCCATATGGCTGCCTTTTTTGTTATACCAAACTATAAATTTTAGCTATTTTTAGCAGTATTTATTTCTTAGTTTTAGTCACGCCAGCTTCTTGTAATAAAGCACCGAGTGTACCCATTTTACTTGGGGCTTCAGCTTTATCATTTTTCACTGGCTTACTACGATTACTCGCGTTGTCTTTATCCTGACGCTTGCCACGTGGCTTAGACGGACGTTTGTCAGCAGCTGGACGGCTATTATTTGGACGATCACTATTTGTATTGTTATTGCGTGGACGACTAGTTTTCTCGCCATCTGTACTAGCTGTCGTAGACTTGGCAGCAGTACGGACAGGTTTTTCAGATTCAGGCTTCATGCTAAAGCCGATACGACCACGCTTTTCATCGATAGAGATAACCCGTACCGATACGATATCGCCAGGTTTGACACGGTTCATAGGATCTGCGACAAAGTCATTGGCCATCTGCGAGATATGTACCAGACCATCCTGATGCACACCGACGTCAACGAAACAACCGAAGGCTGTTACGTTCGTTACCACGCCTTCTAAGGTCATGCCTTCGCTCAAATCTTTGATACTATTGACGTCATCACGGAAATTGGCCGTTTTAAATTCAGGACGAGGATCGCGAGCAGGTTTGGCAAGCTCTTCGATAATCGCTTTTACGCTGACATTATCATCGTTAGCAGCCAGTGTAGTCGTATCAATCGTATTTAACACGCCATCATTACCGATGACTTCTGACAGTGGCTTGCCCGCTTGTGCGAGTAAGCTATCAACCAATGCATAACTCTCTGGATGCACACCAGTGGCATCTAATGGATTGCTACCATTATGAATACGCAAAAAACCAGCTGCTTGCTCAAATGTCTTAGCGCCTAGACGTGGGACATTTTTAAGCGCTTCACGACTATCAAATGCACCGTGCTCTTTGCGATAGGTGACGATTTGCTGCGCTACATTGCGGTTAAGACCTGCGATGTGAGCCAAGATAGCTGGGCTGGCTGTGTTTACATCCACACCAACGGCATTTACGCTATCTTGAGTTACTTTATCCAGACTGTCTGCAAGCTGGTTTTGATTGACGTCATGCTGATATTGACCAACGCCAATGGCTTTTGGATCAACTTTCACGAGCTCTGATAATGGATCCTGCAAGCGACGCGCAATAGAAACCGCGCCGCGTACAGAAACGTCTAGATTGGCCAGCTCATCACTAGCAAGTTCACTCGCTGAATAAACAGACGCACCCGACTCATTAACGATAACGGCTTTGGCTTTTAATGTATCATTCGCAGCCAAAATCTCTTTAATCATCGCATCTGTTTCGCGACTTGCCGTACCATTACCGATAGCGACCAAATCAACGTTATAGGTGCTCAACAGCGCATCGATGACTTTTTTAGCTTCATCCATCTTATTATCAGGTGCGAACGGATACACTGTCGCGATAACAGGCTTCTCTTCGCTATCTGACATGACATGACCTTGCGCATCGACGATGGCCATTTTTACGCCATGACGGATACCAGGATCGACACCCAAGATTACTTTAGGACCTGCAGGTGCAGACATTAGCAAATGCTGTAAATTGCTAGCGAACACATCAATCGCATCCGCCTCTGCGGCTAGGCGCTTTTCAGTTAATAGGCGATGCTCGATATGCGGACGCCATTTGTCTTTCCACAAGCTACTGGCTGCCTCTGCCAAAAACTCACGGCGTGCTGCTGGCGCTTTAGCATCGACGTCAAAATGACTGATGATTTTTTCGATAAAGGGTGTGTCTTCGCCTTCAATCTTTAGGCCCAAGACGTTTTCTTGACGACCGCGCAACATTGCTAATAGGCGATGATTTGGCAGTCGAGCAAGGCTTTCGCTATGCTCAAAGTAGTCTTTGAATTTTTCGCCCACTTCGCGCTTCTCTTCGCTCGCAACGCTCGATACGATACTGGCAGTTTTGGCAAAGCCACTGCGTAAATTGTCCAACAAGCCCAATGCTTGTGTCCATTCATCAACGATAATCGCTTGTACGCCAGCGAGTTGTTTTTCGATATCGCTAAAATCAACTTCGATTTCATTACCACTGTCATCAGTGATACTTGACTGGACTTGATAATCAGCCAAGGCATCTGTCGGGGTGATCTCTTGGGTCAAGACCGCTTGGGCAGCAGTATCAAGACCAGCGGCACGAGCTTTAGCAGCAGGTGAACGACGACGCGGACGATATGGCAGATAGATGTCTTCAAGCTCAAGCTTAGACGTCGCATTATCGATACGCGTCTGTAGCTCGTCGGTCAGATTGCCCTGTGTGCTTAGCAGCTCAGTAATTTTGAGGCGACGTGTTGCCATGTCACGCTCATAATTAAGCGACTTCTCTAAAGCACGTAGCTGCGCATCATCAAGATTCTGAGTCTTTTCTTTGCGGTAACGCGCAATAAAAGGAACCGTCGCGCCTTCATCATAAAGTTTGACAAACGCATTGACTTGAGCAGTCTTAATGCCAAGCGCGCGAGCAAGCTTGTCGTGAATATTCGCGTGTGTGGTTGCATCTAAAACCTGTGCATTTGTCGAGGTTTGAGATGACGTTAAGGTATCAGTGCTACTCATATACGTATCAATCGTTGAGAAATGTAGCTTTGCATTATAGCAAAAGCTGCATGAATAAAAATCCTTTTTATCTTTTCGTTATTTATTGCGCATTTTAGGACGCGAATCGTTCTATATCACACATCCTATGGACTTGTTAAACAAACGCATACAGCATTTATTATCATGGGTGATGCAATTCTCGGTGCAATCTTATACACTAAAGTATCAATAACACAAATATTGATATGTGCTGACATATTGAACAATAGTTTTTAATTTTATGAAGTGCTTATTCGTAACCAATAATTAAATAATGATAATTAATGGCAGTGTTTTTGCTCATAGCTATTTACTTGTAGTTTCTGATAACAATAATTTTTATAAAAGGATGCCTGTATGACTGATAACAACAGCCATGACACGTTAACTCAGCGTATTTTAGTCGTCGATGACGATGCTCGTCTGCGCTCTTTGTTGCAACGCTTCCTAGAAGACGACGGTTTTGTCGTTCGTACCGCTCATGATGGCAGTCAGATGGACAAACTCATGCAACGTGAGCTTTTCTCTTTGGTCGTGCTTGATTTGATGCTACCAGGCGAAGACGGTATCAGTATCTGTAAGCGTCTGCGTGAAGACAATGCAGATATTCCTATCATTATGCTGACTGCCAAAGGTGGCGATGCTGACCGTATCGCAGGTCTAGAAGCGGGTGCAGATGATTATCTGCCTAAGCCTTTTAACCCAAAAGAGCTATTGGCGCGTATCAAAGCGGTGTTGCGTCGTCAAAACCGTGAGCTTCCAGGGGCACCAAGTCACCAATTAGAAGTGGTTGAATTTGGTCCATGGACACTAGATCTATCGACTCGCACGCTCAAACGCGACGGTAACGTAGTCACTTTGACAACAGGTGAGTTTTCAGTCCTAAAAGCGCTCGTACAGCATCCACGTGAGCCATTGACCCGCGATAAATTGATGAACCTTGCCCGTGGTCGTGAATGGGGTGCGATGGAGCGTTCTATCGACGTCCAAGTATCACGTCTGCGTCGCCTAATTGAAGACAACCCTTCACAAGCGCGTTATATCCAAACTGTTTGGGGCGTTGGTTATGTGTTTGTTCCTGATGAAGCTGAGGTAGAAACCATCAAGAGTGAATAACTTTTGACTGATCTAATTCCTTTTAATATAGGCCGTGTTTGTTTACTCACAAACACGTGCCAATATGATGAGCCTATTTGTGAAAAACCCAATTATTTTTCAAAACATACCCTGCACGTTAGTGACAGGGTTTTTAGGTGCGGGCAAAACCACCGTAATCAATCAGTTACTGGCCTCGAAACCGAATGACGAGCGCTGGGCTCTCTTAATCAATGAATTTGGCCGTATCGGTATTGATGGCGCACTCCTAGCAAGCTCCCAAGATAACGATCTTGAGCAAAAGAATATCGCCATTCGTGAAGTCAGTGGTGGCTGTATTTGCTGCACCAGCCAGCTGCCCTTACAGATTGCAATCAGTCGTCTGCTCAGTGAGCATCATCCACAGCGATTATTAATCGAGCCCACAGGATTGGCACATCCACGTGAGCTGATACTACAACTCAGTGAGCCGCATTGGCAAACTGCCCTAAAAATGAATGCTGTGATAACCGTGTTAAGTGGCGAGCAGTGGCAACAGATTAAGTATCGTGATCATGATGGTTTTCAAGCGCATGTCCGTGATGCCGATGTACTGATAATCAATCGTTATGTCCAATTAGATACTATCGAAAAACAAGCCTTGGTAGAATGGATAACCAAGCTAAATTCGCAAGTAAAAATCATTTGGGCAGCATCAGGACTAACAGCATCTGAGACAACAGCTTCATCAGATAGTCTTGTAACAGATGCATATTCGTCTACGTTAAACGACCAACTGAATCAGCCTAGCTCTATCATTTCGAATCAACGAAAAGTCACTATCTCTAATCCTAAAAAATCGATGATTGGTTTACAGTCTCCAGCCAATTCTTTAGCAACTGTACCATCATCGAGTTCATCTACCGATGAGACTAAAGCTCAGGCTAGTGCTGATAGTGGTCTGCCCTATCGCTACCATGAAGAGCAGCAAGACTTTCAATTGGCAGGATGGCGACTACCTACACACTACATACTAAACGCTGACGATTTACAGAATTGGTTGTTAGCATTGCCAAACTGGCAACGTATCAAAGGCGTGGTACATACTTCTGATGGCTGGATGCAGATCAATTTTAACCCTGGTAGTCTAACTACCAGAACCATCGACCCACAGACTAATAGTCGATTGGAAATTATTTTGCAATTAGACAATACTGTCGATACAAATGCTGTCGACAAAGCTACAGAAAAATTAGAAACTGAGAATGGTGCCAAAGCATCATCGGCCTTGATAGATTGGGAAGAGTGCGATCGCGAACTGATGGCGCTGGTCATATAGTAACAGACAAAAAAAGGGCAGACATTGCTATTCTATCTAGCAATGTCCGCCCTTTTTTTTCAACGCAACTAGGGCGTGTCCTCATTTTAAAAATGGTGATAAAAATGAGATAAATCGCAGTCAAACAAGGAAAATAGCGCAGATAATATCGAGATATTAGTCAGCTATTTGACGACGTTTGGCAAGATTTAGCCATTTTTAACCCATTTAGATGACTATCGATTGAATTGAGGACACGCCCTAACTATTTTTTAACGCAATTGACTGTCTTTACTACCACGACGATTAAACAGCTCAGCCGCTTTTGCTTCTTGTTCAAGCTCCGTCTGACAGCTAACACAGTGCTGAATACCGGGCACCGCTAGTCGCCTTGCCTCTGGAATAGGCTTACCACATTCGTCACACAGCTCAGCACTTACACCTGTCGGTAACGAACGTCGCGCTCGCTCTAATGCATCATTTACAGTTGCATCCATTTGTTCGTGCTCAGCACCATCTCTTGACCAGCCACCTGCCATAATCTTATCCTATTTTTTATTCATTATAATCAGACAATACAAATATCTTTAATAACAAATAGATGGGGCTAGCTATGATTAATTGCAACCTGCGATAGTGTATAAAATCATCCATAAAGAGCGACGTAATTATTTTGACTCACCTGAAAACTTTGCTACTAATCTTTAGGTTGTAGCTCAATGACTTGGCCGCGTACGCCAATACTTTCGTCACTCATCAGACAGACATAGCCTGCCATGATATCTTCAGGTGTTTTTAAGCTCATCGGGTTTTCACCCGGATACGCATGCGCACGCATATTGGTACGAGTACCACCTGGATTAATGCAGTTAAAACGTAAATTGGTAGTGTTCTGCGTCTCTTGAGTAAAGATATCACTCATACCTTCTACTGCTTGTTTTGAGAGTGCATAAGCCCCCCAAAATGCGCGAGGATGTGTACCTACAGTGCTAGAGGTAAAGACAACAGAGCCATGATCAGCATCTTTTAATAGCGGCAATAACGCTTGAGTCAGCATAAAAGTCGCTGTGAAATTGACTTTCATCACTTGGGCGAAAGTATCGACGTCATACATTTCAAGCGGCGTTAATTGTCCTAATATACCAGCATTATGCAAGATACCATCTAACTGGCCGACTTCTTTATTAATTAGCCCTTCGAGCTGCTGCATTTCGGCATAAGTCGCCCCTTCTAAGTTCATCGGCAACATAGCAGGCTGCTTACCACCAAGACTCTCAATCTCATCGTAGACGTACTCAAGCTTGCTACTAGTGCGGCCTAACAATAAGACAGTGGCGCCATAACGAGCATATGTCAATGCAGCAACACGGCCAATACCATCCCCTGCTCCAGTCACCAAAATAGTCTTACCATCTAGGCAATTACTGGACGGTACAAAGCTACGAATATCATCATGAGTCAAAGGCTGAATAGAACTTTGAACCGTTTTTTTATTGTCTTGTGGATCGACTGATTGATTATTATTGTCACTCATGGCATTGCTCACTACTTATCATTAAATCGTTGAGAATATGTGCTTATGGTTGTAAATCTGGTGATATACAGCAGTCTATAAATACTCAAACTTACCAGACGATAGCAGTAATTTATTTAACTGCTCAGGCGTGTCAGTAATATAGTCGGCGCCCCATTTTTTCAAAGACTTTTGATCTTCAGGTGGAATATATCCATAAGCGGCCAAAATCGTTGGCATGCCAGCAGCGTTGCCAGCTTCGATATCGCGTATATGGTCACCAACATAGAGCACGCAGCCTGCCGCGCCTCGAGGGATACCCAGTTTTTCTAGCGCCATATACATTGGCTCTGGATCTGGTTTGGTACGTGATACATCATCTGGACAGACCAAAACTGCACAGCGTTGATCCAGTTGCATCTCATTTAATAGCTTTTCGGCTAAATAACGTGGCTTGTTGGTAACGATACCCCAAGGCACACCTTTTGCTTCAAGCTCAGTCAGCACCGCTTCAAGCGCCTGAAACACGCAGCTATCGACACAGATATCTGCTTCATAATCATCTAAGAACTGCTGACGAAACTCAAGTAATGCTTCTTCGCTGACTTCGAGTTGATCATTGTGTCTTAGCATCAATTGCACCATAGCTGAGGCGCCCGCAGAGACTTGCTCTCGGATTTCCGCTTCAGGCGGTGCCTGCCAATCATTTTCGAGACTCATTTTACCAATGATACGAACAAAATCAGCAGCAGTATCGATTAATGTCCCATCAAGGTCAAATAAAACAGCTTTTACAAATTGGGTCATAGTGAATGCTCTTGAAATTGATGACGTATTTAGTGAAAGTATGGCAAATAAATGGACGTTTGCAGCATTAAACCAGTGGCTTTTGTACGGCTATCATATAATTAACATCGACGTTTTGGGCAAGCCAGTAGCGTTTGGTCAGCGGATTATAATGCAAACCGATAATATCCTGACGAACAAATCCAGTATTAAGTGCCATTTTATCTAATTCTGCTGGCCTAATAAATTTGGCATAGTCATGGGTACCGCGATCAAGCAATCGCAGCACATACTCTGCACCAACGATGGCAAACAGATAAGACTTAGGATTGCGATTAATCGTTGATAACACACAGACGCCGCCAGGAGCCAGTAACTCATAACAAGCCTGCACAATCGAGCTAGGATCTGGCACGTGCTCTAGCATCTCCATACAAGTCACCACATCAAACTGACCAGCATGTGTTTTTGCCAACTCTTCAACGGGTATATGTTGATAACGAAGCGTATTCTCTAACTGGCTTTGCTCTGCATGTAACGCAGCAGCTTTTAAGTTCTCTGTACCTAAATCAATCCCTGTCACATCAGCACCGCGGCGAGCCATAGATTCTGACAATATTCCGCCGCCGCACCCTACATCGAGTACTTTTTTGCCAGAAAGTCCTTGCTCAGCGATTTTATTAGCAGCGTTTTGATAGCCACGTTTGACGTTTTCTTCTATCCAGTTTAGACGTAATGGATTGATCTCGTGTAGCGTTGCAAACGCCCCTGTGTTACTCCACCATTCACTCGCCAAGTTATTAAATTTTTCGACTTCGCTAGGATCCACGTTGATGGTGTTAGACTCTGTATTATTGAAAGCGCTATTATTATTTTGATCACTCGAAGTTGATGAAGAGTTTAAAGCTGAGCTCATGGTATATTCCTTGATTGTAACTATCGTTATTATCGTTTACAGTGCACGATTATGTGCTTAATATTAGCATGAGAGTAGCAGTTTTGTCGTAAGCACATCGTCACCGATTGTGAATAGGCTTAAACTTTACCCTGTTTTTTGGGCAGTATCTTGATATAGAAAAAATACGTATCCTTGTGACAATATCGCATCCTGATATTTTTAAATCTCTTAAATCCCATATGGAAATAAAGCAAACGTTTAAGAAACAGTAGGTTCAGAAAGTAACAAGCAATATACCTTAAATAATAGCTAACAGCTTTACAACTATCAGTTAAGAATGCGATTCACAAGTACATACATTTTACGTTATCATAGTCGATACTTTGCTATTGTTCGATTATACTCGACACTGTCTGGTTTAGACGCTTTAAAATCTATATATTCTAAAGTGTCACATGTTTAACAACCATATAGACACCAACCTCTTAACCCATTCTAAGTCTCCACACCTCAAGGATAAAGTATGAAACGTGTCATCACACTGACTGGTCTAGCCATGGCCATTGGACTTGCCTCTATGGGCGCACAAGCTGCAGACTATGTCGCTGGAAAAGATTACCGTGTGCTAGACAACCCAGAGAAAATCAGCGGTGATGCTATCATTGTTCGTGAGTTCTTTTGGTATGGTTGCCCACATTGTAATGCGCTTAACCCGCACATGGAAAAATGGGCAAAAACCAAAGACAAAGATGTTGCATTCTTTAAGACACCAGCGGCACTTAACCCTGTTTGGGAAGCCAATGCACGCGGTTTTTATGCGGCTCAGCTTTTAGGCTTTGAAAGCAAAACTCATGACGCATTATTTGACGCTATCCATAAAGATGGCAAAAAACTGTTTGATCAAGCGTCACTAAGCAAATGGTATGCATCAAAAGGCGTTGATGAAAAGAAATTCAACAGCCTATATAACTCATTTGCCGTTGGTACAAAAATCGGTCGCTCTCAAGAAGGCGCCAAGCGTTATCAAATTACGGGTGTTCCATCTGTCGTGGTACAAGGCAAATATGTGGTAACTGGTGAAAACGCTAAAGTCGCTAAAGTTGTTGACTATTTAGTTGACAAAACTCGCGCTGAAAAGAAATAATTCAAGCCATAAGTACTTGAATAACTCACATGACGTACAGCATATCTGTATGTCGTGCATAAAAAAGCCAATCATAAACTGATTGGCTTTTTTGCATCTTAACCTTCTAGCTATACGTCTTTTAATTACTCATTTTTTAACTACTAATCTTTCAACTAATAAAATTCTAATTAATAGATTTCTAGCTTGGTTATAGATGCTATTTCTTCAGCTGCGATAAAATAGCCACTTCACGTATATAACTTGCCAAATCTGCTTTAGATTCTGCTAGCAACTCATCATCTTGCATGTGTTTGGCATACTCTATCCACAATAGTAACTGATACATACTATGGTGCTCAGAAGCTTTATATTGCTTCACAAACTGCTTGAGCGTACCTTCATCATTGATATTCAGACGCTCGTACCAGCTCTCTATTTTTGAGACTTGCTCTTTAGGAAAAAAGGCATCAAATAGTGCCTTTATCAGCTCATGACGATTTTCTTCAATCATCAGCTTGCCAACACGTTTGGTCTGACGATTACGAGCATTGGCGCTGGTAATATCAGCCAATGCCATTAGCTCTGCCATAAAATAATCACTGGCAGGTAAGGCTTTTAGCTGTTTTTTCGATAAGCTAGCAAGCGGTATAGATAATTGCTGCAAGCGCTCATGGGCTTTTTTGAGTTCTGTGCGCGAAACGCGCATGTCCTGTTCTTTCCAGTCGATCATAAAAGCTTTCCAAAATAATAATTAATAAATTAAATAGTGTCTGATATCACTACCAACGACTTTTTTCGCGGTGTTTTGCCAATACCTTCACGCCTTTGGGCATAGCATCAGCAAGGCGGCGTTGTAGATGATCAGTGATAAAAACAGAGCGATGTTTGCCGCCCGTACAGCCTATGGCAACCGTGACCGTATGACGATTATTGTGCAAAAACTCTGGTAGCCAACGGGTCAAAAACTTATCAATATCACCCATCATTTCTGCTACTTCTGGATAATCTAAGAAGAATGCGCCTACCTCAGTATCCAGACCTGTCGAGTCACGTAACTCAGGGTTCCAATGTGGATTAGGTAGAATTCTAACGTCGAATACAAAGTCAGCATCAATGGGGCCACCGTATTTAAAACCAAAAGACAGTAGATTGATGACAATCTGGTTGTCCATGCCTATGTGTTCACGCAAGCTATCTTTTAACTGATGAATATTTAGGCTACTGGTATCAATCCTAATATCAGCATGACTAGCAATTGGCTCTAACAGCTCAACTTCTTTTTTGATAGCAGCAGGTAAATTGAAAGTAACATGCTTAGCATTATCACTATCAATATCTTGTGACATTAGCGGATGTACGCGTCGCGTCGCATTGAAACGAGCTATCAGCGTACTCTCTTGTGCAGTCACATATAAAATCTGTACCGCATGAGACCCATAAGTTTCCTTGAGAGAAGCATATGTCACTGCAAAGTTAGATAAATCCGCACGTGGCGTTCGAATATCGACACCCAGCGCAATACGATGAATACCGCTTTCATTGACCAGTTTATGAGCAGCATTAGGTAACAAAGACAGCGGTAGGTTATCAATAGAGTAATAGCCTAGATCTTCTAAGATATTCAACACTGAGGTCTTACCAGATCCTGAACGCCCTGAGACCACCAATATACTGAGCTTATTCGTAGACCTCTGATCCGCTATCGTTGCTGCCGCATTACTATTTTGATCCTGACTTACACCCATGATCTACTCATCCAAGTCTATTGTATCTAGTCTACTGCTATGTCATAAAAGCCTAACTTACCACTACCAACTGATTGTCTAACAAGCGCGCTTTTCCTAGCCATGCTGCGACTAAAATAACGACATTTTTGTTTTCTATATTAAAGGTTGTAGAGTCACTTACGACAGAACCTAACTCCTCAGTCTTTATTTCCAGATAATCAATAATAAAACCTGCGTCACTAATACGTGTCCGCGTCTCTACTAATAGCTTATCAAATGCTTGCTGACTAAGAGCCGTACTTTTCAAACGCTTCGCTAATTCTTGCAATGCTTGATGTAATACAGGGGCAGCTTGACGCTCATCTGCACTTAAGTATTGATTGCGCGATGATAGCGCTAAGCCATCATCAGCACGAACAATAGGTGCGCCAATGATATTAATAGGATAACTCAAGTCACGTACCAACTGTTTAATGATAGCAAGCTGCTGATAGTCTTTTTGTCCAAATACTGCCACATCTGGTTGCACAATGTTGAACAGTTTAGACACCACAATACCAACACCATCAAAGTGTCCGGGACGTGATTGACCACATAACTGATTGGCAATAGCACCAGCCAACACAGCAGTAGGTGGTGGTAATACTGGATACATTGCATCAATGCTAGGTGCAAACACGTAATCTGCATCAACTGTCGCAAGCTTAGCCACATCTGCATCTAGCGTACGCGGATAACTGTCAAAATCTTCCCCAACGCCAAACTGAGTAGGGTTAACGAAGATACTGACCACCACTACATCTGCATACTGTTTGGCAATCTTTACCAGCTCAAGATGACCGTCATGCAGATTACCCATCGTTGGTACTAACGCAATGCGCTGCTGACGGCCTTGTTTGTCACTTTGCTGACCACGATAAGGCTGAAGCGCTTCACGTAGTGACGAGATATCATGATAAATAATTAGAGACATGATTACTTTTCTTCTATTCAAACGTTCTGTTGTTCAATAGCTTCAAAATCAGCTAAATTGGTGCTGCTCAGTCGGGAAGCTACCTTCGCGTACTGACTGCTGATAGAGCCCAAAAGCACCTTCGATACTGTGTGCACTATTGCGCTCATCTGTTAAAAAGTCATGGATAAAACGTGGCACTCGGCCATGCGCCATACCTAGCATGTCATGCATAACCAATACCTGACCATCAGTATCGGCTCCAGCACCAATACCAATAACTGGCACGGCTACAGCTTCAGTAACGGCTTTTGCAAGCGCAGCTGGAACACATTCTAACACTAGCAGTGCAGCGCCAGCTTCAACGACTGCCTTAGCATCGGCAAGCAGTTTATCAGCTGCTTCATCGCCGCGACCTTGAATTTTATAACCACCAAACACGTTCACAGACTGCGGGGTCAAACCAAGATGTACACAAGTTGGTGTGCCTGCTTGCGCCAAGGTCGTTACCAATTCACACAGCTCACTACCGCCTTCGATTTTTATCACATGCGCCCCTGCTTGCATTAGCGTGCGGCTATTAGCAACGGCTTCCGGCAATGTCACATAACTCATAAACGGCAGATCAGCCAATATCAACGCGTGCTTGTTACTACGGGCAATATTGGCAGTGTGATAAGCCATATCATTGACTGTCACAGGTAATGTTGAGTCATGGCCTTGTACAACCATGCCCAAGCTATCGCCAATTAAAATTGTATCAATCTCGGCTTTTTCCATCATTCGTGCAAACATCGAGTCATAACAGGTCAAGCACGTGAACTTGGTGCCGTCTTTTTTAAACTTATTTAGAGTAGATAATGTCGTCATATGACCCTCAATTAATCTGCAATGCCTTTGATTATCAATATTGCTACTATTCTAGCTGTGATCGAGAGGTCTTAGACCAATCTCCCATCACTTAGCATCAGTTACTTATAATCAATCGCTTGATAGTAATGTTAAACCTGTCCAATCACGGCTTTGTGAATAGTCACTTATCGACTTACCTGCGATGGTTAAATTTGGTGCCAACTCTCGCAGTGGTATTAAGACAAAATTGCGCTCACTTAAGCCAGCATGCGGTATTGTCAGTGTTGGATCAGTAATCTGTATCTCACCGTATAGCAAAATATCAACATCCAGACTACGTTCACCCCAACGGCGCAAACGTGCCCGCTTGGCCATACTCTCTAACTGCTGACAAAAAGCAAGCAGTTCATAAGGGGGAAACGTTGTCTCAAAACCAGCTACTGCATTAACAAAATCCGGCTGATCTTGCGGACCCATCGGTGCTGAAGCGTAAAAAGAAGAGACACTTACCTCACGTACCTGCTCATGTGATTGCATCATTGCAAGCGCCTGCTGCAAGTGATCGGTAGGTGAACCTAGCTCATTAGCGAGGTTGCTACCCAAGCCCACATAACAGGTAACCCAGTTACTATTATCTGTACTATTATCCATATTATGCGCTTTCGGTACTAGGCTGACGGCGGCGGCGCTTCGATGGTACAGGGCCTTTGTTATCAGTTACTTTCACAGCAGGCATCTGATCATTCGTATCTTGCTTCGCTTTAGCAGCCTTTGCAGTAGTTGCTTTCACCGATTTCTTGGCTCTTGCAGGTGCAGCGGTTTTTGCCGCGTTTTTGCTATCTACTGCCTTGCTAGCTGCTACCTTTACACTTTTAGTATCGCTTTTATCAGTCGATTCAACGGCAGGTTTAGGCGTTTTTTTTGCATACTTCGCTGCTGGCTGTGCTTTGCTATTACTACCCTTCGCATCGCTATTGCCTTGTACTTCGATATTGCTCGCACTATCTACAGTAGGTTGACGACGGCGACGCTTATGCGGGATCGGCTCGTTATTCATACTGACTAGCGCAGGTGATCTTGCGATCGAGCGAGCTGGTCTAGCTGACGCTTGAACTTCTGGCTGGCTAGTATTAGACGGCTGAGTGCTACTATCTACGCGGTCAGCTTTAACCGCTTGCTTTGCTGCATTTTGATTGGTTGATGATGGCTTTCGCACAGGTGCTTTACTACGTTTCGACGTATCATTAGCTGACAGTTGCTTCTGCAATGGCGGTACAACGTTCTCGTGCTCTATAACAAATAACGGCTTAGGCTTTGCCTGTTGACCTGCCGATTGCTTGTTACTAGCAAGAGACAACTGCTGTAGCTGAGCAAGCTCATTATTGTCTTGCTCTACTTGCTGCACGTTGTGTCTGCTACTTTCGTTGCGGCCAGCTTTAGACTGGCTGGCAGCGCGGCGGCGACGGGCTGGAATATTTGACGAATCATTTACCATTGTTTGATCATTTCTACCTTTTTCAGCACGGTCATCGGCTTTGTTTTGCTTTGTACTGTTCTGATTAGGTGCTGCATTATCAGTAGTCTGTGTTTTTGATTCTTGACGATTACGTCCGCGACCACGTTGCCCTTTTTTATAAGCACCTCGGCGAATATTTTCGTCAAACTCATCAATCGCCTGCTGTTGCTCTTGTTCAGACAAGGTTTGATACGTCTGCCACCAGTCACCCATATCGTTGGTTGACTCTGATAGCGGATGCTCTGCATCGCCGCACTGCTCACGTAATAATAAAAAGTCAAAGCCAGCACGGAAACGTGGATGCTCAGATAGCTGAACGATTTGCTTGCTACGCGGGGCTGCAAGTTTCGGCTGCAATATCCAGATATCACGGATAAATTGCTCAGCAAATTTCGGAATAGCGGTTTTGATACGCTGACGGTCAATGACTTTACCAGCAGCATGCATTTGCGCTTCGGCAAACGGCATATTACGCTTCTTGGCTTTTGCTAATTGATGCAGATAGTTTTCCCACAGTAAAGCAGCATAGAAGAACGCAGGGTTGATACTCTTGCCCGCTGCAATACGCTTATCGGTATTGATAGCTACCTGATTGACTAAAGCACTTGGCTCAGACGGTGGATAGATAATGAGACTATCAATCGCACCTGACTCAAACAATAATGGCAATAGGGGTACTAGATAGCCACCGGTAAACATCTTTTGCGTTTCATCATAGAGACGATGCGGTGATATTTGCTCAAGCAGCGCCCAGTTTCCGTCATTGAATTGCGCAGACAACGCTTCATCAAACTCAAAACCTAACTTGGCTTTGAAACGTAAGGCACGTAACAAGCGCACAGGATCTTCTTCGATACGTACTGGCGCATTGCCCAATAGACGAATGATTCTGTTATCAATATCATCAAGCGCGCCGCAGAAATCATGGACGATGCCTTTGAGCGGTTGATAATAAAGCGCATTAATAGAGAAATCGCGACGGGAGAAATCTTGTTGAATATCGCCCCAAACATTGTCGCGCAGAATCATACCGTCTTGATTGGTATTAGCATCACTGGTTGGTGGTCCACGGAAAGTAGCAACTTCAATCAACTCGCGACCTGAATACACATGTGCCAACTGGAAGCGGCGACCGATAATGCGGCAGCGCTTACCAAAGACATCTTTAATCTCATGTGGCTTGGCATCAGTAACAGCATCAAAGTCTTTCGGGCGCAGACCTAATAAAGTATCGCGCACACCACCACCGACGATATAGGCATCAAACCCAGCACGGGTCAATGTGGCAATCACTTCAGTAATGGAATTGGGTAATTCAGATTTGTTCAGTTCTAACTGCTTGGCGGCACGCTCGGCCATGCATCTACTCCTCGCCGGTATTCTTTAACTACCCCTGAATAACACAGCGTTTATCAGGCGGATGTACCTGCTAGTTTAACAAATTTTGTGCGTGGTGGGTGTGTTATGACATTTACTTACATGCTATTTTGTCAATATTGGGGTTGATTCATCCAAAATACCGTCATTAATCTTGCACACTCAACCGTCTTCGATTTTTCTCAACCGTTTTTTCACCGATACCTTTAACTTTTGATAACTCATCAACCGTGGTAAAACCACCAAACATCTCACGATATAGGATAATTGCCTGCGCTTTGCTGCTACCGATACCATCTAACGAAACCAGCTCGCCTTCGTTTGCTCGATTGATATTCACAATATATTGCTCACGTGCTTGAGTTTTGGCATTTTCTAGTGACAACAGGTACTCATAAGCGCTTTGAGGATTATCAAAACAGGGCGCAGCATTAGTATTATCAAGCATCAGAATAGCCAAAACACAACCTAAAATAGCAGTTTTGGCTAGGCTAGCAAACGAGTCTTTAGGATGAGCGTTCATGTTGTTTCGCCGCTTCCCATAATGCATCCATCTCTGTTATATCGCTGTCTTCTAACTGCTTGCTAGCGAGCTCCAGCTGCTCCTCAATATAACCAAAACGTGACTTAAACTTATGGACACAGGTTAAGGTTGCTGTCTCTGCATCCAAATTTAATTTGCGGGCGACATTGACCAGCGCAAACATACAATCACCCAGTTCCTTTTCAATATCAATAATATTGGCTTTGCTTATGTCATATCCAACAGCAGTTGTAGAACTATCTGTCAGCTCATGCTTTAGCTCAGCAATCTCTTCATCCAGTTTATCAAAAGCACCGCTAACACCTTCCCAATCAAAACCCAGTTTAGACGCTTGCTTTTGTACGTCTTGCGCTTGCATCAATGCACTACCCGCTTTGGTATTATCCAAACGGCGCTTTGGTTTACCACGTGCCTCGCGTGATTGCTGCTCCTCCGCTTTAATCTCATCCCAGCGTACTTTTACCGCTGCATCGTCTGTTAGAGTTTCGGCTTCAAACACATGAGGATGACGACGAATCAGCTTCTCTTGTAGAGTAGTAATGACGTCACTCATATCAAAGCGCCCTTGCTCAGCATACATCTGACAATGAAACACAACTTGCAGTAGCACATCGCCTAGCTCGCCTTTGATATCTTCATCATCATCGGTTTGTACCGCTTCGCCTAGCTCATAAGCTTCTTCGATGGCATAAGGAATCAGGCTATGATTGCTTTGCTTTTTATCCCATGGACAATCAACTCGCAGCCGTGCCATCAATGCTAAAAGATCATCAAGCTGGCCTGTGGCTTCTGGTGTTCCTTGTACTGGTACAGGCACTGTGATTTTATTGTCGAGAGTATTCATAAGGGAGGCTCTTATTTTTGCTTAATGTAATAATTGTGATTGATTCAATATACAAAGGGGATAAAGCTATCAAGTGCATCTGTATACATGCCATTTCACGCAAGGTTAACGTTTTCACTCTTTTGTAATAAGTTGAAGATAGTGTAGCATTGGACACTTATTAGCTTATAATTGTGCCATCTACTCTATTATTTTACCATTGCTCACGCGCAAGGAATTTTTACCATTATGTCTACTTCTGCGACCATTAGCTATCAGCCAAAAACTGAATTCAATCCTATTACGATCAGCTCATTCAAAGCTTACGATATACGCGGTGAGCTTGGCGTTAATCTGGATGAAGAAATTGCTTACCGTATTGGACGGGCTTTTGCGCAGATTTTATATCAGCGCAATAGTACAGTAAGTGAGACTCATGACAATGATATGACAAATCTAAAACCTGCCATTGTCATCGGCAGCGACATTCGTCATTCTAGTGAACAGCTTAAACAAGCCACCATAGCAGGTATTATTGATGCTGGTATTGATGTGATTGATTTAGGTATGACTGGTACTGAGGAAGTATATTTTGCCACCAGTCATTATCAAGCATTGGGCGGTATCGAAGTCACTGCCAGTCACAACCCTATTAATTATAATGGCTTGAAACTGGTCAAAGAACACTCAAAGCCAATCAGTGCCGATGACGGTCTTGCAGAGATTCAGGCGTTAGCAGAATCCGGGCAATTTACGACTGACATCCAATCAGGAAAATTGCAATTATTGACTGATAAAAGTGCTTATATCGACCATGTCATGACCTTCATCGATACTGATAAGTTAAAGCCGCTCAAGCTGGTCATTAATTCAGGCAATGGTAGTGCTGGGCCAGCGGTGGACTTATTGATTGAGAAGTTAGCACAAGCTAATGCGCCTGTTGAAGTGACTAAATTGCATCATGCCCCTGATGGCAGCTTCCCTAATGGCATTCCCAATCCTATGATTGAAGCCAATAGAGTGGCTACCCAGAAAGCCGTTTTGGAAAACAATGCTGACCTTGGCATTGCCTTTGATGGTGACTTTGATCGCTGCTTCCTATTCGATGAACGTGGCGAATTTATCGATGGTAGCTATATCGTCGGCATGCTCGCTCAAGCTTTTTTAAATAAATACCCGAGTGAATCAATCGTCTATGATCCACGAGTGATTTATAACACCGAAGCAGTGATAGAGGAACATAACGGCAAGGCGGTCATTAGTAAATCTGGACACTCATTTATCAAGCAAGTCATGCGTGACTCAGGTGCTGTCTATGGCGGTGAAATGTCTGCGCATCATTATTTTCGCGACTTCTTCTATTGCGATAGTGGCATGATTCCATGGTTATTGACCATTGAGCTGTTGTCTATCACTGGTAAAACCTTATCAGAATTGGTCACAGGCTATATTGCCGCCTATCCTAGCTCAGGCGAATTAAACTTTCGTCTCACAACCTATGACGCACCGACAATTATTAGCGCTATTGAAGCCAAATTCAGCAACGAGCAACCAGTTAAATCAACACTTGATGGTTTAAGTCTTAACTTTGGAGAGTGGCGCTTTAATTTGCGAGCATCGAATACCGAACCGCTTATCAGATTGAATATCGAAAGTCGCGGTGAGCAACCGTTACTGGCTGCTAAAACTCAAGAGATTCAGCAATGGCTAGCAACACAAGGTGCCGTACCAGCATAAAGTCATTAACCCAGTAGAAACAGTTCTGACTGTCAGTCGAAAAAGGCTCGCTAGTGAGTATTAGCGAGCCTTTTTTCTATACACAAAAAACCTTAAATCAAACTATTTAGTTCGACCAATACCCATATAGTCACCTACTAAGCTATTAATTTGTGAGCGTGTCAGGACATTTTGCGCATCAAATACTGGCATGGCTTGTTGATTGATTTTGCCAATATCCAATTGATCTCGTGGTGACCAACTAACAATAAAAATAGCATGGGTATCGCAAAGCTGTTGATAAGGACTAGTAATAAGCTCAAGCAATGGCTGTTGCTGATAAAGCTCGGCAAGCTCGTGCTGTGCCTTATCACTATAAACTAGTGTGCGAATATTATAAGACCACAGTAATGCTAACAATGGATGGATAGCTGAACCAGCGGTACGTCCTGAACCTGATTTATAACTACCGCCCCAAATCATCACAGTTTTATTATCAATGAACCCATCAAAATACTGCCAAAATTTACGGAATATCAGCTCTTTTTGATCTTCATTGATATGCACGATAGATTGTAATAAAGGCATATCCAAACTGTGTGTACGGCTTGATTGTTGCAATTTAGCCAGCTCGGTAGGCAAAGTATTACCACCAAAGCCCCACCCTGCTTTTAAATAACTGCTGCCTACCCGCTCATCCAATCCCATAATGCGACTGACTTGACTGATATCAACATTTTGACTATCAGCCAAACGTGACATCTCATTCATAAAGCTCACTCTAGTCGCTAGCATCGCCATGATACTACTGCGAGCAAACTCTATCGTTGCGATATCAGCATGATGAGTAGCGCGTGCGTGCTGCATCAAAGGCTTCAATACATTCAAGTGCTGGCTGCTACTTGCTGTCTTTTCACCCAGTAGCCATAACGAAGGATTCAACATCGAGCTATACGCATCGCCGTCTTGTAAGAATACAAATGGCACATAATAGACCCAAGCACGTTGCAAACGTTGAGCCAGTTCTGCTACATAACCTAATTGCTCAATGCCGCTCATAATCACAGGTAGCGCCTGCTGATGGCTTTTATTAAACGCGGTAATCCAACTGTCTTCTGTCCACGACGGCTTAATACTATCTAAAAACAACCAATAAAGCGTCACCGTAATTTGAACATCAGTTTCGTTATGACTAGCTGCTTCATAGCCTTTTATTAGCATATCGGCACTAGCTGGCAATTCCTTACTGATAATGACCTGCTGCTGCTCATACATTTGCCATAGGGCTTGCAGATGATGCTCAAAACCATACTGTTGTATCTGCTGCGTCAGTAGCGCCTTATCTGCATAAAGATGCACACATTGACCAAGACTTGCTAGCACCACTGCACTGGTAATTGCCTCTATGCTGTGACCAATAAGCACACAAACTGTGGAATCATTTAACTGGTTTGGTTCAGATTCATTATTGTATTTATTCATATGGCTACCATCTAAAGCCGTCTCCATGAGCGTGCTTTCCTATATTATTGACACACCACTATCGCTAGGACAGCTGTTTGATACGCTGTAGTAATTGGTCAGTAGATGTATCGAATAGACCTTGAGAGTCTTTCTGGATATGCTGCATAGCATGGTGTACGGAGTCTGCCATTTGCTTGCCCATCTCGACGCCCCATTGATCAAACGGATTGATATCCCAAATGCTAGCCATGACATAGACCTTATGCTCGTAAAGCGCTATCAATGCGCCTAAGCTATGCGGCGTCAGCTCATCAATCAGTAATGTGGTTGACGGTTGATTCCCACGGTAGTACTTATATTTGTCTGCTTCGGAAACTGTCTGTGGATTGACCAGATCTGTTACAGCAGCATTGCCAAATGCCAATACTCGACTTTGCGCCAAACAATTTGCTAAAGACAACTCGTGCTGTTGTTGCAATGAGAAGTTTTGTGCCTCATCACCGTAGCGACGTACACAAGCGATAAAGTCACAGGAAACCTGCTGCGTACCTTGGTGTAGCAGCTGATAGAATGCATGTTGTGCATTTGAGCCGATTTCACCCCATAGAATTGGGCAAGTATCATAATCAATATGATCTCCGTTCCGAGTAACGGACTTACCATTACTCTCCATCTCTAGCTGGGTTAAATAGCTGGGTAAATATCCCAATCGACCGTCATAAGGCAATACGGTATGCGCATTTACTTGTAAAAAAGTACTGTTCCAAACAGCTAGCAAACCTAACAGTACGGGTAAATTGTCGGCAAAGTCAGCTTGTGCAAAATGCTCATCCATACTATGAGCACCACTTAATAATGCCTTAAAGCCCCTCATACCAATACGAATAGCAATGGCAAGGCCTATCGCCGACCATAAAGAAAAGCGACCGCCGACCCATTCCCAAAGCTGCAACTGATGCTCAGGATGAATTCCCCAAGCACTCATTTTTTCACTATTGGCTGAGATGCCGATAAAGTGTCGACGTAATACACTATCTTCTGTACCTGCACGGAGCTTTGCCGTCGCAAATAGCCAAGATAATGCTGTCTTGGCATTTGATAAAGTGTCAACCGTACCAAAGGATTTGGAAGAGATAATAAATAGTGTGGTCTCAGGATTTAAATGCTTGAGTAGATTATCAAGCTGCGTACCGTCCATATTGGAGACAAAATGCACTTCAATACTGGTATCTGCCCATTCATCAAGCGCTGTAGTTGCCATCAGCGGTCCTAAATCAGAGCCGCCAACCCCAATATTGACAACATCTGTAATTGCCTTGCCAGAAAACCCGCGCCACGTGCCATTGCGCACGCGCTCTGATAAGCGTGCCACTTGTGACAAACTATGATGTACATCAGTGACGATATTTTGTCCATCGACTTGTAATGTCGCTGTCTCTGGCAATCGTAATGCTGTGTGCAATGCAGCACGCTGCTCGCTGGTATTTACCATCGCCCCTTGTAGTAACGAATCAATACGAGCATCTAGCTCACAACTATCAGCCAAACTCAGTAAGTTAGATAATACTGCCTGATCGATACGCTGCTTACTAAAATCCATATACAGCGCACCAGCCTGCACGCTAAAATGCTTAGCGCGATAATCATCTTGCGAGAATAGCTGTGCAAGCGACCATGGGTGCTTTGCAAGCGTCTGTAGTTGCTGCCAGTATTTAGAATGTCGAGCACTGCTATATGTCTTGTCGCCCTTTATCTCATTCATCAGCTACTCATCATCTGCTAATTGCTGCTCGGCAAAGTAGATGAATGCCTGCATATACGAGCGCATACTGCCTGCATCGTAGCTATCACCACGCATGGTCGTGACATGGACACCATATTCACTAATGAGCGCGTCAATCGCATCTGTCAGCTGAATCTCACCACCGACAGATGCTTTCGTATTGGCTAAGTAATCAAAGATATGGTTACTAAATACATAGCGCCCTACCACAGCCAGATTTGAAGGAGCATCATCTAGATTGGGCTTTTCTACAAAACCAGCCACTTTAAAGCTGACATTAGTATTTACTTCTTCATCAATCTCATTAGTGTCACTTAGCTTTTCATCTAGTTGAGCAATACCGTATTTATGTACGTCTTCATCCGCTACTTGATCGACCAATATCTGTGAGTGACCATCTGTAGCAAAGGCATCTAGCATAAAGGCCAAATTATCAGCAGACATATCAGTGGTAAATGGATCAAGTACGACATCAGGCAATAATACGGCAAAGTCATGCTCACCAATGATTGGTCGCGCTGCCAGTACTGCATGTCCCAAACCTAACGCCTTACCTTGACGTATCATCGACACCGTCACATCTTCTGGCAACCAATTTAAGCTATCAGCCAATTCATCTTTGCCTTTATGACGCAATTGGTTATCCAATTCCGCATTGATATCAAAGTAGTTTTCAATCGCGCTCTTTTGCGCATGACCGACCAAGACAATATGCTTAATACCTGCTGCAATCGCCTCTTCAACCACGTAATGGATCGCAGGGCGATTGCCAAGCGGTAACAACTCTTTTGGCACAGATTTCGACAATGGCAGCATACGTGTACCAAAGCCTGCGACAGGAATAACGGCGTGAGTAATGTTATTAGGTCCAATCATATAAATAAAGCACCTTGTTAAGAAAAGTTTTATCTTTCAAAAGAATATCATTATTTTAAAAATAACAATAACTACAATAAGCCATAACTAAAATAAGCCATAACTAAAATATCGTTTGAACTTCCTACTTCTTAGCCTTCAAGATCAGAACAAGCCGCTTTCTCAGCCAATAACTTTTTAATAACGTCTTCTACTTCAACTGTTTCATTTTTATCAAAATCAAAATATTTAGGGTACAGGATATAGGCAGCAGCAAGAATCTCTTCCACTGTTCGCTTTACTTTGCGCCGCAAGTTTGGCTGACGATCATCGGTGACACCCCAACCAGAATAAAAAGGACAACCGAAAGTTGTAACTGATATGTTCCTTAGTAGCGCCTCAAACCCTGCTTGAGAGGTTATCGTATACACATGATCAATTGTTTCTAATGACTGTGCAAGTGGAATATCATCTACTAATACCTCACAAATATCGGCGACCTCCTTTGGGTCTGAAAGCATTTTACGCTTTTGAAGCAAAACATCTGGATGAGGTTTGTAGATAACTTGAGAAGAAGGATTTTCACTTACTGCTAAACGTACTAAGTCATTGTTTGTAATCGGGCTTGCGCAACCATATTTTATAGATGCGTCATCCTCAACTTGTCCAAGAACTAAAACCCGTTTTTTAGTTTTTTCTCCATAGATACTATTTATGTCAACATCAGAACTATGGTTGTACTTGCTTATGCCAGTATTCAATAGTGTGCTTTTTAGTCGTCTAGCACGGGCTAATAACTCTAAATCTGAAGCAAAGTCATAACTATTGAGGATATCTTCTAACTCTGATACTTGTTGTGCATTAAAATAGATTGTTTTGGAATCAAAATTTAATGACATAGGTGGAGTATGCTCAGAACCCAAACCTATTGAACGTATAAAACCATCTTCGACATATGTAATTTTTGCACTACTGTCTTTAATGATTTCAGGTAAAGTCATACCCCAAACCAAAACCTCAATATTATTATCGATAATATGAGGCAGATACTTTCTTTTGAGTAAAGACTCATTCAAGTTTATAGGAATATATACAATTGTTTTATTTGGATAAAGCTTCTCTAAGTAAGGTCGTTTCCACTCTTTAATATTAAAAGCAAATACAGTTTTTTTTGGATCTACTTTAAGGTGTTTACGATTATTGATAAAGTCAATAAAGAACTGCTTGGGGTTTAATACTAACTTTCGGGTTAGCCGATACAAGACCATTAAATATACCTATTAAATAACTTATATATAGATTTTTCCTATCTCTAAAACAATGTTATTAACTGATTTTATTCAGACATTAAATTATAAATAGCTATAGACAATAAATAGCTATGGACAATATTCTCTAAAATATTTATCTTATATAAGAACTCACATACAGATACTAATTCTTGATATATTTGGAATATATTCTATAAACATTTGCTATAAACTTAAGTTGCCTTTCTCTATCTTCTTTATGCAGAGGTAACATAGATATAAAGAGCAGACAAGTAATAGCATAGTTTTCCTTAGAATCAACTTCATAACCAAGAAAACTTCTGTTAACAAAGCTATCAACAATACTTCCATGTAATACACTATCACTGAACGTAAGTATAAAATCGTAATTGTCATTACTGATAAAGTTACCTCTACCAGAAATAATCTCATCATATCTACCTATAACTGAATGTGTTAATTTAGCAACTTCATAACGAATATCTCCATATACAGTTTTTTGTTCACTATTTATCATACCGCGAGGATCTATTAACTTTATTCGTTTAGCCGTATTATCAAAAAGGATATTGCCAAAAAAGAAATCACCATGAATGAAACTCATGTCTGAATCATTACTCTTTCTTATCAAACTCAATAAATCGTATGTCAAATTCTGTAAGCTAGGAAAAAGCTCTCCATTAACTCTAACTTCTTTACTTATATCAAATTGAGACTCTGTCGAAAATTTTATCAATCTTTGTTTTGTTTTCTCAAAAATTACTTGGTTATACCATTCATCAGGTAGTATTTGTTTTGTTGATAACGATTCATTATAACTGTACTTGGCCAACTGTAAAAATGTTGAGCAACTTTCAAACACCTGCTCCCAAAAGAAAGAAGGTAACTCAGCGAATAAATATAATTCAGCTAGATTAGATAAATAAAGGTATTCCACAGAATAGCTATAACCATCTAAACTCTCCTGTTCAGTTACTAACTGTGGACAAAAACACTTGAGAATAGTCGGTAAATTTGAATACCAGTTAGCCTCTGCTTTCAGTTTGTTGGTATCGTTGCTGCTTTTCGTCAATACATAGCCGTCACATTCAATATTATTAAAAGATCTTGTGACTAATAAATCTTTTTTAGATTTATAATATGTATTAAGATGCCCAAAGTCTAACCAACTTGTAGGTTTAAACAGACTCATTTGATGAAAAGTTGAATACCTTTCTATCAGTTCATCAAAGGTATTTACAGATGGTATAATTTTTCTCAATAAACCAATATCTTTAATAGCATACAAACCACATACTACATTTTTAGAGGTGTTAGATCCTCCAAGTTGGCGCTTCAACTTGAGTGATTTATCTTCCTCAACAAAAACTTCTGACCAGTTATAATATTCATAACTTTCGTCATATGCGATGCTATCAAAGTCAATATTTTTTTCATACTCTATATAAGTATCACCAAACAATATATAGGTAGAAAGCTCATTATTTAGCAGTTCAAATGCAAAATATACTGCTTGCAAAAGAGTTAAGCTGTCAGGAACAAAGACAACACGAATCTTATTTTTTTCTAATATTTCTAAATCGTAATTATTGATACTATATGAGCTAGGGACAGTAAGTACGATATTTGATGAATACTTTTTTGCAAACTGCATTTGCATCTCAAATAACCTTCCATTTGAGATGGGCAGAAAAGATGGTGGAATCTTACCAAATTCCGCACACATTTCAGAGGTACAGTATGCCCCTGAAAAAATAATGAACTGACTATCGGTCATTTATAACCTCTAAAATCTCTTGGTATGTCTTTTCTACAAATTCCTTAGGTCTGATAGATTTATCATCAACATAGAATCCCTCCTCACCACACCACGGCTTACCTATCCAAATTTCATCAAAGGGAACGCTATGCTTTTCTAACCATTTGGTAATGATAGGTACTGTCTGAGCTGTAATCTTTCCCACACTACTTTGATGAGTCTTCATATTTCTTGAAGAATGTATCGCAATTTCAAAGCCAAGAGCTTTATACTCTCTGATTTTAACTATGACATCATTTCTTGGTTCAACTTCGGAATAGTGCTTTGAACTATCGGCTACAGTAATCGTATCATCTAAGTCTATAATTATTCTTTTCATTATTTAACAGTCCTTAATTTGAAAATAACACTATCAATAAAGTTTATATTTAATTTATCTTTATTTAATGACTTAAGATAAGTGATATATTCAGAAGCAGAAATTGTACTTATGTCGTTATATGTCCAATTCTCAATACCTTTTATAAACTTGACATTCATCCCATCTAAGAACAACTGATATGCTAGAGAAGAATGTGGGCGGATATCTTCTTTAAAAGGATCTAATGGCAGTTTATCTCCGCCATGTAGACTAAAGTCATATAAAGCTGCATAAGACTCCATCGCTTTTGGTGAGGCTATTGCGAAATTATCATCTAGAAATGGCATATACATATCTGTTAAAGGAGCATCCCTTACAAAAATAAGATTTTCATTAGTCACACACTTTCTAATACAATTCACTAGAGTTGAAGTATCTAATGAAAAATTAAGGTCAGGTCTAACTCTAATATAAGCATCATAATCTATCTTCGAAGCTTCTTTATAAGCTTGGCTTATTTTGAAATAGAGCCGCTCTTGATTACTATTAAATTCACGAGTTGTACTGCCTTCAATATCAATTTTCATCCATTTCAGTCTTTGAAAACTACTTCTAACTATATCCTTGTCTACTAAGTCATCTTTTCTCAAATGATAATGATCAACAAATTCATTATTTGATACCATAAACTTACTAGCTCTGTTTCTAATAGCAGTTCTTATTTTAGAATCATATCCTCGTAAACTACCTAGGTGACAAGGAGGTTGCCCCGACTTCTCCCAAGTTGATAGAAATATATCGTAACTTATACCTTGTGTTTTAAGACTATTAAAATAATCAGCAACTGTAGAATAGTCTCTCATCTGTCCAGATATAAGTATAGCAACTCTAATATCATCTCTAGTAGACTGATTAAATAATGGTTCTGACATACCTAATAATAGATTCTTTATTAATAATTTACGCTCACTATCACCTTTACGTAATATAAGAGAGTTATCTATATTATTTCTGATAAATTCAAGATATTTTTCGTT
>NZ_PJBF01000058.1 GCF_002836505.1 Psychrobacter sp. Choline-02u-9
GATTTATTTTTCCGACAGCATATCTATATAGTATAAATCTGCCAAAAAAAACCGCATATATTTCTATGCGGTTTTTTGGTTTATTCAGTACAGTAGTTATGAACTAAATATATTAATATTTATTTTCTACACGCCAGTCATCTACTTCACGCTCTGCGTCTTCTTTGGCATGACCATAACGCTCTTGTACACGGCCTACTAGCTTGTCACGGCTACCTTCGATATGGGTAAGGTCATCATCTGTTAGCTCGGCCCATTTTTGTTTAACCGAACCTTTCATTTGGTTCCATTCGCCTTTTAGAGTATGTTCGTTCATTGTATTATTCCTTTTATTGAACTTATTGTGTTTGATTTATTTCTTAATCACTATTTTAATGCTTATTTTGCGATATCGATTACTGATACTACTATTTAGTTTTTATTCTAATTGTATTGCACAAGGATAAATGATTGGTTCCAAATATCTTGTGAGATCAAATATAGGACTTTTCAATTCAGCTGTCTGTATATGCTATGTTTATAGTGTTACTTAATTATAGTGAGCGTTTACTAAGTGTTATATACAGGGCTGCTGTAGTAGTGCCACGTAAATTGCGTCTATTGTGCGTGATAATAATTTTTTCTATGAACTTGTTTTTTATATGAGTATTAAAAAATATATTATTTATTCAAAAATACTTATGTAGATAAAAAGCAGATACTCAAAAATAGAGTAGCTGCTTTTTTATTGTCTTTAAAATTGATTAAAAACTATCTCGTCGAATATTTATTCAAATACTGATGATAGCGTTTGGTGAGTTTTTTTATTCGTATACGATCAGCAATCAATGAGAAAACTGGCGAGGCAGTTGGTTTGGGCGATTTCCCTTGTCCCATGCGTTGTAATTGTCGCTTGATGACGGCCATTGTAGCAACCGCACTTAAGGTTTTATCTTTCCAGCGTACCACAGGATTGTGAGCACTAAGCGTATTATCACTTTTCCAGTCATTCGGTAGAGCAGGGTTCATGGCTAATGCGGTTCCCATACCAACCACGTCAATCCCTTGCGCCAGTACATCTTCTGCGACAGCCAATCGTCTAACGCCACCTGTCGTCATAATAGGCATGGTAGCAATTTGAGCAATCTCTTTTGCGAAGTCTAAAAAGTAAGCTTCTCGTTGCAACGTGCGACCATCTGCTGTGCTGCCTTGCATGGCTGGGCTTTCATAGCTGCCGCCTGATAGCTCAACTAAATCTACCGCCAATTCATTCATCGCTGAAATAACCACTTTAGCATCATCTGCATCAAATCCTCCGCGCTGGAAATCGGCCGAGTTTATCTTAACAGCGACTGCGAAGGTAGGCGCAACTTGAGCACGAACGGCTTTGATTACTTCGATCAATAGTCGCATACGATTCTCAATTGAGCCACCGTATTCATCTTTACGTTTATTGGTAAGCGGTGATAAAAATTGAGAAATTAGATAGCCGTGGGCGGCATGAATCTGTACACCATCGAAGCCAGCCTGTTCTGCTTTTAGTGCACTATCGGCAAACCGCTGGATCAATTGTTCAATATCTTGCTGCGTCATCGCACGAGGTCTGCCAAATAGATGGGAGTGCTTGCCCAAGTCAATTGCCACGTCAGAAGGTGACAGCACATCGCCGCCCATGGCAGCATATACTTGACGGCCAGGATGATTGAGCTGCATCCAAACCTGCGTATTGTTGTGCTTGGCAGCATTTGCCCACGCTCTAAAAGGCGCTATCTCACTGTGTTTGTCTAATACGACCCCACCAGGCCCTGTCATAGCGCGGCCATCCACCATCACGTTTCCCGTGATTAACAGACCTGTCCCGCCTTCTGCCCAATTCTTATATAGACGGAGCAGTGTAGGGCCAGGGACTTGACCGACATCAGCCATGTTTTCTTCCATGGCAGCTTTCGCTAAGCGGTTGGGTAATGTAGCGCCACAAGGCAGAACTAAAGGGGAGAATACAGGTGATGTCATGATAGCGGCCTAAAAATGGTTGTTTTGTGAAGCATGAGTTCTACTATGGGTTTGGCTATAGACATATGGTTTAAATGACTATAACCTTATAGCTAAGATATTCGCTATCGGCAATTGACCATTATCATCACATTTTTTTGGCACAATAGCACCTAAGCTAAATTACTGGTGTGTCGATATAATTATCTATTGAATAGGAAAACCTCTGCATTGAATGTATTAGCGCAAGATTTGACAGTCCCAGTAGAATCTAAACGTGAGCTGGCGAAAGCTAAGACTCGGCGTGCGTTATTAAAAAGTGCTTTGCGGTTGTATAGTTCGGAAGGTGCTCAGGGCATGAGCATGAATAAAGTTGCCAAAGGTGCAGGTATTGCACAGCCCAGTTTTTACAATCATTTTGAGAGCCTAGAGGCGCTGCAAAACGAGCTTAGTACCCAACTAAAAGACAATTATCTATCACCGATGCGACTGGCATGGGTCAATATGCTCAAAGATTATGATGTATTGAGTAAAGATCAGTTTAATCAGCAATGTCGACAATGCCTGATTATGATTTTTGATTCTGCATTTGAGAATATCGCACTGTTTCAGCATTTGCTCGAAGACCGTCCTAGATTTAGTGACAGTATAGAAAACCAGTCATCATTGAATAATGGACTGGGCAATCTGATTACCGAAATACAAGAAGAATGGACAGAGATATTTATTCAAGGATTGCAGTTATCCAATCGTTCTTGCGAGCGCAGCGATGTCAATCTATGCGTCGACATGGCGGCGGCACAAGTACATGAGTTGATATTGGGCTGTCATCAGCAGCGTTACTCAAGACAACAAGCGATTGCCACCTTGAGTATCAGCTTTGATGCACTGTTCGCCAATTTTTTGCACGGAAGCAATACTAGTCAGTAGTGATAATAAGCAAAAATTATTGTCATGAAATCTAGAACAAAAAACATAACAGGGAGAGTGACTATGGCCACAACCACGGCTGCACCAACGTTAGGCGAAGCACAAACGCACTTTAGAACGTGTACATTGTGCGAGGCGATGTGCGGCGTCGAAATAAAGCACGATGGCGAAAAAGTCTTGTCGATTAAAGGGGACAAAAACGATCCCTTTTCGCAAGGCTATATTTGTCCAAAAGCCACCGCTTTGCAAGATTTGCATGAAGATCCTGACCGTTTACGTCAGCCGGTAGAGAGAACGGCTGACGGTTGGAAATCTATTAGTTGGCCAGAAGCGTTGGATAAAGTTGCTGCAGGTATTCAATCCATACAGCAAAAGTATGGTCAAAATGCGTTGGGTGTTTATTTGGGTAATCCTAACGTACATAACATGGGCGGTATGTTGACCATCAAACAACTGCTTACCAGTTTAAAGACGCGCAGTCGTTTTTCTGCCACTTCTATCGACCAGCTGCCACATCATATTATTAGCATGCATCTGTTTGGTCACATGCTGCGCATTCCAGTTCCTGATGTCAATAACACACAATACATGCTTATCATCGGTGGCAATCCGTTGGCTTCTAACGGCAGTATCATGACTGCGCCCAACATGCGCCAAAAGCTAAAAGATATCAAAGCGCGCGATGGCAAAGTAGTGGTGGTTGATCCAAGACGTACCGAAACTGCCGACATCGCTAGTGAGCACCACTTTATTCGTCCAGCGACGGACGTACTGCTGTTATTAGCTATGTTGAATGAAATCTATACGCAAGGCTATGCAAAGCTCGATACTAGAGTGGCCGCTTTGGCACCTGAGATCGATCGACTTGTTTTGTTTGCTGAACAATACACACCTGAGTCAGTGGCAGGTATCACGGGTATTACCGCAGCCGAAACAAAACGTATCGTCAAAGAGTTTTGTGAAGCGGAAAGCTCAGTTTGTTATGGCCGTATGGGCATCTCGGTGCAAGAGTTTGGTTTGCTCAGCCAATATCTATCTATGGTCATTAATATCGTCACAGGTCGTTTAGATGAGGTGGGCGGATTGATGTTCCCGAATCCTGCTGTCGATGTTGTGAACAGCTCAGGCCCGGGCTATTTAGGTAAACGTCATAGCCGCGTCAGCAACTTGCCAGATTTTAATGGTGAGTATCCAGTGGTTGCGATGGCAGATGAGATGCTAGTCGAAGGGGAAGGCCAGTTAAAAGGATTCGTCACGGTCGCTGGTAACCCAGTTCTGAGCACACCAAATGGTGAAAAGTTGGACGAAGCACTATCTCAGTTAGAGTTTATGGTTTCGCTTGATTATTTTGTGACTGAGACCAGTCGCCATGCCAATATAATTTTGCCGCCTGTATCGCCGTTAGAGCGCGACCATTATGACATCACCTTTAATGGTTTTGCCGTGCACAATGTCGCCAAATATTCGCCTGCTTTGTTTGACAAAACTGACGATACCAAGCATGACTGGGAGATTTATTTAGGATTAGCAGATCGCTTAGACAAAGATGCGCCAGAAGCAACGCAAAAAGAACGCGCTGCGACAAAAGCCTTTGGTCCTAAGTTCTTGTTAGAGCAAGGCCTAAAGTATGGCCCTTATAAAGACGTGACATTCGAAGCACTGGTTGAAAATCCGCATGGTATCGATTTGGGTCCACTACATCGGATGTTGCCAGAGGCTATTAAACACGCTGATAAACAAATTCATCTTCATGTCGATTTTTATCAGTCAGATTTAGCCCGTGTTAAAGAGATGGTGCAACAGTACAACAGTAATGAGATTGTGCTAATCGGTCGTCGTCATGTACGTAGTAACAATTCATGGTTGCACAATAGCCATCGATTGGTAAAAGGTAAATCTCGCTGTACATTGATGTTGCATCCGCAAACGGCAGCGCAACATGGCATTGCAGACGGCCAAGATGTCAGAGTAACTTCTCGAGTGAGTAGTGTGGTCATTGCAGCAGAAGTGACGGATGAGCTGATGCCAGGAGTGGTCAGCATCCCGCATGGCTTTGGTCACGGCCGCAAAGGGGTTAAGCAAAAGATCGCGCAAGCGCACGCAGGTGTTAGCGTTAATGATTTGACTGATGAGACGTTGATTGATCAGTTGAGTGGTAATGCCGCAGTCAACGGTGTGCCTGTACAATTAGAAGCATTGGATATGGATGCAGATAGTTTATCTACTGCTACAGAGACTGTAGCAGAAGGCGCATTAGCATAAAGTTAGTCGCAAGTTCATAGACATACAAAAAAGGCGTTCACGTAAAGTGAGCGCCTTTTTTGTTTGTAAATTGAATATATCGCTTATCTTATTAAGCATTTATACCAATAAAGTCAAAATCAACGCTAGGGGTTTCGCCTTGGATTAGCAAACTAAGGGCTTTTGCAGAGCCGCAAGAGTGTGTCCACCCTAATGTACCATGTCCTGTATTGAGCCATAAATTGTCAAAAGTCGCTGAAGCATTATGACTACCATGTTTGACTTGACCACAGTGTGCGCGACCAATAAGGGGCACGTTCGATGGGGTCATCGGGCGCAGTCCTGTCCAATATTGTACCGAGTTTGCGATGATGCCTTTTGGAAATAATTGCTGCACACGCCGAGTGATGGCTTTACAGCGCGTAGTATTTAAGTCTAGGTTGTAGCCATTAAATTCAGCCGTACCAGCAACACGTAATTTGTCACCCAGTCGTGAGGTGACCAGCTTAAATTCATCATCAATCAAACTGACAAAAGGTGCTAAATGCGGCGCTCGCGGATTCACCGTATACGTAGCCGAATATCCCTTTGCTGGAAAAATAGGCACATGGATGCCCAAAGGTTTTAGCAGAGGTACGCTATAACTGCCAAGCGCGACCACATGACTATCAGCCGTGAAGGTCTGCGCATTTTCTCCTTTTGGACGGATAGTCATACTGTGTACATGCGGACGCGCAGAGTCAGTATCGGTATTGAGTGCTAAAATCTCGGTATCATATAAAAACTGTACACCAGCATCGATACAGCGCTGCGCCAAGCGCTGGGTAAATAGATGCGCATTGCCAGACTCATCACGGCTGGTATAGGTTGCCCCAGTGAGCTTATGTGCAATTGGGTAGAGCGCTGGTTCTAAGTTGACAGCATTATTGATATCAATCACGTGGCGCTCACAACCAAGCGCCTGCATGCGTTCAGTTGGTTCGATAGCCGCATCAAACTCTGCCTGATTGGTATAAAAATGCATGATACCGCGTGTTTGCTGCTCATAGTCGATACCAATATCCGCGCGCAGCTGTTGTAAGGTATCTCTTGAATATAGACCTAAGCGCACCATTTGCACTAGATTGGCATCGGCTCTATCGGCGCGGCACTCTTGCAAAAACTGCATGGCCCATTTGAGCTGTGCTTTATCCGCACGCAAGCGATATAGTAGCGGAGCATCTTCTTTAAACAGCCACTTGAGCGCTTTCATCGGGGTCGCAGGATTAGCCCAAGGCGTGGCATGTGAGACAGATATTTGACCGCCATTGGCAAATGACGTCTGCATACCTGCCGCCGGTTCGCGCTCAATCACAGTCACATCATAGCCTGCCTGACGTAGATACCATGCGGTGGTCACGCCCACCACACCTGCTCCGAGTACCGCAATATGTGTCATAGGATTCTCTATGCTCATGTTAGTCATGACGGTAACTCTTTATTGAACTACCGTCACCTTTGCTGCGTCGTTTGCCTGATTCGATGTGCTTTTATTTTGGGCGTGCGACATCTACTTGTAGTGCAGTTGGCAAGTCCAATATGCTCAAATCGCTTTCTGCCAATTGTTCAGGACGTGCCACGACCAAAGCGGTAAAGCCATCGTCATTTTTCATCGCATTGACCACTTGGATTTTATCGATTTTGTCACCTGCGTTTGGTGTCTCACCGGTGCCTTGTACATAGTGCAAAAATGCTTTGGGTGCAGATTTAAAGTAGATGCGAGCGATGACTTCCTGACCTAAGTAGCAGCCTTTATCATAGTCCATGCCGCCGCGCTGATGTAAACGCAGCTCTTGCGGTTGAAACTCACCTTGAGTCGCGGCCACAATCCAATAATTACCAGTAGCTAGGCTGCATGCCATCCAAGCCTGCGTATCTTCGGCGGTATTATGGTCGTCTTTATGGCTAAAAGTTGGCTCATCTGCTAGCACGCAAGGATAAATCGCTGCTGGTGCACTGGTCTCGAATTTAGAAAACGCCCCGTACTTATTAAGATGCGCCTGCAAAGACTCAGCACAGTCGCTACTGATGACCACATCATAATGTTTTTCTGCTTGTTTTTTGATCCAGATACCGAACTCAATACGACCTTTTAGGTTACCGATAGCGGCAGCCTGATAGCTAAGCCCGAGCTTGGTAACGTCACAAGTTAATTGCCCTTGCAAGAATTTTTCGGCGTCCTCGCCTTGGATAGTTAACTGCGAAAACTGCGGTACAGCTGCTAGATTGGAAGACTGAGTCATTGTTATTATCCTTCTGGTGAGAGCTTTTATTAATAATATAGAGGGTAAATCGAAGTGATAAAAATTATATGGGCGCTTTTATCATTGACAGTATTTGTGCACATAAATCTAAATGAGGCTAAGAAGAGTACCACAAAAAACCCTGTCATAAAAAACGTCATCAATAAGCGATGAGTTAAGTGTTAAATTGGGCATAGAGTTTGATTTTCAAGCGTACAAATTGGTTAAAGATGGTGAGTTACGGTACAATATCAGCTCTACAATTAACCTAATGTACGATGGCTGCCGAGGAAATAATGAGCTTACCAAATTGCCCTAAATGTGATGCTGAATATACGTACGAAGATGGTGCGTTACTGGTATGTCCTATGTGTGCTCATGAATGGACGGCGGCTGAGACTGATGCAGCGCAAGCTGAAGACCAAGACGCAGTTATACGTGATGCTGTTGGCAATGAGCTACAGGACGGCGATGCCGTGACTGTAATCAAAGACTTAAAAGTCAAAGGCTCTTCAATCGTGATTAAGGTAGGAACGAAAGCGAAAAGTATTCGCCTGTTGCCAGATGCTACTGACGGTCATGATATCGACTGCAAACTTGATGGCTACGGACCAATGAAGCTTAAGTCTTCTGTGGTCAAAAAAGCTTAAATTGTAAAAACTTCTTGAAAGATTCAATAATAAACAAATATAAAATAGACGCTCAATCACAAAACATTGTCGCTATAAGTAGAGAATAATTATGAGTACTAAAAACGAACAGCTTTTTGCACAAGCACGTAAACATATCCCAGGTGGTGTTAACTCGCCAGTCCGCGCCTTTGCAGGAGTTGGTGGTACGCCAATCTTTATGCACCGTGCCAATGGTAGCAAAATTTATGACACCGAAGACAATGCTTATATCGATTATGTCGGTTCTTGGGGCCCAATGATTTTGGGTCATGCGCATCCAAAAGTCATCGATGCGGTGAAAAAAGCGGCTGATGATGGTCTAAGCTTTGGTACACCAACACCGTTTGAAACCACCGTTGCTGACAAGATTTGTGAAATCGTGCCTAGCGTTGAGATGGTTCGTATGACTAGCTCTGGTACAGAAGCGACCATGAGCGCGATCCGCTTAGCACGTGGTTATACTCAGCGTGACAAAATCGTGAAGTTTGAAGGCTGCTACCATGGACATTCAGACAGCCTGCTAGTAAAAGCAGGCTCTGGCATGCTAGATATTGGTGAGCCAACGTCAAAAGGTGTGCCAGCAGATTTTGCTAAGCATACTATTACGATTCCTTATAATGATCCGCAAGCGATTAAAGATTGTTTTGAGAAATGGGGTGAAGAGATTGCCTGCGTTATCTTAGAGCCTATCGCTGGCAACATGAACATGGTTATCCCGACACAAGAGTTTCATGATACGTTGCGTACAGAATGTACTGCCAATAGCGCAGTATTGATTTTTGATGAAGTCATGACAGGCTTTCGCGTTGGTCTTGGCGGCGCGCAAGCCCATTTTGGTATTGATCCAGACTTGACCTGTTTCGGTAAAATCATCGGTGCTGGCTTACCCGTTGGTGCTTTTGGTGGTAAAAAAGAAGTCATGTCTTGCATCGCGCCACTTGGCGGCGTCTATCAAGCTGGCACGTTATCAGGCAATCCACTAGCGATGCGCGCTGGTATCGCTATGTTTGAAGACTTAACGGCAGACGGTTTTTATGACGAATTAGCAGCGAAAGTTGATCACCTAGTAGACGGTTTCCAAGCAGCAGCTGACAAACATGGTATTCATCTACGTACCAATAAGCTTGGCGGCATGTTTGGCATGTTCTTTGTTAAAGACAGCGCAACTGAAACACCAGAGAATTTCGATGACGTGACAGAGTGCGATATGGACGTATTTAATACTTTCTTCCACGGTATGCTAGATCGTGGTATTTACTTGGCACCCTCAGCTTATGAAGCAGGCTTTATGTCTATCAAACATAGCGATGAAGACATTGATGCGTCAATCAAAGCAGCTGATGAGATATTTGCAGAAATGGCAAAAGCATAGTTTAGCCATGTAAGTTATTAGCTAACTAAAAAGTTAAAGTTTAAAAAACCAGCAAGGTCATCCCGTGATCTTTGCTGGTTTTTTTGTTTATCGATATCTTATTTATAATCATGTTGGGAATAATATAAAGTATTTTTGAAGATTGTTTGTATAGACATTAGCGTGACTGATGCTTATACAGTTCTTGCCTGCGCATCCGAAAAACAGACAATAAGTTATGATATTCTGAGGTAAACCCAGCCAATTAAGCAAGGATGCAAACGAATGAGTACCAGTACTTCTAGCAATACCGCGCCACTATGGCAAGCCACTTACGACCAATACGGCCTAGACAATCATTTGGATGTATTGGAAGGTAAGCACAACCTAATTGACTTACTGCAACCAAAGATCGAACAGCATAGTGAATTTCTAGCTTTTAGTATGGGTGCGGCGTCGCTCACTTTTAGGCAGCTAGATATTGCCAGTCGACGTTTTGCTACTTTTTTACAAGCGCAAGGTGTCGAGAAGGGTGATCGTATTGCGGTACAACTGCCAAATATACTGCAGTATGCCGTGGTACTGTTGGGTTGCCTACGTGCAGGTGTGGTATTGGTCAATGTTAATCCCATGTATACCCAATATGAATTGGCACATCAGCTCACTGATGCTCAAGCATGTGGTCTAATTGTGCTAGATGGTATGAGCACTGCTTATGAGCAATTAGATGACACAGTCAAAGCGCAGTTAAAATGGGTGGTCAGATGTTCCATTGATCCTAGCATTGCTGATAACGACATTGCCTTGCTCAGTCAGATTGGCTCAGAACAACCTGCGGACACAGATGAACAAACACATGCTTCCTCCGAATCATCAAATGAGTCATCACAGCACAACATAATGTTTGCCTATATTATGCAAGCCTATGATGCAAAAGCGTTTAAAGCCGTTACGATTGAACGTGAAGATTTGGCCCTACTGCAATATACAGGTGGTACGACTGGCAAGCCAAAAGGCGCTATGCTCACTCATTATAATGTCATGGCAAATGTCTGCCAGTGCTACGCGATGTTTGGTAAAACGATTGAAGCCAATCGTAGCGAGCAGATTAAAATACTTAATCCCTTACCGCTTTATCATATTTTTTCGTTTACGGTCTGCGGCTTGCTAGGTCTTTATGGCGGCTGGGAAGATATATTGGTCACTAATCCACGTGATATCGATGGTTTAGTGAATACCATTGAACAGCACGGACCTCATGTTATCCCTTCAGTGAATACATTATTCATTGGCATGCTGCATCATCCAAAATTCGCTAGTCTAGATTTTAGTCGTTTAGCCTTATCTATCGGTGGCGGCACAGCGATTATTAAAGCGGTCTCTGATCAATGGCAGCAAGTGACAGGTATGATTATTAGCGAAGGCTATGGAATGTCTGAGACGGCGCCTGTTATTTCTTTCAATCCGTCTGGCATTACAGAGTTCAATGGCAGCGTTGGACTGCCGCTTGCTTTGACAGATATCCATATCATTGATGAGAATGGGAATACGTGCCCAACAGGTACAAAGGGTGAGGTCTGTATCAAAGGGCCTCAGGTCATGCGCGGTTATTGGCAGCGAGACAATGCAGATACTTTTACCCCAAATGGCTACTTTAGATCAGGTGATATTGGCGTTATGAATGATGAGGGGTTTTTGACACTCGTCGACCGTAAAAAGGACATGATATTGGTGTCAGGGTTTAACGTATATCCCAATGAAGTAGAGGCTTCATTGACTGAACATCCTAAGGTGCTAGAAGTCGCTGTAATCGGGGTAGCAGACGACTATAGCGGAGAAGTACCAAAAGCATTTGTGGTCAAAAAAGATGCGAATCTCACCGTAGAAGAGCTACAAGACTTTGCGAGCAAGCGTTTAACTGGTTATAAGCGTCCACAGTCCTATGAGTTTATCGATGAGCTACCTAAGACTGCTGTTGGCAAAATATTACGCAAATCCTTACGATAAAAAATGTGTCATTTCGCTTATAAAAACAAGATGACATCAACGAAGCTATCAATATAATTAAAAACTGGGCTGCTAAAAATAGTAGCCCAGTTTTTTTGTCATTTAATTTATATAATGACTAAACTTTATCGTGCTTTATCAAACTTACGATCTCTCAAGCTCAGATTGCCTCGTAGCACATCGCTATACATACGAAAGTCGCTAACAAAGCTTTTCAATGGAAACTTAAAAGAAGCGGGTTTGTTCTTTTCAAAGAAAAAGTGTCCAACCCATGCACAGGCATATCCGGCGGCAATGCCCTTTACCAAAGGTTTGGTTGAGCCAGTTTTGACAGACTTTGCCAGTCCTAATAAGCCAAAGCTACTACCTGCAAAATGTAGGCGACGACAGGCGATATTTTGATGCTCATCTAAATAAAAATCATAAAATGCCTGTTTGGGCGAGTTTTCAGTTTTTACCATGTCTTTTTTAGCGCTACTGATAGGGGTCTCAGTATTTTGGGTAGCGTCTTTTGTGGTGGTCTGATTCATGTGGCTAGCTTCCTTGCTGGTGGGTTTGATAACTATTAATTACAGATGGTTTTTAACCGATTAGCTGGTGGCTTTTGAAGTAAATTATACGGATAAAAATTCTGTAAATAACGGTTTTTTATCATGATATTGATAGCTTTCAATGTAGCAAACCGATATGCGTAACACAAGCGCTAGATGCTGAGTCGCTACCTGTTAGCTTATAGGGTGGTCTTCGATGTCCCCACTACAGTTTTGCATCGCTTGCGAGTGTTTGGCATAAATGCTTTAATGATAAAATTGCCCTGATTTTTGTGGTTATGACTTTTTTCTATACATGTGATTTTATAACTATATAGCACGTGATTTTGGTAAACTATCCACTCTCTCTAACACGGTGACGACTTGTCCTATGCCTATTGACTACCTTACGAATCCGCCAATTGGCGACGATGAAATGATGGCAGCCATCGATATTGGTTCCAACAGTTTCCATTTAGCTATTGCTCGTCTTGACCATGGGGAAGTGCGAAAAGTAGTCTCAATGTCTGAAAAGGTACAGCTCGCCGCCGGTTTGGACGAAAATAATATTCTAAGCGCAGCTGCTGAGCAGCGCGGTCTTGATTGTTTAAGCCGCTTTGTGGCGCGCTTGGATTCAGTACCGCCAGAGCGGATTCGTGTGGTCGCGACCAATGCATTGCGTCAAGCCAAAAATGCTAACGACTTTATCTCCCGTGCCAATAAAATTCTGCCAAAACCTATTGAGATTATCGCGGGCCGCGAAGAGGCGCGATTGATTTATTTGGGCGTCTCGCATACCAACGAGAGTAGTGATAAACGCTTGGTTATGGATATTGGCGGTGGTTCGACAGAGTTTATTATTGGTCAAAATTTTGATCCATTATTGACTGAAAGCTTACAAATGGGCTGCGTTTCTTTTACCCAAAAATTCTTTGCTGACGGCCTGATTACTAAAGAAGCTTTTAATAGTGCGATTTCAGGTGCACGTAAAGAAGTCTTAGCGATTAACGGTCGTTATCAAAAGACAGGCTGGAGTAGCGTAGTCGGCTCAAGCGGTACAATCAAAGCGGTGCGTAATGTCCTAGTGTCAAAGGGTTGGGCCGATGAGCAAGAACGCATTACTTACAAAGGTGTCAAAAAATTAGAGAAATTGCTGATTAAGATTGGCAATATTGATGATATCGAGTTAGAAGGCGTCAAAGAACATCGTAAAGCCGTATTTCCTGCTGGCGTGGCAGTATTGCGCGCTGTGATGAAAGTGCTGGGCGTTGAGACCATTACTTATTCAGATGGCGCGTTACGTGAAGGCGTTATGTATGACATGCTAGGCCGTTTCGCTAGTGAAGATGTGCGTGACCGCAGTGTATTGGCATTAATTAAGCGTTATTCAGGGGACAAAAAGCAAGCCAAACAAGTGGTAAAAACTAGTCGCCATTTATTTGAACAAGTAAAAGATAAGCTTGCGCTGTCCAATGATGATTGCGACTTGCTCAGACGTGCTGCTTTCTTGCATGAGATAGGACTGGCAATCAGTCACAGTAGCTATCACAAGCACAGCGCGTATTTGCTGGAGTACTCGGATATTCCAGGGTTTTCGCAAGTCGATCAAAAACGCATGGCGCAGTTGATGCTTAACCATCGCCGCAAGCTCAAAGCCGATATGCTAGAGCAGACTTGTCAGATTGGTGGTGATCAGCTGGTTTACCTTTGCTTACTGTTGCGCCTCGCCGTACTGGCACATCATAGCCGCAGTGATTACGCGCTACCAGAGCTGGAATTAAAGGTAGTCGCTGAAAACAGCTGGCAAATCACTTTAGTAGATAGCAGTGAGCATTATGCGTTCTTGCTAGCAGATTTGCGTACTGAGATTGACCAGTTTGCTAAGTGGGGCGTACAGCTTAGTGTGATTGAAGCTCAAGAGGCCGAGACTCCAGAGATTGAGCAGTTACCATTGTAAGTATTGAGTTAAAGATTAACGTAACAAAAGCGGCGTTGTCGATAATGTCATGCTATTTAAGATGTGCTACTATAGCTCCTATTGAGTTTACAACTGTACTTTCATTATCTGAATACGGATAACGATATTATTCTTAAACATAAATACATTAAGTATAATTATTAAAGGGAAGCGTCTATGAGCACTGTCTGGGATAGTGTGCAGCTTGCACGACACGCCAAGCGTCCATTATTTATGGACTATGTTAATCAGCTTTTTACCGAATTTGACGAGTTGCATGGCGACCGTGCTTTTGCCGATGACAAAGCCATACTAGGTGGTCTTGCACGTTTTGATGGTCAGCCTGTGATGGTAATTGGTCAGCATCGTGGTCGTAGCACCCGTGAGCGTATTGCTCATAACTTTGGTATGGCCAATCCTGAAGGCTATCGCAAAGTGATTCGTTTGGTCAAAATGGCTGAGCGCTTTAACATTCCTGTGATGACCTTTGTCGATACCCAAGGTGCTTACCCTGGTATTGGTGCAGAAGAGCGCGGACAAGCGCAAGCGATTGCAGAAAGCATCGCTGTATTCTCTAGTCTGAAAGTGCCTGTGATTGTGACTATCATTGGTGAAGGCGGCTCAGGCGGCGCATTGGCGATTGGTGTCGGTGATAAAGTAAATATGCTACAAAACAGCATTTACTCAGTGATTTCGCCAGAAGGCTGTGCTTCTATCCTCTGGAAAACCGCCGAGAAAGCACAAGACGCTAGTGAAGCATTGAAATTAAATGCAATCAACCTTTACCAAATGGGTTTGATTGACGCTGTCATCGAAGAGGGCGAAGGCGCACATGTGCAGCCACAACCTGTGATGAATGCGCTAAAAGCACTGATTACTGAGCAGCTTGATGAGATTAAAGATTTAGATCCTCAAGAGCGTTGTGAGCTACGTTATGAAAAGCTAAAGTCTTTTAACTCAGAAGTGATGTTGCCTGCTTAATTGGTTGCTATGGCGCCTTTATTGTTAAGTCGCTATTATTCAATAATAGGTTTTTCATATTAGAGTTTGAGTCTTAATGCTAAAATAAAAACGTGTCATTCAATGGCGCGTTTTTTTATGGCTGTTACTATATAAAGCCCTCAATACAAAGCACCTAACGCAATGTATTGATTAACGTAGGTGCTCACACATCAGCACGATAGTAAATGTACAACCGCTTAATAATAACTAAGGCTGAATATGACCAGCAGCGCAATCATCTCACATCCTATTAAATCAATTGCCGATTTGCCAGTTGATAAGACACTAGCAACCGCATTATTGAGCAGTATGTCTGTGTATAGTGATCAGCTGCACGGTCGTCGTCTTTGGCTGGCATGTAGTGGTGGGCGTGATTCATTGGCACTTGCAGCGCTGTGTGTGCAGCTCTACCGACAAGGTAAATTGCCATGTCTGCCGCAGCTGTTACATGTCGATCATGGGTTACAGTCGGATAGTTGGCATTGGGCTAAGCATGTTGCCAACTGGGCGCAAGCGCAGCAGTTGCCTTGTCGCATTTTACAGGCACAAGTGAATGGGCATGATGAGCAGGCCGCTCGGCAAGCGCGTTATAATATTATGCGTGCTCATATTAACCAAGATGATGTATTGCTATTAGCGCATCACGCTGATGACCAAGCTGAAACGGTATTAATGCGATTGATTCAAGGAGCAGGAGTCAACGGTCTGTCTGGTATACAGCCGTGGAGTGTACGAAGACAAGGCGGGCAGCGCAATGTCCTGTGGCGACCTTGGCTCACGATACGACGAGCCAATATTAGCGCCTACGCCAAGCGCTTAGAGTTGCCTTATATAGATGATCCTACGAATGACAGCGGTGACAATGTGCGTAGTGGGCTACGCCGCGACATCATGCCAATACTGGCTACATACAATCACAATGTCATCGATAATATTGCTCGTAGTGCGCAGCTGTTAAGTGATGCACAGGAAACAGTCAATGCTCAAGCTATGCAGGATATGCAGCAGACAGAAAATACAGACCTGCAACTTTTACCTGCACAGCGCGTGCTAAATATCGATACGTTGCAAAAGCTACCCATGTATCGTCAACGTCAATTATTGCACTATTGGCTCGGTCAAGATGAGCCGTTACCACCTGCTAAGCAACTCGTCGATGATGTGTTAACTCTAAGCCAACGTGATAACCAAGATCATCAAACAGAACTGTTTTGGCAAGGTCGTAAGGCATCTTATACCATTCGGCGCTATCGTCAGCAGCTCTATCGTATGAGCAGCGAGTGGCTGTCTTGGCTGAAGTTACCACTGACCGAGCAGGTGCTGCCACTATCCAGACTGACCTTATCTAGTAACTTATTTAGTCATTCAGCTGATAATTTAACATCAATCATCATGCGTAGCAGTGATCGTTATACTTGGCAGTTGCAAGTAAAAGCAGATGCGCTGGTACGATTGTTAGAAAATAGTGCGGACGGTATAGCACAGCAGGCAACGTTAAAAATAGCACCGTTAGACCGTAAGCAACGGCTAAAGACTGAGATGGCTGCGCGCCCACAAGCAGGCAAAAAACTATATCAGACGCTTGGGATTCCATTATGGCTACGGGAAAGCCTGATGGTAGTCAGCATCACCTTTATAAAAAAATCTGAAGTTGGAAGCGAAATAGAAACTGATATTCCTCTATTACTAGCATCACCATTTGAGAGTTGGCTTTTGAGTTCTGAGCAGACAGATAGCGATGCCAAAAGCAATCAATTAGCTGAGTACATCAAAAGTGAGCTTAGTCTAAAATAGAAAGCGTTGAAAGTTTAATATTCGTTGGCTGACTCATTGATTTTTATCGGATTGATATCAGGCGCGACATTTTGAATTTATCAAACGGCGATAGTGGCAGTATGATAAACTGAGTGTCGTTTTATATATCAGTATGTTAAGTTGAATACCTTTGAATTTTGTGACTAGGAGACAAGTATGTCGGTATTAGATAATAAAAAAATCAGTTTTATTGGTGGCGGAAACATGGCACAAGCGCTCATTAGCGGGCTTGTGGGTTGCGGCATCAAACCAAATTTGATCACGGTCGCCGATCCTAGCAGCGATGCACGTGAGCAATTAGCCGCCAAAGGTCTAAATACTGTTGATCCAATGGCTGATCCAAAGTCTGCTGTGATCGGTGCGGATATCGTGGTGCTAGCAGTCAAACCACAAATGATGAAAGTGGTGGTAAGTGCTTTTGCTGACGTATTAGACACTCAATTGGTCATTTCAGTGGCTGCAGGCTTATCGACTGATCTTTTATCAAACATGCTAGGCGGCTATAGCAATATCGTCCGTGCAATGCCAAACACGCCTTCTATGATTCAGATGGGTGCGACTGGCCTCTACGGTACAGATAACATCTCAGCAGAACAGAAGCAGCTAGCAACGGCCGTTATGGAAGCCTCAGGTTTGGTCATGTGGGTCGATGACGAAGAGCATATGCATGCGGTCACAGCCGTATCAGGTTCAGCGCCAGCGTATATGTTTTACTTCATCGAATCGATGGTCGATGGGGCAGTTGCATTAGGGCTAGATAAAGAACAAGCCTCAGCGCTTGCTATGCAAACCATGTTAGGTGCTGCAAAAATGGCGATTAACAGTGATGATGCACCAGCTGAGTTACGTCGTAAAGTCACTTCACCGAACGGTACTACTCAGGCAGCGGTCGAGTCAATGCAAGCCAATGAGATTGGTCGTCAAATCAGCGAGGCCATGCAAGCTTGCTATGATCGTAGCCAAGCGTTAAGTGAAGAGATGAGTAAGTAAACACTGACAAGGTGCGCTGTGAGTCACCACTGACGACACACCTTATGTAATCATCAGCATCTGATAATGACATTTGTCATCCTAGAGTCTGTTAATAATGTCACATTGAGTAGCACTTCATGAACAACATGTTATTTCAAATTTTTGATTTGGTCACCACATTCGCTATGATGCTGGTGTTTATTCGTTTTATGTTGCAGTTTGCAGGGATGGATGCGAGCAATCCGATGATTGCACCTGCCTATAAAGCGACACATATCGTCGATGTATTTGGGCGTATTTTCCCGACTGTTGCACAGGGTCGTATTAGCATTGCCGCTATCGTGCTGATGTTTTTGATTCGTCTAATCGACATCTCTGGAAAGGCCGCATTGACGCATAAAAGTATTGCCCCTGTACCGCTATTTTTCACGGGTACGACTAGCTTATTGTTAGACTTTTTACGCATGTGTCGCTATCTAGTGATTGGTTCTATCATCGTTAGCTGGATTGTGGTGTTTACCAGATCTGAGCATCCGATTATTGGCATTATTATCAATTTGGCTGAGCCTATTTTGGCCCCGTTTCGTCGTATCACACCGAATTTAGGTATGCTCGACTTATCGCCAATGGTCGCTTTCTTAGCATTTTATTTGCTGGAGATATTCATCGGGGGTTTGGCTGCGAGTGTGTTGCCAACCTTGGGTTAAGACTAATAGAATTACATTTAAAAACTGTCATAAAAAAGGTGCTCTATATAAATATGGAGCGCCTTTTTTATATCTATCATTTGTATCTTACGTTAAACATTTATAAAGCGATTGGGTATCAATTGCGCTTTAGCATTGTCAGGATGCGGTGCGTCAGCCGCGCGCAAGGTTTGGGTAATCCAGCTGTCGGCGGCTTTTACCGCATCGATGAGCGCATCGCCCATTGCCAAGCGCCCAGCGATAAAGCTGGCAAGAGAACATCCTGAACCATGGAACTCACCATCTAAGCGCGGTAAGGTGCTTTTATGCACCATTTCGCCCTGTATATATAAGTACTGCTCGATATCACCACTATCAAAATCATGTGAGGTTTTCACGAGTACCGCATGAGTGCCTTGAGCACATAGCTTCTTTGCCCCGACATGTAAGTCTTGCTCTCCGCTAAGCGCACGTAGCTCATGAGTATTTGGAGTGATTAAAGTGGCGTAGGGCAGCAATTGTCTAAAGGCGCTAACCAGTGTTTTCTCATCGCCCAAGCTACCACCGCTATTTGCGACTAGTACAGGGTCTAAGACAAATGGCGTATCATTATCGATAACTTGATCAGCAAATAGTTTGGTCAACATTGCGATATTATCAATGGTGCCGAGCATACCTGATTTGATAGCACTAACAGGTAAGTCATCAAGCACCGCAGTAGCTTGGGCTTTTACCAACGATGCCGCACAAGCCTCAAAGCCAAACACCTGTTGCGAGCTTTGGATAGTGACCGCCGTACAAGCGATGGCTGCATGTGCCCCTGACTGTCCAATGGCCTCGATATCCGCTTGTAATCCAGCACCGCCTGAAGGGTCCAATCCTGAAAAACACAGTACGACAGGTCGCATAACAGCTCCTTTTGAGATATTTTAAAGTAAGTGACAAATACTATAGCCACCTACTACTAAAAAATCTATCATAGTCTTATGCTTATGCTTATGCTTATGCTTATGCTTATGCTTATGCTTATGCTTATGCTTATGCTTATGGATGAGGTATAAGACGGTAGAGTGAGTAGACCTAATATTAGTAAGCAGTTTGGTCGTTATATTTAGCAATGATATGTCGCAATTTTCCTTATAAAAATGCAATATAAGTACTTATATCTATAATTTTGATAAAAGCCGCATTAAATCTGTAGACAACGCTTGCAATTCGTTTTGGCTTTGTTATAATACTCGCCCACGACATGAGACGTATTGTTAGCATCAATACTATGTTTATAGATTTTTTATAAATGTCTTGAATCGTTAGGTGAAGTGGGTGAGTGGCTGAAACCAGTTCCCTGCTAAGGAACCATACGTGTAAGCGTATCGAGGGTTCGAATCCCTCCTTCACCGCCATTTATTCAGTTGTTATTAGAGTAATAACGCAATATACTGCGTTAAACATTTTAATAATTAATTCAAAAAATAATTTGTTCTAATTAAAAAAAATGTTGACACAAGCGATATTATCTATATAATGACCAACCTAATTTACTGCAAAAGATATTATCTTCGCAGTGGATAAAGTGCAAAATACGCGCCTGTAGCTCAGTTGGATAGAGCACTTGGCTACGAACTAAGGGGTCGGGAGTTCGAATCTCTCCAGGCGCACCATTTGCATAATAGCTTAATTTAAGCTGATAAAACATTAAAATAATCGCCTGTCTTATGACAATTGGCGGTTTTTTTATGTCTGTAGCTTTTACCCTTCTACTTATTTATTCTACGATCATCTCCTGTGTATAACATGATTGGATAGCCAACTAATAATATTAAAGAGCCATCTATGATATCGGACAGTCATTTAGGATAATGTACGATAGCCCCACCATTTACGGTACAATAGCGTTACTATTCACTGCTTGCTATGAGCTTGTACCATGTCAAAAAGTCCATCTAAACGTCTGTCAAAAACGACTCGTAAATCAAAGCCTCAATCGAGTGCGCCTGTACAGCAAGATCCTAACGAAGAGCCAACCATCGCTAAGCCTATGATTCGTGTCGTGGCGATTCTCTATGATGGTATGCTGATTTTGGCGCTGTTATTTTTGGTAGGAACGATACTAACCGTCGTTGGTACGCTGTTGACTATGGAAACGGGTACTGAATCCTCACAAGCTCAGTCACTGCCGCTCTGGTATCAGAACGCCATTATGACGCCATCATTTGTACTGACGCTCGTGGCGTTCTACGGGATATTCTGGCGCCGTGGTGGTCAGACATTAGGTATGCAGACGTGGCGATTAAAAACGATTAATGATGCAGGTCAATGGTTAACGTGGGGTCAGTCGTTTAAGCGTATTTTGGCCGCTTGTTTGATGCCGCTGATTTTCGGCATTATTGGCAGTCTTATTGATGGATCACGCGCCGCCTTATTGGCCAGCGCGTTTCTTGGTTTGGTATTCAACTATGTGTTCTGCCTGTTCAACCCTCGCGGTCTGGCAGTACAAGACATGCTGTCCAACACCATCACCCTAAAAATGCCAAAAGTAACACATGAAGGGTTATGGCGCGGTTTTAAAAATCGTAAGAAGAAACTGTAGTCTGATTTTATTAACGTAATAACTCTTATCGACGTAATAATGTAGTTGTACTAATGATCAATTAATTCAGCTTAAACAGTTACATACTAACGCTTTGAATCAGCCATGCGGTGTAGCCCATAAAGAACAGTACCAATGTGGCACCTGACGTACGACCGAATTGGCGTTTTGTTTTAAAGGCAAACACGCATAGTGTCACTAGCAATATCGTCAAGACTCCCATCGCCATCACATCACGTGACAGAATCACTGGGTCGGCGGCGATAGGGGCAATAACGGTTGCCAAGCCGACAACTGCCAACGTATTGAAAATATTAGAGCCGATGATATTGCCGAGCGCCATATCATGCTCGCCTTTACGGGCAGCTGACAGGCTCGATACCAGTTCAGGCAATGAGGTCCCAACGGCGACAATCGTTAGACCAATGATAAGCTCACTAAGCCCCCATAGCGTTGCTAACTCGACAGCACCCCAAACGATAGCGCGTGAGCTAGCTACGAGCATCAGCATACCGATAATTAAACTGACAATACCACGTGTTACGCTTGGTTCTAGCTTTTCTAAGCTCTCTGAGTTATTTGAGTGCTCTAAGTTATTTGAGTGCTCTGAGTCAGCATTAGCCACGACTACATCGTCTTCGTGCTCATGATATCCTTCGCGTATACTCATTATGATCTGTAGTCCTAAGACGGCGACCAATAGTATTAATAGTACGATACCATCAACTTGGCTTAATGTCCCATCACGTAGCTGCCAAGCGGCGATGACAGTAATCAGTAGCAGTAAGGGCAAATCGCGCTTTACGATGCCTCTACGGATGATAATAGGGCTAATCAATACGGTTGCACCGAGTACCAATGCGATGTTGATGATATTTGAGCCATAAGCGTTACCTAGAGCCAGCTCAGGGCTGCCTTCTATCGCTGCTAGTACTGATACCACCATCTCAGGCGCTGACGTACCTATACCCAATATTAAGACACCAATCAAGAAGCTAGGCACACTAAATTTCTTTGCTAGTGCTGTCGCCCCATCAATGAAGACATCGGCACTCCAAACTAAAATTGCTAACCCAATCAGTATTGCAAGCGCTGCCAACCACATCGGTATGTTTCCTTATATATGATGAAAAATATGAGTTTAATAGAGAAAAATTGCATAAAAAAAGCCGAATCTTGATTTAGATTCAGCTTTCCTTTTAGCATCGAGATTTTTAGTAATAATAGCAGCTAATTCAAAGATGTAACTTTGTGTTTATCTTAAATTTACCAAAACCTCACCATCCTGTCATATTAAGCAACTTGTACAGGAATGATATTTGCTGTGTCTTTAACGGTGTTGTCTTCGTTGCAATAGACCAGTTTTGGCTGATACGTTGACGCTTCAACTTCATCAAAATGCGCGTAAGCACAAATGATAACGATATCGCCCAAATCTGCCATATGAGCCGCAGCACCATTTAATGAGATAATACCAGAGCCCGCCTCAGCACGGATAGCATAGGTGCGAAAGCGCTTACCGTTGGTCACGTTATAGATATCAATAGATTCATTTTCGCGTAGACCAGCAAGATCTAATAGATCGCCGTCGATACCGCAAGAGCCTTCATAGTGAAGTTCAGCGTGGGTAACACGGGCACGGTGTAATTTGCATTTAAGCATATTAAGTAGCATAGGTTGGTTCCTTGGCGTAACTGATATTAATTAACTAAATCAAAAGGTTAATGGGGATAAAACTGCCAAAATAAAAGGTCATTATCATTGAATGACTATATTATTCTGGTAATTTAAAGCCATTAATTTGTGAACGTGCTTTTTCGACATCACCATCTAACAACAATGGGAGCGCTTCAAAAGCAGCTGTCAGCGCGCTATCAATCGCAATCTGCTCATCAGGAGATGCTTTAGAGAGAACGTGTCCACTAACTTTAGACTTGTGACCAGGATGGCCGATACCCACACGCAGGCGATGAAAATCATTGCCAATATGCGGCGTGATATCACGTAGGCCGTTGTGACCACCATGTCCACCGTCTGTTTTGAGTTTGATACTACCAGCTGGAATATCGAGCTCATCATGAGCAATCAACAATTCATCATTTTTGATGCCATAGAAATTTACCATAGGCACCACTGACTGACCAGATTTATTCATAAACGTCAGCGGCATAAGTAAACGCACATCAGATCCATGAATCTGCCCACGCCCTGTCACTCCATGAAATTTCTTATCAGGGGAGAGCGTGATATTAAACTGCTGAGCCAAATGATGGACAAACCAAAATCCTGCATTATGACGCGTAAACATATACTGCTGACCAGGATTACCAAGACCGACAATAAGCTTTATGGCCATAAAAACACCCTGCTTGAATTTGATAAATAGGGGTAAGGTTTGAGGTACTGATAGACAGTTTATTTTCAAACCTTACTTACAAAAACAGCAGGAGATTTTAATCACCTGCTGTCTTATTGACTAAACGAATGTATCACTAACCAGCACAAAATAATGCACTAGTTAGAAATAGTATATTACTCGCTGTCTTTGTTTTCTTCAGTACCGTCGTTTTGCTCAGTTGCTGGTACTTCATCAGCATCAACGTCAGCATCAGCATCAACTTCTTCTACTGTTGGTGGCTGCATGTTAACGATAGTACGGTCATGGCCGTCTTCTAGCTCAAGCTCATGAATAACAACGCCTTCAGGAAGTTTGATGTCTGATAGACGGAACAAATCACCGATTTCCATGCCTGATACATCTACTTCTAGGTATTCAGGAAGTTGTGATGGTAAGCAGATAACTTCGATATCAGATACTAGAGTAGATAGTACACCAGCAGCAGCAGTACCAGGCGCATCTTCACGACCAGTGAAATGAACAGGAACGTTCATGTGGATTTTCTGACCTTTTACAATGCGCTGGAAATCAGCATGCATTGGGAAGCCTTTAGCTGGATGGCGCTGCAAGTCTTTGATAACAGCTTGATGCTCTTCACCGTCAACGTTGATAGTCAAGATGTGTGAGAAAAACGCTTCGAATTCTAGTGATTTTACTAGTTCGTTAAGCTTGATAGAGATAGCTGTTGGCTCTTCGTTACCACCATAGATGATAGCAGGAACTAGGTTCTGCTTACGTAGGCGGCGGCTCGCACCTTTACCTTGTAGTTCAGCAGCACGATCAACGGCGTTTAGTTCAAAATGATTAATGCTCATGGATATAATCCTATAAAAAAAATGATGAAGTGTCTGGTCATAAAAAAGTGGATTTGCGACCAATCCACTAATACGTGATGATAGCTAATATTATCGTTACGAAGAAAACTCGCAATGTCTAAGCTTAGCCATTTGCTTATAGCAGCGCTCGCTACGATAATTACCATAACGATGGTTGCTGTTAAGCATGATCAGCACTTTTGATAGTGCTAGCCTAACAAAAACAACGAAAAGGTCAGCACAGGCGCGCATTATACGTGATTCTGTAGCAATAATAAAGACCTACGCAAAACGCCTACACAAAACAAAGCGCCAAGTAAGGATACTTGACGCTCTGTTTTTTAACTATTCAAGATGTCTTACTACAGTCATTGCTACTAAAAATTACTGTAATAGCTGTTTTAAAAATAACTGTATCAGTTTAAGCGTCAAACATCGCGCTAATAGATTCTTCGTTATTGATACGGCGTAAGCTTTCAGCAAGCATCGGTGCAATACTTACCTGACGGATTTTGCTACAGGCTTTGGCTTCAGCAGATAGTGGAATTGTATCGGTCACAACCACTTCATCCAATGCAGATTCGCTGATGTTTTTCAGTGCGTTACCTGATAGGACAGGGTGCGTGATATAAGCTAAGACGCGACGTGCACCATTTTCTTTCAATGCTTCAGCCGCTTTACACAATGTACCTGCAGTATCGACCATATCATCAACGATGACGCAATCACGGTCACGAACATCACCAATGATGTGCATTACTTGTGACTCATTGGCACGAGCACGGCGCTTATCAATAATTGCCATGTCGGTATCGCCTAACTGCTTGGCCATCGCACGTGCACGAACCACACCGCCTACATCAGGTGAAACAACCATGATATTGTCATAGTCTTGCTTTTGTAGGTCGTTTAGCAATACAGGTGTGCCGTAGATGTTGTCTACAGGGATATCAAAGAAACCCTGAATCTGATCTGAGTGCAAATCAACAGTCATTACGCGATCGATACTAACGATGTTTAGCATGTCAGCAACCACTTTAGCCGAGATAGGTACACGAGCTGAGCGTGGACGACGATCCTGACGAGCATAACCAAAATACGGCATGACAGCTGTGATACGGCCAGCACTAGAGCGACGCAAGGCGTCAGCCATCATCATGATTTCCATCAAGTTGTCGTTGGTCGGTGCACAAGTAGGCTGCATGATAAACACATCTTTACCACGTACGTGTTCTTTGATTTCCACGGCAATTTCGCCATCAGAAAAACGCGTGATGTCAGCTTTACCAAGAGGTATGTGAAGATGATCGGCTACGGTTTTTGCTAATTCTGGGTGGGCATTACCCGTAAAAATCGCCAAATAAGGCATGACAGAAGTCCTATTGATTGACTCAAGCAGCGACCGCTAAGCAGTGTCAAACTGCTCAAATTAAGAAAAGAGTGGTGAAGGTATTGAAGTATACTATTACAGTAAAAAATGGCAGGGGTAGCTGGACTCGAACCAACGGATGTCAGGATCAAAACCTGATGCCTTACCAACTTGGCTATACCCCTGTAATGTCTAGGCTATGAACAACTGATATATAATAGCGACTAAGTAGTCGTTCTCAATATAGTGTCATGACCTGTCAGTTATCTAAAAAACGGATAAACCGTTTAAAACATAACTTTTCCCTAGCGGTGTCCATTGCGAACTATACCGAAACTGGGATAACGTTGTCAATGACAATAAGATAAGTGGCTGTCTATAAACCGCTTATACTAGATGTATCTCTAACGCTTCGTACTAAAAAATGGCAGGGGTAGCTGGACTCGAACCAACGGATGTCAGGATCAAAACCTGATGCCTTACCAACTTGGCTATACCCCTATTGTGGCGACCTATTATAAGTAAATTTTCAGATTTTGCAAGTCATTTGCGGCTTTTTCTGGTATTTATTCATCATAGGTTACTGCTGGCGCTATTTTAGCAAATTAAAATAGGCAATCCTACCGTTGTCATTATTTAGATGATAAGAAATCTAAAGGTTGTATATGCTATTTTAAGTTTCCAACGACATATGCCGCACAAGGCGCATCTGTAATCCACTTCGCCACAAGCTTTTTATCAGTGGCTACGCTTGCATCTAGAGGCAAAAATACCGCACTACCAGAACCAGTCATGCGTGGGCGGCTCAGTGTTTGCGCTTCTAACCCCTGTAGATAACTTAAGGCATCTGCAACAGCAGGAGCAAGGCTTGTGACCACTGGGGTAAAGACATTATGATAAGGCGTAGTGAGCGTTTGTACATATTCAGCGTATTGGTTTTGGATAGTTGCAACCGATAGGGGCGCGATATCTCGCTGTAGTTTAGGATGCGCAAATAGCTTGGCAGTATTGACATGGGCATTAGGTGTTAAGATTAAGTACTGCTGGTCAGGCAGGTCGATGGCAGTCAATTCTTCACCAATACCCATGGCAATAGCGTCTTGGCCAAAGATAAATATAGGTACATCCGCACCTACAGTTGCGCCAATCTTTATAAGCTCATCACAGGTAAAATTAAGCTGCCAATTCTCATTGAGCACTAGCATAGTCGTTGCTGCATTAGATGAGCCACCGCCTAGACCCGCGCCCATTGGCAAGTGCTTATCTAAAGTAACATGCACTTTTGCCAACTGCTCAGGTAAAGTATTTGACTGTCTGGCAAATGCTAGCAATGCGCGTGCTGCTTTGAAAATTAAATTGTCTTTTATACTAATAGTGATAGCCTCTGCACCATCCAATATCAGTAGCTGATGACAGAGTTGATTAGCACTTAATTCACTAGCTATAGTAGAAATCACAGCATCATCACTGACCGAAAAATGCAAGTAATCGCCCCAGTCAAGCAGGCGAAATACCGTTTGCAAATTATGATAGCCATCGGCACGTTTACCCGTGATGTGCAAAAACAGATTGAGTTTTGCAGGTGATAAACGAGTAATCGTAGAAGCAGATGATGCGGCTATATTTTCAGTCATATTTTTTATCATAAGGTGCAGTTATAAACAGCTATCTTAATTAGCAATAATGATTTTTAGCGTAGTTCATATCATCAACCAGTGATGGATTAATGGTTGATCGTCATTACAACTTTGTTGCCTTGAGGCTGTACTGCACTAATTTTACTAGGTAACTTATCCGTACCTTTATAAGTAAAGTTGGCTGTCCACTCACCATTGACTGAGCTAACTAAACGGCTCTGATCATCCAGTTGTGGCGCACTATCTGAAGGTGCTGGGCGACCAGAAATCCAGTAAGGCATTTGTGAAATTGGCGCTTGCCAACCAGTAGCTTTCTTTAGCAAGGTTTCAGGGTCGTCAGCGGTCAAGGTACCTGTCTTTTCGCTAACCAGAGTAGCGGTCTGACCATTGTATTCAATGTTGGTTTTACCAATACCGAGTGCGCCAATTAATTCAATGGCAAATCGGTCATTTTGCTGACCCCATGCATAAAATGCACTACCACCTTGAGTACCTGTCGAATCATTCGCAGGTGTCGTCACTCCAATTTTACCGGTAATATTAAAGCTCTCTAGCTTTTTAGGTTGGTCAGCGTTTTGACCTTGTACCGTCGTTGTCGGTTGGTTGGTCGCGTTGGCTGTTTTTAATGACTGACAACCAGAGGTAATGACCATTGCTGCAGTCATAGCAGTAAACAGAGCCAATTTATTTGGTTTATAAGAAGTGATTAATGCTGACATAATAGTTTCTCAAAATGGAAAGATGAACAAAGATATTAGCTTAAGCGTTATTTGTTGCTCGGTTATGCATGGCTGTTAGCTTCTTATAACGACCTTGTAATTTATAAATGCTTCGTTATTTATAAAAACCTTATCAGCTATCATATCTCTGTGACTACAAAACTCGAATAACATATCCAAAATCAGCGCTATTAATACAGCTGTATGCGGTCATTAATATTATGCTGTCCAAATGAGAAGCGCTGCTGCAAGTCGGCGAGTAATGCCTCAACTTTTTCATTGTTACCTAAGCCTTGGTAGGCGCGCAATAACAGCGTTCCTGAGCGCAGAGTTGGTAGCACATCATAAGGTGTCTGTAGATAGTCAATAACCTGCTGATAGTTCTCTTTGGCCAATGCATTGCCCGCCAAGACATTTAAGGCTTGCAGATGTAGGTCGTTATCATAACGTGGGTCATCATAGCGAATCTGAATAATTGCGGTAGCTAGCGCCAGACCTTGCTCTGAACTGCGCTCATTTGCCAACAGTAACTGTGCATAGCTCAACTGATAGGATAAATTGCTAGGATCTAATGCCTGCAAGTGATTCAACAAGGTGCGCTTAACGACATAGTCTTCTTTATCATCTAACAGCTGAGCCCGTGCAAAGAGTAGCATCTCATTGTCAGGATATTTACGAGCGGCACGAGTTAGTAGACGCAGTGCTTCATCAGATTCGTTTTGTTGCCACAAAATATCGGCTTGCATGACAAAAGTGTCAGGCGCGAATACCGTGAAGTCTTTGCGCAGCTTCTCTAAAGTCGCGATTGCCCCATCGATGTCATTATCGAGTAATTCAAACGCCACTACCTTTCTACGCGCTTCTAATACCAAATCCTCTTGCATGACGCCATTGAGATAGTATTTGGCTTGATCGAACAACTGCTGACGCTCAGCACTGATACCCAGATAATAATAGGCTTGATCAAGATAAGCTGGACTCTTGGCAAGCATATTGAGTAGCTCATCGGCACTAGCGTACTCTTCAATATCCAAGCTCACTAAGGCTGCGAGCAGAGTAATCTCAGAATCATCACTGAAGCGGCTATGTGCTTCAAGTAGTAACTTCCAAGCTTGTTCGCTTTGCTTTAAATCTAATAGATAGCGAATCTCATATAAATATAAGCTTTTGCTATCAGGGTTGCGTAGACGAGCTTGACTGACATAATTGATGACGGTTTCTGCGGTCACAATTTTACGCAATATATCCGCTTTTAACGTGATAAAAGGCACATAGTCTGGCTGACGCTCTAGCGCTCGATTAATATGAACAATAGCGACTTCAGGTTCGTTAAACTGATAGAGTAAACCCGCTTTTAACACTGACAATGAGGCATTTTGCTCGCTATCTAGTGGCTGCAACGCGGCAAGAAGCTCACGTTTGTCATCATCATTATTTGGGTAAATGCCTATAAGGATTTCGCTTAAGTCTGCGCGTGGGTCATAGCGCAAGATGCGGTTTAAAGTCTCGCCTGCTAATATATAGTCATGGGCACGTAAGGCCAAATGCGCGACATAAAACCACGCAGGCACATGGTCAGGGTTTTGGTCCTGCCATGTCTTGGCAAACTGTAATGAGTCTTCAACCCTTTCGTTACGCAACGACAGGCTAAGCGCTCTCTCAAACACGGCTGTGGCATCTTCTTTAAAAGACTGTTGCTTATAAATAGAGACCGCACGTCGTTTGTCATCGCGATCGGCAGCAAACTCGGCATCCAGTAGAGCGTACAAGCTTGGTTCACTCAGCTCAGGTTGCCATAAGCTGGCTGGTGCTAAGCCATTAATATTTTTTACGTTTTCTATAGTAAGCGTATCTTCATTATAAGGTGTATCAATCGGAGCACTACTATCATTTACTTTATTGCCATTTGGTTTATCGGCAGTTACCTTATTGGCAGCTGATTTAGTATCGGTAGCAACGGATACGTTAGGAATTTTTGTTTCTAGCAATATATCGGGATGGCTAGCATGAACAGGGGCTGCTAAACACAGGCACACAGCTAGAGACAACGCTAGCTTATACCGTTGACACAGGCGCTTAATAGCGACATGCAATAAAGCACGGAAGCTAGAGTATTCGCTATAGGGATGTGGTGACCGAAGTAATGACCCAAAAAAAATCATAGATAGCCGTATTCGCCCATGGTTTACCTACACAGATAAGGCAAGTTTGTTTTAATCATTTCAAGTTAGATATTGGCAATATGTACCCATGACAAACATTATAAGAGTAGACCGATGAGATAAACAATAGCATCCGTGTTACTCAGATAGTGGCATGTCTGACCGTATGAATATGCTACTAGTAGCGAGTACGTTACCAAAGAACGATACTGAAGATAATTAAATATAGATAGGTCTGTCGAACTGAATATTATAGAAATATAACAAGTTAAGATAGAGTAAGCGAATGATCTAACATTATATTATTGACCATAAGTCAAAACTCAGCTATTGATTTTATAAATCGTATGAGTAGTTGATTTGTTACATTTGCGACCAGATACAGAGATATGGTTATCATAGATGGGTGAGTGTTAATTAAAGCCCGCAATAATGATATAATAGGCGGTTTTTAGGGTCTTCCTTTTTAGCGCTGTCGTCAAAAACTGTCTTTTAAAAATAATAAGATAGCGTAAGGGGCAACTGAGCGTCATGTTTATGGTCTATCGATAATGAGATTAGTGGTCATTGGGGTCAATCACAAAACTGCACCAGTCGCTCTGCGAGAGCGCTTGGCGCTTGTGGGTGACGATGTAAATGTCGCACTCAAACAAATAGAAGCCTTTACTGATGGTAGCGTGATCGTCTCTACTTGTAACCGCACCGAAATCTATGCGCTAGTGCCGCACACTTCAACGTCGCAGCCCGCTAATAGCCAAATATCTGACTCACAATCATCCGATATACAGGATGTCAAAGCCGCAGGGCAGTTATCTAATAATGCTTTTAGTAGTAGCATGAATATCTCGTCTGCTGCGATTAGTGCGCATATTACCAAAATCAAAACGTGGTTGGCTGACTTCAAGCAACTACCACTCGTTGATATTGATCCTTATCTCTATGTACATCGTGATACTCATGCATTGACTCATTGGTTAAGAGTGGCAGCTGGTCTCGATTCTATGATACTGGGTGAGCCGCAGATTCTCGGGCAAATCAAAAACTCTGTGCATCTGGCTCAAGACCAAAAAGTACTCAGTAATCAGCTCGGTTGGATCATCGATCAAGTATTCGCTGCCGCCAAACGAGTGCGTAATGAGACGCAGGTTGGCGCCCAAGCCGTATCGCTTAGCTTTGCCGCAGCCAAATTGGTCACACAAATATTTGATGATTTACCCAGTCGTACTCTACTGGTTGTTGCCGCAGGCGAGATGAATCGCTTGGTTGCCACCCATATCGCAGGGCTAGGGGTCGGACGAGTCATTATCTGTAACCGTAATCCCGAACGTGCCGAAGCGTTAGCGGCTGAACTACGTGGCCCTAATCGCCGCGTAGACGTTAGACCTTTACAGGAGTTGCCGCAAGTATTGGCAGAAGCCGATATTGTCAGCAGTTGTAGTGGCAGTATGGATTTGTTGATTGATAAGACAATGACCATACAAGCGCTCAAGCGTCGCCGTTATCAACCAATGCTTATGATAGATTTGGCCGTACCGCGCGATATCGATTCAACCATTAGCCGTATCGATGATGTTTATCTGTACTCTGTCGATGATTTGCAGCATGTGATTGCAGGTAATATCGAGCAGCGTCGCCAAGCCGCAGTGGATGCTGAGCTGCTAGTGAGTCAATTGGTGGTTGAGATAGATCGCCGCTTTCAGGTTCGCCAAGTTGGTAAAGATATTCAGCAATACCGCGCGTGTACTCAAGGTCAGGTGGATAAGCTGCTGCATGAATCTATTGCTAAGCTGCAACAGGACGATGTCAGTCCAGAAGATATCATCACTGAGCTATCGCGACGTTTGACTCAAACACTGACCCACGCACCATCGAAACTGATGCGCAAAGCCGCACGCGAAGGCGATAGTGAGTTGCTAGACTTCGTGGTGTCAGGACTACAAGATGCTCATCGCGGGCATTGATGTTTTTATCGTGGCTTTATAAATCAAAATTTATCAATCAATCAATACCTACCAATAAATGCTCGATAGCGCAAGTCATATCGTTGCCTGAGCGTATCGTTGTCAACCTTAAGCATCAGTGCTAATATCAAGCTCTCATGGATGGCTTAGGTCAAGATATGTGCTGGTGTTTGCTCGTAATATGACTACAAATATATTAACTTAACGTTAGTAGACCTCATCAGTGTTCGTTGTTTTTTGTTCGTTTAAAGACAATGTATCTCTAGACAGCGCAAGACCTCACCATCAAAATAATAGCACTTGATTATAGTGCTATCTAATCCATGTCCTATATTATCTAACCATACACTAGGAGTGTTCAATGCCTGCATTACGTCAAGATATCGATCCAAACGGCTTATTAGAGTATTCAGTGGTTTATACCGATCGTGCGCTGAACCATATGTCAAAAGCCTTTCAGCAAGTGATGAACGACCTATCTAGTGACCTAAAATCTGTGTATAACGCTGACGCAGTGGTGATCGTTCCTGGTTCTGGTACTTATGGTATGGAAGCAGTCGCTCGCCAGTTGGCAAATGATGAAGACTGCCTAATCATTCGTAATGGTTGGTTCAGCTATCGTTGGACGCAAATCTTAGAAAAAGGCAAAATCGCCAAGTCATCTACAGTGCTCACGGCCAATCGTGCTGATGATAGTGAGTCGCCAAAGCCGTTTGCTCCAGTCGATATCGACGTTGCTGTAGCTAAAATCAGAGAAGAAAAGCCAGCAGTTGTATTTGCGCCGCATGTTGAAACCTCATCGGGTATCATCTTATCAGATGACTATATCAAAGCGTTGAGCGAAGCTGTGCATCGCGTCGGCGGATTGTTAGTCATTGACTGTATTGCTTCAGGCTGCGTCTGGCTAGACATGAAAGCATTGGGTATCGATGTACTGATTAGCGCACCGCAAAAAGGTTGGAGCAGTACACCGAGCGCTGGTTTGGTCATGCTAAGCGATGCGGCTGTCACAAAAGTAGACAGCACTGAGTCAGATAGTTTTAGTATCGATCTAAAGCAATGGTTGAATATCATGCGTGCCTACGAGAACGGCGGTCATGCCTATCATGCAACGATGCCGACAGACAGCTTGCGTCAGTTCCGCGATGCCGTTAATGAAGCTAAAGCAATTGGTTTTGATAAGTTGCGTGACGCGCAGTGGACGCTTGGCAAACGTATTCGTGAAATGTTAGAAGCCAAAGGTGTTGAGAGCGTTGCTGCTGAAGGGTTTAAAGCGCCTGGCGTTGTTGTATCTTATACCGATCGCGATGACATGCATAAAGGCAGTGCCTTCGCTGAAATCGGGGTGCAAATCGCTGCTGGCGTACCATTGAAAGTGGGCGAGCCTGATAACTTTAAAACTTTCCGTTTGGGTCTATTTGGTTTGGATAAATTGACCGATATCGATGGTACCGTAGCGCGTTTTGAAACGGCACTTGATAAAGTGCTGAGCCAGTAAAGATAACAATTAAAAGGGCTGATAAAGATAGTAACAGGATAGCTTATTAAGTCTTTTTCACCGCCTTTTTTAAAGCCTTTACAGTACAGTCTTTACAGTTATAAAAAATACTGAACCATTAGTGTCATGCTAGGTTCAGTATTTTTTTACCTTTTTTATTATATTTTATAATATAATGTATTTTTATAAATTAATACTCAAGTACGTATTTAATAAACTTAATCAGGTAGTCCGTTATGAGCATACAAATAGACTGGCAAGCATTTACGCCGATCTCCTTAGTTGGGGGTCTAATGCTAGGTGTAGCGACGGTTATCTTACTGCTAGGTATCGGTCGTATAGCAGGTATCAGTGGTATTTTTTCAAGCCTACTAAAACCCAAGCGTGTAGAGATGTGGCAGGTGCTGTTTATACTGGGTTTGGTCATCTCACCACTGCTATATCAGTTGGCAAGACCACTACCTGAGGTAGCTATCAGTACTTCCGTGCCATTATTGATTGGTGCAGGGTTATTGGTCGGCTTCGGCACGCGTTTAGGTTCAGGATGCACGAGTGGGCATGGTATCTGTGGTAACGCACGGCTGTCTCCACGGTCATTGGCAGCGACTGTCACCTTTATGCTGTTTGGGATTTTGACCGTTTATATCGGTCGTCACGTACTAGGCCTACTATAGCGAACTCATGGCAGATTGCCAGATGAAGACTGATGGTCGGACTCATACGCGAACGACATATGATGGTTAATAAAAGATAATAATAGCGAGATACGACGATGCTAAAAAATATAATCGGATTGCTAGCAGGACTGCTGTTTGGACTGGGACTACTGGTGTCAGGTATGACTGATCCTATAAAGGTACAAGGGTTTTTGGACGTATTTGGTGCATGGGATATCTCCCTTGCTCTTGTGATGGGCGGTGGTCTGATTGTCGCTTTCTTCGGTGTACGATTAGCAAAGCGTCAACAAAGCAGCTGGATTGGTACACCGATTGATATGCCAAGCAAAACTGTCATTAATAAAAAATTACTTATCGGTGCGATGTTGTTCGGTATCGGCTGGGGGTTGGTTGGTATCTGCCCAGGACCAGGAATTGTATTGCTCGGTACGGGGCAGTGGCAAGCGTATGTGTTTATTCCAGCTATGATTATAGGAATGCTAGTTTATCAATGGCTTGAGCCTAAGCTTGGCTAACATAACTAGTTCTCTATAAATAGACGAGCGCTCAAAAAAAGGTCAGCTATATGTAGCTGACCTTTTTGATGAATGTTAATTGACGATATGATTTAATAAATAACAGTTTTATTTAGCACTGGCGGTTACTTTTGGCGTTTCGTGTGCCAATGATTTAGCCGCTTGGCGTAGCTCAAACTTTTGAACTTTACCGGTACTGGTCTTAGGTATTTCTGCAAAGACAATATATTTCGGCACTTTAAAACCTGCTAGGTGCTGACTACAATGCTCCATCACCGTATCACGTTGCAGCGTGCTACCGGCGTGAATTTCGATAAAGGCGACAGGCACTTCGCCCCATTTATCATGTGGCGCGGCAACGACGGCACAGCTCTCAATCGCAGGTAGTTTATACAAGACGTTTTCTACCTCGATACTAGAGATATTCTCACCGCCTGAGATGATGATATCTTTTAGTCTGTCCATTATTTTGATATAGCCGTCAGGGTATTTAACACCCAAATCGCCTGTACGGAACCAGCCATCAGCGAATGCTTCTTCGGTAGCCTTATGGCTTTTTAGATAGCCTTTCATCACCATATTGCCACGTAGTGCCAGCTCACCCATCTCTTCGCCATCGGCGGCGACTGGCTCAGTCGTGCCTTGTTTAAATACCTCAAACCCTGTCATTAAGTGTGAGGTCACGCCTTGACGTGATTTTTTTTGGGCGCGGGTAGCGACATCAAGATCATTCCATTCTTCTTGCTCAGCGCAAACGGTCACTGGCCCATAGACCTCAGTCAGACCGTAGACGTGAGAGATATCAAAGCCCATCGCTTCCATTGCTGCCAGCATGGTTTCAGATGGTGGTGCCCCAGCGACCCAGCCTTTGACGGTATGCGTAATGGCTTCCTTGTATTCGGGTTTGCCGCCAGCAATCATATTATGGACGACGGGCGCAGAGCAGTAATGGGTCACTTGATGTTTGGCAATCAGCTGCAATATCAAATCCGCATCAATCTTACGCAAACAGACATTGACCCCAGCGCGCTCGGCGATGCTCCACGGGAAGCACCAACCGTTACAATGGAACAGCGGCAACGTCCATAGATACATGGGGTGTTTGGGCATATCCCAATCCAAAATATTCGACACCGCATTGAGCGTAGCACCGCGATGATGATAAACGACGCCTTTTGGTTTGCCTGTTGTGCCAGAGGTGTAGTTCAGGGCAATAGCATCCCATTCATCCGCTGGCATCTCCCAATTATCCAAGCTGTCTGAACTGGCAACCAATGCTTCATAGCTCATCTGTCCAAACGGCTCGACATCGATAGCATGATCGGTCGCGTGAATGACAATGAGGTTTGGGAAGGTCTCATCGATGATCTCAGCGTGCTCAGCAAACTCGCTATCCAAGATAAGAACCTTGGCCTCTGAATGCTGCAAACAAAAGGTCAGGGCGTTGATATCAAGGCGCGTGTTCAATGTACAGAGTACGCCGCCTGACATGGGTACGCCAAAGGCGCATTCGACCATCGCTGGCGTGTTTGGCAGCATGACGGCGACCGTGTCATTTTTATCGATACCCAATTTGCGCAGGCCATCCGCCAATTGACGGCAGCGCGTATAAGTCTGTTGCCATGTCTGAGTGAGGTGATTGTGCGCAAGGTCATCATAAATGATCGCAGTCTTATCAGGATAAACCTGAGCGCTACGGATAATAAAATCAATAGGGGTGAGCGGTTGATAATTGGCAGCGTTTTTGCCGAGGCCAGTATGAAAATCTGTCATGATGATAATCCTTTATCGTGTTTTTATAACGCGTCAATAGGGTAACGCAGTACCGTAATTTAACATAGAAAGGTGTTAGAATAGTCGATGTTTATCGATTAGTCTAATGGGCGGTGAGGAGAGAGTGATAAAATAGTTCTCTGATTATAAAAAAACATAGTCAACACTGGAGCGGGTTTTACCGTAATAACCTAACGATACGCCACCAGTTCGTGCGATAGTTGGCACACTTCACGATAGTATTCTGACCGTCACCAAATAATGCTCACTCATCAGTCGTTTGTCTGCATAGCTGACAATAATAGCGGTGTGTTACGATACTGATAACGCTACATCTTATAGTATGTCTGTTCTGCAAAAATAGTCCAAAAAAACCATTCATAAGGAAAATGATATGTCTGCCAGCCATAGTGCCAATACGATCCAAACCGCTAGCACCAATGAACACTATCCGCATTTATTTGAGCCGCTAGATTTGGGCTTTACTACGTTAAAAAACCGTATGGTTATGGGCTCGATACATACTGGGCTTGAAGACCGTTTTTATAATTATGGCAAGCTGGCAGCGTATTTTGCAGAACGTGCCAAGGGCGGCGTGGCAATGATGATTACTGGCGGTATCTCGCCCAATCGCGAAGGTTGGTTGTTGCCTGCTGGCGGAACGATGAATACTAAAGCTGACGTTATCAATCACCAGCGCGTCACCCGTGCTGTGCATAAGCACGATAGCAAAATCATCATGCAGATATTGCACAGTGGTCGCTATGGCTATCATCCATTTGCCGTATCATCTAGCCCGATTAAGTCACCAATCTCACCGTTTAAGCCACGCAAGATGAGCATCAAAAACATCGAGCAAACGGTAAAAGACTATGCTCGCTCAGCCAAACTTGCCAAGCAAGCAGGCTATGATGGTGTCGAAATCATGGGTTCTGAAGGTTATCTACTCAACCAGTTTTTATCAAGCCATGTGAATAAGCGTAAAGACATCTATGGTGGTGATATTCATGGTCGTATGAAGTTCGCTGTCGACGTGGTCAAAGCGGTACGCGAGGCGACTGGCGAAGACTTTATTATTCTATTCCGTTTATCAGTGATTGACTTGGTCAAAGACGGTAACGTCATGGATGAAGTCATCACCGTGGCTAAGGCGCTAGAAGAAGCGGGCGTGACCATCATGAACACGGGCATTGGCTGGCATGAAGCGCGTGTGCCGACTATCGTCACTAGCGTACCACGAGCCGCTTTCGTTGATTTCACTGCTGAAATCAAAAAGCACATTAGTATCCCGATGATGGCGGCTAACCGTATCAACATGCCAGAAACAGCAGAAGAAATCGTTGCGACTGGTCAAGCTGATATGATTCAAATGGCGCGTCCATTCTTGGCTGATGCGCATTGGGTCAATAAAGCCAAAAACGGTCAGACAGATCGCATTAACACCTGTATTGCTTGTAACCAAGCCTGCCTCGACCATACGTTCGAAAACAAACGCTCGACTTGTTTGGTCAATCCGCAAGCTTGTTATGAGACTGAACTGGTCTATAAGAAAACCAAAAAACCGAAAAAAGTCGCCGTCATCGGTGGCGGTGTCGCTGGTATGTCAGCCGCTCATGTGGCCGCTTTACGTGGTCATGACGTAACTCTGTTTGAAGCAAAAGACGTGCTAGGCGGGCAGTTTAACTACGCCAAAGTCATTCCTGGTAAAGAAGAGTTCTTTGAAACTATTCGCTACTATATCAATGAGCTTGAGCATCTGGGTGTTGAGATTAAACTGAACACCAAAGTTGATAAGGACATGCTTGAAAAAGCCAAGTTCCATCATGTCATCGTGGCAACGGGTGTCGTACCTAGAAGTCTAGAAGGTAAGCTCGAAGGGGCTGAGCTACCACAAGTCATGAGCTATGCTGAGCTGCTGTCTGGCGAAAAAGCAGTGGGTAATACAGTCGCGGTCATCGGTGCTGGTGGTATTGGCTTTGATGTAAGTGAGTATCTGACAGCCAATCATGGTAAGTCACTGGATGAGATCGGTCCTGAGGGACTAAAAGATCCAAGCTATCGCCCTGAGCCGCAGTCTATCAGCGAGTGGCGCGAAGAGTGGGGCGTGACCAACGATACCGACTATCAGAGTGATGGTGGTCTGGTCAGACCAGCAGCGATTAAACCAATTCGCCAAGTTTATCTCATGCAGCGTAGCAAAGGCCGTCTGGGTAGTGGTCTGAACAAAACCTCAGGCTGGGTACATCGTGCGCATATCAAATCGCACGGCGTGATCCAAGTCGCTGGCGTACAATATGACAAAATTACCAATGAAGGTATTTGGGTTACCAACTCGCAAGGTCAAAGCCAGCTACTCCGTGTCGATAGCGTCGTTGTCTGTGCCGGTCAAGAATCAGTCGTTGAGCTGATGCCAAACGTGGGTGATGCACCAGACGCACAATATCACCTAATTGGCGGTGCTAAGCTAGCAGCTGAACTAGATGCTAAACGTGCGATTCGTGATGGGGCTGAGGTTGCAGCAGCGATTTAAGAGTTAAATAGAAAGTAATTGTGAGCAACTATAAGGCGGCAGGGATACTATTTCCTGTCGTTTTTTTTTGGCTTATAAGCTATATCATAACCTTAGAACATTAATTCGAAACGAATATTTGTAATTCATAATATATAGCAACGGGATAAAAAATTTATGAACAAACTCAGAGATACAATTAATGCATTCAATAACTCAATCACGATTTTAAATAAGGCCTGCTATGATAAACAGAGTTTGTTTTTGTTTTTCACTTTTATAGATCAGCTAGGATGGTTAAGCTCATCGACTGAATTTTCAGATGGGGCTGACTTTCGCAATTGGCTCGAAACTTACTGCGACTTAACTAAGTTAAGATGTACTTCAGTTGATCTATGGAACACTAGATGTTCATTTTTACATATGGGAACTGCTGAACATAAGCACTTCAACAGCAAAAAGCACTTTAGATTGGCTTTTTATCAAAATATAGATTTGTCCGATCAAGAACTTGTTATTGAAGAAAGAAAATACCAAAACCCAACCAAACTGGTTGATGTATTCGACTTATATAACTGCATTAACGATGGAATTGAAGAGTTTATCCAAAATGTAGAAAGTGATCCTTATTTAAAGTCGTCTGTATTGGATAAATGTGAAAAAATGAACAATTTATATATTCTCTAAATAAATAAGCATAAATTTAGCAAGTGTATGTTGAGTTAGAAAGTTGTAACTTGTCTTACAAGTGCATTGAAGAGTGTCTTTAACCTTCCATCTCACCAACCAACCATTTTTCAAAATCACTAACTTGCGCTGCCAACTCAGGTTGTGCTTTTGCTAGGTCATCGAGTTTATCTTGAATCTCAGGCTTATTATATTTAACGCCAGTTAATGCCTCTTTAAGTAGGTCAATAAGCTCAACATTTAGCGCATCAGAGAAGATGACAACTTCGGTAATCGTCGCTTGCTTCACATCCATATGTACATCCATCATGCCCCAATCAAAGCGAGTCTCGATATGATGAGTGAACTCAGGCGTTTTACCAAAGCGCCAATCCCAGTCTGCCATTTGCTGATAGTAAGCGTTTAGCATCGGTTGCTTAGCAAGGCTGGCTTCATCTAACTGCTCAACCTGTGCAGTCTCTCCATGATATTCACAGAACGCTTCGATAATCGCATCAGACAGTATCTCGTGATTGATAGTCTCATTAAAATCTACTAAGTTTGCCACGCGCGCACGTACAGACTTGATGCCTTTTGCTTTAAGCTTTAGTAGATGCGGGTTTAGATAGTCGCCAAGCTTTTGCATATTGGCATTGACCAGCAATGTGCCATGATGAAAGCTGCGATCGGCTGCATGTCTAAATGCGCTGCCCGATATTTTGCGGTCGCCTACCTGCATGTCGTTGCGACCAGACAGCGTAGCGTCTATGCCGAGTTTCTTAAGCGCATTGATGATGATAGTGAAGTTTGCTTCTTGGTCGTAAGCATCACTGGGCGATAAAAAAGTAAAATTGGTATTACCCAAGTCATGGAACACTGCGCCGCCGCCACTCTGACGCCGCGCTAAAAACACATCGTCTGCTTCCATTTTGTCGGTTTTGCACTCTACCCATGGGTTTTGCGAGCGTCCAATAACCACGGTCTCAGAGTTACGCCATAAAAATAGGGTATGCGAGTCGGGATTGAGCGTATTAAATATCCAATCCTCGGTGGCAAGATTAAACCAAGGATTGGTCACAGCAGACTTTAGGATGCGCAGTTTCATGTATTTGACTCTTTAATAAACTGGGTTGGTGAGCAGATTTTATAAATAGGTAGCATCATTCTTACCGATGTAGGTTTGTAATTCAATGGCTGTCGAATAGAGGGAGCGATCTTATCAGTGGCTTTGACAGTGGTGAAGACGTTGAGCATATAGAGAAAACGGTGAAAAAATTTTATAGAGGATGGTGCTAAGGTTGATGCTTCAGTTTTTAGCGGGCGGCAATAAAAGCCAAGCAAAACGCTCAGCTTTATTGCACTATAAATTGCCAGAGTACTTTGTTCTATTTAGCACAAATCTCCCACTGCGATTTTGTACTAAGATAACATTGCATAACTGCTTTACCAGACTGCGCATAAGCATCACTGACGATACGCTGATTGGTTGGCAGACGATATCTGATGATCGCGGGCTCGTCATTGACGGTGGTCGTCCATCCAGTCACTTCATTACGGTCATTATAGTTTGCACTGGTAGAGGTCGCCATTTTGCCAAACCCTGGCAGGTTATAGGAGACCTGTCTAAAACTATAACTCATCGCTGCACCCTCAGCGCCCTCATACTGACAGTTTAGCTTTTTTTGCAGTTTATCTTGTTTATAAACATAGCAAGTGGTCTCATCTGAGAACTGACCAACCCCGCAAAAACCTGCCGTTGCAACTGACATCATACCGATAAATAACGCTATCCTTTTCATAATTATTCCTCAATAATTTATAAATCCTACTAATGATGTTTGCCATCTGTTTTTTGTATTGCCAAATACTAACCAATACTTTTTAGATAGTAGAAAATTAGTGAACAAATATCAACTAATATATTTTGAGAAAATCTTGAATTGATTTATCAGAGCTACTTTTAACAACAGTATTATTAAGAGTAGCTGTTATAAGGTAGTGCTATAAGCAGGATTTACTATGACCGTGGATCTGTTTTTATAGGTATTGAACGGATGACTTACTTAAGGGTGACTTTGGAGTTCTTTAGTATGTGAATAGAAAGGTGCTGGGATAGGCTAAAGTATAAGAAATATAGGATAGGCGCTGCTTACTGTATGGTGCTCAATAAAAGGGATTTGTCCAAATTTACAGATTATCAAAAAGGTGAAAATCTTAAAACTGTGCTAAAAAAATCAATAAGTGGATAAAAACTCACTATAAATTTTATAAAAAATTACCCATCAAACAATTAAAAAGTTATCATCATGAGTTTTTAATCACATGATAATTTTTACAACGCATCAGACGCTTATGACCGACACGAGTTGGTAAACGCAGTCTAAGCGCTTAATAGGATTACCCAATGACCAACCGTGACCTCATCATCTTTGTGACGCTCTCTTTTATGTGGTCACTCTCTTTCGTTTTTTATCGTATTGGCGTGCCTGAGTTTGGCTCATTGGCATTCGCCAGCTTGCGTGTGATATTCGCCGGATTGGTCATGTTGGTCTTTGTATTGCTCAATAAGAAAAACAGAGTAGGCATCAAGGAGCATTGGAAAATGCTAGCGCTCGTTGGCTTGTTTTCAGCAGCGCTGCCTTTTGTGTTGTTCTCGTTTTCCGCGCAATCAGTGAACGCAGGCGTGCTAGCCGTGCTAAATGCTTCTGTACCGATGATGAGTGGTTTTATCGCTAGAGTCTTCTTTAAAGATAGGCTATCGAAAAAACAAGCACTCGGTTTGGTCATTGGGGTGATTGGGGTAATCATACTGATGAGCGAAAGCTTGTTTGGTGGCGGCGAGCCAGGCAAAGGATTGATCGAAGGACTCCTACCGATGGGCTACGCGCTACTAGCCTGTGTAGGTTATGCGCTTGGGGCCAACATCACCAAGAACTATCTGTACGAAGTATCGCCAGTCGCTATCACTGCAGGCTCGCTCATTATCGGTAGTATTATTATGCTGCCTGTGGCTTTTAATGAGTTCCCTTATGGTAAAGATATCAGCATAAAGGCGTGGGTATCCGTGATCTGTATCGGTGTATTTTCGACCGCCATTGCCCTTATCTTTATGAATCAGCTGATTAAAAATATTGGCCCGACGCGCGCCACCAGTATTACTTTAGTCATCCCAATTTTTGCTATTATTTTAGGGTATCTATTGCTTGGCGAGGCGCTAAATATACAAGCTATCATTGGTTCGATTGTGATATTGATCGGCACATATCTGTCATTAGAGCTATCAATTAAGAAAATGCTAAAGCCAAAAGACAAGACTCAGACGAACAATATTTAAGGCTTAGTAAACAGTCTTCGTAGTAAACAGATACGAATATTTGTATAGGTGAATATTGTTGTATCTGTTTGTAAATATTGCTTGGAATAATGAAATCTGTCCCCTATAAAGGTAGGCGCTAAACGTAGATTTACTAATGATATTATAAGTTTTTCTAAACAGCATTCGATAATAATTAGTATGATTGATGGTTGCTATAACTAAAGATCATAGATAGCAACAATAACCAATAGGACAGATTATGGCACACGATATTTTATTTGAGCCTGTAAAAATGGGCACACAAACGCTAAAAAACCGCATTATGATGGCCCCACTGACACGTCTGCGTGCCGTTGAGCCAGGCGATGTCCCTATCACATGGGCAGCAGAGTACTACTCGCAGCGTGCAGGGGCGGGCCTTGTCATCACTGAGGCAACGCAAGTATCGTTTCAAGCAAAAGGCTATGCAGGCGCACCAGGGCTACATACTCAAGATCAAGTCACTGCATGGAAAGCCATCGTTGACAATGTCCATGCCAAAGGTGGCAAGATCGTCGTCCAGCTATGGCACACAGGACTTGTCTCACATGAAAGCGTACAACCTGAACGCCGTGCGCCAATTTCAGCCTCAGATGTCGATGTAGGTATCCGTACCTCATTGCGTGATAGTGACAACCAAGCCATTCGCGCGGATGCCACGCCGCCGCGCCCAGCCAGTCTTGATGAGATTCAGCAAGTGGTTACTGACTTTGCGCATGCAACCAAGTGCGCGCAGGAAGCGGGGTTTGATGGTATTGAGATTCATGGCGCGCATGGTTATTTGCTGCATCAGTTTTGGGCCGAGCATACCAATCAGCGTGACGATGAATACGGTGGCAGCCGCGAAAACCGCGCGCGTCTGACCTTAGATGTTATCGATGCATGTGTGGATGCTTGGGATGCAGATCATATTGGTATTCGTATCTCGCCACTGGGCACATTCAACAATGTTGAGGGAGGCTACGAAGAAGACGATAACATTTGGCTGATTGAACAAATCAATAAGCGTGGTCTAATGTATTTGCATCTGTCAGAGCCAGATTGGGCAGGTGGTACGCCGTATAGCGATGAGTTCCGTCAGCGTGTCCGTGATGCGTTCGATCAGACCATCATCGCGGCGGGTGGCTATGATGCGGACAAAGCTGAGAAGAACATCAAAGCAGGCTATATCGATGCGGTAGCATTCGGTCGTGATTATATTGCCAACCCTGATCTCGCTGAACGTATTCAAGAGGGCGCACCGCTCAACGAGCAGCATCCAGAGAGCTTCTATGGTGGCAGCACGGTTGGCTACACTGATTATCCGTTTATGAATGAAGTGTAAGCAATTATCCATCCGTCAGTATCACTGAATAGGCAGACAAACGCGTTATAAAAAAGCCCTTTGACTATCGATAGTTAGAGGGCTTTTTTTTACGCATTTATTTTGATTAATATCCAAAATTGCCTGTTTGATAATCACGGAACGTTTGTCGTAGCTCATCTTGGGTATTCATCACAAAGGGGCCGTGACCTGCGATAGGTTCACCGATTGGCTCGCCGCTTAGCAGTAGCAATTTGATAGGTGTGTCTTCATCGGTAGTTGCAGGGTAGGTCAATTCGATAGTATCAGTAGCAGGTAATGATGAATGTTCAGATTGAGTGCCTACATGATTTCGAATAGGCGCTGAAAATTCAATTAGGCTGCCTGCGCTGACGGCTGTACCGTTGACCAATATTTGACCTTCTTGTACCAGGAGTAGGGTATTGTGCGTTTTCGGTACTTGTAGCGTGGTTGTACCTGCTGTATGTAGCTCAATATCCCACATATTGACTGGCGTAAAGGTCGTTGCTGCTCCCGCTATCCCATGCCAGTCACCGGCAATAATGGCAGCTTGGCCAATGACAGTTTGCTCGTCGCTATTGTCTATCAGATCAACGATAGGCATATCAGCACGTTTGATAGATTGGTATTTTGGGTCGGTCAGTTTATGGGCGCTTGGCAAGTTGACCCATAACTGCACCATACTAAATATACCACCACGTTGCCCAAAGGCTTCAGAGTGGAACTCTTCGTGCAGAATACCGCGACCAGCAGTCATCCACTGTACATCACCTTCTAAAATATTACCGCGCCCACCTGTCGAATCTACATGACTAATCTCACCTGCATAAGCAATGGTGACAGTTTCAAAACCTTTATGTGGGTGTTGACCAACGCCATGTGGCTGCATTTTATAAGAGGGATTGGGTGAAAACGTTGTTGGCTTGGCATAATCTAATAATAAGAAAGGATCAGTATGGCTATAATTAAGGTCTGGATTATCATCTAAATGACTGATCAGAGTTTTTACAAAAAAGCCGTCACCTACCCAGTGCGACTCTTTTTCACCGTGAATGTGTTTAATTGAACGCATGGGTCACCTCATTAGTCTAATTAGAATTACTATCAATAGAAAAGCTATTATTAAGTAATACTACTATGAATATAAGAGTGGATTGTATGAGTTTTTATTACTATTTCATTCCTAGTGCTGTCAGCAGCGATTAAGCAAATGTTAAACACTTATAAGTGTCCATGATTAGACGATCTCACCACTCACAAAACCACTGGCCCATGCCCACTGAAAATTATAACCACCAAGCCAGCCGGTCACATCAAGCACTTCACCGATAAAGTACAAGCCATTTTGCAAGTTGCTTTGCATCGTTTTGGAGGATACTTCATCGGTTGTGACGCCGCCGCGTGTGACCTCAGCGGTACGATAGCCTTCTGTACCAGAGGGCTTGAGCTTCCAGCCATTGAGCGTAGCCCCAAGTTCTGTGAGTCGCTCGTCTTTGATATTGGCAAGTTCTGTATCTTTGATGTCTTCCCACAGATGCGTCTGTAACGCTGCCAATAGCTTTTTGGGTAGCGCATTGTCCGTATTCTCTGCCAATACGGTACGAATCAGTTGGCGTGGGTGTGATTTTTTACGAGTCAGTAAAAGCTCAGTGACGTCTATCTCAGGCAACAGATTGATACTGATGGTTTCCCCAGTCTGCCAATAGTTGGAGAGCTGTAGCATGGCAGGGCCAGAGAGACCACGATGGGTAAATAGGACGGGCAATTTAAAAGAGATACGCTCATTACTGGCAATAACTGGCAAACTGATACCAGCCAAAGCACGGATAAGCTCGCCTGTTTTATCAGTGAAGGTAAAGGGTACAAGGCTAGCGTCAGTTGGCACAAGAGTATGCCCGAACTGCTGCGCCAACTCATAGCCGATACCACTTGCTCCCATGGTCGGGATAGATAGTCCACCAGTGGCGATGACTAAAGACTCACAGCTATAGCCTGTTTGCGAAGATTGAGTGCCGTTCGCAATGTCTTTTTTACCAAGCTTTTTACTCGTCGTTAGATAAAAGCGCTCACCGTTATCATGAGCAGCAGTTTTAACGTGATCAATCTGAGCATTAAGCTTTACTTGTACGCCTACAGCCGTGCATTCATCTAGGAGCATAGACAAGATATCTTGTGCCGAGTCGTCACAGAACAGCTGACCGTGTTCGCGTTCATGGTAGGCAATCTTATGCGACTCTACCATGCCGATAAACTCCCAACTTGGGTAACGACTTAGCGCTGATTTGCAGAAGTGGGGATTGGCACCAATAAAGTGCTCAGGCTCTACAAAGTAATTGGTAAAGTTGCAGCGACCACCACCTGACATCAAAATCTTTTTACCAGCTTTATTGGCATGATCCAAAACCAATACGCGGCGACCGCGCCGTCCGGCAGTCAGTGCACAGTACAACCCTGAAGCGCCAGCACCAATAATAACGACATCATAGTGAGTATGGTTTTGTGCATTGCGTTGATTAGTCATTGCGGTCTCGTAAAACGATGGGGTGAAAAAAGTATAACCAGGCCAAGCATTGTTTTTATTAAAAACGCGGCTGACATTTTGTTAAATGAAGCAGTATGTTTAGTGTAGCTATTGTCCATATTTCACTAAAGGTTACAAGGATTAAATGCCCTAAGCCATACGCTGTTACCGTGTGATCACAACCAGCTGTCATTTTAGTACTATCGTTATGATAGCTGCCCCTATAAATAGCATTATACGTACCAGTATAAGTACTAATATAATTATCTAAACATACAGATGTACAGTGAAATTGTTATGTTTGGCTTTTGATGTCTTGCAACCGTCACGCTTATTTGTCAAACTAACGATGAGTGTCACACATTATGGAAGATGACTCTTATCGCTTACATGGGGCGCGTCATAGACGTTTATCCGTGTAAGTCATAATAATTAAAAGGGACCCAACACTATGACTCAGAAATCATTTCCTATCTCAGCCGAGTTTATGGCTGCTGCCAATACCACACCTGATAAGTACCTTACAGACTACCAGCAATCTATTGAATCAATCGAGGCAATTGATGCTTTTTGGGCGAAGCGTGCTGAGCTAATCGATTGGATAAAAAAACCAACCAAAGTCAGTAACGTCAATTATGACTTAGATGATTTTCGCATCAAATGGTTTGAAGATGGTGAGCTAAATATCTCAGTCAACTGTCTTGATCGTCACCTCGAAGAAAACCCATACAAGCCTGCTATCATTTGGGAAGGTGATCACCCTTCATTGCACAAAATTATTTCTTTTAAAGAATTGCATGAAGCTGTCTGCCGCTTAGGTAATTCATTGCGCAAGCTTGGCGTTGTAAAAGGTGACCGCGTAACCTTGTATATGCCAATGATACCGGAAGCCATGGTAGCGATGCTGGCATGTGCGCGTATTGGTGCGGTGCATTCAGTGGTGTTTGGTGGTTTTTCTGCCGAGAGTCTGGGCAATCGCTTGATAGACAGTCGCTCAAAAGTTGTTATTACTGCTGACGAAGGTTTACGCGGCGGTAAGCACACACCGCTTAAAGCCAATGTCGATCACGCACTCGACATGGATGGCACTGAGAGTGTCGAAAAAGTCATCGTCGTTCATCGTACGGGTAATTCTATACCGATGAGTGGCCGCCGTGATGTTTGGTATCACAATTTGGTCGATGGTCAATCAGAGATCTGCGAGCCTGAAGTCATGAATGCCGAAGACCCGCTATTCTTGTTATATACGTCTGGCTCTACTGGTAAGCCAAAAGGTGTAGTGCATACTACAGGCGGCTATATCACCTATGCTATCTCAACGTTCCGTGATGTTTTTGATATCAAAGAAGATGACGTCTATTGGTGTACGGCAGATGTGGGCTGGATTACTGGTCACACGTACTCGACCTATGCACCACTGGCCAATGGCACGACGACGGTAATGTTCGAAGGTGTGCCAGAACATCCAACATGGGCACGTATTGGTCATATTATCGATAAGCATGACGTGACTATCCTATATACCGCCCCAACAGCCATTCGTGCGATGATGAAAGAGGGCGATGCCTTTGTTCGAGAGTCGGATCGTTCTAGTTTGCGTCTGCTAGGGTCGGTCGGTGAGCCGATCAACCCAGAAGCGTGGGACTGGTACTACAATGTCGTTGGTGATGGTAAATGTCCTATCGTCGATACATGGTGGCAGACCGAGACTGGTGGCATCTTAATGGCGCCAATACCAGGGACGGTCGATCTCAAACCAGGCGCGGCAATGACACCACTATATGGCGTCAAACCAGAAATCGTTGATAGCGATGGTGCGATTTTAGAAGGCCCAGCAGAAGGCAACTTGGTGATCAGTAGCGGCTGGCCAGGGCAGATGCGTACTATCTATAATGATCATCCTCGCTTTTTGAAGACTTACTTTAGCGATTATCCAGGTCATTATTTCACGGGTGATGGCGCACAGCGTGATGAAGATGGGCATTACTGGATTACTGGTCGTGTCGACGATGTACTCAACGTTGCAGGCCATCGCTTGGGCACAGCAGAGATTGAAAGCGCTGTGGTTGCGCATCCTGCAACTGCTGAAGCTGCGATTGTCGGTATGCCGCATGAGATACGCGGTACAGGTATCTGTGCATTTATCATTCTAAAGTCGGGTGAAGAAAAGACCGACGATCTAAAAGCAGAATTAAAACGTCATGTGCGTGCTGAGATTGGACCAATTGCGACTTTAGATGCCATCTATATGGTTGATGCACTACCAAAAACGCGCTCGGGGAAAATCATGCGCCGTATCTTGCGTAACCTTGCAGCAGGGCAATATGTGGGACTGGGCGACTTATCTACGCTTGCTGATAGCTCGGTGATTAGTGACTTGGTCGAAGAAGTAAAAGCAGGCCGTGGAGAGTAAGTCAGCCTGATAACGAACCTGTAGTGTTAAGGATAGTTATTCAATACTAGCCATCAATATTTACATATCAAAGTTGAATAAGAGCCATGTTATCGAGAATAGCATGGCTTTTTTACGTAGACGATATTGATATTGGCGCATTTTGAAGGTTCAATAATGCTAACAAGACAACATCGCTACCATTTTAATTGACGATTAATTGACGAGTCACTCGGTACTTACTAGGCTAGCTAATTAATATAGTAGCGACTCATAAATACTTTATAAGGTCTACTGTCATCATGACTGATCATGCTTCGTGCTCAACTGTTCTATCTGCCCCAAAAATCGCCATCATCGGTGGTGGCCTAACGGGATTGCTTACCGCAACACTATTAGAGCGTGCGTCAAACCAGACAGGATCGTCATCTAACAACCCGCAAATCACTATCTTTGAAAAATCACGCAGTGTAGGCCGTTTAGCGACCCGCTATCGCAGCGATAGTAAAACTGATAAAAACTGGCAATGGTCGTTCGGTGCGCAGTTTTTTACTGCGAAAACTGCTGACTTTCAACAGTTTATCGCGCCTTGGTTGGATACAAGGTTGCTACAGCCGTGGTGTGCCGAAGTGGTTGAGTTAACGGCAGCAGATGAAAATGGTCAGTCACCTAATATCCAAAGCAAAGAGCAATGGGACGCGGTGCATGCACGCTATATCAGCACACCAAAAATGACCAGTTGGGGCCGTGAATTGGCCGCCGCGCTCAAGCATACGACGATAGTATTTAAGACCCGTGTCGCACCGCTTGCTCAGTATTTACAGTATCAAAACCAACAGCAGTCTCAGAACCAGATCCAGCACCAAACTCATAATCAAACTTTTAATCAAAACAGCAAGCAAACTGAGCTGTTCGACGAAACTGGAGCCAGTCTCGGTTGGTTTGATTGGGTGATCTGTACAGCGCCAAATGGTCAGGCGGTAGAGCTAATGGCAGATAGCGGTTTTGCTCAACAAGACAAAATTACTAAACCTCAAATGCAAGCCTGCTATACGTTGATGCTTGGTTGGAATGATGTACAAAAGCTACCTGAGACATTAAATGGCCAGCTAACACCGCAATGGGATGTCGCTTATTTAAATAGCGCTATTCTCGATAGGATATTTATTGAGCATCAAAAACCTGCTCATGGTGAACTACTACCAAGTGTCACCATTCATGCACGTAATGACTGGTCAGAAGCCCATGTCGATGAGGACATAGAGTTAGTCGAAGAACAATTATTACAGGCGGCAAAACGAGCATTAAATTGGAATGAAGCTAGCGCACCTAGCCAAACAGACTGCCATCGTTGGCGTTATGCAGCTACTATCGTAAATAAGGATGCTGAAGAGCTAGGCATATTAATTGATGCAACCAAGCAATGGATCGTCAGTGGTGACTGGTGTGCAAAAGGTAATATAGAAAGCTGCTATCGAATGGCGCAGCAAACCGTTAAGGTAATCATGCAAACGCAGTAAGCGTGATATCCATGCTCATTATTTTGCATCGTTTAACGATATTTAAGTTTAGCAAAACCTAAGCAAAAAAAGGCCCACAGAGGGGGTGCTTTCGGCATTATCAGACATTCTCTAATGTTATCCAAACCCTATGTATTATCTGGTTTACATGCTAATATCTATTATCTAGTGTTATCACAACTGACCACCATTTAGTTACATTATTGGTGGTCAAAGTGGTGGTCAGGTTCTCATCTGTATAGATAGATAATAAAGGCGTGTAATCATGGCAGCGTTAACAACTGATACTCAGATAAAGAAAGCTATCAAAGAAGCGCAAGGGCAAAAGCGTGTCTATCACACTATTGGTGGGTATCAAGGTTTAAGACTACGCATGAGGGGTGGTTGTATCGAGTTTCAGCACCGCTACACGCACCCAATGACTGGCAAACGCAAGGAGATGACGCTCGGCCAATACCCCGCCTTGTCACTTGAGCAGGCCAGACGCATGCACAACGACAATATGAGCATGCTTGCCAATACGATGGACCCAATCTCGCAGCGCGATAATGAACGAACCAAGCAAGCCGCTGCTATAAATAACACATTCCAAGCCGTAGCTGATGACTGGCTATATGAGCAAACTAGTAACCCTGACCACCAACCGGCACCCAGTACCTTAACAAACATCAACAGCTACCTAAAACCGTTAGTAACAGCTTTTGGCAAGTTCCCCGTTAGTGAAATTACCACTCAGCAAGTGCTATCACTATGTCGTGACATACAAAAAAACTATGTGCACAAAGGTAATCGCGTTAAACATATGGCACAGCGTATCTTTGCCCATGCTGTGTTAAAGGGCCTCATTGAGTACAATCCAGTGACGCAACTATCAGGTGCCAAAGCATTGAAGGCCACACGAACCAAGCACCATGCGTCACTGACCGATCCCAAGGACTTTGCTGTCTTACTAAGAGATATTGACCAGCTAAGCGATAAGCAGGCATACAACAAAACGATACTCAAGTTATTAACACTGACCTTTGCCCGTGTAGGCGATGTATGCGCGATGCGATGGGCAGATATCGACCTGAACGCTAAGCAATGGGTTTTTACACCTCAAAAGGGGCAGAGGCGTGAGGACATGGTAGAGAGTTTGGTTGTACCACTGGCGCCGCAAGCAATAGCAGTCATAGAGCAAATGCAGTCACTAACGGGTGGCTATGAGTATGTTTTCTATAACGGCAACCGTAAGAAAGGCCAATATCATGATCCGCAAGCAATCAATAAAGTATTAAACGATCCATCTATGAATAGCGGTGGCATTGGTGCCAACTATGAGGGTAGAGGCTACAAAGAAGTGCACACGCCCCATGGGTTCCGTGCCAGCGCAAAAACCATGCTGATGGAAAGACTAGGTTATGACGAGCTACTGACAGAGATACAGCTAGGGCACCAAATGCTTAACAAGTACGGCAAGGCGTATAACCGTATGCAAGCCGTACCTGAACGAACGCGCATGATGACTGAATGGGCAAACTACTTAGATAATATTAAGGCTGGCAAGATTGACAACGTCATTCACACTAGCTTTAAACAACAAGCACAAAAGCTGGGTTAATGCTCAGCTAAACACTTTGCAAGGCTAGGGGTTGCTCCCGAACGACAGATATTCACACCCTTAAACTGTCACCGCCTTGCTCCTATTTTTGCTTAAGGGTGTAGGGTGTGATATGAGCGTATTAGATGATGAAGTGTTTCAAGGGAAAAAATATATTCTCGCAGTTGATTTTATAAATCTAGCTGCCAGCACTACAAAAGATTATATAGATGATATAGCTTCCTATCTTGTTTTAAATAATTTTGATAAAGAAGTATCGTCTTATTCAATGGATAAATATTCGCGTGTCACTCGAGTTGAACGCAGCCAATCTCATGATTATGATGTTAATACTAGAAATTTTTTAGAGAATTGCCACTCAAAGGTAGTTCTTAGTAAGAGTATTTCACTCCGCTTAATAAATGATTTAAAAGGGGACTTCTATTATTCCTATGAAGAGTTAGAGTCCATGAGGTGTATCAAAAAACTAAAGCTAGAACTGACTGCTGAAGCAGCTAGAGTAGTTAGGGACAAGGTAAGGAAATATGATGAGAATGAGATACATTTTATTTATCGAAAGCCTATAGATAAACCTGAAGAGCCTAATGCATGGCAATTAAATTACTTCAAGTTAGAAAAGTTTGATATTAAAACCGCGGCTTGCTTACTTGCTGGTATAGAAGTACGTCTGATAGATCAACATGAAGGCGAAAGTTTATTCGCGGAAGTATTCGCTGATTATATTAGCTATAAACTGATGTTTGAGTTGGCTATAGATAACAACGAGGTCAGTTTCGATGATGATCTTATTAAATCTGAAGATTTACAGAAATATCTCTTCAGGATTGGTTATGTTCTCAAGGGTTTCAATGACTGGTTGAGAATTGAGCCAGCAAAACCTTTGGTAGATGTTCAATTACCTGTTATAGATTCTAGCTTGCCAAAAACACCAAAAGTGGACCATGATGAGTTTACAGAAAAATATGAAGTGCTTAAGAAGAAGTATGAAAGCTTAGAAAAGGAGTTTGATAAAATTCAGAAGCAACTTACAAATGCTACGGTTGAGCTGGATGACAATACTGCCGCAAGTTATCAGACAACTATAGGTATATTGTTGGAAATAATGAAAGCGCCAAAAGGAACAGAAGACAAACCAGCATTTCCTAGCGAAGCTGCCATCATTGGGTTAGCTACTGAAGAAGCAATATTCCGTCAAGGTAAAACATCTTTAGAAAATCGTTTTGGGGCAGCAAAAGAGGCGCTGGCCAATGAAAGAAAAAAACCGCATAACCTCAAGAGAAGTTCGAACTCACGTTAGTGTGTCATGATTCTAGTTGCTGTACGTACTGGAGCGACTCATCAGTTATTAAGATGTGAAGCAATGAGCAAACTAATTTTACATCCGTATTTTTTTGGATCTTTGTATGATTGATTTCGGCGTAGAAGTACAGGAGTTGCTGACAGCATGGGGTAACTGGGTGTTGGCAGAAGGCAACGGTTTAGGATATTCAAGTCCGATGGCTAGTCTAATGCGTGGACATGTTGTAGAGAAAAGCAAAGTACGTTCTGCTATGTTTCTCACTGATGACGAAGCACTAAAAGTAGAAAGACTAGTAACCATTTTATGCGAATGTAAACCCTTAGAAGGCAAGATTTTAAAGCTAAAATATATTGACCGTATGAGCACCAATGGCATAGCAGAGTATTATCTAACGCCGCTCAAGTATGGCAAGGATAGCGTTAACAAAGTGAGCTCGCATACCGCTGTACAGCATATAGCACGTGCTGAAGGATTTATCGCAGGTTTAATAGTTGGCCAAACAAGGTTAAGCCACTGACGCTACACTGCCAATAATAAAGCGGCCATACTTTAATAAGTGCGGCTTTTTTAATGCTAAGTAAATAACTAGGCATAAACTTGCATCCCAATTAGGGCATAGCTTCACCCTAGTTAGGATGCCCATAATACAGGCTTGAGCCATACTGATAACCTCAATCAACGTTAGTTTCAATCTGAAAACTTGAGCTAACAACATCATAGGTGGTAATTATGGCAGCCGTATCTAAAGCAGCAGTGCAAAAGATTGTAGATAAGTATCGTAAGGCAGGGCTTGGCGACCAAGAGATCGCCATTAAGCTACTCAAACGAAAAGATAACGTAGGCAAAAACCTACAAACAGCCGTTGAAAGGTATCAAGAGGCGGGATCACAAACACCCCTTGAGGATGTTATGGGTATGTTTAACCTGAACCCAAGCCGAGCGAAAGGCAGCCGTGTCGCAGGCCAATCAAGCCCCAATGCATCAATAGGCGATAAGCTAAGCTCATACGCAACAAGTGCCGCGATGGGCTTGGCTGATGCAGGCGCAGGCATCGTGCAGATGAATAAACAATTTGCAGATAAAGCTAACACAGTCGCTAACAGCGTACTTGGAACAAATCTAGATACCAATGCAGCAGGTCGCTATAACAAAGAGTATGAGCAAGCAAATTTAGCCACTGATGGCGCTCGTTCGGTTGCAGGTCGTGACGGTGGCGATTGGGTTCGCGGTGGTACTGAGATTGCGGCGACTTTGCCAATTTATGCAGGTAGTCGTGGTGCTTCTTTAAGTGCTCGAATGGCTGACCAAGGCGTGAGAGGTGCAGCAGTTGGTGCAGCTCAATATGCAGACGATACAGATGATAGACTGCTTAATATGGGCGTAGGCGCAGCAGGTGGTGCTATCGGTCAAGGTGTTGGTGAGAAAGTCGCTAGCGCAGTCGGCAAAGGCGTAACGAAGGCGGTCAACGCTAAGAACGGTCGCCTTGCACCAGCTTACAAAGAGATTGACGACTTAGGCAAGCAGTTTGATGTTAGAACGTCCGTTGGCGATATCAAAGGCGGCGGCGTTATTAAGAACACAGAAACTCATCTCGAGCGCATACCAATAGTAGGTATGGGCAAGTTTAGAGAAGGGCAACACAGTCAAGCGAAAGTCGCATCACGTAAAATCACCGGTAAACTTAAAGCTGTTATGGCTGACACAGACTACAAGGCATTGCCAACTATCAGACAAGCAGCCGCAGCAGGTGATAGAAACGCAGCGCGTGTGCTGAACATCGTTGAGACAGCAGGTGACGACACAGGGCGCGTACTACAAGCGAGTGCAGAGGTTCGCGCCTTCCGTGAGGGTAAGATTGCATCAAGATTGTATGACAAAGTAGATGAAGCAGTTGTAGCGAGTGGCAACGACATTGTTACGCCTACCAATACGCAGTCAGCACTAATAAAAACGCTTGATGAACAAGCGGCATCTTTATCGCCTGATGATGTTATTGTTCGAGAGCTCACAGGCATACAAGCCAATTTAGCGGATGCAGCCAAACCGAAAGACTTTGCTAATATGCGTCAGTTGCGATCAAGACTTGGTAATCTTGCAAGTGAGCTAGGGATAAGCGGAAAAGGTGCGGCATCAAAAGCTATCGGTGACTTGCGACAAGCGGTCGACGATGATATAGCAGCCTTTGCGCTTAACTCAGGTAACGCAGGTATCAAAAAAGCCTACCAACGTGCAGACAAGTTTTATAAGAATGCAATGAAGCGTGCGGACAAGGCTATTGCCAATGCAATGGATAGTAACAAGCCCGATGAAATTTACAAAGCATTTATTAAAACAGGTCAAGGCGATAGAGCTAACAACTTCTATCGAGCATTAGACCCAAAAGGGCAAGCGGCATTGCGTTATCAGATGGCTGACCAGGCTATCAATAAGGCCACAAATGAAAGTACAGGTAGTTTCAGCCCTGCCAACTTCGCAAAAGAATTTGAGCGATTGAGTGATCCATATAGCAATATCTTCAAAGGTGAAGACAAGAGGCAGATGGACGGACTAGTTAAACTCATGCGACACGTTGAGCGTGCAGGTCAATACAAAGAGAATCCACCAACAGGAGTAAGACTGACTGATATTGCTATGGTTGGTGGTGTCATGTCCAATCCAATAGGAACCGCAAAAATTGCAGGGATGGCAGCACTAGCTAAAACGCTACTAACCACCAACGCAGGCAAAAACCTACTGCTAGCAGCTAACAAACTACCGGAACACAAACAAGTTGCATTGGATAATCTACTAAAGATGGCAGCTAAACTGTCAGCGGCGGCAGGTGCCAAGACAGGTCAAGAAGCTAATAACAGTGTAGCAGGCACGAAAATTGCCAATAATGCACCGCTAACATCGTTCTAATTACTTGTTAGATATAGATTGCTTAAAGCACTTTAGTTTGGTTATAGTGCTTTTCAGGCATTATATTTTAACTACTACGCTGGAGAATAGATTGAAGTCATTTTTAGTAAGACTACTTCAAGTCCTATGGATTATTGGATTCGCAGTTGTGTTAGGTGGTATTTTTGCCAATATTTCATCCTACAATGAATTGCCTGCCGCGGTGTTCGGTGCATGTGCATGGCTCATTTTCTTTGCAGTAATTCAATACTTACTTTTTGCTACTCTTGATCCTAGGGCCCTATTCGATGGCAGCATGATGCCTAACAATAAAGGCGGTATTACTAGAAGGTCTTTTGCTATTGGTATTGCTACTAGCTTGGCATTGGTAGTAATAAGCGGCGTTACAGCTAAGCTATATCTTACCTATCAAGATAATCAAAAACTTGAAGCTGGTAGTGATATTGATTTTTACAGCGAAAGACTTACAGAAATTACCTACCGCCATGACTTTACAGATTGCTACTACACTGAAGAGGACAAACCAAAGAAAGCTGATGTGCAGCAGATAGCTAAAAACTTAGAAAATCAAGGTGTTGTTGGATTGAATATACTCGTAGAAATAGCAGATCGTAACGACAAAATAGGCGAAGCCTTTCGGTGTGCAATTAGGGAAGATATGAGTATTGATGAAATTGCAACGATAGCCGGCATTGATTACTAATAAACCAACTGTATCTTAAGAACCAAAACCCACCCATTAATCGGTGGGTTTTTTCAATTATATGTTCTCTTAATCGATCAACTAGCACCCTAGTTAGGATGCGAACTCACCCCAACTAGGATGGCAGCCCGCTAAGCTTTTAGCATACTGATAACTCAAATCAACGCCAAGTAACGGCATGACACAGGAGTTAGCAATATGCTAAATGTATCAAACAATCCGCAAAGCTCAACCCAATTGCATCCGCAAGGGCAGACACGTATTAAGACAGCAGCGTCCCTAGTAGGTGTTCATCATCAGACACTCCGTCGGTGGTGGAAAGCTGACAAGTTCCCAAGACCAATTGATATCAACGGCATTCTATTATTTAGAAATGCTGACCTATTATCGTGGCTTGAACGCCAACATTCAGCTAGCAAGGGGGCTTAATCATGACTACTACAGCCACCGGCCCAGTGACCAACCAGCCAGCACCTAAAACACAGATTGACACTGTTAGAGCGCACCTGATGACAGGGGCAACAATCACTACTTGGGATGCTTACCGCCTTTATCAAATCACATGCCTAGCACAGCGCATTCATGACCTAAGAACCGCAGGGCTAACCATTCAAAGCGAGATAGTCACGCACAATGACAAGCGTTTTTCGGTCTATTGGCTTGATGAGCAGACATTACTTGAAAGCGAACTATCTAACAGCGAGGGGAACTAAATGAATAACCACCCTAGCATATCAATCGACACCCCAGCCAGCCGCTTAGTGACCGTGGATAGTCTGTACTTACGTCTTATGTATGACCGCATACAGGACATTTACCGCGATACTGACCACCTAGCCACCGCGCTAGATGCTATCAAAACAAAAGATGAGGTTAGCCAAGGCGTTCTTGTGGCAGTCAAAGCCGCACTTTATGCCAATAGCGAGCTGGCAGGTATTGTTAGCGACATGTTTTGTGACCACGCATTACCGTACCAAGCGGAGGCAACAAGCCATGAGTAATAACGATCTAGTAAACGAAGTTATAGACAGGTTAAAAAATGAAGGGTTTTTGATGATAACTGATGAATTTATAGATCAGCTAATCATTACCCTACATGCTAACGTGACCGCCATTAATAGTCTGACTGAGATAGTAGAAGTAGAAAATAAAATGCTAGCTCTACGCGGTTCGCTACCTACAGGTAGTAGGCAAGTAGATTCGCTTAAAGGATTGTCGACCCGAATAGCAGAAATCGCTTTTAACGTGGAAGGGGTGAGAGATGAGCAAAGATAAGAAAAACGACCTAACATTCTGTGATGTGGAGCACGATAGCCAGAATGTCACGAATTTGAGCCTTTATCATAAGAATTTGAGTGTAAATAGCCAAAATTTGAGCCTAAATGCTGCTATTTTGAGTCTTATTCGCAATATTAAAAATAGGGCCGTTAAATCAGCAGAAAGCACAAAAAACCACATGTTTTCTGGCGGTGGAAAAAAAGGATGTAACAGGGGAGATTACCCATTTTTAGGTAGTTTTTTGACATCTAGTAATAACGAAAACCATCGCTTTACAAGTCATGATAACAAGCGTTATCATAACCCCACAACAAAACATTCAGCGGCAAAGCCAAGTCGTCAACCTTTGGCTATTTTTGTGTCTAAAACTGACCTGATTAACACCCAGAAAGTTACCACGGACACAGATAACAACGTAATAAGTAGTAATCGTTATACCTATGGCACTGGACACAGTGACGTAAGTTATGACGGGATGAGTGAACCTAATAAAATACCCCTTTGGGGAAATAAGTTCCGCGGCCTGAATGCCGTTGTTGTAATCCCGTTTATACCCTTTTTTAAGCATACCCTCACACATACAAAACATTCAGGAGGCTATCATGCCTAATTCAATCCGTACGACCTCAAACATTCAAACCACTACTAACAGCACACCAGCCACATTCAAGGCAGGTGATAGCGTGCTATGCCCGTCTGTGGGCTTTGCTGCTTACAAGCTATTCAATGATAAAGAATATGATTGTTTAGGCTTTACCCTCAACAGCAAAACATACCATTACCGAAATGACGGCAAAGTAAGCCGTGATGATGCCTTACCGTCACTATTCCATGACACGCCAGCAAACCGCCAAGCGATAGCCACGTTATACAATGGCAGCCAATCAAGCCAGCGCACCGTAATAGACATAACCGAACCGAACGACAATGAAGTTATTGTTATGTCATCTTTTGAGTTATCAGATATTGCTTGTGACCTTGAGAGCGCAGCCGTTGTTATAAGTGACATTGGCAAGCTATTAGCACTCATTCACTATGAAAAAATAGAACCTCATGTTGCTATATCAATGGCACGCTTAACGCATGACACCACTGAAACATGGCACGAACTACTGCAAAGCCAGTTAGGTTCAATCAAAGAAACCCTAGCAATGACTCGTTACGGCAAGGAGGGCAGCCAGTGAGAACCTACCCACCAAAACAGAGCCGTAAGCACGCCAAGCGTAAAAGCTACTACAAGAAGTACAGAGCCACGCGCAAGCCGAACCAGTCACAAGCAAGGGGGAACGGATGACCACCACACCAACAGACACCCATGAAAAAGCCCACGCATTTAGCGCAGGCTTTGAAATGATAAGTAGATTTGATGCAGCCACACGGCAAGGGCTAGCAGATGACAATATATTACTTAATCTTTATAACCTATGTGAGCAGTCATGCTCGCAAGATAAGCTATTGCACCTTGATAGCAATATTACCATAACCACAGGCTTTGATACAGGTAAGACAGTGCCCACAGCTGGCACGATAGGGTTAGTACTGAGCAGTAACCAAGATAAACCCGTCACCCTTGCCAGCATTACCGCCAACGGCAATCATGATCCGTTAATCATTGACCGTATGCAGCCGTCCGCGTTGATCATTGGCACGTTAGATAGTGGTAATGAGCTTGTAGCGATTGATGACGCACTAGAGGACGTTGTAAAGCTGGCTTACTACCTCATAGCCGATAATGTCACGCTACTGGTAAGCCTTGATAAGCTGCTATTTAATAGCATGGTCAGTCACTTTGCCGAAATTTATCCCGTGACTATCTTTACTACCTTAGATCAAAAAGACAAAGTTTGTAAGCCGTTCAAGGGCGAGAACGTCAAAGCCATTGTTACCAGTGATAGAAACGTACTAGAGCATTTAGAGTATGGCAATCTAAGCTATAGAGATATATTAGCCCTTGATGATACAACCATACTCGATCTACAAGCTGAGATATGGGGCGAACCTGAACCATTAGCCAATGATCCTAGCAAACCCACACCATACCCAATAAATGCTTTCACAGGACTACTAAGGCGAGTTATTGAGTTAGTGGCGTACTACGCACAAGTGCCGCTTGCCATGGCAGGTCAGTGCGTTTTAGGGTCACTAGCACACATGGGGCAGCGGTTTATTGATGCACCTTTTGGTCATAGCCATATGGCAGCTTGCTTGATATTAATAACGGAAGGTGAAAGCGGTAGCGGTAAAACTCAAGCAATGGGCTTAACTCACTTCAAAATTAAAGAGTATGAGCGCCAGAAGTACGCTAGCTATTTAGATGATGTATCAACGTGGGAAAGTGATAAAGCTAGTTTAAAGGGTAAAGAGTTATCTACATTCTTAGATGAAAACCCAAGGCCGCAAAATCCTAAGACATTATTTGATGATGCAACTATTGAGCCGATACTCGATAGGTTTATTAGTGGTGAAATGAGTAACGCATCGTGGACCACAGATGAAGCAGGGCAATTCTTCAATGGTCATACGATGACTGGTGACACTGCAGGCAGCGCATTGTCTGCAATTACTAAGCTATATAGTGATGGCGAAGTGTCTCGTTTACGCTCGCAAAAGTCTGCTTATGCCACACCGCAAACAGATGCACATGGCGTACGCATGACACTACTGCTACAAGGTCAACGGGTAGTGTTAGAGCAGGCATTAACTGATCCATTGATGAATGGGCAGGGATTTTTAGCAAGGGCCTTAATTGCTTGTCCTGAAGACTTACGCGGTCAAAGAACTTGGGACGACGAGCAGCGCAGGAATGATAGCCCATATGATAATCCTGATTTGATCGCTTACTGGTCACGTTGTCATAGCTTGCTTGATCCGCTACCAGCTAGCCTACCCAATGACAGCACAGGCACACCGCAGCGTATCAAAATGCAGTGGGCAGATGGTGCAGAACAAGTCTTCTATAAACATATGCAGGCAATAGAGAATCGACAAGCACAAGGGCAGACATTGGAGTATTTAAAAGCGTATGCATCACGGATGGCAGAAAATGCTAGTCGTATAGCATCATTGATGGCGTTCTTTGATGAGCGCAAGGTAGTAACTATTGATGATATAACGCGCGCTTTTATGCTAGTGGAATACTCAACAGCCGAACGCTTGCGCTATCTTGATGCAACGCCAGCAGGTGAGCAGAACGATAGTGAGAAACTAAGTAGCTGGCTAGTCGATAAAGTGAGGGGTAAAAACCCACCTATATTGAATAAGTCATTTGTTACCCAAAATGCACCCAATGCACTAAGAGGCAAGAAGCTTAACGGTTTACTTGAAGACTTACAAAGTGTGGGACATATCAGGTTAGAAAGTGACGGGCGCAGGCGTTTGGTATGTATCAACCCTAAGCTGATTAATTAACCTTAGCTATAACTTCGCTAATCTTAAAAAGCTGCTAAACTTGCTAAACTTTATATAGCCCTTGCCAGTCAAGGGCTTAACTTTAGGTAGTGCGCTGCTAAGCATTGCTAAACTTGCTAATCTATCGCTAAACTTGGCTAACTTTAGCGGAACTATAGCAAGTTTAGCAGAACCTTAGCAGGTACAATCTAAGCTACAGGCTATAAGTAATAAGGCTTACAGGAACTTTAGCAACTTTAGCGACTTTTTGTAGGTATAAAACTATATTGGCAGGCGTGAACGTCTGCCTTTTCTTATGTCTCTAGTAATTAAAGCATTGTTTATGTAGGGATAAATTAAACCATGTTATAATCAAGGTTATAAATTGACTAATGATTTAGATAACAACCAGAGATTAGACATGCCAGCAATTGCTATGACTCACAGCTTAGATGACTATCTTAAACTGAATATCTCACGCTATCGTGAGCAGCTGAGACAAGGCAACGCTCAGAGCATCGAATTCAATTACAGCTATCGAAGCAGTTCCTACCAATACTCTATCCAGTTATCTAAAACATCATGCAACTATGGCGGTCATCGCTACTGGTGGTTATGTCCTAAATGCCATAAAAGAACATCAACTTTATATTGTGCTGGCTTATATGTTTGCCGTCATTGCATTGGCGCAAATTATGGTAGTCAGCTACAACAACCGATAGACAGAATATTCAATCGTTTAAATACTCTTAGATCAAAGTTAGGCTGGCAACGTGGTGCTATTCATGGCATTGGATCACGTCCTAAAGGCATGCACCACAGTACCTATATAAAGTTGGTTAATGAGTATGACAAGCTGAGTGCTGATGTATGGCAAGCGTCACTTGATAAACTAGGATGTACCAGATGAGGTTAATAAATGCGATTACCTGACTTGAACGACTTAATGCAAGATTTGCAGCTAGCTAAACAAATCGCTATCGATGAGCGCAACCCAAACGCTGTAGTTATAGCGACGATGAGTCAAGCGAAGTTATTGTCCCTCGATAGACCAGTGATTAAAGATGTTGTTGCTGACGATGTGACTACTCTTAATGATCTTATTAGTGAGATAGTAAGCGATAAACAGAAAAGAGCCGCATTTAATGAAAGGCTTGAGTATGTCCGTAATGAGTACTAAGAAGCTGATACGCTAACTGAATTAAACTAAATGGATAGCTTCAACCTTTGAGCTATCCATTCTCTTCTCTGCGACTATACAAAAAAGATAACCCCAGATGTGGTGATATTTATTTTAAGTGTAGGTCGCTTTCTACATTGTCAAAATCTGACATGCCAGCATAAAAGAAACCATATAAAAAAATAAAATTTTGAGCAAATGGTGGTCAAATTGGTGGTCAATTCAATATATAAAAATATCAAACCTATATAAATCAACGCTTTACGGGTAAAAAAAGAGCCCACAGAGGAGGTACTGTGGGCTGAGGAAAACGGGTCATGTATTAGCTACACAGGCCGTGGTCAAGAGTTGTTGTAATTATTGGTGCTCTCTACTGTTATTTATAAGGATAATAATTATCAATACAATAGGTGGAGATATTTACTTAGCTATTAATATTTACTGATTTAAGTGTACAAGTGTTCTGGTACAGTCGCTATGATAGCGCAATTGAGTGCTGTCTGGCGGTTTTGGTTACAGTATATTACGTTGTAAAAATCCAAAAGACGCAAAGATTGATATGAAGCACTGATATTTAGAGTAAGTAGCGGAGCTTTATGGTGAAATTATCAATAAAGGCTTTCAATATTTTCAATACCTTATGGCGATAGAAGGTCATCTAGTCGATATTGATACCTTTGATAACTCAATCGCTGCAGAGATGGCATGACGCCTTGTCCGAAAAATGCTAAGCTATCTGCCATTATTATGTTCATATTAAACTGGGTTTGCCATGACTGACAGCACGCATTTGCATACGCAGGAAGAACCGCCAAGTTCGCAAAATACCAAGAGTATTTTTAACTTGCCAAACAACCTTACGATTGCGCGTATCTTGATGATTCCGCTATTTGTCGCGATTGCCTATTGGCCGCCAGCCATGGGTATTGGTATGCCTGCGATTTCAGACAATGTCATTGCGCGCGTTGGGATGAGTGAGTTTAGTGATAGTTTGTTGCGCCATTTATTATTGACTGGCGTCTTTATCATTGCCGCGATTACCGATTGGCTCGATGGGTATTTTGCTCGTAAACTTAATGTCATGTCAGCCTTTGGTCGATTTTTGGACCCTGTCGCTGACAAGTTAATGGTAGCTGTAGCGCTCATTGTCCTTGTACAGTGGCATCCCAATATCATTATGGCGATAGCGGCTATCGTCATTATTTCGCGTGAAATCGCAGTATCAGCGTTACGTGAGTGGATGGCAGAGCTGGGTAAGAGTACTAGCGTCGCGGTATCTTATGTGGGCAAACTAAAGACCACTTTTCAGATGGTGGCAATTACCGTACTACTACTTAATTGGCAGTCACTTGAAACTATCGGTTATGTATTAATGGTCGCCGCTGTAATACTTACCTTATGGTCGATGATGATTTATCTAAAAGCTGCTTGGCCTTACTTAAAGCAAAGCGGATAATTCCATAAGACAAAAATAGTTAGCATAAAATTTAAGCAATAAAAAACGCCAGTCGCATTAGCCACTGGCGTTTTTGTTTTTGCTACTTATAAATCAGACGACTTATAATGTCACTGAGTTGTTTTCGCCTAAGTTGGTCGCTTTCTTACCGTCCATTACTGCAGCAGTGGTCATCTTAAACATATTAACTACTGAGCTACCGCTTAGCCAGTATTCTGCACCATGTGGGACGACTTTGATTAATTGGACATTTGGATCTTCTTTACCTTGCTCATAAAACGCATTGTAAATTGGCGACCATAGCTCGTCTAACTTCTCTTGGTCTTCGACCAATTCTGCTTTACCGTTAATTGAGACATAATCTTTTGAATCTTGACTGACATAGGCCAAGTTCACTTGTGGGTCTTTTTCAATATCTTTGATGGTCTCAGTGGTTTTATCACCAATAAACCAAATCTCTTTTGCACCAATGCTCGTCTCGCTAGTCGTCATTGGGCAGGCATGTAAATGGCCTTCATGAGTACGAGTGGTCATCATGGCAAATTTCACTTCTTTTACCAATTCTTGTACTTTATCGATATGGTCTTGTCTACTCATAATAAATTTCCTTTTTTATAGTGTTTTAATTGGGCTTATATAGCATTGTTTTAATTAGCCGAATTGAACAGTTGATTATTTATAGTAATTTTTCTTCAGGCTAGATATGTTTAACCATTAAATAAATCTAAAAGTTAAACGTCATCGTCGCCTCAACAACTGAGACTAGAATACCGAGTTGTGACCCTACATTTATATAGGTTCCCGGTAATGCGATGTGAGTGTTTGTAAGGAATATGAAGGTTAGGTAAAAATTGTGACAGAGTAGATTTGAGCGTTCTATTTTTCAATAGGTTAGTTAAAAACAACTGGAAATTTGGCTTTTTTGAATTATCGATTCGCAAATAGTAAGTCGCGATAGAACGCAACTTATCGGCAATTTATCTTGGTTTAGACCTGCTTATTACAGGTCTTCTTGTTATAATACCCAGACCATTTACTTAGCATGGCAGAGATGCCTTGATCTTACGGATTATGCCTTTATGATGACCATCGCCGGACAACCGTTTCTTACCGATTTTCAGACGCAGCAACTCATCAGTCAGTTTCAGCAAAAAACCGAGCTAAATGTCAGTCAAATAAGTACACAGCAAGTGTATGTGCTATCACGAGAGCTATCTGGTGATGAACATAAAAAAGCGCTAGATTTACTGGCGGTTGACCATTCAGCAACGCTAAATACGCCGCAAGACAACCAACTACAAGTCATCGTTGGGCCACGTTTTGGTACGATATCGCCATGGGCAAGTAAAGCAACAGATATCTTTAATAACTGTGAAATCGAGATCAATCGTGTTGAGCGTGTCGTTGTTTATACGTTAACAATTGATGGTGAAGCAGGCGAAAAACTACCAGTAGACGCTGAGCAATTGTTGTTTGACCGTATGACGCAGAGCTTGGTTTATGACTTGAGCGATGTCAGCAAATTGTTTGACGATCAAGCGCCAGCATCATTGAATCATATCGACGTGATCGGACAAGGTCAGGCAGCGCTAGAGTCTGCCAATACAGAGTTCGGCTTTGCGTTATCAAGTGAAGATATTGATTATCTGATGAATGCCTATGTCAATGAGTTGAAACGCAACCCAACGGACGTTGAGCTGATGATGTTTGCACAGGCCAACTCAGAGCATTGCCGTCATAAGATCTTCAATGCCCAATGGACAGTCGATGGTGAAGTGCAGACAAAATCACTGTTTCAAATGATTAAAAACACGTACCAGTCGAACCCACAAGGTATCTTATCAGCCTATAAAGACAACGCCGCTGTGATGGCTGGGTCTGATGGTATGCGTTTTTATCCTATCCCGACCGACGCCATGGATGCCAACTCAATCCATCCTTACGACTTTCATCAAGAGAACATCGATATCTTAATGAAGGTTGAGACGCACAATCATCCAACAGCGATTGCCCCTTATTCTGGTGCGGCAACAGGTGCGGGCGGTGAGATTCGTGACGAAGGCGCGACTGGTCGCGGTGGTAAGCCAAAAGCGGGTCTAACAGGATTCCACGTGTCACATCTGCATATCCCAGAGCTTAGCGAAAAGTGGGAGCAGTCAGGTCAATTGAGTACGCAGGATTATGGTACGCCAGATCGTATGGCAACCAGCCTTGAGATCATGACCGAAGCGCCATTAGGCTCAGCCAACTTCTCAAACGAGTTCGGTCGTCCAAATCTATGCGGTTACTTCCGTAGTTTTCAGCTAGATACCTCTGCGGCAAAAGACGGTAGCGAGATGCGCGGCTATCACAAGCCAATCATGTTGGCAGGTGGTTACGGCAATATCAAACGCAACCTGATTGAAAAAAATGCAATCACAAAAGGCGATTTGCTAATTGTTCTTGGTGGCCCTGCGATGCAAATCGGTCTGGGCGGCGGTGCCGCATCGTCAGTCGATAGTGGTGACCTTGATGAAGGTTTGGATTTTGCCTCAGTTCAGCGCGATAACGCTGAGATGGAGCGTCGCTGCCAAGAAGTCATCGATCGCTGCTGGGCCTTAGCTGGTAATAAAGAGTCTGGTGATGATGTAGACGCCAGTAACAACAGTCAAGACGGCAATCCAATCGTCTCACTACATGACGTAGGGGCAGGTGGTCTGTCTAATGCCATGCCAGAATTGGTCAATGATCATGAAATGGGCGCGCATCTGAACTTGCGTAAGATTCCATCACTAGAAGCGGGCATGTCGCCAATGGCCATCTGGTCAAACGAAGCTCAAGAGCGTTATGTCCTCGCGATTCGCCCTGATAGCGAAGCCCAGTTCGATGCGATCTGTGCGCGTGAGCGCTGCCCGTATGCCATCTTGGGTACAGCTACGGATGTGCGTCAATTGGTGGTTAACGATTCGCTGCTAGATGAGCAACCTGTCGATATGCCGATGCAAGTATTGCTCGGCGGTACACCAAAAATGCAGCGTAGCTTCGAGCGTAGCGACAATACACTACCAGCATTAGAACTTGATGACGTTAATCTAGCCGAGTCAATCACCGATGTATTACGTCACCCAACCGTGGCTAGCAAATCATTCTTGATCAGCATTGGTGACCGCTCTATCACGGGTATGGTCGTGCGTGATCAGTATGTGGGTCGCTATCAGGTGCCTGTATCAGATTGCGCGGTGACGGCGACAGGTCTAGTTGCGTTAGATGGTCAGCCGATGACTGGTGAAGCCATGAGTGTCGGCGAGCGTACGCCTGTTGCGCTTATCAGTCCAAAAGCCTCTGCGCGTTTAGCAGTGGGTGAAGCGATTACTAACATCGCTGGCGCGCGTATTGCTCAGTTGTCTGATATCACGATGTCAGCGAACTGGATGGCAGCATGTGGTGATGATGTCGAGGACTCGGCATTGTTTGATGCGGTACATGCCGTCGGTGAAGAGCTGTGCCCAGCACTCGGTATCGCTATCCCAGTCGGTAAAGACTCGCTATCGATGCGTGCCAACTGGACAGACAGCAGTGAAGAAGGTGATACGGATAAATCAGTCGTGTCACCAATGAGCTTGGTAATTACCGCCTTTGCTCCTGTGGTTGATGTGGCAAAAACGCTAACGCCTGAGCTAATCAATGGCGACAGCGCGTTCTACCGTATTGACTTGTCTAAAGGAAAATTGCGTTTAGGCGGTTCAATCCTTGCGCAAACGCTGAGCCAATTGGGTAACGACTGCCCAGATTTGGCGCAGCCAAGCGACTTGGTCGACTTCTTTAACTTTATCCAAGCAGGCAACGCACAAGGCGTCATCAGTGCCTATCACGATATCGGTGATGGCGGTCTACTAGCGACCATCGCTGAGATGCAGTTCACCAGCCGTCAAGGTATCAAGCTGTCATTGGATGACGACAACTTACTCGGTCAGCTGTTCAGTGAAGAGCTGGGCGCGGTCATTCAAGTACTACCAGAAAACGTCGCCGCTCTCATGCAGTTGGCAGAAGAGTTTAACGTTGCTGATATGCTGAGCCTCGTCGGTCAAAGCTCGGAAGAAGACAGCTTACTGATCCAAACGCCAACGCTTATGGGTGATGACACCTTACGCTTTAGCCGTACTGAGTTACAGCAAGCGTGGACGCAGGTTAGCTATCAGATCGCGCGCCGCCGTGATAATCCAGCGTGCGTACAGCAAGAGTATGACTTGATTGCTGACGCGAGCCATAAAGGTCTAATCGCTGCGCCTAACTTTGATCTGAATCAAAAAGTTGAAGAACCGTATGTAAACAGCCGTGCTGATTCTGATAACAGCAAGCCAAGAGTCGCCATCTTGCGTGAGCAAGGCGTCAACGGTCAGACAGAGATGGCAGCAGGCTTTACCCAAGCTGGCTTTGAAGCAGTCGATGTACACATGAGTGATCTACTAAATGGTCGCATCAATCTACGTGACTTCGACGGTCTGGTCGCTTGTGGTGGCTTTAGTTATGGTGATGTACTGGGCGCTGGCTCTGGCTGGGCGAACTCTATCTTGTTCCATGACGAGCTACGCATGCAGTTTGTCCGCTTCTTTGCCCGTCCTGATACCTTTAGCTTGGGTGTCTGTAACGGTTGTCAGATGATGGCTCAGTTAAAAGACCTCATCCCAGGTGCAGAAAACTTCCCACGTTTCGTCGCGAACAAATCAGCTCGTTTTGAAGCGCGTACGGTCAACGTAAAAGTTGAGCGTACCAAGTCGATCCTGTTCAAAGGCATGCAAGACAGTATCTTGCCAATCGCTGTGGCGCATGGTGAAGGCTATGCCACACTAGACAACAACGAAATCGACGGTATGGCAAAACACGGTCAGCTGGCGATGCGTTATGTCGACAGCCAAGGTCATCCAACCGAGACGTATCCGCTCAATCCAAACGGTTCGCTCGGCGGTGTCACGGGTCTATGTAGCACTGATGGTCGCGTCACTATCATGATGCCGCATCCTGAGCGTAACCTAAAAGCTTATAACCATAGCTGGAAACCAGAAGAGTGGGACGAAGACGGCGCGTGGATGCGTATGTTCCGTAATGCTCGCGCTTGGTTGCGCTAGTCGCTACTCAAACCTCTAGCAATTGCTTATAGTTTGAGATAGCTGTTGTTTAAAATAAAAAGGTGGGCTTAGGCTCACCTTTTTTGTGTTTAAGAGTTGAGTGTTTGGAAATAAAGACTAGCGTTTATACCGTGCTTTCACGAGTATAGGTGGTGACACCCATGTTAAAATTGCGGTGAATAAAGACTAGTATTAAGCAAAATAAGGATTAATAACATGTCAGGAATTACAGATATCAATGAGCTATTGAGTTCGATGCAGCCAGCACTGGTTGATGAATTATTTGTATTTTGTACTGTAAAAGGGGAGCTAGCAGAATACGTAAACCTAGCGCCAATAGCGACGTTTATGGAGACAGAAGGGCTGACTTTGGTTTTGACAAAAGACAAAGCTGACGAAGCGGGTTTGCATTACGAAGGCGTGTTTCGACAAATCACTCTGACGGTGCATTCAAGTTTAGAAGCGGTAGGTCTAACCGCAGCAGTGTCAACCAAACTGACCTCAAAAGGTATCAGTGCCAATGTGATCGCTGCCTATTATCATGACCATATATTTGTATCGAATGATAAAGCGGAGCAGGCGCTATCAGCGTTAAAAGAGCTGAGTAATATATAAAGTTTTTGACGTTCTCAATTGCTTCTTTAGGATCAACTGAGTTAGTTTAGACAATTGTTTTAGGTATGAAAAAAGGTGGGCGTAATGCTCACCTTCTTTGTGTTTGGAGTTTTAAAAAGTAAGGGACGTTATTTTCCACACTAAGGCCACTATTTAAAATTATACCTCTTTTGTAGCTCAGAAATATTATGTGGTTCAAAACCCTCCCCACGTTTGCGAGCCTCTTTCCATAACATATCATCTTTCATCGTTTCATCAACTAAAACTATAATTTCTTTATAAGATTTCTCGACTTGATCTCTTTTCAATGAGAGGTTTTCTTGTTTCAAGTCTTCAAACACTAAATCAATAAGAGTCTCTAAATTGTAAGTATTAAGATATTTGTTATCGTTCTTGAAAAGCTTGGTAAAAGGTAGTAGAAGGCACTCCTCTGAAACGCTTGTATTATCTTTACCAAAGATATTTTTGTGAGCCTTACTAAAGCAACAGAGGTAAATAAATTTGTCCAAATTTACACGTTTTAGACTGGACTTAGATAATGACATTCTTGAGTTGTCATCACTCAAAAATTTTTGGCATAATAGCATTAATAAATTATTTTCTACTCTAGATGATTTTTTAAAGCTATATGTAATCATGTCTTTATTAGATTCGTCGCTAACCATATATCCTGAATTTAAATACCATTTTTCTAAAAACTTATTAGTCCAAATTGAATCTTTTTTAAACTCAGTTGTCATAATTGTTTCTTTATAACCATCAGCATTGAACTTGATATAATTATGGTTGTTTTTGGAATTAACTTTAATTATGTCAAGTTTAGAAAGTTTTAATAGCTCCTTAAATGAGTGCTTATCTTTGAGATCAGATGAGAACTTAACCTCTGAATCATCGAATAAAGATAGCTCAGTCCATAAGTCATTATTAATCCTAGGATCTTCTATACTGAATATAGATAGTATAGAGCTAAGAAACTTATCGTTTTTAAGCTGATTTCTAATAGCTTCTAAATGATTCTTTAAAAGATGCTCGATAAGATCTTCAAAATACTCATTCCTATTCATTTTTTTCTGAAACTCTTTTCTCCACGTATTTCTGTCTAACTGTAGAGCATCTCTAGCGTCGAACCCGTAAAAATCAATAAATATTGGCATTATGAAGAAACTAGCTAAAGACTCAACACTTTGTCCTTTAAATAAATTATTTAGACGATAACTTGGACCCTTTAGGAAACTGACTTTCTCACAATTAAATACTCCAAAAAATAAATTATATTTACTATCCCATATCAATTCGTCTTTATGACGGGATATGCTTTCATAATTATTAAAATCCTTGTTCAAACTAACTGATACAGGAATATTTTTTATAATTTTCTCTTTAATATCACCTATTTTAGTTATTATTTGTAAATAGTCAAATATAGGTTGCTCAATTGGATCATATGAGTTTTGAACTTCATCAACTAATTTTTCTTCGTCGTTTGGATTAAAAAGATGCGAATTGTATCTCATTCCTCTTCTTTTAAGCCTAAGATATAAAGATAATGTAGTACCAAAATTTCTAGAAGTATTGCTGTCCATTTTCTCGATGAAGCAATACCCTTGATTGTTAGAAATTGGAGAAGTCATTTCAATATTATAGGAATTACTATCGAAAATACTTCTCGTTTCAATATAGACCTTATTGTATGGAGATTCGTTCCCTTCTAAAAGGAGAAAAGCACTATGTAAACCAATACCAAATGTACCAGAAGGGCGTATGGACAATGGCATGTCATTAATAATTTTCTTTCTTTCTAGATTTTTGCTAGAACCAGCAATCTTTTGCATATATTCGAGATCTTTAATACTAATTCCAGTACCCATATCGCTAATGCTAAACTTCCAAATACTATAATCTGAATTATCTTCATCTTTAATTTTAGTGAAATTTACAGAAATAGGATAATCTCGAATTACATTCGAAAACTCTTCACTGTATGGATTTGACTGTTTATTCAGCTTAGGTTTAGGAGAGTTATCTCCGAATTCAGTCCAAACTCTAATATAAGTTGCATCGATAGCGTTCTGAAACAACTCCCTGTAAATGTTAATTTCATCGTCATACAAGTTTTTTCCTTGCAATAACTCAATAGCGCTACGTTCATCCAATGAAAATCTCATTGGTTTATCATTAAGCAAAATTTTTGAGCCATCCATTTCAACATCGAGTTTATTGATTGTTGGTAATAAGCCAAAATCACGATGCGGTACGATATTTTTCCATTGTGACATTTGATCTTGAATTTCGCTCTGAATCATATCAAACCATCTACGACATTCAATATATGCCATTTCTGTACTACAGATAGCAGTCACGCTAACAGTTTCGTTATCTAACTGAAATTCACGGATAGCTTGATGCTTCTGTTCATGTGTTTTGCTAAGAGATGGCATATTATTCCCTGCTTGCTTAGACATGACAGGGCAAAAGCGGTTGTCATCAATATCAAATAAGTCACCTAAGCGTAGTAAGCAAGCGACAAAACGAGGGTGACAGTTTTCTGTACCCATTCCCGTTTGACGGAAGGGTAGTGTTTTCATCACATAATCTTCAAAACCAAGCCCATGCGCCCAGCATATTTGACCAAGATAACGATAAATACGTTTGGGAAGTAGTTCAGTGCGAGGAGAGCTAATACCAAGTTTCTCAAAAGGATCTAAAACCACTGAATTTGAGTTTTTGGCATGACCACGACGATACCATTCAGCTATCATTTGACGATATTTTTCAACGCCCGTATGTGGGTCTGAATGATTAACAAGAGCTTTGTTCCAACCATTTTTATGCCAGACTTTGGCAAATTCATGTAAGTCTTGCGTATTATCATTAGCTAGGCTTTCGACATATTCTTTAAAGTCATCTTCATCAAAAACTTTTTGAACTTCATCAGCACTAAATAACATACCGATATCGTGCCAGTACGCCGCTTCTAGAATTAACCATGTATCTGTCGCTGTCAGCTTTTCAATATTGCTACCTAACAGACGCTCGATATTGACGAGGATTTGCTGAGAGTGGGATTCATTATGACTACTAAAGTGTGGGTAATAACTGCCCACATTTTCGAGCGACTTACCGACGAGCTTTTCATCAAACTCCCATTGCGACATCAATATTTTAGTATTGCTGTCTTCATCAGTTTTCTTTCTTAGATGTTTGATTAATCCTGCGCTCATGGTAAGTCCTTTTTATTATCTTTTAAGTAAGACGTTTTAGTTTTGTATCATTTATCAACATAGGTTGATTTTACCGTAAACGCACGATTAACGGATAAAAAATATTTTCACCTAACTATTTATACTTTATCCTTCTCATTACTTTTCATTATCCAAAAAAAACGGCGCTGAAATCAGTGCCGTTTTATCAGTCATGACAATGTAAACCCTAATCACGACTCGTCAAATACTAAATCGCCAAAATCAATCCCAGCTTAAAATCACCTTACCGCATTGCCCACTTTCCATGATATCAAAGCCTTCTTGAAAATCATCAATGTGCATGCGATGGGTAATGATTGGTGTCAAATCAATACCGCTAATCAGCATTTGCTCCATCTGATACCACGTCTCCCACATCTCGCGCCCATAAATACCTTTTAGGGTTAACGCCTTAAAAATAATCTTGCTCCAATCCACCGTGGTAGTGTTAGGCAAAATGCCCAAGAGCGCAATTTTAGAGCCGTTATACATGTTACTAATCATCGAATCAAAGGCCTGAGGCGAGCCTGACATCTCAAGCCCAATATCAAAACCGTGCATTTTTAACTCAGCAATAGCACCTTCGATGGTTTCACCCTTGGCTGGGTTGATGGTCATCGTCGCGCCCATTTTTTTGGCAAGCTCTAGACGATAATCACTGATATCACTGACCACAATGTTACGTGCTCCGGCAAATCGGCAAATCGCCGTTGCCATTGAACCAATCAATCCTGCACCCGTGATTAGCACATCTTCACCAAGGACAGGAAATGATAAAGCGGTATGAGTGGCGTTGCCAAAGGGATCCATAATGGCGGCCATCTCATCGCTGATACGCTCATCGAGTTTGATGACATTGTCGGCAGGTATCACCAAATATTCGGCAAACGCGCCATCGCGGTCAACGCCCACGCCGATGGTATTTTCGCACACATGTAGCTTACCACGGCGGCAGTTACGGCAATGCCCGCAAGCGATATGGCCTTCGCCTGTGACTCGGTCACCTACTTCAATATGCTTGACGCCATCGCCCATTTCACTAATGACACCGACGTATTCATGTCCGATAATCATCGGCGTGTTTATGGTTTTTTGTGACCACTCATCCCACTTATAAATGTGCAAATCTGTGCCACAGATGGCGGTTTTTTTAATTTTTATTTTAACGTCATTGATGCCGACCGTTGGTTCTGGCATGTCTTGCATCCAGATGCCTTTTTCGGCATGAGCTTTAACCAGTGCTTTCATAGTTTTCTCTTATTTAGCTGCATTATATTTTATGGTTGAATCTGGGGTGTCCTCATTTTAAAAATGGTGATAAAAATGAGATAAATTGCCGTCAAACGAGGAAAATAGTGCAGATAATATCGAGATATTGACCAACTATTTGACGATGTTTGGCAAAATTTAGCTATTTTTAGCCCATTTAGAGAACGCTCGTTTGAATTGAGGGCACGGCCTAGATAAATATCGAACGACGCTTAATCAATCACTTTCATTTGCTTGGCGACTTTGATAAAGGCGGCGATACACTGGTCGAGCTGCTCGCGAGTATGGGCGGCAGAGAGCTGGACACGAATGCGAGCCTCGTTTTTGGGTACGACAGGGTAAAAGAAGCCAATCACATAAATGCCTTCTTCAAGCAGTGCATTTGCCATTTGCTGCGAGACATTGGCGTCATACAGCATCACTGCACAAATGGCCGATTCGGTGGGCTTGATGTCGAAGCCCGCGTCTTGCATTTGCTTCACAAAATAGGCAGTATTTTCATGCAATTGGTCTTGTAGAGTATTGTCTTGCGATAGCATTTCAAACGCTTTTACCCCAGCGGCAGCCACCATAGGAGGAATAGAATTTGAAAATAGATACGGGCGTGAGCGTTGACGCAGCATCTCAATCATTTCTTTTTTACCCGTGGTAAAGCCGCCAATAGCACCGCCAAATGCCTTGCCCAAAGTGCCAGTGATCAGCTCAATATCGCCACGTAGATCAAACAATTCAGTCACGCCGCCACCAGTGCGACCGACCACGCCTGCTGAATGTGATTCGTCAATCATGACCATGGCATCATATTTTTGTGCCAACGCATAAATCTCATCCATCGGCGCTACATTACCATCCATTGAAAACACACCATCAGTGACAATCAAACGAAAACGCTGTGCTTGCGCCGCTTGCAATTGCGTTTCTAAATCTTGCATATCTGCATTGGCATAGCGATAACGCGCGGCTTTACACAGGCGTACACCATCGATGATTGAGGCATGATTTAACGAATCAGAAATAATGGCGTCTTCGCTAGTCAGCAGTGGTTCAAAGGCACCGCCATTGGCATCGAAACAGGCCGCATAAAGAATGGTATCTTCGGTATTAAAAAACTTAGAGATCGCTGCTTCTAATTGCTTATGCAAATTTTGCGTACCACAAATAAACCGCACCGATGACATGCCGTAACCTGAGTTTTCGATGGCTTGGATCGCCGCCTTTTTAATCTCAGGGTGGTCAGACAATCCAAGGTAATTATTGGCACAGAAGTTAAGCATCTCACGGCCATCGGCAATCTTGATGAGCGCATCTTGCGGAGAGGTAATAACGCGCTCGTTTTTATACAGTCCTGCCGCGCGTATATCACTGATTTCTTGTTGTAGGTGTTTTTGAAAGGCTTGATACATAAATATTCCTTTTTTAGTATTATTGGTGTTCGTTTGATAATAGAGATATTGGGACTGGTAATAGAATCAAGTTATCAAAGCCAAGCTATCAAAAGCCGCGCATCATCCTAGCTATCATTAAAATCAACGATAAAACTAAAGAGGCGGGAAGCCAACGAGATGGTGCGAGCAGTGATACTATCTATAACCCTGTGAGCGGTGATTTTATCATTAGCCTATCGCAATAAATAGCCTAAATAGTCGGTAGATAGGCCTTCTTTTATAAAGCTATATAGTACTGTTTAGTTGTAGTGTTGGTCTCATAGCGGCTTAGCTATGTCTCAAAACATAAGACATCAACTTGCGCATCTTTATAATCTTGATCGTTAACTACCGTCTATCCAGTTAGTCATCTTTGGGACGCTTCTGAGCCTCAGCGATCAACTCATGAATCTTGGTACTTTCCTTTAGCACACAAGCATCATAGGCAGAAAGTGGCTCAGGTTCTTGCTCCTCTTTCTTTTCCTGCTCTTGCTCTTGTTTGGCTTTTTCTTCTAAATACTTTTGCAGATCGTCTTGCTCATTTTTTTGAGAGTTATTCATGGTTTATGTCTCCTAATAGCCTGTATTCTTTAATAAAAATCATCCCGACCAGCATACTTCTTATTTAGTGCCTGCAATATCGCATAGGTCTCGCTATCCATATTACCCGTTGGCTGCTGCGCTCTAAAGTGCAGCTGAAACGCATAGACGACATCGCGACTGGCTTTGTCCCACGTATCAGTATCGTTGATTTGATAGCCATACTTGCGAAACGCTTGCTTAATCTCAGGTATCGTTGCCGACGCAAATCCATTTTGATTCATAAAGAACTGCTTATCAAATTCATCATACCAAGCGCCAATACCGTAATCGAAATACAGTCGCTCCCACGGGAATTTGGCACCGGGGTCTATCTTGCGCGAGGGTGCCATGTCCGAGTGACCGATAATATTCTTTGGTGAGATGTCATATCTCGCAGTGATGTCTTGTACTAACTCCGCGACCTTTTTAATCTGTAACTCGTCAAAAGCCACATAATGGTCATAAGGATGATATGCCAGCTGGCCGTCTTTCAGTGCATTTTGATACTCAGGCGTAATCCCTGCATTGACGATTTCTATACCGATAGAAGTATCGTTTAATATCGTTCGTCCTGCAAAACCGCCATCACCTGCATGCCATGCGCGCTCGCTCTCTGGTACTAAGTTGTAGATTTTATTGTCGTCGTTGTCTAATACTAGATAGTGCGCGCTCACATTGCCCGTGGTCAATGTCTTTATCGAGCGCTCATTATCAGAGACTGTATAGTGCAATACGATGGTTTTGATGCGCTCGCTTTTGCCAGTAGCTTGGTAGCTATCGCTGTCGATTACATATTGCGGCTCTGACGTTGATACGCAGCCCACGAGCGATAGTATAGAGGATGATACTAGTACTGATGCCAATGCAATCGAGGAAATGTTTTTTACCATGAAATGCTCTGTGTGGGAATAGTTGCGGTTAATTAACGTTGGAATTGACTGCGATTTTTTTATAACCAATTGCCCCGAGCAGAATAAAGAATCCTAGCAAGACATAAGCATTGAATGACAGCGCTGCTGGTGAAAATGGTAGCAGTAACAGCGATATAAAGACCATACTGATTAATACAGAGAGATAATTTAACGGACTTGCCTGTTTCTTTTTTCGCTCATTGATAAGGTCGGCGGTCGTGACATAAGCGAAGCCAACTGTAATGCCCAAGGACGCCATTGTCACGATATCGAGTAGGTAGTTTCTACCTAGCCAAGGAGAGAGTAGGCACACCAAGCATATCAATATAACGGTTTTTTGCTTACTGAATTGGTTGTGTTTATCTGTAAATATACTGGGCAGTAATGACGTGTCGCCCATAGATTCTAAGAGCTTAACCGATGACAATATAAAGCCGTTGATACCGCTCATTATCGAGCCAATCATAGCGATCGATAGCAGCCAAATGCCGATGCTACCAATCCGATTGTCTATGCCTTCACCTGTCGCCCAGTGGCTGTCTTTAATTGCTTGATAGTCAAAGCTCATATTCAGCGCGGTAAAGTAGTTGATCAAAAAGTAAAACAACACGCCAGCTATGAGTGAAATTAGGATAATACTTTTGGTCTTGGTTTTTGAATCGCTGATGGCTTTTGAAATCTGCGGTGTGGTCTCAAAACCAACATACGCCCACGGCATAACGGCCAAGATAGGTAACCATGCCAGACTGGTGATAGAGCCGCTAGACATATCAGTTGGCAAAAATGCTTGGGTAGTTGGTGTCATCCAAAGCGAGGCAAAAAACAGCGCAGTGACTGATAGAATCATAAAGAGGGCGATATAGAGTTGGATTTTTGCGCCGACTCGTACGCCTTTTAGGTTGATATAACTGAACAGAATAATAGCCGCGCTGCATAGGAACACTTCACTGGCGTAGACTTCCCAACCAGCAATCGTATACAGATAGCTTAATTGTAAGCCACTAGGTAGCAGATAGCGCAGTAGCAAAGCGACGGCTGATATATTGAGCGCGATAATAGAAATATAGCCTATCGTGACGCCCCAACCATAAATATAGGCATGCTTGCGATTAATGTATTTTTCAATCCAATAGATACCGCCTGACTCGTTCTCTGGCGTTTGGGTCAGCAAATTAATATAGGCACGCGCAACCATATAGATGGCTAAAGTACCAATAATAATAGCAACAGAAGAGCCTAATAGCTGTGACTGCGGCAAAAACAAATCACCTGGCATGACATAAGCGCCCCAGCCGATAATCGCACCGACGCTAATCGCTATCGCTTGTAGGTAGCTGATACTTTCTGTCTTTTCACTCATAAAGTGCTCCTTCACGATCAAAGATGGAGAAGGATAGAATGTTTATTATGGAGCTGACATAGAACATGAAAAACCTTGTGACGCCATTACGCAGGGTAGTGGCTATCTTTTATAAATAGAAAAGTCATATTAAAGGTTTTTGTTGAGTGTTACCTTTTCAATCCTGTTGGATTTTTTTAGCCAGAACCTTTTTCCAACTGTCCTCTAAACAGTCAATCGCGAGCCACGGTTCAATCACATTAGCATCAAACTTTTCTTTTGAGTTGGACAGTTGCCATAGCGTCTCTAATGTCGCAAACGGATAAGGGCGCTCAACCAAATATACGGGCAAATCAGCGTCTATAATGCCATCGCGTACAACTTGGAAATACCAACCAGAGATACCTTGCTTGCTGACCCATGCCGCGATATTTGGTACTTTGGTAAATTGGCCAATTTGATCATTAATTTTGTAGCAGGGGCGGCGTGGTTGGACGATACGTAGTTGAACGCTATCACCATCATTACTGTTATCTTGGCCATTTTCAAAATGTCCACCATATTGAAAAACATCGCCAATACAAACGGTAGATTCGGTCATTTCAGGCAAACCATTGATAGCTTCAGTCGTAAGGTTTTCTCCTAGCGTACCGACGCGCACTTTCAGGCCAAACTCGCCATTGATTTTTTCATACGTCGCAGGCGCTAGCTGATGCACGGCTTTTAATGGGCCACCATGATGTTTGCGGTCAGCCTGTTCATCAGTGGTTAAGCCCATAAAGTAGACGGCGACAGGAGATTTGATAGGTGCTTTATCAATGGCGCTCATTTCTTCACGGGCGAATGGCATAGACTTACCAGCGCGAACACAAGTGAGGGTAGCGATATGTAGGGGCAAGTCTTGGTTAAAATCTGTTAAGGTTTGCTCAGGTGGTGACGTAATCGATTCTGCGCTCATATGGTTTCCTAATAAGTAGAATGAATAGGCTAAGGCGGCTTAATTTTGGCGGTTTAATTTTAGTGGCTAATAAATACTAATACGAAATGAGCTTATCTGTACTCAATGATGTATCTGATTATACTGGTTCACAACCATAAAATTTACATAAAAAAAGACCAGAATAAGTATTCTGGTCTTTTTGATGGAGCGTTTCTTAATTTTGAACGAGTAACGAGTATCGTCACTGACAAGCTTATTTGTTTTTGTTACGACGACCTGCAGTTTTCTTTTCGCGCGGCGTAGCAACCAGCTCAGCCAACTGCTCAGGTGATGACCATAGGCCTTCTAAGTCATAAAACTCACGTGCTTGCGGCGTCATCATGTGGACGACAACTGCGCCCAAATCAATCAACGTCCAGTCAGAGTCGATGCCACCTTCACGGCCAAGTGGCATAAAGCCCGCTTGCTTAGCTTCAGCGCCGACGCTATCAGCCATCGCACGTACATGACGCTTTGAGGTACCATCAGCGATGATGATGCGCTCTGTTACGTCAGTCAACTCTTCTACATTCATTACAGTGATGTTCTTTGCTTTCATATCATCTAGAGCGCTTTGTACTAGGGTCAAGCATTCTGTTAGGCGTTCTGCAGTCATGGTGTTGGTCATAAATTTTAATCTCTTGAATCGTAAATATGTAAAATAAAGGGGTAAAACGTCAATTTGTCTTATCCGACTGATCATATATTGTCAGTCACGCATAGAGACAGGATAGGCAAAATGACATAGATAAGGCGATTTTAACGGAATTGAGCAGCAGAATATAGCTGATGGGCGATAATATATTGATAAACAGCAGGATTTAGCCATTTAGCTAATGGATTAGATTCAGTATTGCTAATGATATCATTTATTGATGCTATAGATGCGATTTGCCGTTGAGCGACTGGCATTTTATTTGTTTGATCGTCTAATTTCTGTAGTTGTTCACGTATTTGCGTACTCGATACCGCAGTAATAGGTCGCGAATCTATATAAATGCGTCCTTGATTGGCGTTTTTCAAGTCAGGGCTTTTCAAGTCAGTGCTAGTCGGATCAGTGTTATTTGGATTAGTACTATTTGAGTTTAAGCTATCTGACGATTGCTGAATGGTTGGAGTTAATAGCTCGATAGGTGAGTCCGTTATATGGGGCTGCAATGACAACGGCAATTGCGTTTTTAAGAAATTAACATCTTGGGTAGTCGCTGTATTATTTTTAGAAGAGATAGTGCGGTCAGTAAATTTTTCGCTAATACCATCACTCACATCGGTACTGCTCTGACGATTAAACACCCATAAATTGACATGGTCAGTGAGACGCAAGCCATCTTTCCATTTATCTAAACTATGGGCGCTGTCCATACCCATGATAAATATCAAACTGTCATTAGGATATTGTTGTCTTAATGTGCGTACACTGTCGATCGTATAGACAGGCGGCGCTTGCCATAGCTCTAACTCATTGATCTGTATCGGCGTACTCTCCGTCGCTAGCTTTAGCATCGCTAAACGATGGTTAGGGTCTGTACTTTGGGTCTTAAATGGCGAGCGTGCATTGGGTAATAAGGACACATGCAGTGTACGATGTAGCCGCGTTGCGATTGGTAGTAGGTGCTGATAGACAAACATTGCTACTTCTAGATGACCATTATGTACGGGATCGAACGAGCCACCAAGATAGGCACGAATGGCAGGTGCAGGTGTTTTCTCTTGAGGGCTGTTGCTCGTATTTGGCATAAATAAATGTATAAAAGTAGATAGGGTGCACGTTAACATTGATGCACCTTGCTCTTTTACTGGCTGGCCTTTTTAGATTAAATGATTTGATGATAGCGCTATTGTAGAGGGCAGACGAGCATCTGTCACCACTGTCTGTCACAGAGCCCCAATAAAAAACCGACCATCATAATGATAGTCGGCTTTGTATAGGACTTTAATTAGCGAGTCTTACAGCGATTAAATCAAATCGCTATACGCTTGGATAGCGGTTAACGCGATGGTATAAACGATATCGTCGACCAAGGCACCACGTGATAAATCATTAACGGGTTTATTCAAGCCTTGTAGCATAGGGCCGACACTGACGACGTTGGCACTACGCTGTACCGCTTTATACGTCGTGTTACCAGTATTAAGGTCAGGGAAGATAAAGACGTTGGCTTGTCCAGCGACAGGTGAGTCAGGTGCTTTTTGCTTACCGACGCTCATGACAGACGCCGCATCATACTGTAGTGGGCCGTCGACCTTGAGGTCTGGTGCGCGCTCGCGAACGATTTGTGTGGCACGGGCGACTTTTTCGACATCCGCGCCTGCGCCTGATGAGCCAGTAGAGTAGCTGATCATCGCAACTTTTGGATCGATACCAAAGGCAGCAGCAGACTGTGCGGATTGAATGGCAATCTCTGCCAGCTCTTCAGCGTTAGGATCTGGGTTGATCGCACAGTCACCATAGACGACCACTTGCTCAGGCAACAGCATAAAGAACACTGATGACACGAGTGAGTATTGCGGCGCGGTCTTAATCAGCTGGAATGCCGGACGTACTGTGTTGGCAGTGGTATGAATCGCACCTGAGACCAGACCATCGACTTCATCTAGTTGGAGCATGATAGTACCTAGATAGACCGTGTCTTTTAGATATTCAGCAGCAACTTCTGCAGTGGTTTTGCCTTTACGACGATCTACGACAGCAGCGATATATTTGCTCATATCGAGGTTGTCAGGGTCAATGATCTCTAACCCTTCAGGCAACGTCAAATCACGGTTTTTGGCCACTTGCTCAACGTCACTACGCTTAGCAAGTAACACGCAGTTGGCGATACCGCGACTCTGACAGATACAGGCTGCTTCGACCGTACGTGGTTCCGCGCCTTCTGGCAGCACAATACGTTTTTTGGCGTGCTGTGATTTTTTGACCAACTGATGGCGAAACGCTGATGGTGACAGACGCGGCTCATGATTACGGCTGAAGTATTCTTTAATCCAGCTCAGATCCAAATGCGCCGCCACATAACGAGCCACCTCATCAGCACGTTCTGTATCATCACTTGGAATCTCAGAACTCATATGCATCAGGCTCTGTACTGTCTCGTAGCTGTCGCTTTCGACACTCATGACAGGGATGCCAGTTTTGAGCGCTGATTGCCAAAGCTCAGCAACTGTCTCACTTGGAGTGATACCACCTGTCAACACTAGACCTGCCAATGGAATTCCATTGATACAGGCCAATCCAGCAGCTAACAGCAAGTCATCACGGTCGCCGGGCACGACCATTAACGTACCACGCTTAAAGACTTCGTTGACACGTGCCACTGAACGAGCGGTTAGGCTGATACGATTGATACGACGTGTCTTTGCTTCGCCAACATTTAGCCAAGTCGCATCAAGCTCTGTTGCGATATCCCATGTGCGGGGCACAGATAGAGAGTCACTAAAAGGCACCACTCCAATAAGGCGGAACACTTCGGTATTGAACGAAGGCGATAAGCGTTGAACCTCTTGTAGAAAAATTGGATCTAAGCTGACAACGGCCTCACCAGGCGCGACAGGTTGATTATCAAAGGTGTTCGGCACGTCTTGTACCCGCATCAATATCACGCCTAGTGTCCGTGAATCGATGACACCGCCAAACTCACGGGCATGGACATCCAGTTTATCCGCTAAATAAGCAGGTTTACTGATATCAGCGGTACTGACAAATATAATTTTGGCGTCTAGCGCGTGAGCAAGTGCACGGTTGATTTGTGAAGCATAAGAGGTCTCAGTGGTTGGCACCAGACCTTCACAGATAATCACGTCATGACCATCATCGATCGTATGAAAATTGGCAATCACTTCTTCCATCAAGTCATCAAGATTGTCATCGCCTAGCATACGCTCGACGTGTTGACGGCTGATAGAATCAGGCGGATTTAGGCCAAATGCGTGCATGGTCAATGCGCTTGAGCTGTCTAAGCTGTGCTGTTTGTCTAGCGTATCATCTTGCAAAAACGGCTTCATAAAGCCCGCTTTGATACCGTTGTAATCAAAGGCACGGATTAGCCCTAGCGCGGCTGATGTTACACCGATACCGCGACTAATGGGAACAAGTAAAATGGTTTGCATAATGTGTCCTACAATTTATTTTATTTTAGACGTCGAGTCGTTTTGAGCAGCATAAGCAGTGCAGTATAAAAACACGAAGCGCTTTATTTTATTTGTTCTCGGCTTTTTATAAGCCTCTAGAACGATAAGCGCTAGGCATTATAATCAATAGGCTTATACTAAGTTCAATGCTTGACGAGTCTCTTGAGCGATGCGGTATTCTTCATCTGTAGGAATAACCCACAGCTCGACACTACTACCTTCTGCTTGGAAGCTGCCTTCTTGGCCACCGTACAATCCAGCGTTCTTTTCAGCGTCCATCTTGATACCGAAATGACGCATGACGGCTAAAATACTTGCGCGCGTGGTGACAGAGTTTTCGCCGATACCACCAGTGAAAACAATACCGGTAAACTCAGGCAGTGCACAGCTTAAGCTGGCGAGGTATTTACCGGCGCGGTAGCAGAACATCTCAATGGCGAGCTGCGCATCTTTATGGCCTTCGCTCGCGGCTTGCTCAATAGTACGCAAATCATTTGATAGACCAGAGATACCAAGCAGACCGCTTTCGCTATTTAGCATCTTATCCGTTTCTTCCAAACTAATACCGAGCTGACGTTTCAGATGCATATGTAAGCTTGGGTCGACATCGCCGCTACGTGTGCCCATCATCAGTCCTTCGAGTGGAGTCAGACCCATGCTGGTATCGAGACTTTTGCCATCATATACGGCAGTTGCTGAGCAACCATTACCTAGATGAGCGGTTATCCAGCCATGAGGACCTTTTGCTTCAGTAACCTGGCTAGCACGTTCTGAGACGTAGGCATGAGACGTACCATGGAAGCCGTAACGACGGATTTTGTGCTCTTCGTATAGATATTTTGGCAACGCATAGCGAAAGGCAACAGGTGGCATAGTTTGGTGAAAGGCGGTATCAAATACCACAACTTGTGGAATATCAGGATAAATAGCTTGAACCGCTTCAATCCCCAAAGCATTTGCAGGATTATGTAGTGGAGCCAATATCTTTAGACGTTTTACTTCTTCTAGCGCATGCTGATCGACGCGAACAGCTTGAGAGTATTCACGGCCACCATGTACCACACGGTGCCCGACTGCGATAAAGTGATATTGCTCTAGTAGCTCTAGGATTTTTTGCAGTGCCAGTTTGTGACTACCACCAGGAATAGAGATCTCTAACTTATCGCCATTTAGCGTGGTGTGTTTGATACGGGCTGTATCGAGACCTAAGTTTTCGGCAAGACCGGTGATACGAGTAGAGTTGTCATCGCTAATCAACGCGTATTTGATAGAAGACGAACCGCAGTTGAGGACTAAAGTGGGACTGGTTAGGGTTGATGTTTCGCTATTCTTATCATCAAAAGTGGTGCTTAGGTTGGCGCTCATACTCTATCCTTAGATTGGTTTTTATAAAGGGCAAATCAATTATATCGTTCGTTCGATACAAAAAAGACGTCTATTGCCACGTCCTGTTTTATTATCATCAAATGCTACATCGCTGATATCTCAACTGCTGTAGTAAAGGTCACAGCTGAGACATAATGTCATTATTATATGGAATTGATGAAGTTGATAACTGCCGAGTAAATAAAAATCAGCCATATCTATGCTGATCATATCAAGCAAGCATATTGGCGATTTTGTTTATACTTGGGCTACTATTTCTGACAGTGCTATGCATCCATGCTTATGAGGTAATGCGTCTGCATCTCAGGCTAGCATCCTATTGCCGCCGCAAACTGGGAATATAATGTAACACATTTTTGTTTCTACACCACGACAGGGGTAAGGTTTAAAATGTGTGATTAATAAATGGCTAAATATGGAATAAATCACTTATATTCAGTGAGTTATAGAACTATAGGTGGATAACTTGTGTGGGATACATAGCAAGGCTATGACTCACAAAATTGTAAGAAATATTGTCGAGACACCCATATGTCATACATTCATATCTAAGCTCGCAGACGATATTACTATAAAAATTCGACTAATGTTCTAGAAAATATCCAACATCACGCAAATTTATTCACCAATCATATTCAGTATCCGTACAGCTTTATGTAATAATGCTATGATGAAAATAGTCATAATGATAGTGCTTTCGCTGTCGGTTTGGCTGTCCACTTATTTTTTATTTATCACGATTTACTATTGCCATTATGCCGTCGTAAGCTCACAGGTTATCTATTATATGTCTACTATACACAACCCTTCAGCAGCCAAGCATGCTAGCTCGTTCGCTCGTACCAGTCGTCAGGCTGTCGCCACTTTATTTATTGGCAGTGTGGTCATGCTAGGATTGTCAGGCTGCGGGCAAAAAGGCGATCTATATCTGGCAGACTCTAGTAGTCAAACGATAGAGGGCAGTGCGTCTGTACTGGATAGTACTAGCCATCCACAAGATGCAGCCTTTGCGGGTATCGACGATGATAACTATCAAAAAAACCGCTACCTAGAAGAGCAAATGGTACTGCCTGAGCCCAGTACTGATCCCAACGACTATTAACTGCCAAGCTATTAATTACTGGGCTAATAGTTGCTAAGATGAGCCAATGGATAGCGGTTAGGTGCTTTTTAATTAACAGTTTAATTGACTGCTTAACTAACCATCGATTCTGTTATGGCTAAATAGCTTTGCTACCTAAATTTAATTTTCACCCTTGATAATCTGATTATATTAGAGATGTTTATATGAGTCATTCTGAACTACCTGCTGACTTGACCGATTCTGCTACTGGCGAATCCGTTACTATCCAAACTGAGCAAGGGTTGTATGTTGACCCGAAAGCGTTGAGTGCTCACTTGCCAGCGCTAAGCTATCGCGGCGATGCGCTGTATATGGAGCAGGTCAGTATCGATGAGTTGGCAAAACAATATGGCACACCATGCTACGTGTATTCAAAGCAAGCAATATTGGACGTTTATCAAGCTTATACCGATAGCTTTGCCAGTCTGAATCATCAAGTATGCTATGCCGTAAAAGCAAACTCTAACCTTGCCGTGCTTGGTGTCTTGGCACAGGCAGGCGCTGGGTTTGATATTGTCTCTCGCGGTGAGCTTATGCGTGTGTTAGCGGCAGGTGGCGCAGCATCACGTGTCGTATTCTCAGGTGTGGGCAAAACGTACAGTGATATCGAATATGCGCTGACTCAAGGTATCGGCTGTTTTAACGTTGAATCTATCAGCGAGCTGACTTTAATCAATGATGTGGCAAAGTCACTTGATAAGCCTGCGCCAATCTCGTTGCGCGTCAACCCTAACGTCGATGCCAAAACCCATCCATATATCTCAACAGGTCTCAAAGACAACAAGTTCGGCATCACTCACGAAGACGCATTAGCGGTCTATCAGCAAGCGGCCGACTTATCACATATCGACATTGTTGGTATTGATTGTCATATTGGCTCGCAATTGACTGAAGTAGAGCCGTTTGTTGCAGCATTAGATAAAGTTATTGAGCTGATACATAGCCTGCGTGACGCAGGTATTGAGTTACAGCATATCGATTTGGGCGGTGGTTTAGGTGTGCGCTATATTGATGAGACGCCTGTGTCTATCGATGAGTTTGCCCAAGCTTTATTACCAAAACTTAGCGGGCTTGGTTTGACTGTGTTCTTTGAGCCAGGTCGAAGTATCGTTGCTAATGCTGGCGTGCTATTGACTCAAGTTGACGTACTCAAGCCGACTGAGCATAAGAACTTTGCGATCGTTGATGCCGCGATGAATGACTTGATTCGTCCTGCTTTATATCAAGCTGAGATGGCGGTGATTCCAAGTGTGTTACCTAGTGCTGGTATCGATACGGATGGTACGCAGCCGTGGGATATCGTTGGCGCGATTTGTGAGACGGGTGATTTCTTGGCAAAAGACCGCCTACTATCATTGGCCACAGGCGATGTACTGGCCATTACGGGCGCAGGTGCTTACGGCTTTACCATGAGTAGTAACTATAACTCACGCCCACGTGCTAACGAAGTGATGGTTTCTGGCGATAGTCATCAGCTAATCCGCAAGCGCGAAACGATTGAAGCATTATATGCAGATGAAGCGTTGTGGCAGGCGCAGTAAGGCGATTAAAGACGAGCCAAAACTATCACCGTATTTGATGGTTGAAGAGAACCCATTGTGATAATGACAATGGGTTTTTTTATGACTGGATTTTGAGGGAAGTGTTTTTAATTAAAGCTGATTTTTAATTGAAGGCATGCCTTTAGTTGAAGGCAACATCATTCACAAAAATTAGAGTAGCAAGGAAAACGAGTGCAAGTACTACTCACTGTAGACTAAACAAGTTTGACACCGCTAATCGTATTTTTTGGGATTGGTATTATTATGATTGTATCTGACAGCGTGCTAATATAAGGCATACATAAAAATAGGATAGGACATCAAAGAGATGCTAATAGAGTTTACTAAAATGCATGGGTTGGGTAATGATTTCATGGTCATTGATTTAGTGACCCAGCGCTTAGATTTGACCAAGGATTTGGTGCAGTTATTGGGCGATCGTCACCTAGGCATTGGTTTTGATCAGCTGCTCGTAGTCGAGCCACCCATGCGCCCTGATGTCGATTTCAGTTACCGTATTTTTAATACTGATGGCACCGAAGTCGAACAATGCGGCAATGGCGCGCGTTGTTTCGCACGTTTTGTGCAGGCACGTAAACTGTCATTTAAGCAGCGTCTACGCGTTGAGACGGCCAGTGGTATTATTTCCCTGACTACTGATCGTTACGGTTGGGTAGATGTCGATATGGGCAAGCCTAAATTTGAGCCAGATGAGATTCCATTTAGCCCAAGAGCGACGACCAAAATCCAAAACACCTATCATCTTGATGTAAATGGTACACCTGTACAGCTGTACGTTGCCAATATGGGCAACCCGCACGCTGTGATAAAAGTCGATGACGTACTCGATGCTGAGGTTGAGACTTTGGGTAAGGCAATTGAGTCGCATCCTGCCTTTCCAGATCGTGTCAATGTGGGCTTTATGCAAGTGATGAATCAGCGCCATATTCGTTTGCGTGTGTACGAGCGCGGTGTGGGTGAGACCCAAGCTTGTGGTACGGGTGCTTGTGCAGCAGTGGCTGTTGGTATACGTGAAGGCTGGCTTGATGAAGGTGAGGAAGTCCGCGCGCAGCTATATGGTGGCAGCATGATTATCAAATGGCAGCCAGGTTATTCAGTTATGATGACGGGACCGACCGCTTTCGTTTATGAAGGCGTGTTTAGCCCAGATGGCCTGATGGCACAAGCGGGACTTAAACCCAGTGCTGATAGCTGATAGCCGTTATTAGGCACATGGTATAAATGCCAAGGATGGTTCTAATATGTCCATTGATAAAGACAGTCAGGCGGCGAGCTCAGCACCTTGGCTATCTACTGAGCTGGCCGCTACTATCGAGCCGGACACAGCGTTACGAGAGCTACTCGCACCTGTGCATCGTTGGCTCAATACGTTGTCTGTGCGCAACCATTCGCCGCATACTCTGACCGCTTATTTCGCTGGTTTAAATCAACTGGCGTTATTTTTGCGTGGTAAGCGTCTAACGTGGACACGCTGTGATAAACGGCAACTGGCCCAGCATATCAGTCAACGTCTCGATGAAGATAAGCTGGCGCTTGCCAGTGTCCAGCAAGAGTTGTCTGCGATTCGGCATTTTTATGGTTGGATGATTGAAGAAAAGCTAGCACGTATCAACCCAACCACTGGCTATCAGCTGAAGCGTAGTCCTAGACCGCTGCCTTCTATCGCTGATGTCGATTTGCTGACTCAGCTACTCGATCAAGAGATCCCTGATACACCAGAGCAAGCGCGCTTATGGTTACGTGATAAAGCTATGTTCGAATTGCTCTATAGTAGTGGCTTGCGAGTTGGCGAGTTGGTTGCACTCAATATGGCAGATGTAGATTTGTCTGACTTACGGGTACGAGTCACGGGTAAGGGGAATAAAACACGCCTAGTGCCATTAGGGATAAAGGCAGCAGAAGCGATTAGTCGCTACCTGCCGCATCGTAACCTGTGGGTAGAGCAGATGGATAACGCATTGTTCATCAGTGAAAAGCTCGGTACCAGATTATCAACACGGGCAGTGCAGCAGCGTTTAAAAGTCGCTGCTACTCGCGCAGGTATCGCACAGAATATGTATCCACATCTATTGCGTCATTGTTTTGCATCACATATGCTGTCAGGCAGTGGTGACTTGCGCGCCGTACAAGAGATGCTCGGGCATAGTGATATTAGCACCACGCAAATTTATACCCACGTTGATTTTGCAAAATTAACGCAGGTTTATGATCGCGCGCATCCACGAGCAACTCATGCTCAAAATGAAGAACTGCCCTAGCAATTAAGCACGAAATTTACCGTACTTACTAATCTACGCCAAACGATGGCAGTCAAAAATAGGCAGTTTTTGGCGGCCTTGCTCTTGCGCTTGTTTGTCTAATGACGCCATAACGATGGCATATTGTTTATCCAGTTCGCTATCGTCATAGCTTGCGATAACACTACTATCAAACGCTGTAATGGCTGCATGTCCCCATGTCTGACGCGTACTACCATCTTTGTAGAGATGATCACCACCTTGTGCTGCGCCGATGACCATACATTGACTATCTAGAGCACGCGCTCGTAACAGCAGCGACCAGTGCGCTTGCCCAGTTAAGTAAGTAAAGGCAGAAGGGGCACTCAATAGTTCAGCACCTGCTTGTCGCAGACGCTGCGCCAATGCTGGGAAGCGCAAATCAAAACATACCATCATGCCGAGTTGATAGACTGTATTGCCTACTGCTAATGGCGCAATTACGGTCTGGGTACCTGGCTCAAAGGTCGCCGCTTCGTTATAGCTGCCATGCTTATCGGCCACAGTTGCGGTAAATAGATGAATCTTATCGTAGCGTGCGACACGGGTGCCATCTGGTGCAAACAGCTGGCTCACTTGGCGCAATCTACCATCAGGAACGACAGTGCCATCAGGACGATAATGGCAGGGTAACGAGCCTGCTAGTACATGGATACCAGCGGTGCGGGCGTAATCTGCTATCGTCGCTGATAAGTCGTCAAAACGCTCAGCAGTAGCAGATTGCTGTCCCATACTACAGCAGTTCTCAGGCAATACAACGAGCTCAGCCCCTTGACTTTGTGCGTCTGTGATAGCGGCTTTGATATCTGCTAGATTATCCTCAACATTCTGCTGACTGTTCATTTGAATAGCAGCCACGTTAAGTTGATGGTTACTTGAATTCATGACAATATTCCTATTGGGTGTGAGCTGTATTGGCCATTTACCGTAATTTATTATAATATTTTCGCGGTAATGAGCAGACTGCTCGTATTTATGGGTTGCTCATCCTTGCCAAGATGTTAGTTTACTAGCGATAGCAAACCAAACGTATCCGGACAAAACATAAATTATCATAGCAAAATTGTGGCAAAAAATGCTATCGTCATGTCCTGATAAGATTTATGTCGTTACCTTTACTGACAGAATAAACACAATATCACTAAGATCGGAGTGCAATAAGCCGCCCATGAGTATGTCGTTCGGATTGGCGACCACGCTGAGCAACTCACAAAAGCTAACCCCGCAAATGCAGCAAGCCATAAAATTGCTGCAGCTCTCTAGTCTTGAGCTCGCACAAGAGGTTCAGGCAAAACTAGATAGTAATCCATTACTTGAACGTATCGAAAACGATGACGAATACGACAGTGGTGACGATGAAATAGAGGAGTGGAGCGAGCCGTTGACGCTTGATAGCTGGAATCAAAGTAGCAGTGACTCATTTGACTCAGTGCCTAATACTAGTACAGAGTACAGCGGCGACAGTAGTGATAGCTTCAGTGATAGTTTGGATAAATTACAACAGCCTAATATCGATGATAGTGCAATAGATGTAGATAGCTATAGCAGTTCTGATGCCGATAGCTTTGATATAGGTAGCTTTGACACGGGTAACTATGCCTCCACCGCCACGGGCTCTGGCAATAGTAGGGGTGATGAAGATTTTGATAATTACCAAGGCGGTACTTCGTCCACCATTCAAGATCATGTGCGCTGGCAGCTGAACTTTAAGCGTCTATCAGAGGCCGATACGCTGATTGCAGAGTATTTAATAGACTCCATGGATGACATGGGCTTTATTCGAATTGATATAGATGAGCTGCTGCAGAGCTTTGATACGATGGCAAGTTTCTATCAATGGGATGAGCGCGTTGAAAAAGAAGAAGTCTTGACGGTATTACGTATTATCCAGTCCTGTGATCCAGTTGGCGTGGGGGCGCGTCATTTAAGCGAGTGCTTATCGATTCAGCTATCTAAGCTAGATGCCCGCACCGAATACCTACAAGAAGCCCAAGCGCTGCTATCAGCGAGCGAGCATTTAGTCAGTAATAATATTAAAGCACTGACTGAACGCACAGGGCTTGCACCAGAATACATCACACCTGCACTTACGCTACTACGTACCTTGAACGCTTCGCCAGGGCTGCTGTTTCAGTCTAGCCAGCCTGACTATGCTCAGCCGCCTGAGAGCTATGATATTCCAGATGTGTTGGTCACCCCTGTTAGAAACAATAAGGCGACAAGTAACTCTGAAGCAGAAGAAGATGGTTGGTATGTACGCCTCAATCCAGACACCCTACCAAAGCTACGCGTAAACCAAGAATATGCCAATCTAGTCAAGCGCGGCGATGACAGCCCTGACAATCAATATCTGCGCGAAAACCTTACCGATGCTCGACTGTTTATTCGTAGTATCGAAGAGCGCAATCAAAACTTACTCAAAGTAGCGACTAGCATTGTACGCTATCAACAAGAGTTCCTGCAGCATGGTGCAACCGCCATGCAACCCCTAATATTAAAGGCCATTGCTGAAGAAGTTGACTTGCATGAGTCGACAGTCTCACGCCTTACCACCAGTAAAACCATCTTGACGCCGCAAGGATTGTTTTCTTTGAAACACTTCTTCTCCTCTCACGTAAGTAGTGCTGATGGAGATATCTCATCGACCGCTATCAGTGCCATGATTAAAAAGCTCATCGCTGACGAAGATCCCAAAAAACCATTATCAGACAGTCGTATCAAAGATGAGCTGTTAGCAGATGGCATTGATATAGCCAGAAGAACCGTCGCCAAATATCGTGAAGCAATGAATATTGGCTCGTCTACTCAGCGCAAACAGAAATACTAATTATCTAAGCTCACCTTTCTATAAGCTTAATGGCTACCTGTCTGTATAGTGCAATACAGATATAAAAAATAAAATTTTTTGATTATATAGAAACTAAGTAGAAATAATAGGTATTGTTACACTTAATTACAATTTAATGGCTTGCTACTGGGCGATTTTCATGACAAATTAGAGTCATACCAACAACGAAAACCAAGCGCCGATTTATAGTATTTATTTATAACTAATAAAGGAGACGATAAAAGGATACGTCGACACATTACTAGAGGCTTTGGTGTAGTTAGTGGTAAGGCAGGATGATAAGAGCAAGAATGCTACCTCATCTGTTGATTGTAAGTTACAAATAAAAGGATAACAATATGAATGTTTCTATCAGTGGTCATCATATCAGCGTTACCGAAGCTATGGACACAGCAGTACGCGAGAAGCTTGAAAAAGTAGAGCGTCACTTCGATCAGATACAAAGTATTCAAGTGATTTTATCGTTAGACAATAGCGGTGCTAGCGACGGCGGTAAAAAGAGCCATAAAGCTGAAGCAATTATGCGTGTCTCGGGTCAAGAAATGTTTGTCCAAGCGTATGAAGATGATATGTATAAAGCCATTAACGAGATGGCAGACAAGCTAGATAGACAAGTACGTAAGTACAAAACCCGTCAAGAGCGCAAAAAGACTCAGGGTGCAGGACGCGATGGTCGCTATCAGGATCTAACCCCTGCAGAAGCAGTACCAGCAGCATAGTTCGGGTTTAAAACTTTGAACGCTATCGTTATAAGCTAGTGAAAGTAGACTAAGAGAATAAAAAATTTATAAGTAGCTACTGCATTAGTTTGTAATTGACGTAAAAAAAGACCTCTAACATGTAATACGTTGAGGTCTTTTTTAGCATTAGTAAACTTAGCTAGTAAACTTAGAACGAGAATGAACTAGTTACCAACTCAAGCTTATCTATCTAAACATCATTAACCACCACCGACGGCTTGTACTACTTCGATATTCATACCTTCTACGATACGCAGTTGAGCAAGCTCGCTCTTTGGCATCAGCTCGCCGTCTACTTCTACAGCGTAACGACCTTGGCTAAGACCAAGCTCATTGATAACCAGTTGTACAGTCTGATGAGTGGTTTGCAAGCTTTTACCATTGACACTAATGGTGCTCATATTAAATACTCCCTAATATTTTAAAATTCCTGTTTATCTGCTATTCACTGCGTATCTTTTGCTTTATTACTGATAGTTCGTTGCAGCTGATGCGAAGAGCTAAAAATAACAATAACAATAACTATTCGATTAAACAGCTCAGTTAACTGAGCCTTTTAATCGAAAGGCAGAAACGGCCAACCATAGCCAACCTGCAATCATGAGAACGCCACCAATAGGCGTAATCGCACCGAACCAGCGCGGTGCACCAAGCGTCATGGCATACAAACTACCAGCAAAAATGATAATACCAATTTGTAGTAACCAAGCGGTCGTCTGAGTAATATATTTTAAACGAATCAGTAAGCCAACAAGCAATAATCCTAGCGCATGTACGAACAAATACAGCGTTGCCGTATGCCACCACTCGAGCTGCTGTATGCTGACATGACCTTCTAGACCATGCGCACCAAATGCGCCCAGAGCAACAGCAATAGCCATATTAATTGCGGCAATACCGATCCAATTTATCATTGAACAGCTCGTATCATCTTAAGGCTACTGAATATCATCTGGCAAAATCACACTATCAATGGTCATCGCATCACGGATTTTGTCCATAGCATTTTTCTCGATCTGACGGACTCGCTCAGCTGAGATAGAGTAAACTGCTGCTAACTCATGCAAGGTGGATTTTTGCTCAGATAACCAACGCTGTTCGACGATATCACGCGAACGATCATCTAAAGTGCCCATCGCAGCGATAAGTGCTGATGAGTTGTTCTCTTCCCAATCCGCTTCCTCTAGCTGCTCAGCTGGATCAATTCCATCTTCCAAAAATAGCTGAGGGGCATAGCGACCATCATCATCGTCGCTTGACTGCGCCTCGAACGAAGCGTCATAAGAAGTTAGACGTGATTCCATCTCTAACACTTGCTTGCGCGTGACATTCAAGTCATTAGCGATAGCGTCCGCTTCTTCTAGTGTCAGCTGATTGTTGGTTTTCTTAAGGCTGCGCAAGTTAAAGAACAGTTTACGATGAGCCTTGGTGGTCGCAACCTTGACGATACGCCAGTTGCGAATCACGAACTCATGAATTTCAGCTTTAATCCAATGTACGGCAAACGACACCAGACGTACGCCTTTATTCGGGTCAAAACGTTTGACTGCTTTCATCAATCCTAAGTTACCTTCTTGGATTAAATCTGCTTGCGGCAATCCGTAACCCGAGTAGCTACGTGCGATATGAATTACAAAGCGTAGATGTGACATCACCAGTAGACGAGCGGCTTCGACATCACCTTCATCATAATAGCGATGCGCCAACTCTTGCTCTTGTACTGGCGTCAAAATCGGGATTTGATGGACAGTATTGATATACGCACCCAAGTTGACCCCTGGCGCTGACAAGTGAGTTGGCATAGCTGGTACCAAGTCGCGCGTACTGGTGTTGCCCAATGTACTCGCGTCATAAGGTGGTCGCTGAGCCGCGGCCTTTAATGCAGCATCGCGTGCATCATTTTTTATAGGAGCTGAGCCATCTTTTTTATTTGTATTTACAGCATCAGTAGAAGTATTAGCCATATTCTTGACCTTGGTTAAATAGTTAAGCAAATAGTCAGATAAAAATCTTTATGATTTGATTGTAAAGGATAGCAGCGCTTAGTTGCTATCAGTTTTGGTAATGATGAAGTGATATATTGTAGCGAAACGCTGTAATGATGTGCCATCAGCTGACGAGTGGTCAGTAACTTCATTGACCACTAGTTCCAAATAATCTGCCGACTGTGATTGCTGGCTTTGTCGACAGAATGCTGTGATATCAGCTTGTGAGTTAGGGTCGGTTGCAACCACGTACAGCGACTCACCAACTGTTACGTCACGTAATGCGACCTTAGTTTTTAACAATGGCATCGGACATGCAAGACCGCGTCCATCAACGAAACCTTTTATATTGAGTTCAGATTGCGCTGTAGCTACATCATCTGAATTATGACTTTCAGTCGGTAGCAGCTCTAATAAACTCGCAATATCGTTCTGCTGTGCATCAGTCAAATTCGCTGATAACTGTATAGAGTGCGATACACGTTCGATGAATAATTCACTAGCAGCGGGCATAACTTAAACCTTGTAGATATCTATATTTTAATTTGTTCTATTAGCAATAGGCTTTGATATTGAGTACGAACATAATTCATCAATCATAAATTATGAGGTCGTCACAGTCATCTAAACCTACTATCATTGTTGCTTATTATACCAAATAGACAATGTATAGTTGCAGTTGAATATAATCAACGCTGCGTTCGGTTCACTAGAATCATATAACCAAGAGTTGCACGATTAGCAATTGGCCTATTAATAGTTATACGATTGAGACTTACTGCATAAATAATAGCCCAATGAATAATTACACAGCCATGTTGCGCAATCGTGACGGGTGGCTAAGTTATTGGTAGTTAAGTGCATTGTAGAATTGACCTTGGATAAACAAGCTCGTATAGTCGAAAAGACGTCGTTAATTATCTTATAGGATATACACTTGTACCAGGCTAATAGAACGAAGCGACCCGACAGTAACAACTCTTTAGTAGCCACAAATTCTGTAGGCTTGCCGATTATGCTGTCTAAGCAAAAAGGTAAACGTCATTTTATGAGTGTAGCTTTGCCAAATAGTATCAAGGTAGGACTGTCAATAATGCTACTAGCCATAGCCAGCGGTGCACATAGTCGTGAGAGTCAAACGCTGCCATTTGCTGATAGCTCGTGGCAAGTCACAGATCCGCAAACGCTAGATCTACCAAATCTGCGCGGGCAAGGCTTAAGCTTTGCTGAGCAATATCAAAACAAAATGCTTGGCGAATGGTCATTACAGAATATCAATGGCCGTGTCAGAATGGAACATGATCCTTGGGTACAAGAAACGATAAAAGACATGACGTGGCGTCTCAATGCCCAAGCTCGTCAGCAAGCACCACTTGGCGTTGTTATCATTGATAATCCTAGTATTAATGCCTTTGCAGCGCCTGGTGGCGTAATCGGTATCAATACTGGGACGATACTGTCAGCTAGTAGCATGGATGAGCTGGCAAGCGTTGTCGCGCATGAAGTTGCGCATATCAGTCAACGGCATTACGAAAGCGGCGCTGACGAACGCAAAAAAGCCTTGCTGATGCAGCTAGGCGGTATGCTAGCTGCGATTGCTGCCTCAGCTGTCGATGGTGATGCCGCTGCGGCTGTGATGATGGGCAGTCAGACAGCTTCTATGAATAGCAGCATGGCCTTTAGCCGTAGTAACGAGCGCGAGGCTGACCGAGTTGGGATGCAGATTATGACCCAAGCGGGTTATGATCCTCGGGCGATGCCACGGTTCTTTGCCACAATGAATCAGCAGAGTCAGTTAAATCAAGTTGAGAATCAATTCTTACCGAGCTTTGTACGCTCACATCCTCTGAGTAATGAGCGGTTGAGCGAGTCACAAAGTCGCGCTCAGCAGTATCCAGCGCTCTCATTGAGCCAACAGCAGCGCCATCAAGCATTGTTTGATTTGTTGTATTGGCGTGTTCAAGTGACTGGTAAACATGCATCCGAAGTCACACTGACAACAGCTGCCAAAAACAGTCTCGGGGCCAAACTTGCGCTAATGCATTGGTATGGAGAGCAGCAGCGTTTTACAGATGCTAATAAGGTATTGGCGGAGATAAATGCGTTATCAAGCACGCAGCGTCAAAATTTAGAGCCTCTATTGTCGATTACCCACAGTCAGTTATTAAGTGAACAAGGCAAATGGCAACAAACCGTAGATGTCTTAGAGAGCCAACAGCGCCTATATCCTGAGCGCCGTGATTTACGTCTTTATCTGGCCGAAGCGCTGACTAACAGTAATCAACCGATAAAAGCTCAAGCGCTGTTGAAGCCACTAACAGAACAGCAGCCAAGCGATCGTTATGCATGGCAAAGCTTGCAACTCGCCAATGAAAAACTTGCTAAGACCACCACTTCACCACAGTTAGCCAATATCGCGACGATTAATGCATTGCGCTATCGCAGTTATGATCAGCTATGGAATGGACGCTATGAGAGTGCGCTGACCTCTTTGACACAAGCCAAACAGTTGACGGAAAACCTACAAACCACGGAACAAGCCAATAGTGCGCGTCCGTTATTGGCCAATATTAATGCAGAACTCAAAGCAATAAAAACCGCCAAAGACTTTAAGCCTTAGGCGGTTATTTGTACAGATTAGCCTGCCAATCAATAGCAAATGCTAGCCTTGTAACGCGTCTTTAACCATTTTAGAAATCAAAGCAGGATCAGCACGGCCAGCTGTTTTATTCTTCAAAACACCCATGACGCTACCCATATCACGCATAGACGTAGCACCTTGCTCAGCGATTTCAGCATTTACCAATGCCATGATCTCGTCTTGATTCATTTGCTGCGGCATAAACTCGTTGATGATATCAATCTCAAACTGCTCTTTGGTAGCCAAGTCATCACGGCTATTTTCTGTAAAGATAGTTAGTGACTCTTGACGCTGTTTTAGCTGTTTTTGCAAAACTTCTAATACTTGGGCATCATCAAGTTCTGTCTGACGGTCAATCTCGATTTGTTTCACTACTGACTGTACGTTGCGCAGTACTTTAACGCGCTCAAGCTCACGAGCTTTCATTGAAACTTTGATATTGTCTGATAACGTCTGTTTAAGTTGGCTCACTGCTATTATCCTTATCGATCTGTTAAATGCTATTCGCTAGATGTCGTTTGTTAAATTTTAGAACAAAACCTGCTGATAGTGGTTTTAATAAAAAATTAGGGGCTGTAGTAATAACAAAAATTGTAGCATAAAAAACGCCACTGATATCGATTGATAACAGTGGCGTTAGTGTAGCGCTTGTACTTAGCTAATCAGATTACTGATTAGTACATACGAGTGGTACGAATAGTTTCGCGTTGTAACTTCTTCTTATAACGCTTTACGGCAGCAGCTTTTTTACGCTTACGTACTTGCGTTGGTTTTTCATAAAACTCACGCTTACGTACGTCTGATAATACACCAGCTTTTTCACAAGCACGTTTAAAACGACGGATAGCGATATCAACTGGTTCGTTTTCTTTAACCTTAACTGCAGGCATGAAGACTCCTCGATTAGGATGAGATATAAGGGCATTAGTTTGGCTGTGTATTAGTATTTAGCCGTAATATCTCAAGATTACAGGCATCAGCTCAAACTAGGACAATTCTCACGCATTAGCGTAAGGGCAGGTATTTTAATAAAAAATACCAACAAAGTCAATGATTTTAAGCATTTATTGCCGATAAGGTATTCAATTAAATAGCTATTTGAATTTGGCTTTCAAACTATGAATTCGACATATATACGATGCTTTATCAATAAAAAACCCCTACCGTCTATAACGGTTTGATTGGAGTTTATGCTATGATAATTCCCATATTATAGGGTCTATTGAACATTCAAATATTAGGGCTGCTGATGGCTAAAGTTACACCAAACTAGGCGAAAACCGACGATAATGTCGAGACCTTAGCTAGGTTTTCAACAACGGTTGGGGTAATTTTAGCATCAGCCTTGAGAACGGATCGAGCAAAGCACTGCTTTGCCCGTTCGCAAGGCAAGAGCTGTGCTCGAGTGGAGGGCAGTACTCTTTTTTGCCAATATATGGCGAAATAATTTAACCTAGAATGACTAGGCTTCAACAATTTCACTGCATATTGTCTAAAAAATAGTGACTGCCAGCACCACATTTGAAAGTTCAATAGACCCTAGTAAGCCTATTAACCGTTTTGTGTGTATTTTATTGAGGATGTTGGAATGAAAAAAACAGTATTTAACACGGCATTAAGCACCGCACTTATCGTAGCTTTAGGTGTGAGCGTGAGCGCTTGTAGTGGCGGCGAAGAGCATGAAGAAGTGCTGGCTATCGATATGGTGGATGAAGCGGCTGAGTTGGCACGCGAAAACGCGCCTGAAGCAGAAGAAATGGAATTCCCAGAGACAGCACCAATGCCAGCGGCTGATGCAGCGGGTACAGAAGCTGACGGTACAGCTACTGCCGAAGCAGGAACGGCTGACGCTGATACTGCAGAGGCAGCAGCTACCGATAGTACGGATACAGCCGCTGCTCCTACTGACAGCGCTGATATGGCGGCTACTGACGACACAGCTGCAGCCACTGCTGAGTAACTTAGTGGTCAATTGACTATTAGCTCAATTGAATATTAAACAGTCGTTGGTCATATACGTAAGTAATTTAAGCTGATATAGCGCATCACTAATTGATGGCAGACTGACTAAGTAAGGGTAAAACCATGATTGATATACAACCGTACATGAACAAGCTGAAATTGTCTGTGATCAGCATGAGTGTGGTATTTGCTGTGAGTGCTTGTAGCGGTGATAACACAGCTACGGAAGAGTCTACAGCAGCCAATGAACCTGCTACTGCTGTAGAAGAGAAAGCTGTAGCAGAAACCGAAGGCACGACATCTGAGTCTGTGGTTGATCCAGAAACAGATACCCAACCAAAAGCAGCAACAGAGTCTGCAGAAATAGTAGATGAAGCAGTGACAACACCTGAAGCTGATTCTGAGCCTGAAGTGTTGGCAGCAGATGCAGGTGCTAAACTGTATGAATCAAACTGTCAGGTTTGTCATGCTGCAGGTTTACTCGATGCGCCAAAGTATGGTGATACAGCGGCTTGGGCAGCTCGTCTAACCAAAGACAAAGAGACGCTATATATGCACTCGGCTAAAGGCTTTAATAAAATGCCAGCACAAGCGGTGAATGGTGTGACCGAAGCACAAGTTAAAGCAGCTGTTGATTATATGCTAGCGTCGGTAAGCTGATACGGTATATATAGAGTATGTAAGCTATTGAAATTTGCTAAACTGGCCGTCATTGTGACTGACAATGACGGTTTTTTTATGCACATTTTTTGTCATGCCAGTCTGAGAATATACAGCTGTATCAAGCGAATTCGAGATAGCGTGTGGCTGATTGTATTATAGTCGGTGAACTACTAAACCGCTACGGCGTTACCCTCCTTAGATGTACTACTTGTACAATCTGCAGTCGGCTGCCTTGTACTCATTTTAGAGTTCTTTGACTATAGTTATCCAATTTCTCAAAATGATGTAAGATAAAAGTGCGACAAAAATAGCACGAAAACGAAAGTATAAAGGCAAAAGTATGAAAGTATTGGGCTTAGAGACCTCTTGTGATGAGACGGGGCTAGCGATTTTTGATAGTGAGCAAATAAATAGCGACAACCAAGGTTTGGTCGGGCAAGTACTGTATTCTCAGATTGAGCTGCACGCCCTTTATGGTGGTGTTGTGCCTGAGCTTGCTAGCCGCGATCATATTCGTAAGCTAGTGCCATTACTTAATGAGCTACTCGAACAGTGCGATATGAAAAAAAGCGAGATCGATGCGATTGCTTATACCAAGGGACCTGGTCTTATTGGTGCATTAATGACAGGCGCACTGTTTGGTCGTAGCTTAGCATATGGTTTAGATATTCCAGCGATTGGTATTCATCATATGGAGGGGCATCTTTTGGCGCCGCTTATGGGCGCGAACCCTCCGGCATTTCCTTTTGTCTCGCTACTAGTATCTGGTGGGCATACGTTACTGATTGCTGCTCACGGTGTTGGGCAATATGAGATATTGGGTGAGTCGATAGATGATGCGGCGGGTGAGTGCTTTGATAAAGCAGCTAAAATGTTGGGTCTTCCTTATCCTGGCGGTCCTAATATTGCTAAGCTGGCAGAAGCTGGTAATCCTGACGCTTACGCACTCCCAAGACCAATGCTCCATCGGGGTCTAGACTTTTCGTTTAGTGGCATGAAAACAGCCGTGCATAATCTGATTAAAGATACACCATGCTCGGGAGGGTCGGGTAATGGCGCTGATAGTGATCCACAAGTTCGCGCTGATATTGCTGCCAGTTTCCAGCATGCAGTGGTCGACACGCTAGTGAAAAAATGTGTCAAAGCACTTAAGCAAGCAGATATGAGCCGCTTAGTAATTGCGGGCGGGGTCAGTGCCAATACTCATCTGCGCGAGACATTAGAAGCGGAACTGGCTAAGATCAATGCGACGGTTCATTATGCACCGCCTGCACTATGCACGGACAATGGCGCGATGATTGCTTATGCAGGTTTTGAGCGCTTGCAAGCAGGACAGTCTGATGATTTGGCCGTTAGCTGTATTCCGCGTTGGCCGATGACAGAATTGCCAGCTGTGTAATTGAGCCTTTTGTTCAATACGTTTATATGAATTAAGGACAGTCTATGCAGTGGCTTGCTATTGGTTTGGGCGCAGCATTCGGTGCTTGTTTGCGAGCTTGGCTATCGCGTTTTAATGCTTTGCACGGTTGGGTGCCACTCGGTACCCTGAGCGCCAATATCTTAGGCGGACTGCTGATAGGGCTTGCGCTAGTATGGTTTGAGCGCATGGGAAGCAATTTATCTGATCATGTACGCGTGTTTGTGATTACCGGATTTTTGGGCGGGCTAACGACCTTTAGTACGTTTAGTGCAGAGGTATTTGGCTTTATCCATGACGGGCGGCTGCTGGCAGGATTAGCGCTCATCGGCCTGCACGTTGGACTGACATTATTAGCAACTGCACTTGGCTTTTATTTCTTTAAGCTAGTTTTGTAGGCGTTGATAGATATTAATCGTTTAAGAGTCTGTTATAAATGGTTCCACTATATCAGTCTGTTATAAGTAGTCTATTAATACGTTTGGAGAGTGAATTAGCTGGTTCCGTTGGGGTATACTCAAAAAATAAATCCTTTAAACGATAAATCATCTATTAACAGTCTGGCTGTTCAAAAACTTGATTTTAAATCCATAGGCCTAGTTGTATGGCGTTTTGCCATATATTTGCCCAGTAAGGGTAAGCAAAACATTGGTAATTGAAAAGCACCCAGTAACGGTAGAAACACCGCACCCATAAAGGGTACAGTTATGGTGTAAGAAAGTAATACATTGCGTCCGCCACATACCAGCGCCGCGACAATAGCATTCTCATAGCCAAAACGCCGATATATTATATAAGCGGTAAAATAAAACACCAATGCCAATACCGAACTTAGCACTAGTAATAACAACGCTTGCCAGGGATTGTGGTCAAACGTAGTACGAAATCCTGCCATCAGTCCCAGTGGAAACAACATCAGCAGTAAAATATTAAACTGCCCAATTTTGGGATAATAACGTGACAAAATAGCAGGTGGAACAAACCGACGCACTCCCACAGCTAGCACCATTGGCATGAAAATATAAACTAACAAGCGTTTGACATAAAGACCAACGTCTAAATTCGAACTTTCATCGCCTAATAGCCATAATACGCCTAATAATGTACAGGGCATAACGAGCGTAGCAGCGATAGTTTTTGCCGTCGCCAGTTGTGCATCAAATCCCACCGCATTGACCAACGCACCACTACCGAATAATGGGGCAGTGGCACCAAGACCTGCAATCGCCAATAGCCAATCGCCACGTACACCGAGTGCATAAGCAATTACTATTAAAGCTAGACTCATGCCCCCGCTTTGTAACAAGGCAAAAACCCATACATAGCTTGTCGCTATACGCTTTAAAAGTGCATATTGGTCAATGCCTAGTAAAGTAAAAAACATCAAGAAGAACAATATTTGGGGTAAATATACCAATACTGCATTGGATAAGTTTGGAAAAACAAAGCCCATAATTGCACAAACTGGCATAATTAATGTGCTATGGCGCGCAATAAAACTAAGAAGCATGGCCTTTCCTAATAAAAAATGTTTTTTTGATACATATGCTGAACCACGCTGGGATTGTTTGATATCCAACAATCTTAGAGAGTATTAAAATTCCGAGGTGTCTCATATACCTACCACATTGATGCCTGTATAGCGCATCGATCACAGATAGAATATGTCTGGTAAGTACACCATGAAGTACACTGTGACTATTTCAGCGAGTTAAAACGTCGATACCATTAGCCCACAGCCAAAGGTTCAAGTCCTCACTAGGGAACCATTATTTACCATAACATTCATTACGATATGAAAAGGTGAATAATATTTCATCACTATAAAAAAGTGATTAGTAATGAAACTATAACGGCTTCACTATCCCTTCCAATAAGCTCGCAAATCCCTCCATATACGCCGTATCTCGACTTGAGGTACGCGTCGCTGCGTACAGCTGACAATGAACCCCTTCTCCTAGTGGTCGTGATACGACCCAGCCTTTTTTCTCGTATTCAGCAACCACCCAATCAGGCAATGCTGCTACGCCGCGTTCACTGGCGACCAACTGAATCAGCATCGCGGTCAGCTCTGTTGTACGAACACTTTCAAAGCTTACTTGTGCTGGCGTCATAAAATTAGCAATGATATCGAGACGTTTGGCCTCTACTGGATAAGCAATTAATGTCTCATTAATCAAATCATCAGGTTCAATAAATTTTTGAGCCGCTAAATCATGTGTTGGTGAAAGCACCAAACGACTCTCGTACTCAAACAATGGCTGATAGCTGATACCGTCGAGCGGTAAATCACTGGTAGTAATAAGCAGATCAATATCACCTTCCATCAGTAGATGATGTGGCTCAGGCTCAAACCCTGTGGCAAAGTCTAGCTCGACATCCGACCATTCACGGCGATAGTGGTTGAGTATCGGCATGAGCCAATCAAAGCAGCTATGACACTCTGATGCTAGGCGTAATCTACCTGCTTGACCATGTGCTAAGCGTTTAAGATTTGATTTGGTGCGAGTAACTTGCGGTAGGATATTGTCTGCTAACGCCAGTACTGCTTTACCTGCGGGCGTAAAACTAAGCGGGCGCGTCCGACGGTTGACTAAGCTGATGTCGTAGTAGTTCTCCAGCTCTTTCAGTTGATGCGACACAGCAGAGGCGGTGACGTGTAGCTCGTCTGCCGCTGCTGCAAGTGAACCATGCGCTCGTAGCGCGGTTAATGTATTAAGATGACGTAACTCAAGCATAATATGACCTAACCGCTAAGGTGAGAAAAATTCATTATAGTCAATATAGCGCTGACTTTCACTCATAGTCCGTTATTAATGCTCAGTTAATAAGCAATTAGTCAGCAATCAACATCTAGCGCTTGCGTAACAATAACTGTGAGATAACGACCAATACTAGCGAAGCAACCAGCAATAACGTACCAATGGCGTTGACTTCTGGCTTGAGTCCTACGCGCACCATAGAATAAATGCGCAGCGGTAAAATCTCATAGCTAGGTCCCGTGACAAAGGTAGACACCACCACATCATCTAGCGACAAGGTAAAGGCCAGTAACCAACCCGCCATGACTGCTGGCAAGATAACGGGAATCAATACTGTGCGCACCATGGTTGATTCGTTAGCACCCAAGTCACGTGCCGCCTCCATTAGACGCTCATCTAAACTACTCAACCGCGCAAAGACGGTAATCACAACAAAAGGTAGGCAAAAAGTAATGTGCGCCAATAGCAGCGAGACAAAGCCCAATTGCAAGCCAATTAATAAAAACAGTGCTAGCAATGAAATAGCGAGTACAATCTCAGGCGACATCATCAGGACAAATAGCAGCCCGTTTAGTAAGCCTTTACCGCGAAAGTTATAACGGTGTAATGCCAACGCTGTAAGCGTGCCTATCAAAGTTGAGACGGTGGCTGCCACCAATCCTAATACAATCGAGTGCCAAAACGCATCGAGCATCGCTTGGTTATTAAACAGTGACTCGTACCACTTTAAGCTAAAGCCGCCCCAGTTGTAGCCGATTTTTGACTTGTTAAATGACATCACCACCAAAACAATGATGGGCAGGTACAACAAGGCATAAATCAGTCCGAGATAGCCTTTGGCAGCGATACTGCCAATCTTAAGCGTACGAGCTTTTTTATTCGGTGAGCTATAAGACATTAGGCCACCTCGTTAAAATCAGTTTTGCCAATACGGCGACTACTGGCATGGTAGGCCAGTAACAATACGGCCATTGCCAATGTCAGTAATACGCTAGCTGCCGCGCCAAAGGGCCAATCACGCGCATCTAGAAATTGGTTTTTGATGATATTTCCGACCAATAAGTTACGAGAACCACCCAAGATATCAGCCACATAAAACGTGCCCATTGCAGGCAATAGCACGAGTAGCACACCAGAAATAATACCAGGTGTTGTTAATGGCAATACCACATGCCAAAAGGTCTGTGTTTTAGTTGCACCCAAATCCTGCGAAGCCAGTAGCATGTCATTACGCAAGTCGGTAAATACTGCATATAGTGGCAGTACCATAAAAGGGAACAGCAAGTAGGTTAGTCCTGCGATCACTGCGCCTTGTGTATATAAAATATCGATTGGCGTATCGATTACGCCGATGGCTAATAGCGATTTGTTAATCAAACCATTGTTAGCAAAGAGCAGCTTTAATGCATACGTTCGTACCAAAGAATTGGTCCAAAATGGCAGTATCAGTAGTAGCATCAGTAATGGCTGCCAACGTACTTTTGCTTTGGATATTAGCCATGCAAAAGGGTAGCCCAGCAGCAAGCAGATAACCGTTGTGATACCTGCCATCCATAATGAGTGGACAAATACCTCAAAATACAACGGGTCAATCATCCGTACATAGCTGTCGATGCTAACAGGTAAGCTAATAAACGCACTGCTATCACGGGTCAAAAAACTGACAGCGATGACTAGGATATTTGGTAATAGTGCAAATATCAGTAGCCACCCCCAGATTAGCCAAAGCGTGGCGGTACGAAATGGACTTTTACTGCCTAAGTGGTTGCGAGCCATCAGCTACCATCCTTTTGTACAGTCGTGTCTGGCACAGCTTCAGAGTCTTCTGGCAATACCCATTCCCAACCATCTACCCATGAGACTTTGACTTCCTCGTTTAGTTTGTAATCAAAGCTTGGATCATCCTCATCAAAAAACTCAGAGGCCTTAATGATATGACCATTTGCCAGTTCGATAATCGAGTCTAAGGTGCTACCTTTATAGTTACTCTCGATGACACGGCCTAATAGTCCGCTATGTTCGTTGTCTTTTGGATCGTATATTCGCAAATCCTCAGGGCGAAGTAGTAAGTTAACGATATCGCCCACTTGCACGTCATTGGCAAAACTGGGACGACGTAAGTTACGTAATGTAGTTGGCCCTTCTTGTGCTTGCGCTTCACAGACTTCGACCTCGATACGCCCGTTAGTCACTTTGCCATCTCGATCTGGCTGGTCTGGATGGACACCTTTGACCTCAGCTCTGAACAGATTGGTCTCGCCGATAAATTTTGCAGTAAACAAATTGGCAGGGGTTTCATAAATCTCGATAGGCGTACCGATTTGCTGGAACGTGCCATCTTTCATTACGGCAATACGGTCTGACATCGAGAGCGCTTCTTCTTGATCATGGGTCACGAAGACAAAGGTAATGCCTAGCTCGCGTTGTAGACGCTTAAGCTCAGATTGCATTTGCAGGCGCAGTTTATGATCGAGCGCGGATAATGGTTCATCGAGCAATAGTAGTTTAGGACGGTTAATCACCGCACGTGCAATCGCAACTCGCTGCTGCTGACCACCAGATAGATCTTGTGGCTTGCGGTTGGCTAAATGCTCTAGCTGTACCATCGCTAGCATCTCGCTAACACGTCTTTGGATTTCATCTTTTGGGACTTTTTTTAGCTTTAGGCCATAAGCCACGTTTTGGGCGACGCTCATGTGAGGGAACAGCGCATACTGCTGAAATACGGTATTGACCGGACGTTTATCAGCGGACAAGCCTGCCATCTGTATGCCATCCAAATATATCGCTCCAGCGTTCGGTTGCTCAAAGCCTGCAATCAAGCGTAATAATGTCGTCTTACCACAGCCTGATGGACCAAGTAACGTCAGAAACTCACCATGTTTGATATCAAGGTTGATGTCTTTTAGGACTTCGGTTTGATCATAGGTTTTTTTTAGACCAGTCAGTTGCAGCAGCACCTGATCATCATGAGGTGACGCAGAGGTGTTATGCGTATTTTGAGATAAATCGGTCATAATATCTATTCCTAAGCGTCCAATAGCTATATGCAGCTGGCTGTCATTATAGGGATTGGCATGAGCGTAAGCATGTTCGGATTGCTGCCTGAATGCTGCCTGAATGCTGCCTGAGTGCTGCGTATTATAACAAACCCTTGGTATAAGTCAGTGCAAGTTCATTATAAGTTACGCGAGTAATACTGTCGTAGCAGCGATATATACAGCTATATTTTTAAATGTGACTACATTCACCTAGCGATATTTAGACAAATGTTTTTACCGTTTTTGGGTTTTTATTCCTATACAATCACGTTATGGCTGACAAACATTATTAGCCTGATAGTTTGACGATAATTAGTCAGTCTGTGCTGGAATACATGTATGCAAAACAGCTTATAACTCTAATATTATTGATGATAAAGGATCTCTCATGCCTACCGATATACGTCCAACCACAGGTCAAGAAGCACTTGAGCTTTTAAAAGCAGGTAATGCACGCTACGTTGATAGCCTCACCAGTACCGATGAGTATATGCAGCGCCGTCCAGAGTTGGTCAAGGATCAAAATCCATTGGCCATTATTTTGGGTTGCTCGGATGCACGAGTACCCGTTGAGATTGTCTTTGATCAAGGTTTGGGAGATTTGTTCGTTATACGAGTCGCAGGTAATGTGGTTGCACCATCGCAGATTGGTTCAATCGAGTTTGCAGCCGAAGCCTTCGGTACGCAATTGGTAGTGGTGCTTGGACATTCAAAATGCGGTGCTGTCACGGCTTGCGTTGAGACACTGATTAATCCTGAACAAAACTATTCACCTAACTTGCAGTCCATCGTAGATCGTATTCGTCCAAGCGTTTATAACTTGCACGAACTGGCAACTGCCAATGGTCAAGACGTCGATGCAGATGAATTGGTTGACCGTTCTATCCGTGCCAACGTGCGCATGTCAGTCAGTCAGCTAAAGCATGGCTCACGGGCATTAGAGGACTTAACCAATAGTGGCCAACTGCTGGTAGTCGGTGCTGAGTATGATCTTGAGACAGGAAAAGTGCGTTTTTTAGACAGTTAGGATATGTCCTCAATTAAGCTATATTTAAGGCAGCTTTGAGCCATTTGTTAAATTATTGATAGGCTTCATAGATATCGATAGTTTAACAATTCCTATTCAGCTTCTTACAAAACCCTATCAATTACCTTGCCATTTTTTATTATGATAAGAGAACGACGCAAATTACGACAATCGTGATTTGCCTTTATTTTTTGAATTATATTAGGATAATTATGTCTACTTCATCTAACAACAATAACGACGCACTAGACCAACCTGCTAGCAGCGTTAATACTGATGGTGTTCAGCCAATCTCATCACAGACGACCGGTTTTACTTTTAACCACACCATGCTACGTGTCAAAGACCCTGTTAAATCGCTAGAGTTTTACACTGGTGTCTTGGGTATGACCTTGCTTGCCGTTAAGAAGTTCCCTGACATGGGATTCGATTTATATTTCTTGGCTAAGTTGACCGAAAGCGAGCGCGAAAACTTGCCAACTGGCGATGACTTAGAAATCTTTGCTTTCCGTCAACGTGGTATTTTAGAGTTGACGCACAACTACGGCACCGAGACAAAAGCTGACTTTAGCTATCATGACGGCAATCAGGATCCACAGGGTTTTGGTCATATTTGTTTTAGCGTTCCAAGCTTGGATGAAGCGGTTGCTTGGTTTGATAAAAACGACGTCGAATTTAAAAAACGTCCAGAAGATGGCAGTATGAAAAACATTGCCTTTATCAAAGATGTAGACGGCTACTGGATCGAAATCGTACAGGCCGATTTGATGGGCTAACTGTCATAACGACAGCACCTATTAAGATAAGTGCGCTAATAGAAATAAATAGAATAAAGGAGTATCACCCAGATGCCTACCTCTGAGGCAGACACGACACTGAGTGCTGAGACAGCTGCGCAGTCTACGACGACAAATGGGTTGACCTATCAAAGCATTCTTGGTTCGGCAAATGAGATATGGGTTGGCTTTGTTGAGCGCATCCCATATTTTGTCGCATCAATTATCGTTATCCTAATTTTTTGGTTTTTATCGATTGTCTTCAAGAAAATCGTTCACAAATTATTAGGTAGCCGTAGTCGGCATCAGAACTTGGTAAAAGTGTTTCAGCGGGTAGGCGGGGCGCTTATTTTCTTTATTGGTTTTATGATAGCGATGGTTATTGCGGTACCGGGGTTCACTCCTGCTAAGTTGATTGGCGCGCTCGGTATTGGTTCCGTTGCTATCGGTTTTGCTTTTAAGGATATCTTCCAAAACTTGCTCTCTGGTATCTTACTGCTGATTTCAGAGCCGTTTCGTATCGGTGATCAAATCGTTTCAGGCGACTATGAAGGAACAGTCGAAGATATCAAAATCCGCGCAACTACCATCAGGACTTATGATGGCCGTCAAGTGGTGATTCCAAATTCAGATCTCTATACCTCAGCATTGACCGTTAATACTGCTTACAAGCAGCGTCGTCTGCAAGTCGCAGTTGGTATCGGTTATGAAGATGACATTGAAGCGGCTAAAGCTGAGATTATAAAAGCATTAGATAAGATAGAGAGCGTCTCAAAGAAAGCAACGCCAAGTGTAATTGCTACTGGCTTCGGCGGTTCGTCCATTGATCTCATGGTACGCTGGTTTATCGAAGATGGTACGCAAGCCAATAAGGTTGCCTCGATTCATCAAGTAATTGTAGGTATCAAAAACTCGTTGGATGCAGCGGGCGTAAACATTCCATTCCCAATACGTACGATTGATTTGAGTGATCCTTCTGTGAGTGCAATCGTTAATAAAATGAACGAGCAGCAAGACATTGTGGACGTGAATAAAACAGTAGCAGAGTAGGGCGCTCGGTGAAATATTTAATTAGTTTCGAAACTTTGATTTCCACAATATTTAGAAAACTAAAAAACCGCCACATCAATTAATATGGCGGTTTTTTTATACGTGTCTACTTGCTATAAGTACAAAGCTTTATTCGTCTTTTGCTCTAAAGTCGGTATGGCATGATTTACAGCTTGCACCAACTTGTCCAAACGCAGGCTTAACATCGTCCATGCTAGTGGCGTTTTGGGCGGCGGCGTTTAGCTCAGCAGTGACTTTTTGAAAGTTTTCAGCTTCAGCACTGAAACCATCAGCATTAGACCAAACCGCTTCAGTAGCATTACCTACCGCTTCTGGGTCTTCAAAATGACCCCAAGGCTTGGCGGCATCTTCTGCTAGGAATGCCGCTTGCTCTTTAAATACATCGGCATCAAATGTATCAGGTGCTTTTGCCATATCACCCATGACGCCCATTGCGTCGCCCCAGTTTTTCATGGTGTCTTGACGCGCTTGCACGTCAGGGTTAGATCCTGTTGAAGTGCTACAGGCCGTTAGACCCAGTGCAGCCGCCATCAAAGTAACGCTAAACAGAGATTTGAAAGATTTGTTGGTATGAACCTGTGCCATATGACTTACTCCTTTAAACTTGGCTAATAGTAAGCGCGATTAAAAACGCTCGCTTTGACTTAAAATATAGTTATACAAAATACTGCCTAAAATTCTTCTGAGCACAGTTGCTAATAAAGAACGTCTTCTATTGTAACGGTTATCTGGGCGATGGGAATTATATAGTTGTTATATCCTCGTAATATTTTAGATAAGCATAACTTAACTTGGTTGTTACTGCTTATAGTTGGTTACGATGATTGTATTGGTAAATACACGACATATTTTTTACAATAATAACGTGAGAGTAGCTCGTTTGGATAGTACTGACAATAAAAAAGGCCAGCGATAGTAGCTGACCTTTTTAATATTTTCCAAAAATATGAGTATTGCAATATTTACGAAAACTACAGTGCTAACCAATCACGTGGCTTTAGATAATAATCGGTCAACTCAAACTCAGGTGTTCCTTCAGCAGGCTCAAAGCGATAGTGCCAGCTGGCAAGCGGCGGCATACTGACTAGAATTGACTCGATACGTCCGTTACTCTGTAGTCCAAATAGCGTGCCACGATCGTAGACCAGGTTGTATTCGACGTAGCGACCACGGCGATAGAGCTGAAACTCGCGCTGCGCTTCAGTATAAGGCGTATTTTTACGTTGTTCAAAAATCGGCATGATACCGTCAAGATAACCGTTGCCCACGGCTTTCATAAAGTTAAAGCAAGTCTCAAAGTCCCAGCCACGACTCTCGGTACTGACGTCATCATAAAACAGACCACCAATACCGCGCTGCTCATCACGATGGCGCAGATGAAAATACTCATCACACCACTGTTTAAAATCAGCGTAAATATTGTCCCCAAAAGGCGCACACAAGTCATGACAAACTTGATGCCAGTGTACACAATCAGCGAGTACTGGATAGAATGGCGTTAAGTCAAAACCACCGCCAAACCACCAGATAGGAGCTTCGCCTTCCGCTTCTGCTACGAATAAACGCACATTGGCATGGCTCGTAGGCACGTTTGGATTTCTGGGATGGACAACCAGTGACACGCCCATTGCTTGAGCTTTACGTCCAGCGATATTGGGGTGACGCGCGGTCGCCGAGGCGGGGAGGTTATGTACATGAATATGGCTAAACATGACGCCCGCTTTTTCGATGACCTCGCCATCTGCCAATACGCATGACCGCCCGCCGCCACCTTCAGGACGTTCCCAGTCATCAGGTACAAAGGTTGCATACTCGTTGTCGTTAGTGCTGCCATCACGCTCTTGTGCTTCTAGCGATTCACAGATACGTGCCTGTAAATCAACCAAAAATTCACGCACTCGCATGATGTCGTTATTGGTTGGCGTCGTAACGGACGCTACCGTTGATAAGTCTGTTTCGTTATTTGTATTTGTAATACTCATAAGATATCTATTTATTCAGGTGTATGGCGGTATTAAGGTCTGTATCGAGAGAAGCGTCTATATCAAGATTGATATTTTTATCAAACAAGTGGCCCATGCGATCACGTTTGGTTGCTAGATATTCCGCGTTCATATCATTGACACCGACCAACAATGGCACCCGTTCGACAACATCAATACCATGCTCAGTCAGATAAGCGACTTTGTTTGGATTGTTGGTGATAAGCCTTACAGCGTCGACACCGACATGGGCCAGCATCGGACCACACATATCATAGATACGCGCATCAGCAGGCAAGCCTAACATGAGATTGGCATCCAACGTATCATGCCCTTGATCTTGAAGGGCGTACGCACGAATCTTATTGGTCAAACCAATACCGCGGCCCTCTTGACGCAAATACAAAATCGCACCGCAACCTGACTCTTGGATGGCTTGCATAGCAGTATTGAGCTGCGGACCGCAGTCACATTTCAGTGAGCTAAACGCGTCGCCTGTCAGACATTCAGAATGAATGCGAATGAGCGGCACTTGCTTCGCTATCGATTCGTTCTTTTGGTTCAGTATCATGTTGTCTAAAGGTTGGTTAGCTATAACATCTGTCTGTTGTTCGACCACAGTTAGACCAACGGTCAGCATGACATGCTCTTGACCTTCGCTATTTTCAAAGATATGAATATCAAACTCGCCGTGACGAGTAGGTAATTTGGCACTAGTGATAAATTGATATGACATTGCTGTCCTACATAAGCCTAAAGTCGTGGCGGTGAAAAGTATGTTACTGCTGTTCGAGATGAGCGCTGTTAGAGCCGGTTACTGTTCGAGATAACTACTGTTTTCGAAATAACTATTAGTTGAGATGAGCATATCATCTAAACTTTACTGCTAAGATTAAGATGATACCAGTATAACCTGTTCATAAAGACAGCGTACTCATTGTATTTATTATAAAAACACACAAAATTCACAGACGATGCACGATGATTAAAGCGACAATTAAAAAAAGATGCTATTATGCCATACTATTTTGATGGATACAGTGACAAGTCTTTATCCTTGCACTACTATGTCGTCATTAACATCTGATATTGATGCAAAATAATAGGCCATAATGTCACCCCTCAGTTGTCAATAGTATGAAAGCATCAATAGTTTGATATCAAAACGTTGGTATTGACGCGCAGTCTATTGTGCTAGCGTGTGTACTGTCGTAAGTAGCGCAGCTATACAAATACGAAAGTTGCATGAATAATTATATGGTCGATTACATCAATAATGATGTAGGTATTATTGACGTCTTTTGATTATAGTCACCGCTATATTTTAAAGACACGTCTTGTCAGCAGATTGGTAGGTATCGTACAGTTTATGCAGCAGTCACCTCATTCTCCAAAGTCTCAGTTCCTATCTACATCAGCGCTGGATTCTGCTGCCCAGCTATCGAGCTTACAGCAGACCTATACTGAGATTCCACGTGTGCGTCCTGATACGCCATTGCTTGATGCAATCGATACACCCGCTGACCTCAGCAGGCTTTCGGCTGCCAAGCTTATTACGCTGGCTGATGAGTTGCGTCTTTTTTTGTTGTATTCAGCTGGTCAGAGCGGTGGGCATTTCGGTGCCAACTTGGGTGTGGTTGAACTAACCATAGTACTGCATTATCTATTAGACACACCAAACGATCAGATCGTATGGGACGTGGGTCATCAAGCCTATGCCCATAAAGTATTGACAGGACGCCGTGATCAGTTGAGCACTATCCGGTCTAAAGATGGGCTGACGGCATTCCCAGAGCGCGCAGAGTCTGTCTACGATACATTTGGCGTAGGGCATTCATCGACTTCTATTTCAGCTGGTCTGGGCATGAGCCTCGCACTGCGCTATCAAGGCCGCGAGCAAACGGTTACTTGCATCATCGGCGATGGTGCAATGACAGGCGGTATGGCATTTGAGGCCATGAATGACGCAGTACAGCAAGATGCTGATTTACTAGTCATCCTAAACGACAATGATATGTCGATATCTTGTTCTATTGGTGGATTTTCACGACATCTAGCGATGCTTTGGGAGTCAGGTTATCAAGTGGATATCTCTGAGTTAGGTGAGCCGGTACTTTGCCACCGTCCTGATATGCAGGCGTTCGATCGCCGCAAACGTCATAAAGAGATGCGCGATGTTCCTCAGTTAGAAGACAACTTATTCAAAGCGATTGGTTTTACCTATTTTGGTCCGTTTGATGGGCATAATATTCCTGAGCTACTGCGCGTATTGTCACTGGCGAAGCAAGTAAAAGGTCCAGTAGTGGTACATATCTATACCACTAAGGGTAAAGGCTTTGCACCAGCAGAATTAGACCCAGTGGGCTATCACGCAATCAGTAAATTGCCAGTCGAAAATCATAAAGAACATGAAAAGTCTAAAGCTGACTCTGTAGAGCAGCTAAAAAAACAACCAAGTACAAAGCAAGCGTTAAAATATTCGCAAGTGTTTGGCCAGTTCTTATGTGATAAAGCGGCTGAAGACGATAAGCTACTAGCTGTCACCCCTGCTATGGAAGAAGGCTCAGGGATGACGGACTTTGCTCGTCATTTTCCACAGCGTTTCTTTGATGTGGCCATCGCTGAGCAACATGCTGTCACGCTAGCGGCTGGAATGGCAACTCAAGGCGTCAAACCTATTGTCGCGATTTACTCAACGTTCTTGCAGCGTGGATATGATCAGCTGATTCATGACGTGGCTTTACAGAATCTCGACGTTATGTTTGCCATCGATCGAGCGGGCCTAGTTGGTGAAGACGGTGCCACGCATGCTGGCGTGTTTGATTTCGGATTCTTGCGTTGTGTACCTAATATGGTGATTGCAGCGCCAAAAGATGAGAACGAATGCTACCATTTGCTCAATACTTGCTATGAGTATCCAGGCTGTACGGCGGTACGTTATCCGCGTGGTACAGGCACAGGTGCTGATATTGAGCAGCTAGCTCAAACTTATAAAGTTGGTGAAGCGGTTGTCGAGTCAGTATTAGGCAAAGACAATGCACCTTACAAATTGGCACTTTTGGCCTTTGGTACGATGGTGGCCACTGCACAGCAAGCAGCAGAAAGCTTAACAAATAACGATGCAGCGTTAGATTGCCGGATACAGGTGGTCAATATGCGCTGGGTAAAACCGCTAGATACAGCAATGCTTGAGACGTTATTAGCACAAGGGGTCACTCATATAGCAACCCTAGAAGAGCACATGATTATGGGCGGTGCAGGTAGTGCAGTGAATGAATATTTACTCAATGAGTCGGCAGCCTTTAAGCAAAGTCGTCCAGCTATTGCTAATATCGGTATTCCTGATCGTTTTATCGCTCATGGCTCCCAAGCAGAACAATTGGCTGACTGTGGTTTAGATGTCGAAGGCGTAATTAAACAGCTTAAAATGCTTTTATCGTAAGCGTTACAATATTATTTTAAAAAATTAATGCACTAAAAATGTGTTAATTAAAGTTGATATAAGCTCCTTAAACAGAGCAAACGCCTGCTAGCCGTAGGTGCTAACTTTTTTACAACTTGCGCAGTTTAGATGATCGCCAAAGTACTGGCTTGGTCAGCGTAACGGTTTTTTCATTTTTATCGAACAATTTTAGTATAATGCGAGTGTCTTTTATAAGTTTTCGTTTATAAGAGACACGTTTTTAATCGCATAGATGTGGTGTGATGCGGCGGCTGTTTGGCATGTTGTGAGCACAAAGTTAGTCTTATTTTTTATATTCATTCATCAAGCAAATAGGTTATTTATGGAACCCATGGTCGTCATCGCAGCGCGTACTGCTGAAAAAGTTGGTAAAGAGATTTTATATGCGCATCAAAACCGCCACAAAATCGAGTTAGATATCGAGTCTAAAGGACTTGATGGTTTGGTTACCCGCATTGATCGCTTTAGCGAAGAGCTCACTATCGAGACGCTAAAAGCCAGCTATCCTAATCATTCATTTTTGGGTGAAGAGTTTGGTATGCAAGAAGGTCGCGGCGAAGATGCTGACTGGTGCTGGATTATCGATCCACTAGACGGTACTAAGAACTTTGTCCACGGTGTACCGCAGTTCTGCGTATCTATCGCAGTCCAGCATAAAGGCGTTACCCAACACGGTGTGGTCTATGATCCAGTACGTGATGAGATGTTCTCAGCGAGCCGCGGTAAAGGCGCGCGCTTGAACAATCGCCGCATGCAAGTGAGCGAGCGCAAAACCATTGATGGTGGTTTCTTTACGACTGGTCATCCGCTTGAGCGTAAGCGTAACGGCGAAGTTATCTCTTATGCCAAACAGCACTTTGAGAGCTTACAGAAGATATCTGAGGCAGGTGGTCAGGTACGTCGTATGGGTTCAGCTGCGCTTGACTTGTGCTATGTTGCCGCTGGTCGTTTTGACGGTTATTTTGAGATGTCTATCAAGCCTTGGGACATCGCTGCGGGCGAGCTTATCGTGACTGAAGCACGCGGTGTGGTGGTTGATCATACTGGCGCGCACAACTCTATGACATCAGGCTCTATCTTCGCTTGTAATGTGAAATTGCTGAAGCCATTGATGCAAACAGTTGTACCAATCTGGGGTGACGCAATCTAAACGTTAACCTTAATGGTATTAACGTTTAGCGCTTGCAAGATTTAAATTCAAGTAATATCTAGATTGAGTATGAATGAAAAAAGCTGGTTCCATTATGGAGCCAGCTTTTTTGTTTTATCATTACCCTTATTGCCATTTTTATCTTCGACAGTAATGCCTTTGAATGCTAATTCCTTACTGGTAGTTTCTAGCAACTGCAACTCTTCTTCTATGAGCATCAGCATATCTTGTACGCGAGGTAATGCCTTGCTACAAGCGGTAATGCCAAACTCAATCTTATCTAGATAACTGGCTAAAGTGATATTCATCGCTTGACCATTAAAGACAATAGAAGCGGGGTACAACGATTGCAGACGTGCGCCATTCCAGTACAGTGGTTTTTCAGAGCCAGGTACGTTAGAAATAATCAGGTTAAATGCCTGCTTTCTAGGAAACAGTCCTGTCGCCAAATTAATGCCTTGCCACGCGTATGAGACGATACTGTAGTTAATGACCTGCGCTTGGTTCATGCGGCGAAAGCGACGTTTGCCGTTATTCATACTACGATGGATAAGCTCTATCCTGCGCAGTGGATTGTCCAAATGCGTACCCAAGTTTGCCAATACAAATGACAGCTGGTTGCCCGAGATACTATTATCTGTACGCAGTGACATCGGTACAAAAGCAATCAATGGTTTGCTCGGTAGCGCATCCATTGAGATTAGATAACGGCGAATAGCACCTGCACAGACCGCCAGTACCACATCGTTCCTACTAATTTTGAGCCTTTCAGCGACATCGTTAAACCGCTTTATATCATAAGACTGTGCAGCTATACGTCGTGAAGCTGATATACGTTTATTCAAGATACTCATTGGGGCGTCAAAAGTACCGACGTACCCTTCATCACCGTAGTTTTTCACATTATCTAGCAATTCTGTAAATACAGGTTTGATGGTAGATATCTGCTCTTTTATGATGCCCCTAATAGATCGTTCGGCAGGTAAGATAGCGTTTACTTGGTTGCGATGGCGCGCCATCAACGACCAGACAGGGAGGGTCACTGGTTCGGTTGGCGATTGTGATAAGGATTTTTGAACCAAACGCATCGCTGCGATGCCATCAACCAAAGAGTGATGAATCTTAAAATACCATGCAAAACGTTCAGGTCCACCTTCGACTTCTGGCTGTATACCTTCGATGACATGACATTCCCACAAAGGCATGGCACGATCTAATAAACGTCCATGTTCTCTTGAGACGTACATCAATAGTTCACGTACGCGTCCAGGACTTGGTAGCGCGACATGATGCAAATGATGCTCAACATCAAAATCTTTGTCTTTTTTCCAAAAGGCTAAATGTTCAAGTACCTGATTAAAAGGAAAGCTGGGCGGCACATCAGACTCTTGCATTTGTTTTACCAATTGATAGACAAAATCGCTATCCGCATTGTCTGGTAATTCAAATACAAACAGTCCACCAACGTGCATGGGCTGTTTACGCGACTCAAGAAGTAGAAACAACTGGTCGACTGCTGTGAGAAGTCGCATAATAAATCCTTTTATGACGATAAGTGTTATGTGAAAATTATAATAAGTAGATATTCAATCAAATAACATTTTTTATTATTTTATAGAGCGTGTTAAGCAATCAACCATAGCACTGACAGCACTATACGTAAATACTCAACACGCTCTATTATGACATGTCATCTATACTTCAATTTATTGAAAGAAATACCCAGTCTGTGGTGAGCTGGCAGTAGCCATCTTACGCATAGGCATACGACCTGCCAAAAACGCAGCGCGGCCTGCCCACATAGCATGTTTCATTGCGTGTGCCATCATTACCGGGTTTTGTGCATTGGCAATGGCTGAGTTCATCAGTACGCCATCACAGCCAAGCTCCATTGCAAGTGCAGCATCAGACGCAGTACCGACACCAGCATCAACCAATACGGGTACTTTGGCGTTTTCGATTATTAAGCTAAGCGTATGACGATTGAGTAGACCAAGTCCTGAACCAATCAAGCTGCCAAGCGGCATAATAGCGACACAGCCCATACTTTCTAATTCTTGTGCGACGATAGGGTCATCTGACGTATAAACCATTACTTCAAAACCATCATCGATCAATACTTTGGCGGCTTTTAAAGTTTCCATAACGTTTGGATATAAGGTTTTTTCATCACCCAATACCTCAAGCTTAACCAAATTATGCCCACCCAATAACTCGCGAGCAAGCTTACAAGTGCGAATGGCTGTTTCGGCGTCAAAGCAGCCAGCAGTATTCGGTAATATCGTATATTTATCAGGTGAAATCACATCTAATAAGTTAGGCTCATCACTATTTTGCCCAATATTGACACGGCGAATAGCAACGGTCACGATTTCGGCTGCTGAAGCGGCAATGGCTTCTCCAGTCTCTGTCATGTCTTTATATTTACCGGTACCGACTAACAGACGCGAAGAAAAGGTACGACTACCGACAGTAAAGGTATCTTGTAAAAGTGGTGTTGGATGAGTAGTGCTAACGTTCTCTGACATAACGGAAAATCCTAATATCGAGCGGGAGAAGGGACAGACAAAATATGATGGGTAATCTAAGCAATCTAAAAGGTGTAATAGACAATGGCAAGCTATCAGCAAAAAAAGGCATGATATGCTAAATTTGATAGCAATCATATGTGCTAGGCGATAGGTATAAAGCGCCAGTCACATAAAATAATACCCGTCTAAAACAAAATGCTATTATAACAAACTCATGCAACCTTACTGGCAGTCTTTTTTGATTCGAACTGTTAAGGACAAGGCATCCATCCTGTCTTGGCGTGCGTTCTTCTTATCCTCTCCTCACTTATTGGGCCGTCTTTATGATGCAGTTGCCATACAGCTTTGCGAAACGCCATCAGATTTTGGCCATACTTGCGATAGATCCGGAATTGCCGCCAACATTGGTACTCACCAAAGCGACTCCGTTGTCAGCGATCAACGAAGCGGTACGGTTTTTACAGCAGCAAGGCGTTCGCGGTGTACCCACTTACGAAAGTGTTAGCGCGGATGATTTTGAAAAACGTATGAACGCAGCTTATGCTGGCAATACAGGAGAGTCGCAGCATATTGCTGCTGGACTTGAAGACCATCCTGATCTCGATAGCTTGGCAGATAGCGTCCCTGAAACTGAAGACTTGATGGATCAACAAGACGACGCGCCTATCATTCGTCTGATCAACGCCTTGTTGTCCGAAGCCATCCGTTTAAGCGCTTCAGACATTCATATTGAGACCTTTGAAAAGCGCTTGGTCGTCCGTTTCCGAGTTGATGGTGAGCTTAAAGAAATCATCACACCAAAACGCCAGCTCGCGCCATTATTAGTCTCGCGTATCAAAGTCATGGCCAAGCTGGATATCGCTGAAAAGCGTGTACCGCAAGATGGGCGTATTAGCTTACGACTGGCAGGGCGAGAAGTTGATGTGCGTGTATCGACACTGCCGTCGAGCTTTGGCGAGCGCGTGGTGATGCGTCTACTAGACAAGCAAGCGGGACGTCTTAACATGACGTATTTGGGGCTATCTGATAATGACTATACCGAGCTGAAGCGCTTGATTCATCGTCCGCATGGGATTATTTTGGTCACAGGGCCGACGGGTTCGGGTAAGACCACCACGCTATATTCGGCACTGACAGATCTCAATGACCAAACGCGCAATATCTTAACCGCCGAAGATCCCATTGAGTTTCAGCTCGATGGTATTGGGCAGACGCAGGTCAACAATAAAGTAGATATGACATTTGCTAAAAGTTTGCGTGCAATGCTCCGTCAAGATCCCGATGTGGTGATGGTTGGTGAAATTCGTGATTTAGAGACAGCTGAGATTGCCGTACAGGCTTCTTTGACAGGGCATTTGGTACTATCAACGCTGCATACCAACACTGCTATCGGCGCGGTTACTCGCTTACAGGACATGGGTGTTGAGCCGTTTCTGTTGTCGTCGTCGCTTATTGGCGTAGTAGCACAACGTTTGGTACGCACTTTATGTTCACATTGTCAAAGCTGGCAGGCTGCCGATACCGAGCAAGCCAAGCTGTTTACCGAAATTGGTATTGGCTCAACACTGAAAAGTGATGCTAAAGATATAGCAAGTGAGTCGATTCGCCTGCCCAAGCCAGTTGGCTGCGATAAATGTAATCAGTCAGGGTTTAAAGGCCGTACCGCCATCTATGAAGTCGTGCCAATCGACGATACATTGCGCCGTATGATTCATAGCAATACGGCTGAGTATGAGCTGGAAGAGTATGCGCGCCAGCAAACACCGTCGATACGTGCAGATGGTTTGCGTAAGGTCATAGAAGGGCGCACAACATTGGAAGAAGTGCTGCGAGTGACGAAGGAGAGTGCGTTAACGGATGACACGATACTGGTATAAATTTGCGAACTGGATCTTGCAGACTGGATATTGGCCTAGCAGATAAAAAAATAACTGGCGTGAATAGCCAGTTGTTTTAAGATTTTTCTAGTTTTGGAGCTTTAGAGTTTTTAGTCGCTATTATTTTGCAGCCATACATTCAATCTCAACGCTTGCTCCAGCAGCCAGTTCTGATACGCCAAAAGCTGAGCGTACAGGATAAGGCTTTATCATCTCAGCCTTGTAGACCTTATTAAAGTCATCAAAGTCATCCATATCAGTCAGCATGACCATACATTTAACAATATCAGACTTTCGGTAGCCATACTTTAATAGCGTGCTATGGATATTATCTAGCACTTGCTTGGTTTCAGCTTTGATACCGCCTTTGACCAGTTTGCCCTCTTTAAAGCCAATTTGCCCCGACATATACAATGTATTGCCCACGCGTACAGCTTCTGAAAAAGGATAAGTACCGCCATCGCCCAAGAAAGTAGGGCTAGATTTAGCAATGCTGACAGCCGTCGTTGTATTAGCATTAGCGCTATGAACAAAACCCAATGAGCACATAGTGGCTAGCGCTAGCGTAGATAGGCAAGTACTAAGTTTGGACATACTGTTTCCTCATTGGGTTTGTTATCAATTTTTATTAACTACTTGTCGTCACTACTATTTTGAGTAGATGAAGCATCGCTTTCTTCGATTGGTGTCTCGGTTCCATTATCATTTTCTGCGACTTTTTCAGACGCTTTACCTTGGCGGCGTGCCTCTAGCTCCGCTTTTGGTATCCACGCCCAAGTCATCTCAACCACAATTGGATCGCGGTCACTGTCAGATTCACGATCTTTGATGACACAGGGAATAATCATCTCACCTTTTGGCGTGTTTAGGATATCCAAACGCTGTTCATCAGACAAGCTTGCAATAGCAGCAATTTGACCTTTTTTGATTGGACGATGGAAATTTACCGAGTAAGATTTAATCAGCAGAATGCGATCAGAGGGCAAGTTTAAACCCAAAATAAACCCCGTAGCCGTCTCAGCCAGTAATGTGATGGCGACTGCATGAATAGAGCCGATATGGTTTTGGACGGCTTTATTGTTATTGAGACTAACGACGACTTGGTTTGGTTCTACCGTCTCATAATAAATGCCAGTTGTGCCGACATACGGAACGACCTTGCCAAAAGCTTTGGATAAAATACTTGAGCGTGCTCCAGCAGGCAGATATTTGGTGACGGATAACAGTTTGGTAAATTGATTGCTAATTGGTTTTAGCGTGCTACTGGGTTTCTCAACTGAAGGTTTTGTGCTGTCAGATACTTTGGCTGGCAGTTTATTGGTCAACTTGGCGGGTAGTTTTTTTAATAATCCTGACATACAAAATTCCTTAACGTAAATGAGTTGAATGACATTCTTAGCATGGCTTTTTATGATAGCGACACAAATATAGATAATGAAAGTCGCTACAAATACTATGGTACATCAACCATTGCCTTCCTACTATTATTAGCATGAACTGCTGCGCTTACAAAACTATAGTAGCGTGGCTATGTTGCTAGGTTATGTCATTAGTTTAGATCGCCACTTAAAGCAGCCTAGTCATCTTATATGTCAGCAACATTTGGACATTGGTATTATTAAGTGATTGGTATAGTCAGTTCAATATAATTTGGATACAAGGAAGCCGAGTGAAAGTACTACAAATAGTAGACTAAGCGAGACTGACACCGTATCTAATATATAGAGGGTTGACTATAGTTACCATGCCAATAGACAGCCACGTTATAATGACAAAATGTTAGCATGTCTATTTCAAACCTGTTTTCAATGCCGCTGGATAATGTTATGCCTGATATGTCTACTCATGAACCGACCAATATTATTTATACGGGCGTTGCTGGTACAGGTAAAACCTATAGATTACTGCAAATCGCGAAGCAATATACCGACTATCTACCCAAGGCTGAAAATGAAGACTTATTAGCACAGCTGCTGCAAGGTCTAAGCTGGCGCGAAGTCTTGTGTCTGGTGTTTTTAGATTTACGTGCTGAACAACAGGATTTGTTAAAGGTACGAGAAATTATTGATCATCCTTTTTTTATGACCAAAGCTGCTCAGAACTCACGTGAGAAAAATCTGGATAGTACAGCTTGGTTAGAGTTACGCAGACATAGCCCTACGAACTCTCAAACAGTCAGTTTTGATAACCGTGCTAGCCAAGCTTATTTTGATAAAGACAATAGTGGATCATGGTATTTATTACCTGAGTGTATAGTGCTACTAGAAGATTTATCGCAGCGATTAGCAGAGTTTCAGCAGGCACAGCGTGACAACCAAGCCCATCAAAATCAAAACATTGCTCAGCAACGCTTTAGTATGGTGAGCTTCCATCAAGCCTACGGTTATGAAGAGTTTGTAGAAGGTATACGGCCTGTCATGAGTGGCACCGCTCAAGCAAATAACAGCCACTCTAATCAAACTCAAATGAGTTACGCGGTGCAAGATGGAGCATTCCTGAAGCTATGTCAACGCGCAGCCCGTAACCCTCAGCAGCGTTACGCCATGCTGATTGATGAGATTAACCGTGCTAACGTGTCACGAGTGTTTGGTGAGCTTCTCAGTTTGATAGAGCCTGATAAACGAGCGGGCAAGCCAAATGCGATGACAGTAAGTTTGGCGTATTCTGGACGTGCCTTTAGTGTGCCTGCCAATGTCGATATTTATGCCACTATGAATACCCAAGATCATTCTTTAGCGCCACTTGATATGGCGTTACGTCGACGTTTTCGTTTTATTGACTGTCCACCGCAGCCTAATTTACTATCGATAATTTATGACAGCAATGACATTGATACTGGCCTATCTGACGGTTCAGAAGCAGCTATGATAGATTTGAGTAAATTACTAACAGGTTTGAATAGACGTATCGTGCAAACACTGGGAATAGAAGCACAGTTAGGTCATGCGTTTTTATTTACCGTCACTCAATTAGAGCAATTACAAACGGCTCTCGTTGAACAAATTATTCCTCAATTGGCTCAAGCAGCTGGTGGCCAAATTACGGTGCTGCAGTATATCTTTAGAGATGAGCAGCAACCGACGAGCAAGCAGTTCGTACAGGACAGTCAAGCATTGATGAATGACGACTTGTATAATCCGATGGGCAACCAAAACAATGCTTCCGCTGAACACCAAATGTTTGCAGGGCAGGGTTCTTTTCTTGGTCAGTCTATGAATGTGAATAGTTATACTATCAATGCCGATTTGATTGCTAGGGATGGTGAGTTTAATAATGCTGCTATCTATCAGCGTTTGTACTAGCAGGATGACTGTTCAGTGATAACGAATAATCCATATTACGCCAAAGAGCACGCTATTAGGGCAAACAGTCGCCAGACTCGTATCCCTAACAGTATTGCCACCATGAATGTTATCACCGTGTTTGAGCATCAACGTTTGACCGTGTATGATTTTTTGCAAGCATCTGACTTCGATTGGCTAATGGTACAAGAGTTTGCAGTATTTACTATCAAGCGTAAGCAAGGGCAATGGCAGCTTAAGGTTGGGCACTATATTGGGATTATTCTCCTACCTAGTGGCATAACGCTTGAGATATTGCCAAAGCTAAATCAGTCTACTCAGAGCAATGATATCGTCCAGACCCGTCATTGGGTACAGGGTATGCTATCGGATTTAATTCATCTTGATGCGCATAACAATCGTAAGCTACCCAATACGAAAAATTTCGGTCAGTTTAGTTCCCAGTCCACTCCTTTACCGTTGAAAGTATTGCCTATATCAGATTGGCTGATTGAGCAGTTTTTGCAGCGTTTAATGGATTATCAACCAACCAAGCATTATCAGGCTCAGATTGAAAATCAGGCATCCTTGCAAGGTCGACTGCTCATCAAAGAGCAACTGCGTCACAATAGTATGCAACCGCATAAGTTCATCTGTAAAAGTAGCGTATTAAGTCACGACATGTTGGCCAATCGGTTGATTAGGAGTGCCTTGGTTTACTTGATGCCTTTATTACCCCAGTTTATTTCTTCAAAATTGTTGCAGCCATGGCAGCAAGTGTCTACGCTAAACAACTGCGAAATGCAGCAGATAGCGGTAATATATGCTCAAGCAAAGCGTCAGCTAGACGTTCAACCACTCCAAAAGCAAAAACTGCACGCCGCGCAGCAGTTAGTAGACTTGGCATACTGGTTACTAAAACAGACGACAGCTGCGACAGGTAACGGTATTGATCCAAGCAGACAAAATAGCTCTCAGCTAAGATTATGTTTATTGATTGATATGAATCAAGCTTTTGAGCAATGGGCAAGTCAGCGTATTGCATCGATGTTTCAACAGATTAGTAGTAGTTACCGTCCTTTTTATCAGACCCAAAGTGTCTGGCTTAACGATGCTGAAGGACTAGCATGCTTATCTATACGGCCTGATTTGCTGATATTTGAAACCGTCTCTGATGATTGCCAAAACCAAAACGATATAGCAGCTAGTCAAACTACAGCCACAGAAAAGAACAAAGGTCGCTACAGTCATGTCATCGATATTAAGTGGAAATACTTACCGCATGCCGCTGCAGTTAGTGCGAGCGACGCTTATCAATTGACCAGCTATGCACAAGCTTACTTGGCGGGGCAGGTCTGGTTGGTTTATCCGGTGCTAGGTAGTGATAGGCAGCCAGTAGCGCTCAAGCAGCAAACTCATTATGGTAGTAATGATAGCAGTAGCGATGATGTTAAAAGCAATAAATCAATTAATGCCCATTTATGGTTAATGCCATTTGATGTTTTGACAGGCACACTCAACGGTGAAGTACTGCCACATTTGGACAAAGCTTAATATCATTATCAATGACAGCGTGAATGACTAATGGATAAAGGGTCTGGCTGTCACTATTTTGGCGAAATTGACGTAATTTTAAAAAAATTAGCGATTATTTGAAATTAATCGAAAATAGGTGTTGACACAATCGCCTTTACCCCTTAATATGTGCACCTCGATAGCGAGGAACATTAACAAGTTAGCGGCATTGCCAACAACGAGTTGATTAACAAACTATCGTGATAATAGAAAATTTCGGAGTGTGGCGCAGTTTGGTAGCGCATCTGGTTTGGGACCAGAGGGTCGTAGGTTCGAATCCTATCACTCCGACCATCTATTTTAAGAGCCTTACAGGCTTTTTTTTATGTATAACGGTTTAGTTTCTGATATAGTAAAATATATCGTAAAGTAAACTTAGTATATAAAAGTCCTCTAAGAGCGCCTGTAGCTCAGCTGGATAGAGCATCTCCCTTCTAAGGAGGTGGCCGCAGGTTCGAATCCTGCCAGGCGCACCATTTAGCCTGCAAATCTTGCCTATTCTTTGGCAATAGTTATGGCGGTTGTAGCTCAGTTGGTAGAGCCCCGGGTTGTGATCTCGGTTGTCGTGGGTTCGAGTCCCATCAGTCGCCCCATATTTTATTCTGCATTACCTTCATATAAAGATATATAAGTAATACCACTCGCCCTTGATGGCGATTTTTTTGTGCCTATTTAATTTTATTTTTGCATTGTATTTATAAGATTAAACAGGTCAAAATTGATAGCACCTTCAATACTAGATAATTCCCCAAATTTTTATCAACACTTCCTATAGGTTTTCCTTAAGGTCTAGTATGACCATACCTACTCTATTACTGTTTAGTAAATCTAATCAGTAAATAGACATGACGTTTTAAATGATGCATTATGCTTAAGTGTTATCAAATCCATATTATTTAATAAGAATTATTTATTGGAGCACGCATTGGCATAGAGCAAATCGAAAGAACTTGTTATTAAGAATATTATTATTTTTTAAGATGAATCGTTATTAATCTGCATTATTGAGGAATTGATTGATGGACGCACTGAGTGTATTGCTGCAAAACGTGCATTTATTTGAGACTAAGTATTATCGTCTAAATGGCACTGGCAATTGGTCTTATTCTATTACTAGAAAGGACACCATTTTATTTTACTTAGTAATGTCTGGCGGTTTTTGCATTGATGTTGGTAATGGTCTACGAGAAGCTCGCGCTGGCGACATGATCATGATTCCGAATGCGCACAAACATGTGAGTTACGCACTCAACCATCATGGCGAGGTTGCTGAGTCGCTTGATGAACTATTGAGCAATTGCCCTGAGCGTACACTTGATATTGATGGCGATGGAGACCCCAATTCATCTTTGATACTGATCGAATGTAAGTACGACAAAGAGATGATTAATCCTCTGTTGTCGGTACTGCCACCGATATTACCGGAGCTCAATGATGCCGCTGACGGTCGGTTTGAAGTGATTGATGTAGAGATAAAGCTGCTAACACTAGAAGCTGAGCGTGAGCGTATGGGCAAAACGGCTGTGATCAATCATTGGGCAAGCATCATGATGATTGAATGTTTGCGCGTTTATATTGAAAGCTTGCCTGAAGCCACAGAAAACTGGCTCAAAGCTATGAAGGATCCATTTCTGACCAAGGCGCTAGCTGCAATGCATGGCGCACCGAGTGAAAGCTGGACCATTCATCAGCTTGCCGAAGTAGCAGGGATGTCACGTTCCAGCTTTGCACAGCGTTTCAAAGACACTGTTGGTATGCCGCCACTGACTTATCTGATTGATTACCGCTTACGATTGGCGGCTCGCTATTTACGCTTACAGCAAAACAGTATTAGCCGTATCAGTGAAATGGTGGGCTACGCCTCAGATTCGACTTTTAGTCAGGCATTTAAACGTGTGTATGGTGTTTCGCCAAAAGCATACCGTCAGCAGTATCGACAGAACAATCTTGCATAGCTTCAGTTGCTGTTTATTTAAGTTATTTAAGTAGAATCTCGACGATAAGCGCTAAGGTCATCTATATGTCCTTGGCGCTTTTTTAATTTGTGAATATATATTGTTTATAAACGTTGAGTCACTCATATCTATAAGATCTTTGGTAACTTGCTATGGCTATTTTAGTTAAGGGCAGCTGACAATGAGTCTGTGTTCAGGTACTATGGGTTGATGAGTCGTCGAGACAAAAGCGTTGATGTTGTAGCGCGTTATATGTCCTTATACGATAAGCATATAAAAGGATCGAGACGATGTTTATTTTCGCTGCTGATGGTATGTTATGACTGAACCGACCGCAAAGCTAAATGCAGGAAACAATGGCCAACAAGAGGCTGCTGCACCTGCTAAAACAGAAAGTAATGTTGATAAAAACAATGCTGTAGAGAACCCGCATGTCGGCAAAGAGGCGCCGAAAAATGAGCCGGTAGAGACACCTGATAAGGCGGCATTATTGACGATGTTTACCTTGTCAGATATCGAGGCGGTAGCAACTGAAGCAGTAATATCTGAGTCATCCGATAGTCTTACAGTAGCTGCAAAACCTGTGGCGCAAGAAACCAATGTCGCTACGCAGCGTGTTGCGCTTTATCGTGTTCAGCATGAGCGTACTCGACTGTTATATATGGCATCTGCCAATACGCGTCCTACTTACTTAGTACAAACCCTGAAGCCACAATTCGCAGAATATCAGCAATATTTACTTGCGCAGCAGCTCGATAAACGTGGGTTGATGGATACGGATACGCTCGAAAGACTCTGGCAGCAGCTGCATGTGGTCGATGACATTATTGCAGATATCGTGCGTCATATGCCTGCACAGCAGCCCGCCGGTTGGCAGCTGACGACTCAAGATGGTCGCAACCCATTGTGCTTTGCTACAGTCGGTAAGTTAAAGCACGGCAAGCCAATTCGCGACCAAGGTAGCCTCAACAGCTATGTACTTGGGCACTTTGGCGTGAGTAGCTTTACCTACGATCGAGGCTATTATATCGGTCATGTGGTTGGTTATTTATTCAGCTGTTATTATTGTGCTCACTTGTCGATTACTTATGGCGTCACAGCCCTTGGCCAGCAAGTCGTGGCTGACTATGATTACGCCAGTCTTGAGACACCACATATGGTTAGATTATTACAAGGTCTCGACGGTTATTGCAAAAAACGTATTTATCAGTTGGCCGTTATTTGTGCGCGCTTGAGCGTTTTCGCGAGTGATAAACGTATTGAAAGAATGCTAATCGCTGAGGTTAATGATTTTGATAAAAAGCTACAGCAGCAGCATCTGGATGTCTTATTATTACAAGGTTTGATGCCTGATAGTAACGACTCAACGCCACTTTTTTAAGCGTCACATGTCAAATTAATAAATTTCTATTAAGTCATAAATTATAACTGTCTACTTGTAAGCCTCTTAGGATATCTGTTGCCATGCCTGCCTATCATTTCAAAGCGCTTGATGACCACGGTGTTGTCCAAAAAGGCTTGCTAGAGGGGGATTCTGCGCGGCAAATTCGCCAGCAGCTGCGTGATAAGCAATGGATGCCCGTTGAAGTCAACCCTGTCAATGACAGACAAAGTCAGAGCAAAAACCGCTACAAAAAACCGTCTGCATACGAGTTGGCATTGCTGACACGTCAGCTATCTGTATTATTGGCAGCGGGTATCCCACTTGAGGAAACCTTGGCAGCGGTTGCTAAACAATCTCCAAAGACTCATATCAAATCCCTGATGCTTGCAGTACGCTCACATGTCTTAGAAGGGCTCAGCTTAGCACGTGCTTTGCAACAAGCCGCTAGCTTTCCGCCTTTATATATCGCTACGATTGCTGCAGGCGAAAAATCTGGTCACCTCGACCTTATCCTCAATCAGCTAGCAGACTACACCGAAAACCGTTTTGCGCTCCAAAAGAAAATTCAAGGGGCCATGGTCTATCCAATTGTCCTGATGGTAATGGCAATTGCAGTAATTATGGGGCTAATGAGTTTCGTTGTGCCCAAAATTGTCAAAGTTTTTGAGCAGTCTGAGCAAGCGTTGCCTTTAATTACTCAAATTGTTCTCACGCTATCGAATATCATTACTCAGTGGTGGTGGTTGATACTATTGGTATTGGCAAGTACCGCATTTTTATTCTATCGTTTTGCCCAAACGCAAGCAGGTAAATTAACCATTGATAGCGTGGCACTAAGATTGCCGATACTAGCTAGATTGTCGAGAGGATTGAATGCCGCGCGGTTTGCCAGTACCCTTGCGATACTAGTACGCTCAGGGGTGCCATTGATTGAGGCATTACATATCGGTGCTGCGGTCACGACCAATTTGCATATCCAAAAAACCATTATCACTGCGGCTGATAGGGTCACAGAAGGCTCTAGTTTGTCTAGCCAGCTAGAGAAATCTACTTACTTTCCACCGATGATGGTACAGATGATAAAAAGCGGAGAAAACTCAGGCGAGCTTGAAAATATGCTGAGCCGTGCCGCCAATATGCAGGAAGCAGAAGCAACCAATTTTATCAGCACCTTATTATCATTACTTGAGCCTTTAATGCTGGTGTTGATGGGCGTAGTAGTTATGATTATTGTAATGGCGGTTATGCTACCTATCGTTAATATGAACGATTTAGCAGGCTAGGTTCAGTCGCTAGCCTATGATTCATTATGCTATTCATATACAGATAGCTTTCCTATTTCAAAATTTCTATTTTAACTCTCCTTCACTCTACTCATATCACCTCACTTGCTTGCTAAGCCTTGGACTAGCTTTCTTAAGGTTTGCTTACTGTTGTATATTGTTGAACGAACGCTATTTTTGCTATGGCAAACATAAGCGCCGCGCTATAGTAAGCACGAATCAATAGTCATACAGTTGGTGCCATTCAATATTTAGCTTCGGCTGAAATAGCAAACTCAAACTAGGCGCAGCGCTGGATAAAAATAAAACCATGGTTTATAGTGACAATAGTTTCAGAACTCATTGATATATCATTGATGAGAGCCACAATAGAACGCCACTTTTACTATTTACATAACTGTGATGACCAAAGCGATGATTATGACTGACAAATTCCAAGTAAATATGACGCCAAAAAGTGCTATTCAGAATATGCAATCCCATTCAAATATTGTAACTGACCATAAGACCGCTTCTTCAGCTATGCGGCGCAGTGCGATAAAAAAGTCTGGTCAAGCAGGATTCACTCTTATCGAGATTATGGTCGTTATTGTGATCCTAGCCATTCTTGCTGGATTAGTGGTACCAAAAGTAGTTGGTCAAAGTGATAAGGCCCGTGTGAAAACAACTGAAACGGCGCTTGCCACTGTCTCAAATGCGTTAGATATGTATAAGGTTGATAACTCGCGCTATCCAACGACCGCTCAAGGGTTAGAGGCGCTTACGACACCGCCAGCTGATGCAAAAAACTATCCTGAAGGTGGGTATATTAAAGGTGGCTATCCGACCGATGGCTGGGAAAATGAGATGCAGTATGTTGCACCAGGTAGTGAAGGGCGACCTTATGATTTATTTTCATTAGGTGCTGATGGTCAACAAGGTGGTGAAGGTCAAGATGCGGATCTTTATGCTCAGCTATAAAGCTTAATAACAGACGTATAGTGAACAAATTCTGATACTAATATAGCTTTGTAGAATGAAACATTCGTTCATCCATGCACTTTCAACAATTTATAAATATCAACCAATATTCCCTTATTGGTTGATATTTTTTATCAGTAGATAAACTGCCTACTGTTCAATACAAGTTTGATAGCCAGTGCTATAAATATATCTAGGCGCTCAGCAAAACAGTCATCGCAAACTGCAATTAAAGGTAATCATCTATGTCGATTCAACAGTCTAATAAATATTTTTCTAAAAACCTTTATAAATTGGTTCTAACCGTTGCAAGCACTTCATTGGTAACGGTCTTGTCAATGACATCGATCAGTGTACAAGCAGCAGGGTTAAATGACTTATTTAAAAATAGCTCCTCGGCAAAATCAAAGTTCTTATCAGTGGATGAAGCCTTTCAGGTGGTCAGTAATACCAAAGCGATTTCCAAAGGCACGCGGCTGTCGATCAGTTTTGAAATTACGCCAGGGCATTATGTTTATAAGGATAAGCTTACGTTGAGCTTCCCTAAAGGAATAAACGCCACGCCGTTCACTTTTAATCAAGCACCAGTATCAATCAATGATCCGACCTTTGGTCAGGTTCCTGTATTTACACAAAGAAGCGTCATTGCAACCACGACACTGACGACCAGTAATGGTAAGGGCGCCAAAAACGCGCCTATTATTATTGGTTGGCAAGGGTGTGCAACGGCTGGGCTATGCTATCCACCAGAAAAAATCAAAACCAAGATAGACATTGCTGCGACACGCAGATAAATAGCGAGCAGATTGATTAAAATATCGGTAATAATAGGTAGCCATTCATGTCCATCAAGACATCACCAAAGTCTTCATCATTTAGCGTATCTACCCATTCGAAAAAATCCCATATCTTAGCGCTTGCCATCGCTAGTGGCTCATTGCTGACAGGTTTATCAGCGACATCGACGGTACAAGCGGCAGGGTTAGGCGACCTTTTCGGTAGTAGTGAAAGCTCGTCGAAGTCAAAGTTTTTGCCAGTGGATCAAGCGTTTCAGGTAAGTACAGATAGTACCCCTGTCAAAGCCGGTACGCGGTTATCTATTAATTTCGATATCACCCCTGAACATTACGTCTATAAAAAGCAAATTAAGCTTACGCTACCCGCTGGCGTGACGGCTGCACCTTTTACCTTTAGCCAAACACCGTACTCGATAGATGACCCGACTTTTGGCAAAGTACTGGTATTTGACCAAGCAAATATGGTCGCTACCACCACACTGACGAACAATAGTGGCAAGAGTATAGATGGTGCCGCTATCGTCGTCGGCTGGCAGGGCTGTGCAAAAGCAGGACTGTGCTATCCACCTGAAAAGATTAATACGCCTGTCGATATTGCAGCTGCATCGACGCAGGTATCAGCAGATAGTGCGAGCTCGACCGATTCAGAGAATAGTGCTACGGCGAAACCAGAGGAAGTCAGCTCAACAGCTCTTGATAATACTTTGCCTGATGAGGCGCAAGCACTGACAGACGATGGTGCTATTGACTATGATCTCATTGATGACAGCGCTGTAGAGTATGATTCTTTAGATAGTAGTACGGCGACGAATACGATTTCTGCAGCAAATAGCAGCGTAACAGGCGAGACGGCCAATATCGAAAGTACCTTGAGCAACAGTTTCGTTGATAGCGATCCTTTTGGTTTGGCTTCTCACCCTTGGCTGGCATTAGTACTATTATTTTTAGCAGGCTTAGGCTTAGCTTTGACGCCTTGCGTCCTACCGATGCTGCCTATTGTGGCCAATATTGTAGCCCGCGAACAAAACCCAACGGTCAAACGCGGTGTCATCTTGACCACCAGTTACGCGATTGGGGTAGCGACTGCTTATGGTATTTTGGGCGCTGTTATCGCAGTATTCGGTGAGTCTTTAGGTATTATTGGTTGGCTGCAGAACCCGATCATTATCATCAGCTTTGCTATTGTTTTTATACTTCTCGCACTATACATGTTAGGTCTTTTCAGTGTGCGATTACCACAAGCGATCAGTCGAAAGATGCAAGGCTTAAGCCAAGCAGGTGACAGTAAGCTTGGTAGTACAGGCGGCAGTTTGATCGCTGGGTTTTTATCAGCGTTAGTCGTGTCACCTTGTGTTTCTGCGCCATTATTTGGAGCATTATTGGCGGTCTCTACCATTGGTAGTCCGTTGCTCGGCTTTGCCGCTTTATTCATGCTGGGTTTTGGTTTATCAGCGCCGCTTATCCTAATCGGTGCTACTCAAGGCAAGATTATGCCAAAGGCAGGCGAGTGGATGAATTGGGTAAAGCAAGGCTTTGCTTTACTACTGTTTGCCGTGGCACTGCTATTGATTGAGCGCGTGTTTATATCGCCAGTCATGCTGATGGTGTGGGCGTTATGGTTTATGGTCTTGGCAACATGGGCATGGAGTTGGCTAGGTAAAGGTCGTATGCTGACCCAAGCACTAAGCCTTATCGCTGGTATTTGGGCCGCTTGCCTAATAGTCGGCGCTGCATTGGGTAATGATGATAGCTTACATCCATTAGCGTCATTGGGTGCAGCACCGATGATGGTACAGTCAACATCTGGTCAACCAGTGAATAGTGATAGCACCACTGATAAGACGATCACGACGCTTGCAGAGCTAGATGCCATTGTCGCAGCCAATCCGAATGTCATTGTCGATCTGACAGCAGAGTGGTGTATTGAGTGCCGCATTATGGACAAGAACCTGTTTCATAATCGCCCAGCACAAATGCAAGATTGGCAATTAGTAAAGCTCGATATCACTGAGACGACAGCAGACTCAAAAGCCGTGTTGTCTCGTTACCAACTCTTTGGTCCACCAGCGCTACTATATTATATTGATGGTCAGCTAGTAAATCAGCAAGTTGGTGAGATTGGTCGCTCAGAATTTGAGCAAACATTATCGGCGTTGAACAACTAATATCTAACAACGAACACTTAAGAAACCAATGTTATATTTCGAAAACTCTTAAGAATATTAAGAAGGCCAGTATACTAAGAAAGTATGCTGGCTTTTTCAATGCCATTAAATTCATACTATAGAATATTTATTAAGTATTTGTTATATAAGTAATTATATTGATAGGTGCTTATTTTAACTACCGATAAAGCTAGTATCGTGCTTATATTTTCATTACAATAAGGAAACAATGCAGCAGGGGCACTGATTGTCATTTTTTCCGCTCCTAACATCTGCGATTAGCTGATAGTCTCAGTCAATTCTATTTTAGCGACAACGCTAATGGTTATATTAATTACCTCATATACTCTGCTAGCGCTAATGCTAGTTAGATAAAGGACACTTATGTTTGCCCATACCATTACTCAGCGTCACCAACAGCCTTCTTACCAGAATGTGCATATGCCTCTTCGTATTGCAGTTGCGCTTGCGTTGAGTTGTACCGCGATACAAGTACAAGCTGCTGATGATTCTCAGACTTATAACGAACTGCCAGCACCCGAAGCTGCGTTTGAATACGAAGATCTTGACCTATCACAGAGTCTTGATAACAGTGTGATATCTTCTGATATGAGTACACAAAATGGCAAAATAATCAGCAAAGAATTTATTGCTCAGCAAGCCAAGCTGTTTTCTGAATGTACGCAAGTCCAGTCTAGTGCTGCTCGCCTAGCTTGTTTTGATAAAGTAGCTGAACAAGGTAAGACACCAAGCTACACCTCAACCAAACAACCAATTGATTTGGCAAAGACCTTTCAAAGTACGGTCTCAGGTAATCCAAAAGTGATATTGGCTGAGTCTCAAACGGCGATGAGCGGGACGACAGTTGAAGATGCAGATACCATTTTAATGACTAATCAGCAAACAGCTGCCAGCAAATTGAAGGCAAATGGCAACGTAGAAGTAGATGCTGAAACGAATAGCGAGGCACAGATTTTAGAAAATGTCGGTGTTACTCAAACAGACATCGAAAAATTCTCGCCACTCAGTTTATCTTATGACCTAGACAAAAATAGTGAGCGTGGCACTTGGACGGTTAGACCATATCGACCGACATATCTGTTGCCACTATTTTATACTTTCGATCCCAATTTAAGTCCAAGTACACCATCGCAAGAAACAGATCCTTTTGATTCTAATGACATACGTGAGACTGAGCTAAAATTCCAATTATCCCTAAAAACAAAAGTCGCAGAAGATTTGTTTGATACCAGTGCTGACCTATGGTTTGGCTATACCCAAGAATCACATTGGCAAGTTTATAACGAAGACAACTCGCGTCCATTCCGTGCTACCGATTATCAACCTGAAATATTCTTAACTCAACCTGTGACAGCAGATCTGCCTTTTGGTGGACGTCTGCGTATGTTGGGCGCAGGTGCTGTCCATCACTCGAATGGACAAGATGATCCATTATCACGTTCATGGAATCGTGCTTATCTCATGGCAGGCGCAGAGTGGGGCAAGCTATCAGTCATACCGCGTTTATGGGCTCGAGTAAATAACGAAAGTAGTAGCGATGACGATAATCCAGATATCGAAGACTACATGGGCTACGGTGATATCAAATTCTTGTACGATTTGCCGGCTGATCAGAGCATTAGCGGTACCTTGCGCTACAATCCAGGTACCAATAAAGGTGCTGCGCAAATCGACTATATCTATCCTATATCAGAGAACGTTAATGGTATGGTTCAGCTATTCCAAGGATATGGTGAGTCGATCATTGATTATAATCATGAAAATACCTCTATCGGCTTCGGTATCGTACTGAACGATTGGAAAGGGCTTTAATTCGGAAAGGACATTAATTTGAGAAAGGCTCTAATATAGGTGGAATTTATGATAAGTTATGACAAATAATAGTTTATGCGCCGCTTAGCGCCTTATCAAACTGGACTGTGGTTGGCAGAGTATATGGATATGCGCTGCCAACTATGCCGTATTTATCGTAGTACACCACAATCTCAACTACTACACCATCAAACACAATCTAGCCTACATAATATAACGGATATGCCGCCTACACGGACAGCCTTAAAGAAACACTCTTTTCTTACTAATATCGTTCATCAAGCAAACAGCTATTTGAGCAGTGGTTTACTTTGTGATCACTGTCACAACGATATTACTTGGTTGCCAAGACCTTTTGAAGTGGATATCGCTCCTAGTATATCTCTATCTATCCAAGCCTCTACTTACTACGAGTATCCAATACGTCAAGCTATCCGAGCATTTAAGCATCAGGAGGATATGACGAAATTGCCGTTACTATTACATGCCATACGTCAATTACCGCGTCCACACGGTTGTCATCGTAATAACAGCGTGATTGTCGCTATGCCAACGACAAGTCAACGATTGGTTAAACGTGGGTTCGATCCTGTCAGTATTCTATCTGCCCAATTGTCTAAACATTGGCAAATTCCTTTATGGCAAGGCGTTAAGCGCATTGACGATACAGTTAGTCAGCAGGGACTGACTCGTGCCGAACGTCTTAGTAACTTAGACAACGCCTTTGCTCTAATCGAAAGGCCTCCTACAAAACGCTTACTACTATTCGATGATGTATCTACCACAGGTGCAAGCTTACAAGCATTAGCGCAAGCGTTCATTCCACCTGCAGCAATAAAATCAGCAACGGATAGCAGCCATAATAGTTATCAAATTTCTGCTTACGTATTAGCCCATGGCAGCAAACCTTAAACCTAGTACATTTTTGTCAGCAATATCTAATTATTGCTAATATATTTCCTTAACGCTATATTATTATATATATTAATTCGTTGTTTTAAGCTATGTGTTTAAATAATTTTTTGTTGAGTTAGTTTATAAGTTGAGAGGGCTAGATAGTGAGTGCCTCCTTAAATAATGCTAGCTAAATATCGTGGAATGAAAATTGCATGTTATTTAGCAAGACTAGGGCGTGTTGAACATTCAAATATTAGGACTGCTGATAGATAAAATCGCACCAAACTAGGCGTAAACCGACGATAATGTCGAGGCCTTAGCTAGGTTTACAACACCGTTTGGGGTGATTTTAGCATCAGCCCTTTGGGGCGGGGCTCTTTTTTGCCAATACATGGCGAAATTGTCTATCCTAGAATGACTAGGCTTCGAAAATTTCACTGCGTATTGCCTGTAAAATAGCCGCCGCCAGTGCCACATTTGAATGTTCAACACGCCCTAATATCTAATTAATATAATAAATGAAGATTTAGCTATTTAAGCCTATTGAGTACCTCACCATTCAAATTAAAGAGGTTCAATAATCTATGATAATAATAAAAAATAGGGTAGCAATATGAAAGCTTCTAAGATAAAAGTCTCATACTCAAAATTTGTAGATTATCTAGGATTCACTTTAGTTGAACTGATGATAACGATTGCTGTATTAGCTATTATTGTAAGCATTGCTGCACCTATTATTAGTGAGCAATTAGCTAATCAGCGTATTAAATCAACGACTGCTACATTAATGAATGTCTTAAAGGAAGCAAAAGCTGAAAGCAATATTAACAACATACCTGTAACGGTCAGCTACATTAATGGAATTCGGCCAAACAATATTATCAATATTGAGGTTCCCTACTCAGGCCCGAATGTTCTTTCCTCATGGACAAAACCTCAAGATTGGACAAACCTCTTCATGAAATCAGCGTTAGCTCGTGGTTGGCCGCCTTCTGACTCGGGCAGCAATAACGGTGGCAGCAATAACGGTGGCAGCAATAACGGTGGCAGCAATAACGGTGGCAGCAATAACGGTGGTAGCAACAACGGTGGTAGCAACAACGGTGGCAGCAACAACGGTGGCAGCAACAACGGTGGTAGCAACAACGGTGGTAGCAATAACGGTGGCAGCAATAACGGTGGTGAAACTGGTGGTGGCGAAACTGGTGGTGGCGAAACTGGTGGTGGCGAAACTGGTGGTGGCGAAACTGGTGGTGGCGAAACTGGTGGTGGCGAAACTGGTGGTGGCGAAACTGGTGGTGGCGAAACTGAACCAAATCTAGTTATTATTGCAACTCACTCATACAATGTGAGCAGTACAATCAGCTCTTCAACGAAAAAGATTACTTTTAAACCCAATAGAACTGTGAGTACAGCAGTTACTTACACCATTTGTGATAGCAATAGATCAGCATTACCTAGACAGGTAATTGTGAGCAACGTGGGCCTTATTAGTAGCAAGCTTGGAGGGGTTTGTGAATGAAAAGTAACAGTGTAGAGGCAGGCGTAGGGCTGATAGAGGTGATGGTTGCGATTCTATTACTATCTGTTGCAGTACTTGGATTTAGTGCTCTACAATTGCGAGCAATTAGTGCTACTGATGAGAGCTTGCTACGCACTCAGGCACTCAGTGTTATCCGTGGCTTAGCGGAGAATATGCGTGCTAATTCGCAACAAATTGATACCTATCAACAGACAATTAATGATGCTACAAAGACCGTTGAAAGCTGTACTGAATGTACTGCTGAGCAGATTGCTATTAATGAGTCTAAAGCAGCATTTGAGCAGTTAAACGACTATGGTATTAGTGTGAAAATGGTTACTTGTCCAGGAACAGCTGATTTTTCTCAGGTCAAATGTGTGATCGCGGCCTGGAGAGATACTAAGCCATTAATGGATGATAGTGACAATGATGCTTGTGCGAATGAAAATGGTATTTATAACAGTGGTAGTAACTGTATCATTGTGGAGACATATTGATGAAATCCGATATACCTATAAACATTAGATGTCATCAAGGCTTTACACTGATTGAGCTTATGATTTCGCTAGTTTTAGGCTTGTTAATATCAGCTGCTGTAATTCAGGTTTTTATTACTAGTCAACGTGTAGATCGCATACAGAATGCAGGTTCTGAAATTCAGGATTCAGCAATATTTGGTTTGCAAGGTTTAGAATATCAGTTAAGACTGGCAAATCTTGGCAATGATGGAGTGCCTCTTAATGACAAAACTACTATAGGCGGTGTGGTACTTACTTCTAGCGACGATGATACAGATCTTGTCAATGTTTTAACTACAAACGAGCTAAAGGATGGTTTTTTGACTCGTAGTCATGATATGAGCAGTACGGGAAATAAAGATCGTAGATGGAACGGTCTGACTAACACCGATGTTGCTAGTGACCAGCTTACTATTCAATATACTAATACTACAGGTCAGGTGCTACAAGATTGCGAAGGTAAAAATGTGGAAGTGAATGAGCGCGTAATTGCTCGTTATTTTATAGCAGAAGACGATAATAAAACTGGTCTAGATAGAAAGAACTTAAATCTGAATTGTGATGCAGGTAGAATAGAAAAGAAAAATGATACTGAATACGAATACCAAGACTTTGGTGATATTGGTCAAACTGTCATTAGAAATGTAGATCAATTTAATATTCGTTTAGGTGTAAAACAAGAAGTCAGTACTAGTGGTATATTAAGGTATGAATATACTGATATGAGTGTCAAAGAATATATGGATATTGTTACTGACAAACCTTTCATTACGAATATTAAAATTGCTATTTTAACTCGTAGTAATTCTAATAGTCCTGACGATAGTAATAGTAAGTTCACTATATTTGGTGCCGAGCAGCAGTTAAAGAGTCAAATAAATGCTCCAAAATATTTACGACGTATTTATGAAACCAATGTGCTGTTGCGTAATGCCCGAGTCGTAAATGTGATCAATGGTGTTAGTTAAAAAAATTGACAAAACATACCTCTCCTATACATATTAACAAAGGTAGCAATCAGTCATGAATACCGATAGCTCTCGCATCCATATTTCATTAGGTTCTGACCAGTATGGAGCAGTATTGATTGTAGTACTGCTGTTTTTGATGTTGATTATGATCGTAGGAGTAGTTGCAGTACGCAATAGCAGTACAGATTTAAAGTTGGCTACCAGTGATCAGATAAATACTTTACTGCTGCAATCCTCTGATAGCGTAAACAATAAAATCGAGATGTCAGTTAATGGATCTCCCGCTTCTGATCAATATAAACAGATTATGGGTATCACCGGTATATTTGGATATTATATTTTAGAGGATAATAACAGTGATATCATCGATTTTTGTTATCGACCGCGATCTTCTTTCTTCAACATTGATGATGCTGTTATACGTCGCAATGCAGGTAGATTAGTTACCAATGCTACAGGCTACTGTGACCCTACTAACGCAAATGATTATACCAGTAATAGAAACACGACGATGACACAAGTCATGGTAAAAAACGTTAGCGCGACTTCAAATCGAGGTAGCTTTGAGCACATGAATTTGGGCACAGACTCTGATGAAAAGACTGCGGAAATGTATACTTTTGAGGTGTATTCGACGTCAGTTCTACCCGCTTATGGGAATGCTAAAGATAGCAAGATAGAGGAATGTTTTGAGAAAGATGCTTCAGATAAGATTGATGGGGTTACAAAATGTATGACCGAAAATAACATCCCTAGTAAAATGCTTGTAGAGAAAGTTGACTTGGCCAATATCCAAAATAGTGAGCTCTGTGATTATTTTGGTAATAGCGGAAAAACAGCCAGTACAAATGCATTATGTAGAGATATTTAAGAGCCGTTATATTTATAGCATCATTCTATTACAGCCGTACTTGGAGATAACAGTATGAAAATCAAACCCCTCAATCGTTATCATGTACCCGTAGTAACGGCACGCCAACCTCATGTTCATCAGTCTAAACATTCTTGGTGGCGAGCCTCTAATCTGAGTGCTGCGATGATGGGTATGATGTTTATTACTATGTCTCAAGCCGCCGTTAATCAAAATGGAGACGTAAGTGATATTGGTGATCTAAGCATTTATCAGCCTGCCAAAACGGCCAGAACCAATCTTATGATGATGATTGATACCTCAGGCTCGATGGGTATCAGCTCACTGGTACTGCCCAAAAATAACCCATACGGCAGTCCGGGTGATGTGGATGAACCTTTATGTAAGCGCGTGGGCGTAGATGAGTATCAAAGCAATCGAAGAAATACCAGCCCCATTTATGAATGGGCTTATAACTTGACTGATGCCTCAACCAATGGCAGAACGTCAATACGAAAAAGTGTCGTGATTGGTGGTCAAACGATTGAATACTACGTTCGTGGGTGCCAAAAAGGTGATGTTAAAGCTTTAGACCGTTTATCACGATTAAAAGACGCACTTTTACCGCTACTGGCAAGTGAGCAAATCAGCGATCAGGTATATATGGGTTTGGGACACTTTTCATCCAAAACGGGTCTGAATATTGGTAACGCCAGTAATAAGCTGGTTGATGGGCACTCAGGGCGCATACTGGTGCCCGCTGCACCGCTAACCACGGCTCAGCGTCAAAAAATCGCCAGAGCCTTAGCAGATATCAAATCATTAGACACGACCACAAATGAAGACGGTACTGCCAACGCAAATCTTAAGCTATCAAGTAATAGCTATCCTGATGTGACCAAATCATCGAGCGGCACGCCCACCGCCCATGCCTACGCTGAAGCTGGCGCTTATATGATGGGCACTGGTACAGGCTATGATAGTAGCCAAACCAACTCTGGATCGATCAATATCATCTACGATGGGTCTATGATTAAACAAAAAGCATGGAACCAAGACGAACAGGTTTATTTTGTCTGTGTCGAATTGGGAACTACTCAAGATGCTGTAGCCATTGGTGCTACTGTCAAGCAGTGCGCAAATAACTGGCCAGGACATGATAACAGTAGAAAAACCGTAAGCCAAGGCACAGTTAATGGAGGCATCTATCGTCCGACAGCTAATGGCAGTTGGGAACGAATCTCCAGTCAAGACGACTTCAAAACCAAAGTCAATGCAGCAATGGGAAAAACGGTCACCATGGACAACCTGTGGGACACTTATGACAAGTTACCTGTCGGCTGGCGTTATGGCGGCTGGTTAAAAGTTGCTCAAGAGCCACTTGATATCGAGCCTATCGTTGGAACCGTTTGGGGTTATGGTAGTGGCATTACTGGCCTAGTCTCTTATCGAACCAACCCATTTACGATAAGAGCTGATGAGAGGGAAAATATGGTTGGCGGTTTGAGGTACTCTGCCGCTGATACCAAAAAATCTAATGGTCAAAGCTATATTCAGGGTAGTAGTACTGGGCAATGCGACAGTAATGGCATCTACTTTTTAACCGATGGCGCACCTAACTCAACTACTTATGGGCCTCCGACCACTAGTGACCAGAACATGGCACAGGCCATCATGAACGAGTCATTAACAGGCGGTACGAGGATCAATAACAAGCCATCAGGCACAGGTGTCTTAACCTCTCCAACCCTACAGTCTAATTTATTCCGTGGTGAAACTGGCGGTTGGGAGTATATTGGTGAGTATGCTAAGCGCTTGAATGATAGCACCCAAAATCCTGCTGGTACCAGAATCAGAACGGCTGTGGCAGGCTTCGGGGCATCTTTTGCTGGTATTCCCAAAAAGGCAGACGGTAGCTATGACTGTGCTGCTGCTGCTACTTTAGATGCAAAAAATGCCTGTAAATGGGGTAGTAGCGAGTATGGTAACGGTGGATTTTTTTATGCTGAAACGTCACTTGATATTGCTAATAGTGTTCAACAGTTTATCACTGATTTGAATCAAACTATTAATACTACGCCAGCCGGCACGATAAGCGTACCAGATGACCCCTACCAAACTAGTACTACTCTACCTTATGCCTATCTACCGATGCTAGAGCCTAAAGTAGGCGATACATTTAAGGTATGGCCAGGTAACCTTAAAAAGTATGAAACTAAAAATGGTACGTTATATGGTAAAAGTAATAGGCGGCTATATAGCAATGAAGGTGGCGCGCTGAATGATGCTGCCGCTGATTTATGGAAACAGTCTCCTATTGCTACTTCAGGTAACTCAGCAATCAATAGTGGTGGGTTTTATACACGATTAATAGCACCAGATTTAAGCTCACCTGCTAGCACACGAAATGTATTTTTTGAAAACTATATAGGAGCTAATGATACGCGGATAACTGATGGTGTGGTAAAGGTTGGCGTTAGCAACAGTGGTGTGCCTACAGGACTAACGCAAATTAATGATAATGTTTACAGGACTGCTGGTTTATCATTGCCTCGTTCCAAACGTATCATGCTAAATTTCTTAGGTTACAATATCGATGCGACGACTAATGATGATATATCTAACATAGATCTGAGGGAACAAAAGTATTTACCTACTCAAGCCATTCGTCAAGTAGGTGGCGTGGTACATTCAAAGCCTGCATTGGTGTCTTATAGTGCTGAAGTAAATGCTGCAGGCAATGTTACTGCTGATAACCGTGAAGATTATTTACTGTTTGGTTCCATGGATGGTGCTCTACACTTAGTAGATGCCAAAACGGGAGAAGAGGAATGGGCACTTGTCTTACAAGAAATGTTCCGTACACAATCAGAAGCATTAGTTAAAGATGCCTTGGGAGAATTAAGCTTCGGAGTAGATGCACCTTGGCTAGTGAGTGCAAAGTATCGTTATAGCAGTACCACTATAAATGATCAAAAAAACCGTAAAGTCTCTTTATATAAGCCTGACAGTAGTAACGTAGACGATGTAACCAATACTAGCAACTTCTTGTCAATGGCAGCCTATGGTGGCTTTCGCATGGGTGGCAAAGGTTTATACGCTTTAGATTTGGCTGACAAAACGACGCCCAAGATTCTATTTAGTATCACGCCGGATATTAGCCATACCGATCCGGTATTACACAAAAACAATGCTGGTACTCAAGCGACTTTCAATAATACTGACTATAGCAATGTTGGACAAATTTGGAACACAGTGACCATTGCCCGATTAAACCAAAACGCCAGTGATAGTAAGTATAAAGACGTCATAATCTTTGGTGGTGGATATGACACAGAGTATGAAGATCCACAGTTTGTGCCGACTACTGCCGCTAAAGGTAGCTCTATTTATGTCACAGATGCAAAAACAGGTGAAAAACTATGGTCATGGAACAATCCTCAAAATCATAGTATCGTCGCTGGCGTGACAGCGCTTGACCGTAATAACGACGGTTTATTCGATCACTTATACTTCGCTGATCTAGGTGGTAATGTTTTTCGCGCCGACTTTATTAACGAAAAAGAGAAAGCCTTCAACGAAGTACGTGTAGTTCGAGTGCTAGAGGCATCTGAAAGTGTTAAAACATTGCCTTACCGTTTCTACAATCGTCCAGTTTTGAGCTTTTATAGAGATAATCAAAGCAAGATATTTGCTCTTGTCAATATTGCTTCTGGCGATCGTAGTTCCCCGTTAGCTAAGCGTCGCGATACAAAGGCTTTAGCCAATCGTTTATACGGCATTATAGATACTGATATTGTTCGTGCTGATCTATTAGAAAATACTGCGACATCATCACTCCAAATTAAAGACCTAAACGAAAAAAATGATTTGATTGAGCTTGGTGGTAGTCAGTTATCCAAAAATACAAAGCAAGCGAAAGCTAAAATGATTGAAAAACTAACGGTAATAGATAGTTCTAAAGATAAGAAAGGTTGGTACTACCCATTGACACGTTTTGCAGGGTTTGAGAATGTCTCACATGTAAAATCAATAGGGGATTATCGCGTCATAAACAACTTTTTGTTTATGTCTGTATATGACCCTAATATGTCGTATGGGAGTAGTAATGTCTGTGAAGCACAAACGTTAGGCGGGTCAGAACAACAGATGTATTGCTTGCCTTATGGTGTATGTATGGATGATACCTCCGTTACAGGTACAGGTGGCTTTATCCCTGCTGGCAAAGGCATTCAGGAGCTTAGTTTAGGAGCAGTGAACTCTGATAATTTGGACACCACTGTATTACTTGGCACACGTAGTCTGACAGACCGCGCTAGCAATCTATTGAGCTATGGTGCTGACTCTAGCAAAGGGTCTGCTCCTAAAGAACCGCCAGCTGGAGGCTATGATGGCAACAATCCTTACGGTAGTATTACAAAAGATAATGGCGATGGCTCCATGGCAAATATACTATTCAAAGATCGTTATATATTAAAGCCAACACAATGGTATGAGAGCAACTAATGCATACCAAGAGTGAGAATAGATTGCATGTCAATATAAGAGGCTTCACTCTTATTGAACTAATGGTGGTCGTGGTGATCATCGCTGTACTAGCAGCCGTTGCTATTCCCAGCTATAGGCAATATGTGATAAGAAATGCCGAGCGTGATGTGCAAGCTAAAATGCTTAATTTAGAGTTGCAGCTGGAGCGATGGCGATCATCCGCATTAACTTATAAAGGTTTTGAACCGCAGACAATTAATAGCGCTGATAATAAGGCAAACTATGGTTACGATGCCAGTAACACGATTATTTATGTACCACAAGGCAGTAATGCCACCAACTATCGCTACCAGATTACCCTTGTCGATGGTGCTGCTGACCCTGAGAAGTCTTTGGTGACAACTGATACCGCTATTGATAACGCGACAGGTAGGACATGGAAGATGCTGGCAACGCCTAATAGTACAGGTACCTTTAAAGAAGCGAACAATATGTTAATGACCAGCACAGGTATACGTTGTCAAAACAAGAGTAGTATCACGATTACGGCGACTAATTGCGGTACAGGTCAGGAGGAATGGTGATGACAACAACGTATTGTAAACGACATAAGATCACTAAAACTCAGTATGGATTTACCTTGATTGAGATGATGATTGTCATCGCTATCATTGGTGTTATGGCTGCTATTGCCTACCCCAGCTATCAGCAATACATCATCAAAGCCAAGCGTGCCGATATGATGAGTGAGATGCAAAATATTGCTTCAACGATAGAAAGCCGAAAGTTGGCACAGGGCAGCTATAGTGATATCAGTTCAAGCATTAAAACAGAATTCGCAACTGAATATCCAAGACAGGGCAGTGCTCTATACGATGTTACTATTAATCCAATCACACTAACGCCTCCAGATAATATACTGACTGAAAAATGGATAATCACTGCTATGCCTAAAACTGGCAGTCAAATGGTAGCTGACGGCAGCCTTAGTCTTAATTACCGTAATGTGAAGTGTCGAGGGAGTATATGCGGTAATAGCAATGAATGGAATAAATAATATTATTAAATTATCATCATAAAACTGACAAAAATCGTCAGTAAAACTTACTATTTGCTCTTAAAAAGATATTGACTGACAATTTTCAGTAAGTTTATGGAAATATTAGTGAGATTGTTGGATTAAATATAAACATATAATAATTTGAGGTGCGTTTTCGCTTGGTAAAGCGATATAGAGTGTAATTAGCGTGGGTTATAAGCAAGGTGACATTATTTCAAATAGTTGAGATAGTATATCGTAAGAACTTTTATAAAAGTTGGCATAGTATCTGCATTAGTTATAACAAGAAAGAAATTCGTTATATCCCTGAGGATAAAACGCGCTAGTAGACACAATAGCCGCTTATCTTCATATACCCCAAAAGGAGTTCTTATGAACACTGTACAGAAAGGTTTCACCCTAATCGAACTCATGATCGTTATCGCAATTATCGGTATTTTGGCGGCGGTCGCTCTTCCTGCTTATCAAGATTATACCGTTAAAGCACGAACTTCAGAAGTTATCTTGGCAGCTTCATCATGCCGCTCTACGATCACTGATATTGTACAAAATTCTCCAGTAGTCGATATGGATGATGCTTTAGCGTCAAGTTGTGATATCACCCCTACTAAATTCGTTGCTTCAGGCGATTCTGATGAAGATGGTAAAATCACAGTAGTAGCTAATGAGGAAAAGTTAGGCGGAGATACTTCTTCTACTGCTAATGCTATAACATTAACTCCAATGGTAGTGGCAGTCGATTCTGAAGGCGATCCTGATCCTGATGCTGATCCAGTAGCTCTTGATGCTTCAACTGCTGGTGGTGGTACAATACAAGGTTGGATGTGTGGTCCTGCAGCGACCAATCCAATGCCTAATAAGTACCTACCTGGTTCGTGTCAAGGTACTTACTAATTCATTAGTAGGTTGGAGTAATTGAAAAAGACTGGCTTGCCAGTCTTTTTTTGGTCTAAATAATAAATTCGTAGGACTTTTTTGTATTTAGATTATCGCACTGATTTAACAAACCTCTATTTTATCGTAGGTTATTAAGGTCAAGGTATGTCTCCTCGTCTAAAATTCTTTATTAAACATCTATGCATTTCATTGATAGTAGCGTTGCTAGTCTTAACTGGGATTTTTACAGTTTGGTATCCCGCGCCTTTGGCTAAAGCGACAGGTGTCACACATATTGTACTTCTCATGATCGCGATAGATGTGATCGTCGGTCCCATATTAAGCCTCATTGTCTATAAAGCTAATAAGAAAACCTTAAAGTTTGATTTGTTGGTCATAATACTATTACAGATATCGGCATTGAGTTATGGAATATACAGTTTGGCTGAGGGTAGACCAGTCTGGATGGCGTTTAACGGTAATCGCTTTGAGCTGATAAGAAATAATGAGCTGCTTGATGTCAGTATTGATAACCGTGTAGATAGTGAATATTATCACCCCAGTCTGTTAGGACCTAGATATGTGGCTGTGAAAATCGCTGTAAATCAGTTGGAAAGAGAGAAAAATATGTTTGAAGAGCTGCAAGGTGGCATATCTTTAGCTCAGAGACCAGAACGATATGTCGCCATTGCAGAAGCAAACGGTAGAATAATAGAAACTGCTGAAGGTGTATCTGATCTCAAAAACTATAATTCAGAGCAAGCAGTAGACAGTATCCTAGATAGTTATCCCAATGCGAGTAGCTATTTAGGGTTAAAAGCGAATGCAGTTGATATGACCTTATTATTAGATGATGAAGGTAATACGATAGAAATTGTAGATCTAAGACCGTGGTAATAAATAAGCTCAAATGACTTTATGTATGTTCATTGACTGTAGACTGGAACGATCTATGCAGTGGACTCTGTAAAACTATATGTATAGATAGCTTTACAATGTAATTTAATGATTACTTTTTTTGGGAATATAGTTATGAATAAGGGTCAAAGTGGCTTTACTATAATCGAACTGATCATTGTCATTGCAATTATTGGTATTCTTGCTGCCGTTGCCTTACCTGCATATCAAGACTATAAAACAAAAGCTAAAATTTCAGAGGTGATATTGGCTGTTTATTCTTGCCGAGCTGCTGTAGTTAACATTGTACAGCCGTCATCAAAAATAGATGTTTCTGATGCTTTGCGAAACTCTTGTAATTTTAAGCCTACTAAATATGTTAAAAGCAGCTTTGTCGATGAAAATGGTATCGTCACTGTCAAGGCTGACGAAGATAAGTTAACGGAGTTAACTGCCACAACCAATACGTTAACAATAGTCCCTATGCGGACAGCAACTACTGCTTTGATAGGTACATCTGACGGTGGCAAAACAATTGTCGGCTGGCGATGTGGTTCAGTAGCAGATGGCACGACTATTCCAGCCAAGTATTTACCCAGTTCATGTCGAGGAACTTATTAGTTATCCAATAATAGCATTAGAGACGAGGGTACGCGAACCATAATCTAGTTTGAAAGGTCTACTAATAAACAGCGTAATAAAAAAGGCTGAAGGAATACTTCAGCCTTTTTTATTACGCGTAAACTTTATAAATAAACTACTTCTCTAAATACTGAATCTTACCTTCCACGCCATCCCACTTTTCAGCTTCTGGCATTTGTCCTTTCATCTCAGTGATGTTTGGCCATTTTTGTGCCAGCTCTTCATTGAGCTGGGTGAACATTTCTTGGCCTTTGGGTACTTCATCTTCTGAGAAGATCGCATTGGCTGGACATTCAGGCTCACATAGTGCGCAATCGATACACTCATCAGGATCGATGACTAGGAAGTTTGGGCCTTCATAAAAGCAGTCCACAGGACAGACTTCTACACAGTCGGTGTATTTGCAAAGAATGCAGTTATCTGTAACGACAAAGGTCATAGTGAGGTCTACCTGTTATTGGATTGGCTGATATAGTCAATCTCTTTCAAGAGAATTATTATGTCAGCCTTGCCTGAAGTATTATTCATACCTCTGCGCTCAGCTGCAGTGTAATTCTTTTAAATTAAATCAACTATAAGGGCTACATAGAATAGTTGGAAAATAAAGCGTATTTTAGCGCCTTTACTACGCTTTGACAATTCCCTTTAATGACTAATGATTTTCTTCAGATGATAAAGTAAATCATGCGCTTGCTTAGGTGTTAAGCTATCAGGGTCAATTGTGCTCAGCTCATCTTGTAGGCTAAATAACTGATTTTGTTTTGGATTACTAATTGCGTCTGATGTTTGAGTAGTATGACTTACTTCTTGATTGAGAGTAGCATCATTATAACTTTCTTGCCGTTTATCCTTTACTGACTTAGCTAATTCATTTTTATCATCAACAGTTTTTGCTTTATCTACGGCTAAATGGTCTAACTGTAAGTTGTCTGCTAAATAGCGCTTAGCATCCTCTAGCACTTGGGTAGGAATACCAGCCATTTTTGCGACATGCAGCCCAAAGCTAGAGCTTGCTGCACCATCTTTTATCTGATGCAATAGCAATAACTGACCGTCGACTTCACTGGCTGCTACATGGACATTACGGATATTAGCATGATGCCTGCCAATATCATTCGTTAATTGTGTCAGCTCAAAATAATGAGTGGCAAATAATGTCAGGCAGCCAATCTCGACTAGGCGATTGACACAGGCATGGGCAATGGCAAGGCCATCAGTAGTGGCAGTACCGCGGCCGACTTCGTCCATTAATACCAGTGATTTATTGGTAGCTTGATTTAAGATATTGGCCGTCTCGATCATTTCTACCATAAAGGTCGATTTGCCACCAGCCAAGTCGTCAGCTGAACCAATACGAGTAAAGATACGATCGATATCACCAATATGAGCACTAGCGGCTGGCACAAAGCTGCCGCAATGAGCGAGTAGGACTATCAAAGCCGTTTGGCGCATATAGGTAGATTTACCACCCATATTAGGGCCGGTAATCAGAAGCAGTCTTTCAGGGTGTCCTTCATCAGCATTGGCGCTACCTAGTGCACAGTCATTGGCGACAAATTGGTTTGTACTTAATGAATTACTATTCCTATTGTTCGTATTCGTTTGATTCAATGCCGCTTCGACCACAACGTGACGACCTTGACGAATATCGATATTGGTTTGACTTTTGGCCACTGATTCGCTTTGGTCTTTTGTATGTAGACCCATGGTTGGGCGCTGCCAGTTATACGTCATGGCAAGTTGGGCCCAATTGCTTAGCACATCTAGTTGTGCGATAGCCGCGCTAAGCTGTTGTAGATCAGCCAAATGTTGGTTTAATTGATTTAAGAGTTCTTGATACAGCTGCTTTTCACGCGCTAATGCCAAGGACTGGGCACTTAGATATTCTGTCTCGACTTCCTTTAGCTCATCAGTGATAAAGCGCTCACTACTTTTGAGCGTTTGCCGACGGATAAAGTGGGCAGGGGCATTCTTCGCCTGCATTTTGGGCAATTCAAAATAGAAGCCGCTAACTTTATTAAAGCCGACTTTTAGACTCGGTAGTTGGTTGTCTTGACGTGCACGCTCGACCATCTCGTCTAGCGTCAATTGGATATTGTCATGCAAGTGGGTAAGACGATCAAACTCTTCATCAAAGCCCGATGCTAGCATTCCGCCATCACGGATATGAGCAGGCGGTTCAATGACAATAGCGCGCTCGATTAATTCGGCAACGGATTGAACAGCAGGTAACTCAGCTGGCAATTGCTGCATCAGCATTGGTAAGAGGCCCGCGTCTTCATGGCTGATACCGGATTCTGTCAATAGAGTAGTAAGCTGAGCACTACTAGCGATGCCATCGGCAAGCTTGCGCAAGTCACGAGGCTTGGCACTCATTAGCCCAATTCGACTGCTGATTCGTTCAATATCGCCAATAGTATTCAGCGTTTCTCGTAAACGTGTAACCAGTAAACTATCTTTCAAGTCTTGGTTTGACTCAATTGAGTCACTCTCTGGGCTTAGCAAGCAAGTTATCGCATCTAGACGCATATTGATACGGGAATGCTGACGCAGTGGACGCTTCATTTGCTGTACGAGTAAACGCTTGCCCATCGGAGTCTGACAATGATTCAGCACAGATATCAAAGAAGTACCGTTGCTACTAACAGGGGTAAATAGCTCGAGATTTTGCTGGCTATTGGCATCGATAATTAGGTAGTCATCGCTGTACTCGACAATGAGTTGGTTCACTTGGGGCACATGACGTTGCTGAGTCTGACGCGCATAGTGTATAAGCGCCGCACAACTGGTCTGTACAAGTGGAGCCTCATGAATACCCAACCCATCGAGACGCTGAACCTCGAACTGTTGGCAAAGCGTGTCACTGGCATGCTCACGATGAAAGTCATTGGCAGCGACTTCTATAATAGGGCAGTCCAGATTTTGTCGTAACCACAGTAGCCACTCTGTATCATTGCTTCCAATACTGCCGCCAACGCCATCAATAAGCGCTTCACTAATGATGCATTCACTAGGCGCAAAACGCGCCAATACAGTAAGCATTTGAGTTCGTAAATTATCGATATCGTTTTTGTCTGCTATCAGTGTCTGGGTAGTCAGTGTGCCTGCAGCCAAATCCATCTGGCTAACGGCTGCTTGTAACGTCTGGCTATGGTCTTGCGTTTTCATAGTCGCAATATCGATGGCAACCACAGTCGGCGTATGATTAGGGGCAATCAATGCATCATCGGTAATAGTACCTGCGGTAAGCGTTTTAACCACTTCACGGCGCATGATGCTGCCAGTAGCAGATTTACTTTTGTCTTTCTTCTGCTTGTCGCCCATTGCAGGGGCGTTGGCCTTGTCACTAGCATTGCCAGTTGTTGATTCGTCAATTTGTTCGCATACGACCACTGTCTGACCAGCAGCAATCAAGCGTGCCATATAGCTATCAGCTGCATGAAACGGTACGCCCGCCATGGCTATCGTGTTGCCTGCCTTATCCGTACCACGGCGCGTCAGTGTGATATCCAATATCTGTGCCGCCCGCTTAGCATCGTCAAAGAACAGCTCATAGAAGTCACCCATCCGGTACAAGAGCAATGCTTGTGGATAGTTGGCTTTCATGGTTAGATATTGCACCATCATCGGCGTATGGTCTGCTAGGTTATAAACGGCATTGCCTATACTTAAGCAGTCAGAGCTCTCTTTTTTTGATAAGGGTTTTTCTGATGAATTAGGATTTGACGATTGATTTTGTCCAGATGGCTTTACGGTCATGCAGAGTCTCTTATAGTGCTTTAATAGGTTGTAATGAGTATTTTGTGATAAGGGTGCTAAAGGGTCATTTGTCTTATGTATGAGTTTGATAGATAGCTTTGGCTTTACCAATAAACCAGTTACTTATAGATAAATGGCTTAACGACAAACTTTGAGCCAAAACGTAGCGATCGCAAGCGTATAAAAGTCAAAATGTGAAAAATAATAAAGTCGCTGAAAAAGCTAAAGAATTTAAGAAGGTATTCGCTATTTTAACACGTCCTACTAGGTTTTTACTGTGGCAAATATCTACTCGCTGCCCTTGTATCCATCAGCGTCATAACCATATATAATGACGGCACACTTAATTGGGCGATACTAAATTAGGTAGTACTTAGTCGGGTGATGACAAGGCAGAGAGCTAAGCTTTGGCTAATGCGCACTAATTATCGAATATTCCATAGGTCAAAAAATTATGTTATCAAAGATTATAGGCAGTGTGGTTGGCACCAAAAATGACCGCGAATTAAAACGCATGCGTAAAGTGGTCAGCAAGATCAACGCACGAGAGGCTGAAATACAAGCCCTGTCTGATGAGCAACTACAACAAAAAACTGAAGAATTTAAAGCCAGACATCAAAAAGGCGAAAGCTTAGATGCATTATTGCCAGAAGCGTTTGCTGTCTGCCGCGAAGCATCATTGCGTGTCAATGGCATGCGTCACTATGATGTGCAGCTGATCGGTGGTATCACCTTGCACGAAGGCAAAATCGCTGAGATGAAAACTGGTGAAGGTAAAACCCTAATGGGAACCTTGGCCATGTATCTAAATGCGATCAGCGGCAAAGGGGTTCATCTGGTCACGGTCAACGACTATTTGGCTGCGCGTGATGCTGAGCTGAACCGTCCGTTGTTTGGGTTTTTGGGTATGACTGTTGGTGTGATTTACTCACAGCAGCCGCCACAAGAAAAAATCGAAGCTTATCAAGCTGACATTACCTATGGTACCAATAACGAATACGGCTTCGATTATCTACGCGATAACATGGTCTTTAGTCTTGCTGAGAAAAAACAGCGCCCGCTAAACTTTTGTATTATCGATGAAATTGACTCAATCTTGATTGATGAGGCTCGTACGCCACTTATCATTTCGGGTCAAGCTGAAGATTCATCACGCATGTACGCGTTGATTAATACGATTATTCCTGTGCTAATTCGTTCAAAAGACGAAGAAGCAAACAAGAATAACGAAGAAGAAGACTTCTGGATTGATGAAAAGAATCGCCAGATTGAGATCAGCGAAAAAGGCTATGAAAAAATCGAGCGCTTCTTAATCGAAGTAGGCGAGCTTGGTGAGAACGAAAGCTTATATAGCCCAAGTCGTCTGCCACTTCTGGCTCACGTTCAAGCTGCCATCCGTGCGCATCACGTATTTGTCAAAAACGTTCATTATATCGTCGATGAAGGCGAAGTGGTCATCGTTGATGAAAATACAGGCCGTACCATGCCTGGTCGTCGCTGGTCAGAAGGTTTGCATCAAGCAGTAGAAGCGAAAGAAAACGTTGAGATCCAAGCAGAAAACCAAACACTTGCAACCACGACATTCCAGAACTACTTCCGTCTATATGACAAGTTATCTGGTATGACAGGTACCGCTGATACCGAAGCTGCCGAGTTCAAATCTACTTACGATCTAGATGTCATTGTGATTCCAACGCATGAGCCAATTGCTCGTATCGATATGGATGACCAGATTTTCTTAACCAAGTTAGGCAAATACAAAGGCATCATTCGCGAAATTAAAGAAATTCAAGCCAAAGGCGCGCCAGTACTGGTTGGTACAGCGACGATTGAGGCCAGTGAAGAATTGTCTTACTTGCTTGACCAAGAAGGCGTTAAGCATAACGTTCTAAACGCCAAGCAGCATGAGCGTGAAGCAGAAATTATTGCACAGGCAGGTAGTCCAAAGTCAGTCACGATCGCCACCAACATGGCGGGCCGTGGTACGGATATTATCCTTGGTGGTAACTGGCAGTCGTTTATCGAAGATATCGATGCGGTGAGTCCAGAGGAGATGCAGCGTTTAAAGTCTCAATGGCAAGTCAAACATGACCAAGTCGTAGCAGCTGGTGGTTTACATATCATTGGCTCTGAGCGCCATGAGTCACGCCGTATCGATAACCAGCTACGTGGTCGTGCTGGTCGTCAAGGTGACCCTGGTATGTCACGCTTTTTCCTATCGCTCGAAGATGATCTGATGCGTATCTTCGCAGGCGATCGTGTGGTCAATATGATGCGTGCGATGGGTCTCAAAGAAGATGAAGCCATCGAACATAAAATGGTCTCTAAATCGATCGAAAACGCGCAAGGTAAAGTTGAGAGTCGCGATTTTGATGCTCGTAAAAACCTACTGAAATACGATGATGTTGCCAATGAGCAGCGTAAAGTTATCTATGGTCAGCGTGATGATTTATTAGCAGAGATGGACTTATTAGAAGCCATCGAAGTGATGCATCATGAAGTATATAACGCGATGATCAATCAGTTTATTCCGCCTGGCTCTATTGACGACCAGTGGAATATTGACGGCTTAGAAGACGAGTTAGAAGACGAATTCAAAATCTCGATGCCGATTAATGATTGGTTAGATGAAGATCGCCGTCTGGATGAAGAAGGGCTGCGTGAGAAAATCGTTCAAACGGCGATAGATCGTTATCACAGTCGCCGTGAGCAGATGGGTGAAAAAGACGCCGCTCAGCTTGAGCGTCATTTCATGCTACAGAGTCTAGATAAGCATTGGAAAGAGCACTTAACGCAGATGGATCAGCTACGTAAAGGGATTCATTTACGTGGTTATGCACAGAAAAACCCTGAGCAAGAATACAAGCGTGAGTCGTTTGAATTGTTCCAAATGATGCTTGGTGCGATTAAGTCTGAGACCGTACAGGACTTGTCACGTGTGCATATTCCAACCAAGGAAGAACTGGAAGCATTAGAGATTCAGCAACGTGAGAACGCTGCCCATATGCAAATGCAGTTCGAACATGACGATGTAGATAACTTGGATAGCAATGCGAGTGGTTCAGCTGCTCAGCCGCAACCACAAAACCGTAGTCTAAACAGCGGTGCTGCGGCAGCTGGCGTTGGTGCTGCTATAGCAGGTAACGGTAGTAATGCTAATGAACCAAACCCATATGCAGGTATGAACATCAGTCGTAATGCAGCGTGTCCTTGTGGATCAGGTCTTAAGTACAAGCAGTGCCATGGTAAAATCTAGTCTTTAATCATAGCAAGTTATTAGCTATGTATTGAACTGCTATTAGAGACAGCCTTTATCTGAAAAAGCCCTTATCTTAAGTAGATAGGGGCTTTTTTATATCTGTTAGATAACTTATGCAAACTTAAAACTTGCTAGACTAAGTCCAACAAACACTTTGTATTGATTACTTACAAATTCAGCATAGGCGTGAATTTATGGACACGCTATAGTGTTTAACATATTTATTTGGGAGAGTGTCATGAGTGTAGAATTCTTAAAAAAAGTGCGTAGCTCAGTAGTTTTAACAAGTTTGTTGGCTGGCGCCTTGACGGTCAGCGCTTGTCAGCAACAGGCAGAGCCAGAGTCGGGAATGGAAGACGGTGCTAATACAGAAGAGTCTGTTCCAATGTCAGCGGAGCCTGCTGAACCTAGTGATGTCGTCGTCGATACCGAAGACGCTTCGCTTAACGAAGTAGAAGGTGATACCACCGCTTCAGTAAATAGCGCCGTCATGCAGATGTCGTATCTATGTACACCTGAACTAAAAGTTGAGGCGACTTATAAAGAAGATGCCAATCAAGTTGTTGTTGCAACTGACATGGGTACAGTAACGTTAAACCAGACCAATGAAGGTAGTAATCCTGAAGTGTTTGAAGTGGCGACCGCAATTGATGGTGGTCAAGGCTTCACACAATGGCGTGTAGGGCACGAAGCTCGTAAAACTGGCGTCATGCGTACTGCTGGTACCGATGAGTCAAATGTTAATACATTCGAGTGTAATGAAGCCTCGTAGTTGGTCTTTAATACTTAGTAAGTGATAGGCATTAAAAAAGCAACGCTAAGATAGCGTTGCTTTTTTATGTTGTGACATAATCTTTATCAATCATACAATTTCGTAGTGGCTAAACTATCAGCGCTTATTTTAACGGAGTTGTATCAGAACCATGAGCCAACAGACCTTTTTCAGTCACATCTAACTCTTCATGCTTGAGCTCTACTTGAATGCTATCAGTATGCACATGGGTGCTTTTGTTAATTTCGATATCTTGAATAGCGTAGGTGTCTTTGGTAATAGTAGCCACTTGGCGAGATAGCACAATATCAATCGGTTCATCGCCAATCTCTATTTGTTTACCATTAATGGTCACTACAGCTTTGCTATCCAAAGAAGGCTCGACGTGGCGCAATATATCTTTTTCATCGTAGTTACCAGAGAGTAAATCTTGGCTTTCTGCGTCATGATAATCAGTACGAATGGTGATATATTCTTCTACCAACTCAATTGGCACTTCAACAGTCTTAGTACGTGAATGCTTGATGACGGTTACTTTACCCACATCTAAGCGTTCTTTGTTAATTACAGGACGCTCTTCTAATAGCTCTAAGTGTCCAACATTGACAGTATTGTTCGTCTGCTTCGTTGAGATATTTTGTTCCTTATCCAAGTTATCTTGGTAAAGGCTGTTTCCATTTTCAGTAGTCATTGTTGTTCCTTTATAATTATAAAATGATGAATTTCTAATAATTTAAAGCGTTATATGTTGATCAACCACATATATTAACTAGCTACAGTGAATACTATAAACCATTCGCTCATGTTATGAATACAAAAAAGACCAGAGACATGCTCTGATCTTAATGGCCAAACATATGAGTTTAGCTGATTATTACTATCATATTTAACTGACGATATAGGAAATTTACGTCGTTAAACTATGACTTATTAGCATATTACATGCCACGAGCACGGCGTACATCTTCTGCTGTGATACCATCACGGTCTACTAAGTTACCTTCACGGTCAACCACGTTGCCGTCACCATCAACATCTAGCTCTTCGCGTTGAATGGTCTCAACCACAGTTTCAGTGTGATGATCGGTCGTCTTGCCAACATTTACTTCTTCAGAAACATAGGTTTCTTTGCTGACGCGAGCACGTTCGGCCTGTAGCTCAATTTCAACTGTTTCAGTAGCATCGAGATCACCAATACGACGATCTGTTGGGCGATCTACGCTAGTACGTTGGATATTGGCATGTTCTTCTTCTAGATCTACATCGACATTGCGCTCTTCAGTAACGACATGCTTACCTACTTTTACTAAGCCAGCGACGATACGATCTTTATTCACTGTCAGACGCTCTTCTAATAGCTCTAGCGTATTTGGTGCGTCATAAGAATGATCTGCAATATCAACGCGATCTTCTACAGGGAGTGTATCAGCAGTAAATGCTTGACGATCTCTTTCGTACTGCTCTTTATAGCTGTACTGGTAATCGTGATCGTATACTTCCATGGCTTCTACTTGTGTTTTAGTTAAGCTATCAAAGAAGACATCATCACCAACGATACGTGCTAAACCTGCTGGTACCAGTACTTCTTTTGAGCTAAACCAGCCGCCTGCATCTACAATTAAGTAACGAATACGACCAGTAGTATCTTCTACTAGAGCACCTTCGATTTTACCAATTTTTTCTTCATTGATACCGTAAGCAGTTTTGTGCGTTGGATCATAATAGTCGTCACCAATTAAATCTTGATGAGTAGCTTGAATATCTTTTAAACGGATTAGTTGACTCATTGTTATATTCCTTTTTTGCGAGTTTATTTTTTATAATGTAATGGTTGATGTTGTTATTAATTTTTAGTAAAACCATATTTATTACAGTTAATGGTAAGCCAAATGAATAGCTTCCCTATCAACTTGTAGCTATCCTAACATCGTGATTTTTGATGAGATATATGAGCAAGGTAGCAAAGTGTGCACTTGCAGTAATTGCGTGTAATAGGCTGTAAGTGGCATAACATAGGAGGGGGTAGAAGTTAACGAGTCTTTACACAGAGTAATATTCAACATTCATCGAAAGAAAGCAGACACAAAAAAACCGCATCACTATTAGCAATGCGGTTTTTCAATGAACAATACTTATCTAAGTATTATTTAGCTAACTTACTTTAAGTCAGTTAAACCTGCTTTATTTAAGCAAGTTCAATAGCTACGGCTACCGCTTCACCACCACCGATACATAGCGTTGCGACGCCTTTTTTGCCGCCAGTGCGCTTTAGAGAGTTGATAAGCGTAATCAAAATACGAGCACCTGAACAGCCTACTGGATGACCAAGGGCACATGCACCGCCTTCGATATTTACTTTAGCATGGTCAAGTTTCAGTTCGTCGATCGCAGCCATAGTAACCATCGCAAAGGCTTCGTTAATTTCCCATAGATCTACATCGTCTACTGACCAGCCAGCGCCTGCTAATACTTTTCCGATGGCACCGATTGGCGCAATAGTAAATTCGCTTGGGTGACGTGAGTTTGACGCAGTAGCAACGATACGAGCTTGGTAATCAAGGCCTTCAGCTTTCGCTTGAGACTCTTTCATTACTACGACGGCTGCAGCACCGTCTGAGATTGAGCTAGCGTTTGCAGCAGTAATCGTACCATCTTTAGCAAATGCTGGACGCAAAGTAGGAATACGATCAGCATTAGCAAGAGCAGGTTGCTCATCGGTATCAACAGTTTGCTCGCCTTTGCGCGTTGCAAACGTAACAGGCTCGATTTCATCTTTAAAGTGGTTGTCTTTGATAGCAGTTAGCGCACGGTTCAATGACTCAATAGCAAACTCATCCATTTGCTCACGTGTATAGCCTTTTTCATCAGCCATTTCTTGAGCAAACATACCCATTAGCTTACCAGTATCAGCATCTTCTAGGCCATCTAAGAACATATGGTCTTTGACTTCTTTGTGACCCATACGATAGCCGCCACGTGAACCTGGCATGATATACGGTGCATTGGTCATTGATTCCATGCCACCTGCAACAGCAACGTTGAAGCTGCCTGCTTTGATACCATCATGCGCTTGCATGACTGCTTTTAGGCCTGAACCACAAAGCTTATTGATCGTGACAGCACCAGTCGCATCCGGTAGACCTGCTTTACGCATGGCTTGACGGGCAGGGCCTTGACCCAAACCTGCCGTCAAGATACAACCCATAATGACTTCATCAACACTGTCAGCGCTAACACCTGAGCGTTCAACAGCAGCTTTGATAGCGGCGGCGCCCAGCTCGGTAGCACTCATGTCTTTTAGTGCGCCTTGAAAGCCACCCATTGGTGTACGTGCGCCGTTTAGGATTACAATTGCATCATTTGACATCGTTATTATTCCTTGTTGTGCGTTTTGATTAAGTATCTACCAAGAAATCAGATGCCGATTGGCTAGCTTTTACTTATATTATAAGCATCTGTCTTCTTCAGTATGTGGTTTATGCTAGCTCATCTAATCGTATGCGTACTACTTTATCAGTAATGGTCTCTAACTTTTCAATTTTTTCGATAGCAAGATTCATCTGACTCTCGACCACAGGTAGCGTCAAAATAATCACTGGCACTTGACCTACTTTATGCGCAGGTTTTTGCAAGATTGCATCAATATTGATACCGGCATCACTTAGGATGCGCGTGATATCTGCCAGTACGCCTGGGCTATCATAAGCATGCACACGCAAATAATAGCCAGTTACCATCTGATCAGCGCGCAATATAGGCGTGTCTGATAGCTGGTCAGGGATAAATGCTAAATGTGGAACATGATGCCCAGTGTTGCTTTGATCGTCGCGGTCTTTGCTACCCAGCACACGAACCAAATCCATGACATCGGCCATCACTGCAGAAGCGGTTGCACCAGCACCAGCGCCATCGCCGCAATAGAGCGTCTGGCCTAGCGGATGTGAGTTGACCAATACTGCGTTTTTCACACCATTGACGTTCGCCAATAGCGCATCTTGTGGAATAAGTGTCGGATGTACGCGTAGTTCAACCCCTGCGTCACCATCGTTTTCGCTATCGCGGCGTACTGCAAACCCTAAATGCTTGATACGGTAACCAAGTTCTTCGGCATAGTTCACGTCTTGCAGGGTAATACCAGTAATACCTTCACAGTAAACTTTATCGAACTGTAGCGGGATACCAAAAGCGATAGAGGCGAGTAGCGCTAATTTATGAGCGGCATCAATACCTTCAACATCGAAAGTAGGATCTGCTTCTGCGTAACCTAACTCTTGCGCTTCGCTCAATACGTCAGCAAAAGGACGACCCTTATCACGCATTTCTGTCATGATAAAGTTACCAGTACCGTTGATGATACCCGCGAGCCAGTCGATTTTGTTGGCAGCCAATGCTTCACGCATTACCTTGATAATCGGAATGCCGCCTGCTACCGCTGCTTCATAAGCAACATGCACATTGTTTTCTTCAGCTAAGGCAAAAATCTCATTGCCGTGTTCAGCGAGTAGAGCCTTGTTTGCCGTAACCACATGTTTGCCGTTTTTAATGGCTTGCATAATGACGTCTTTGGCTAAGGTGGTACCACCAATCACTTCGATAACAATATCGACATTATCGCTTGCGGCAATTGCCATCAGATCGCTGTTTTGCATGATATTGGCATCAATATCATCACGCTGACGACGCGTACCGACTTCGGTAATAATAATGTCGCGTCCGCTACGGCGTTTTAGCTCATTTAAATTGTCATTGATCAGATTGATCACGCCCGTTCCGACGGTGCCTAGACCAAGTATCGCTAGTTTGATGGAATTACTCACAGTATCCTCAAGAGGTTAAATATAATGAAGTCAGTATAAGCGATGACAGTGTCAAATGAGTCTGCGACATCAAACATAACGTCTGTGCGCATTGTCAAGTGCTGCCTGCCTATCTGCTTCATCATAGTTGAATAAAAAAAGATCGAATAAAAAAGGTGTTACTCATTTTGCATCGCGCTTTATCGTATCATACCGACAAGGCATTGTGACGTCTATACAATCTCATAAAAGCCAATGTTCTGAATGTTAACGTCATAAAAGCCAATGTTCTGAAGGTTGATGTCATAAAGGCTAAGATTACAAAGACAACGTCATCAAGGTTATATCAGCTTACGATTATAAAAAAGCGATAGCTTCAATCTTGTTTGGCATATGTATATGTCATTTATGCTTGGTTACTCATATTAGTCGCTCTAATATGAGTAACCAATACTGATAACTCAAATGATTAGTTAGCGCCTACCGCTTGTGCCAATTCTGCTGCAGGTAAGTAGCCACCTACTTGTTGTCCTGTTTCGGTAAACACCGCAGGCGTACCGCGCACGCCAAGTCTTGAGCCTAGAGCCATATGTTCTTGTACAGGGTTGGCACAGCTAGGGGCTTGTACGTTAGCACCGATTTTTGCTTGATCCATCGCAGCTTTACGATCCTGACTACACCAGATCGCTTCCATCTTTGGTACAGACTCTTGACTGCGTGGCCATGCCAGATAACGAACCTCGATACCACGCGCATTGATATCATCCATTTCAGAATGTAGTTTACGACAGTAGCCACAGTCTGCGTCGGTAAAGGCATAGATGACAGCCTTGGTTTCACCTTTTGCTGGATAAATCACCATGTCTTTTTTATCGACGGCTTTTAGCGCTTCTTGTGCTGTCGTAGCAACTAGGGCAGCACTGATATCAACCGGAGCAGCATCACCCACAGCAATGATCTGACCTTGAATAATATGCTTGCCAGCTTTATCAGTAAAGAAAGAAGGTAGACCTTCAGCGGTCACCCAATAAATACCATCCATATCTGTCGGTACAGCTGAAACGATAGTTTCCTCGATACCAGAGCTTTTTAGGTTCGCCTGTAACGCCTTCACCACGGTTGCATCATTACCAGCTGAGGGATTAGTAGCAGTAGTATTTGTCTGTGCAGCGTTTACAACGCTAGTATTGCTGGTTGCATCAGCGGCATTGTTTGAGCAGCCAGCAGCGATACCAACTAGCAGCGCACTCATCATAAAACGAGATAGAACGGTACGAGAAAGGGCATTACGCAAGGTGGTATTTTGGATAGTGGGGAACGGCATACGGGTTTCCTATAGGCATCGCGCCTAATCATGAGTTCGTTATAAAAAGCGCTATGAACTTTTCTATATAGTAATGTGTCTTGGCAGTGTTTTAAAGGTCTAACATTGAAGAAGTTTTTATAACTTATTGATAATAAAAGATAGGTAGTAATAGCCTTCATATTACCATATTTACGCCAAATAATAGCAAAGGGAAGGCAGCCAAGAAGTATCAATAAAGCCAACTTTAAAGAATAGCTATCAACATAAATTCAAAAAACAAGATACATTTGTGCTATTTAACATAGTTGCTTGAACTTGTAATCTATGGCTAATCGCATTGTTTCTATAAAAATCTGTATAAAGTGCATTGTATGAACCATTTGAGAACGACTTACTTTAACAAATTTGCTTTAAGGAGCACACATGGCAGGTGCCAGTTTATTAACCTTACTCGATGACATCAGCGTCTTAATGGATGATGTGAGCGTCATGACCAAAGTTGCCGCCAAAAAAACCGCGGGCTTAGTTGGTGATGATTTAGCACTCAATGCCGAGCAGGTCACAGGGGTTAAGCCAAATCGTGAGCTCCCCGTCATTTGGGCAGTGGCCAAAGGCTCTGCCGTGAACAAAGTGATTTTAGTACCAGCGGCACTATTGATCAGTTATTTTATACCGTGGTTGATTACTCCGCTATTGATGATCGGAGGGTTATACCTGAGTTATGAAGGGGCTGAGAAGGTCATTCACAAGTTTTGGCCGAAATTGTTGCCTCATGATGAAGAGCAAAATGCTCGTTTAAAAGCCAATGCAGATGAGTCGGTAGATTTGGTCGCGTTTGAAAAGGACAAAATCAAAGGTGCCATACGTACCGATTTTATCTTATCAGCTGAGATTATTGTTATCTCTTTAGGCGCAATTACAGCAGCTGGTGGCGATATTGTCCAAAAAGGCATCGTACTTTCGATAGTGGCTGCTGTCGTGACTGTCGGTATTTACGGCTTAGTTGCAGGCATCGTAAAGATTGATGATGCGGGTCTGCATTTGATTGAAAACTCACAAGCAGGTGATAGTAAGCGCAAGTTTGGCGAGTTTATGCTTGCAGCTGCGCCAAAGATTATGAAGTTTTTATCCATAGCGGGCACGATTGCGATGTTCTTGGTGGGCGGCGGTATTATCGTTCACGGTACCGGCTTTTTGCATCACAGTGTAGAAGACATTGCCCATCTTACTGGGGTATTTGAAGGGTTAACCGCGTCATTGTTAAATGGATTGGTCGGACTGATTGTTGGCGCTATTGTAGTAGCTATTGTTACTACTATTGGCAAAATGCGTGGTAAAGATGACACAGCGTCTTCTGCACATTAAGCTTATCTGCTTTCTATTGTCTCTCGTTTGAATTAGCAAGTAAGTTTGACTGTATTAAGATAAAAAGCCCCAAAGCTACAAATAGCTTTGGGGCTTTTACATTTGAGCTTATATGACTAGCTGTCGCTGTCTACATCATCAGATGCGAGCTTTTCAGCCTGCGTCGGCTTCTTATGATCCATCTTAGGCTTACGACTGCGCGCCTTTGGTACTTTTGGCGTAGTCAGATTAAACATACCAGTCTGTGGAAGCAATTGCTCAGCCACATTTTCGATCATGTTTTTATAGCTGGCTATGGTCGTCTTAGACTTAGCTGCCTGACTGTCATCTTTGCTAGCCTCTTTAGTAGCTTCTACTACTACCGATTCAGTCGTCTGCTCAGTCTCTAACACGTTTTCTGCAGCATTTTCTACTTCATTGCCAGTTTGCTCTGCAGGGATTTCGACTTCTGCATCCTTAGCTTCTGACTGAGCGCGCTCGACTTCTAGCAAGTGCTCACTATCAGCACTGACATTTTCTGTCTGTGTCTGATTGGCGAGGGCAGTCGCTTCAACGTCATGCGCATCGACTTCGTTATTGGTTTGCTCGACGGTAGCTTGTTCAGCAGGTACGCTCAATACAGTGGGTTCCTGATAATCAGGGTGCTGTCCGCGCGGATCGTTGCTAGCACGCTTAGTGATAGCACGTGGCTCAACGTCTGTCTTACCTTGTGCTGCTGCGAATTGACTGACGGCTTGAGTCATCACTTCAAAGCGTGCAAGGTAGTCGGCAGCCAATGGTTGATAGCCATAATTGCTAAAGTCAAAGCTCTGGCTAGCAGCATCAGAGCTATTATCAGCACTCTGAGATTGCTCATTATGCAACGCAATAGTCGCGATAAAGCAGTTGATAATGCCTTCTTCTGCTAAGCGCGTTTGCGCCTCTGGTAGCGTGGCACGAATAAACTCACCAACCGTGCCACGTATTGCTGGCACATTAGTGGCAGCTGGCTTGTTCGCTTGAGCAGCTTGCTGAGCGAGTACTACACGTGGATCGTTACTCGCTTGCCCAAATTTCTCAGCAGTCACGTAACGTGTGCCAAATAGTGCTTCATGGGTTAGCTCAAGTGCTGAGTTACTCACATTACTTGTGCTTGCACTATTACTGTCAGCCTGAGTACTTTGAGCTTCATTACTCTTACTCACATTTTCAGCAGTCTTGGTTTTCTGCTGTTTTGGAGTCTGAGTTTCTTTAGCTTCCTCTACGTCAGCAGTTACCGATGTTGGAGCTTCCGCTTTACTTTCGGTGTCACTCGTAGAAGTCGATGCTGCCTCTACAGCTACAGGTGCTTTTTCCTCTTCAGCAGCCTGCTGATGCTTAGGCGCGTCGTTCTGCATCTTAGCTTGTTCGGTAGATTCACGCTTATCGTCATTTACCTGATTAGCATGGGTTTCCACCGTACTTTTTCCGTTATCGCTTTTCTTATCAGCGTTCGGCGCACTGGTGTTTTGCTTATCAGTGTTCTGCTCATTGCTACTGTGTTTGTCAGTAGGTTTTTGAGCAGCTGTTTCGTTTGAACGCTCATCTTTTGCTACGTTATTTGTCGCGCTTTGCTGCTCACTAGGCTGAGTTTTGGCCTGTGTGGATTTGCTATCATCTAAAGATAGATGCACCACTTCAGGGGCTTTTAACTCAGTTGGCGCTTCATTGACCTGTAGCACGACCTCGTTAGGGTCTTGATTGCGACGTGCACTATGCTGATTTTTGCTATTGGCAGCATCGTTGTTTCTAGCGTTCTGCTGTTTGCCCTGCTTAACGTTGTCAGCCGTTAGTGTCTCACCGCGCTCTAGCTTACCGCGTGAGCCGCGTTGGCTATGCGATTTACGCTTAGTACGAGTTTGCTCATCTGCTTTAGAGCTGTTTTCGTTATCAGCATCACTGCGCTCGCTTGCGTTACGATTGCTGTTCTGTTGACTGCTATCTTGGCGGTTATTACGATTGCGATCGTTCGTGCGTCTGTTATCGTTTTGACGCTTGTCTTGCTGTCTTTGGTCTTGAGTATCAGACGATTTGTCATCAGCATTGTTTGAGTTAGTACTTTCTGAGCTACTGTTTACGTTGCCAGTATCCTCGTCAGTTGTCTCTTTTCTTTGACGCGGCTTAGAAGATCTAGACTTACGCGGCTTACGTCTTCTTCTGTCTTCATTGCTGCTGTCGTCAGCATCGCTGTCATTACGACGCGCCTGTTGACGGTTAGCGTTATTATCTGACTGTTGGCTTTCGTTTTTCTGACTGTTGCTTTGTTGAGTTGGCTGCTCACCAGTTGCAGCTGCACTATTCAATGCATTGCTATCAACTTGACCAAACGAGCCTAAGCTTTGCGCGCCCGTGTTTACTAGCGCTTCGATTGCTTCAGCGGCATCTCGGCTACTGACACTAGGCGTCGTAGTGGCTTGTGGTGCTTGAGCAAATAGGTTTGATAACCACGCAACGGCTTTTGGTTGAGCAGTAGCTTCGACACTCTGTGTCTGCGGTGCTACTGGAGCGGCGACAATAGCGGTTTTATTGGCTTGCGGTGCATGTGCAGGCGACACATCGTTGGTGTTTTTATGATTACGACGATCATTGCTATGATTTACCGTATCGTTCTGTGCTTGCGTAGCTGCGGCCTGCTGTGTGTTTGAGCGGCTCTGCTTATCATCTGCAGTTTTACGAGGCTGGCGAGTAGGCTGCTGTTCAGGACGCTCTTTTTCAGCAGTCTGCCAGTCAACGTTGTAGCCAAGGTCACTATGCTCTTGTTGCTGAGTATCAGTGATACGTTCATAGCTCGATGGTGCAAAGCCATCACGGTTGAAGTGCAGCTTGAAGTTTGGTGATTCTAAATGCGCGTGTGGCAAAATAGTGATACGCGTGCCACTGTCTTGCTCAAGATAAACCAAGCTGTCGCGCTTTTCATTTAATAAGAATGCCGCGATGTCTGTCGGGACTTCTGCTTGTACTTCACCTTGACGTTCTTTAAGGGCGATTTGCTCAATTTGACGCATGATAGATAGCGACAATGAGCGCAAGTCACGAATCATACCGTTGCCATGACAACGTGGGCAGATATAGCCTGTTGACTCCTCTAATGAAGGACGTAGACGCTGACGGCTCATTTCCATCAAACCAAACTTAGAGATATCACCAAACTGAACGCGCGCACGATCATATTTGGTCGCGTCGATTAGACGTTTTTCTACTTCTTTTTGGTGCTTATTGTCATTCATGTCAATGAAATCAATAACGATCAAACCACCCATATCACGCAAACGAAGCTGACGAGCAATCTCGTCAGCTGCTTCTAAGTTGGTATGGTAAGCGGTCTCAGCAACGTCTGAACCTTTGGTTGACTTAGCTGAGTTAATGTCGATAGAGACTAGTGCTTCTGTTTGGTCAATAACGATTGAACCACCTGATGGCAGACGAACTTCACGCTGATAAGCGGTTTCGATTTGTTTTTCGATATTAAAGCGCGAAAACATCGGCTCATAGTCAGTATATTTGCGTAGCTTTTCGGCTTGTTTTGGCATTACCGCATCGATAAACCCAGCCGCTTCAATATAAGCATTTTCGTTATCAATCCAAATCTCAGCAATATCATCACGCAAATAATCGCGAACAGCACGTGTGACAACGCCCGCTTCTTGGTGAACCAAGCGCGGTGATGGGTATTTTTGGTTTTGTTCTTGAATGGCTTGCCAAATGTTGAGCAAGTGGTTTAGATCGTGCTGTAAGTCTTCTTGTGTTTTACCAATACCAGCAGTACGGATGATGACACTCATGCCTTTTGGTAAATCAAGATTGCTCAGCATACGCTTCATATCTTCGCGCAGTTTACCCGAGATTTGACGTGAGATACCACCACCGCGAGGGTTGTTCGGCATTAATACCAGATAGCGACCGGCTAATGACACATACGTCGATAGGGCAGCGCCTTTATTACCGCGCTCTTCTTTTTCGACTTGGACGATTAGCTCGTCGCCTTCTTTAATCAGTTTTTTGATGTTTTCGTCGCGTGGGTTGCCGCTTAGGTATTCAGCAGAGATTTCACGAATCGGCAAAAATCCTTGACGCTGAGAACCGTATTCGACAAATACTGCTTCAAGCGATGGCTCGACACGGGTCACATGACCTTTGTAAATGTTAGATTTTTTTTGCTCGCGAGTACGGTTTTCTAGGTCGAAATCGTACAGGTGGTTGCCTTTACATAAGGCGACACGAATCTCTTCGTTTTGAGTAGCGTTGATCAAAATGCGTTTCATATTTGTATCCTATGAGTACGCATGACAACGATAAGACAGTCTTTAGGACATAGTGGCAAGTGTGGCTAATATTGTGATTAGCGTGTGTAGATGTTCATTAACGGTAGAACGTAAATCGTGGGTTTATAAAGCACATGGGCTTTTTCAATGGCTTCTTTTTTACCTGAAGTAATGAGCGGCGCTCAGATTAATATCAGTAATATAGGGTGTAAGGCTACGGTACTTATATTTTATCATCAGTAAACTTGGTACATATATGATTGGGTCAGCGAGTCAAAGCGCTCTTATTCTCAGTACGTTCTATTGGTAGTGATTTCAGCGCACGTTGTAAGCGTGGGCGAGGGTCAGTTACAGTTCTAAAAAATACTGATATTAAAAAGGCGTAGTGCTGTTGCCATTCATCCATCAAAGTCTAACAATAATATCGCGGTCATGATTGCTACTATTATAGTGGCGTCACTCAGCAGTTGTTTATTCAGGCGAAGCAATTGGTTACTCTTTGTTTATCGTTCTTTGTATAGCGTCAATAATATCTTGGGTGTCTCAAGGTTAGGTGTCGCAGCTTTTGTTATCAGCGGGGCGTACTTGGCAAACAGAGTAATGGACCAGCTTGTCAGCGTGGTATCGTATTTACATTGTTATCGTCATCTGTTTGACCACCAATACTTAGGCAGCTATCGAGTTACTTTTCGATCCTAACGTTAAACTACCCATACTTGCTCAACTATGCTGGCATAAAGAACCATCAGATAAATAGTCATTAAATAATGATTGGTTATCGAGTACGGTCGTTGTCATGCAATTAGTGAGTCAGTGTTGTATGGTAATCGGTTAATAAGCTGATTTATTATCAGCGTGATCAACGCGATGGTATTTAGTGTCACTATTTATTTTATGGTACCGAATAACATTCAGTACAGTATTTTTAATTTGTAGGGCTATATTTGGTAAGTAATACCTCTAAATAAAAATGCGCCCTAAAATCAGATGAAACGTGTCAGGTCAGCAGGATAAATAGTGTCTACCTCTTTACTAGCAAGTAATAGAAAACTGACAAGCAATAAAACGGTGGTCAACTATTTGTAACAACAATGATTATTGCTGTCGCCTCTGCTTAATTGTCGCTCAACATGCTAAACTATAGCAAATCTTTGTGTAAATACCTAACTAAAAATGACAAACTCAAAAATGACTGACGACGCTACTACCCATGAAGCCCCTGCTATTTTTAATAGCAAAACACGCCCACAAAGCGCTGACGATGAGATTAGCAACTTCGGTAAGGTGAACTACCTCGAAGTAACGCGCCATCAACACGATCAGCGTTTAGATAACTTTTTGTTAAACCGTTTAAAAGGTTTACCAAAATCACATATCTACAAAATGATTCGCTCAGATGAGATACGCGTTAATAATAAACGCTGCAAAGCACACGATAGAGTGCAGCGTGAAGATGTGGTACGTATTGCTCCTGTAGAGCTAGCAACGCGCGAAAAACCAATTATTAGTACCGAGTTCGCCAAAAGCTTGCTGGCGCGCGTGGTCTATGAAGATGACGGTTTGCTAGTGCTAAATAAACCTTCTGGTATCGCTGTGCATGGCGGTAGCGGCTTGGACTTTGGGGTTATCGAAGCCATGCGTGAAGTGACGGGTAAAAAATACCTAGAGCTAATCCATCGCATTGATAAAGACACATCAGGGCTACTGATGATTTCCAAAAAACGCTCAACGCTCAAAGTATTGCAGCAGCATTTGGTAGACAAGACCATTCAGAAGCACTATCTGTGTCTTGCCAAAGGGCAACCTGCGCTCAATGAGCAGCGTATCAATGCACCATTGCTACGTTACACGCTTGCTAGTGGTGAGCGCCGAGTGAAAGTAGATAGCCAAGACCCACAAGCGAAAGAAAGCCAGACTGATATCGTTATCCATGATCGCTTTATGATTAATAGTCAGCCAGTAAGCTTAATTGAAGCCAAGCCATTGACGGGTCGCACTCATCAAATCCGTGTGCATTTGGCGCATATCGGTCATGCTATCTTGGGTGATGACAAATATAACGTTCATGATAAATCAGGCGTCCATCGTCTGTGTCTACATGCATGGCGCTTAGATATTCCAGGCTACAAGACCATTACTGCGCCATTGCCAGACGATATGGCAGATTGGCTACCAGAAACAACGAAATTGCCTGAATAATTTTTCAAAATAAACTCTTAAGCCAAACTATTTTTGTACTTTCCTAAACGTCACGATATCTTATTTTTACGAATAAGCCGCCGTGACGTTTTAGTATCTGCTATTTATTATTAATATTCATTAAGGTGACTTCATGACCAAACCAGCTACAACTTCAGAGCGTGTTATAAATGCTCAACCATTAGCAGAACACAATCTGTCTGATAAGACGTTGATTATTTTTGATTGGGACGGCACGTTAATGGATTCAATCGGCCTGATTGTTGATTCTATGCATGTGGCTGGGGAAACACACGGGTTTAAGACGACTGATAAAGCTGTAAAAGACATCATTGGTCTGAGTTTAATGAATGGCATTAAGATTTTATATCCGCAGGCAAACGATGCGCAGTTGCTTGCCATTCAGCAAACCTATGCAGAGTACTATATTGCCAATAGTCACAGTACGCCGCTATTTGAACCAATAGAGCATATGTTGCAAACTTTGCAGCAGCAGGGAAAAACGCTCGCCGTAGCAACTGGCAAAAAAAGAAAAGGGCTAGATCGTGTATTAGATGCCTCCGATAGCCATGATTACTTTGCGATTACGCGTTGTGCTGATGAGTCAGGCTCAAAACCTGATCCGCAGATGTTGACCGATATCTTGGATTATACGCAGCAGCAGGTTTCTGATGCTGTGTTTATCGGTGACAGTATCTATGACATTCAAATGGCAACAGCATTGGGCATGACCAGTATAGCGGTGAACTATGGTACGGCAACGAGTGCAGAGCTTGCTGCGCAAAATCCAACCTATCAGGTTGATACTCCACAAGCGCTAGTGGATTTGCTATGCGGGTAGAGCTACTTTTATAATTCTTATTGTTTTTATAACATAACGATAATAATAATGAGTGAATAAACAGGCAATAAAAAAGGGTTTATCGTAATAGCGATAAACCCTTTTTATTAAAGACAACGATATTTATTTGTTTTCTTTATCAACGCTCTCTTTTTCACCGCTTTCTTTTTCAATAGCGTCTTCTAATTCAGCACCTTCTAGCAATGCAAAAGAAGACTCAATGATTTTGTCTGCATCAAGCTGATACTCATACCAGTTGCCCATTATCCCAGCCAATTCATCGAGACCTTCCTTTCTGAGCGCCGAAAACAACTGAATGGTACAGTTTAAGCCCAGTTTTTTCAGTCTTTTACGAGTCTCAAGGAGGGCATTTTTAGAAGCGCCGTACTTCAGTTTATCTGCTTTGGTCAGCAGAATATGTACTGGTAGCTCACCATCATTTGCCCAGTGCAGCATTTGCTCATCAAAAAACTTAAGCGGATGACGAATATCTGTCATCAATACCAGACCTGCAAGGCTTGAACGTGATACCAAGTATTCTTCTAGCTCAACTTGCCATTCTTTTTTCATCTCTAGCGGAACAGCTGCATAGCCGTAACCAGGCAAATCGACCAAACGTCTGTCAGTATCACCGATACTAAAAAAGTTAATCATCTGCGTGCGTCCAGGTGTCTTAGACGAGCGAGCCAATTGACGCTGATTGGTTAAGGCGTTGATGGCTGATGATTTGCCAGCATTTGAGCGACCTGCAAAAGCGACTTCCAATCCCATGTCAGGCGGACAGAGACGAAAGGTAGGTGCTGACATCATAAACTCAGTTTGTTGAATTTTCTGACGAGATTTGGTATTGAACAAAGCATGTTCAGCGGCGACATCGTTAAACGGGGTACTCATAAATGGCTCATTAATCTTAAAAAATTGGATGCGATTATAAAATTTTAGTCAGCGGATGATTCAAGTCATCGGTGCGGTCAAGTAATTGGTCAAGCGATAGGTAAATCAAGGTAAAAGGCTATTTTTCATCGATGCAATTATGTGTGAATCATAAAAGTAGCTATTTAATATTACTGGCTATTCTATACTATTCCGCGTCTTACTTATTGAAATAACTGCGATTAGCATCATATAAATAGTAGGATAACATTAAAGTTGACCTGTCATTAAGACAAGTTCTCAGCTTTAACAAAGCCATATCCAAATTATCTATGTTTATATGACATATATTGTTACAATGTTTAACGAAGGATGTTTAATAGAACGATTGATGAGACACGTGAAATATCACGAGGAGGTGCTCTATGTTTTCAATCAGTAAACTTCTTAGCACGAGTTATCGCGCTATAACGGCTAGCAGTGCTGCACTATTATTAAGTGGCATTATGATTAGCAGCGCAGGTGCGGCGGATATCGCCACTACCTATAATAACTCATGTGCAGCCTGTCACGATAGTGGGGCGTTAAATGCCATTAAAAAAGGTGATAGTGCCAAATGGCAACAGCTGATTAAACAAAAAAGTATGCCGACGCTTATCAAGTCCGTCAAAGGTGGTATGCCACAGATGCCAGCAGGTGGTCTTTGCGACAAATGTAGTGATGACGATTATCGTAAACTTATCGAATATATGAGCAAATAATCGACTTATAAATATAATTTAAACATATAAAATAAAGCGCTGGGTTAATAACCTCTCTGCGCTTTTTGTTTTTGCAGCATATTGTATATTGTGTTGCCAGAAAACTGATGGATACTATGATTAAGTAGGCAAATGATACAAAGTCTTGCTATAATAATCGAAAATAAACCCTGATGTTAGTAAGTACTTTCAGACTGCTTGTGTCCAAGACCTCAAAATATACGCCATTCTCATGATTAAAGAGGCGGCTATATCAGGTATCTTACCAGTGCAATCACTCTAAATAATGCTTACGCCGAGCTAGTAGGATTTGTATCAATGAAAAAGTTAATCGCTGCTGCCAGCTTATGCGTTGCAAGTTTCAGCGTACAAGCTGCTATTATTGTTCCTGAATATGACGTCAATGCAGGTCAAAAAGTTGCAGAAACCGTTTGTGCTGCTTGTCATGGTCTTAATGGCGTCAGCATTGTTCCTGCACAGCCAAACCTTGGCGGCCAAAACGTAAAGTACCTATATAAACAGCTAGTCAACTTTAAAGCAGGTTATCGCAAAAACGGTATTATGCAGTCACAAGTTGCTAACCTGTCTCAACAAGACCTAGCAAACGTAGCAGGTTACTATGCCAGTCAAGCGCCTTGGGGCGTTGGCTACGGCAATCCTGCAACCAACCAAGAAGCGACTAAGCTATTCTTGGGCGGTGATAAGTCGCGCGGTGTCATTGGCTGTGCCGGCTGTCATGGTCCAGATGCTGCAGGTAATACTTGGGCTGCATTTCCAAAGCTAGGCGGACAGCATGCTCAGTATATTGCTACTCAGCTAAAACTGTTCCGTGCCGCTGGACGTGTTGATGATATCGATAGCGATGATCAAAAACGAGTCAATGATGCAGCCAAAGAAGGCGAGATGGGTATGATGCAAACGGTTGCATCGAAACTATCAGATCGTGACATTCGTATCTTGTCAGACTATGTAAGTGCTATTCACTAATTGATTCGCACTGATTCAATATCTGATACACGCTTTGCTTTGCATAGAAGGCTATTGAATGAAGCCACTGAGTACTGAATCGCATATTGATTATATCTGAATGACTAAACCCCGATTTCGGGGTTTTTTTATAACTGTTTGTCCCTTATATTAAGACAGTATTTAGATGAATTCATTTACAGAGGCCAGTCGTTGCTCTGTATAATTATAAGTTATCGTTATTCACTTTATACCAATTTTCAAAATACGATTAGCCTTGTCAAACATGTTCGGTCTACCATGCGTGGTACTTGCACTTGTTTTATTTGCTACTCTAGTTTTTGTGAATGGTATTAGATCGTTTGGATTGAAATTATGATGATCCGTTATGCTTCTTATTTTATCGCGGCGCTACTACCGCTATTGCTATTTCGTTGGTTTGCACCTGCGTCAATTGGTGAGATTGATTTTTGGTTACTATGGTTATTAGCCATGGTATTGGTTGCACTGCCAGTTGTCTACGCTGAAATAGCGTTGGCCTATCGCAGTGTCGAAGGACCTCTAGCGGGTATGCAAAAGCTCACTCGTGAAGCAGATGTCAGTCCAATATGGCGCAGCTTTGGTTGGTTAGCGGCATTAGTCTCTATTCTGATTGCAGCGTTGGTTATATCTGGCGCAAGTACGGGTATATTGTCTGCATTAACTGAGCTAAATAGCGTACCCGATGTGCCTAGCTTCGCAGTTGCTGCAGGCCTGATGGTCATTGCGTTACTCTTAAGCTTGCTGGGTGTTGCACCTTTACCTATTGGTTTGGGGTTGATGGTAATAGGGTTGTTGCTAGGGTTCGCAAACGGTGTGCCAAGTGCTGGTTTTGCCATGACGGATGTCAGTTTGACGGAATGGGCACGCGCAGTCGCGCTAGCATTAGTGAGTGTCGGTGCGGGTACAGGACTATACTGGTTCGGTCAGAACTTGGTGAGTAAGCAGACAGTCACAGCGGTAGAAGCCAACAATCAGCAACCAAAAAACAGAGTGGCTACTCGTGAGTACCGTGCAACCAAGTTAGTGTTACCGATTTGGGTATTGCAACTGCTGATAGGAGTAGTGGCTTTATTTACTAGTGGTATGTCGCTACCGCCAATTGGACAGCTGTTATATTGGGGTGGGGTGTTATTTGTAGCCAGTTACTTGCTACATTACAGCACGCAACAGTTAACGCATAAATTTGGATTATTAGTTAGTTTGATAATCACTTTTGCTGTAGCGTTATTACTAGTGGTTGCGATTCCGACAGCATGGTTAGTTGGTATCTTGGTTATTATTAGTAGCATTGCTGTACTATTATTATCAGTATTTGCGGGTTGGCAGATGAAAATCAGCCATTTACGTAAGTCACTGAATTTTAGCAATGAAGCAGTTTATAACTTGTGGCGAGTGGCTATACGTTTAGTCGTACCATTAGCATTGCTGCTAGCATTGATAGGTTGGGTGATGCAGTGGTTGAGCTAACGGTCAGAGGTCGTGACAGCAGTGTGCCACAGTCTACACAAGCTAACTTAATGACCGTATATCTGGCGTATGCTCAAGATGAGCAGCGCCAGCATTATCTAGCTTTGCAGGTTGGACAAGGTACTAGTTTGTATGCAGCATTGGCGCAAGCAGGGTGGCTTGAGAAATTTGCAGAACTGGCAGAGTGGTGTGAGCAAGTAATAGATATCACCACGCCAACTGCGAAACGTTGGCATGTGGGTATTTATGCACAGAAACAGCCATTAAGCTATTTGCTACAGCCTTTTGACCGTATCGAGGTATATCGCAGTTTAAGCGCTGATCCTATGTCTCAGCGCAAAAATAAATCTCGTAGCTAACCGTTAATTATATAAGCCAATAGGTTTCGCTAACTATGATGCTGGCAGACTCTCAATACCTTCGATGCGCGTGACCAAACCATTATCATCAAAATAAACAACTAAATGCTGGCTAGCGTTTTTGACATCTGCGATGCCTTTGCGGCTACCTTCAGTGCCTGCTTTGTAGTCATAGATATAATCCCAGCGTTTAGGCTCAAGCGTATCTCGAATCGCAGGGCTACCAAGAGTATAAAGAACTTGGTTTTGATTCATACCCACTTTTAGCTTTTGAGCTTGGGTTTGCGTAATCGCTGTGCCTTGTGGCAAATCAATCTTATAAACACTCAATAATGAGCAGCCAGACATAGCAATAGTAGCGCTAAGCATACTGGTGATAACGATCTTACGTAATGCGCTTGTGTGGCTTAACGGACGGAAATTTAATGTCTTTATCATGGTAAGATGACTCATAAGAAATGAATTAGGTGTGGTCAGCGTTAAGTCGTACCAGTCTGACCGACAATCTTGGACAAATGATACGTCATTTACTTGCAATTGCCTACCACTTACGACATTATTTACCAAACACAATCTGAATAGTTAGATTAATTATATTTTAAATTCATAGGCTTGCATCTCGATATTTAGAAAATAATAAGAGAGATGTCTGCATAAGTTTCATCAGTTTATTATTAATCATTTACTTTATATTAAATAAAAATAATCTTTGTTGATTATTTATCTCATATTTTCTATTTGTTAAGACTGTCACAGTCAAAAGGGATATTATGGCTTCTTTTACTAATCAAGATTTACGTAGAGCAGGACTCAAGGTCACGTTACCTCGTATCAAAATTTTAGAGCTATTAGAAAGCGCAGAGCTGCATCACATGAGTGCAGAAGAAGTGTATAAGGCACTTATCGAGCAAGGTGAAGATGTAGGTCTTGCTACTGTATATCGTGTCCTAACACAGTTTGAGCAAGCAGGTATTGTTGAGCGTCATAACTTCGAAAACAATCTATCTGTATTTGAGATTACCCAAGAAGAGCATCATGATCATCTAGTTTGTGATGTGTGTGGCAAGATTATAGAGTTTCATAATGAAGTCATCGAAGAAGAACAACTAAAAGTGGCAGAAAAACATGGCTTTAAACTGTCTGGGCATTCTCTCGTGCTATATGGCATTTGTGCGGATCAAGCCTGTAGAGATAGCGCGAAGTAATTATCTAGCGTATAAGTAGAAACGCTTATTTCTATCAGTACTACGATATCGAACAATAAAAAACCCTCGTTATTTATAACGAGGGTTTCTTTTTATATGTCTATTATGCGTAGAAAGCGCAATAATTTAGCTCACATCTAACGATAAACTATCAGCACCTTCATCTAAATTAGCCTTACCGTTTTTGCTACTGAGCTTAATTTTTAGGCGTAGATCGTTAGGGGAGTCGGCATGTAGAATCGCTTCTTTATACGTTATCTCTCCTTGTTCGTACAAATCAAAAAGTGCTTGATCAAAGGTTTGCATGCCACTGTCTCGTGAGCGTGTCATCACATCTTTGATTTCATGAACTTCCCCTTTACGGATATAGTCACTGATCAGCTGCGAATTTAGCAAAATTTCAATAGCAGCACGTCGACTTTTACCATCGGGTGTGGGGATAAGTTGCTGCGCGATAATAGCTTGCAAGTTCAACGACAAATCCATAAACAACTGGTTATGGCGATTGGTTTCAAAGAAGTGAATGATACGATCGATTGCTTGGTTAGCGTTGTTTGCGTGCAACGTTGCAAACACTAGATGGCCTGTTTCTGCGTACTGAATAGCATAACTCATGACTTCACGGTTACGAATTTCACCGATTAAGATGACATCGGGTGCTTGGCGTAACGTATTTTTTAGGCCTGCTTCAAATGAATGGGTGTCAATACCAACTTCACGTTGGGTAATAATACAGCCGCGATGTTTATGGACAAACTCAATAGGGTCTTCTATCGTAATAATATGACCATGAGAGTTTTGATTGCGATGTCCTATCATTGCTGCAAGGGTAGTAGATTTACCTGTACCCGTTGCGCCAACTAATAGAATAATACCGCGTTTTTTCATGGCCAATTCTTTTAGCGCTGGCGGTAAACGTAACTCTTCGACCGTTGGAATGTTGTTTTCAATTTTCCGTAAAATCATTCCTGCCATATCACGCTGTATAAATGCACTGACTCGAAAGCGTGCTTGCTGCGCTTCATCAGAGATGGCAAATTGACACTCGTTTGTTTCTTCAAACTCTTTTTGCTGGCTTGGCGTCATTACACCTTTGACCAATCTCATGGTTTGCTCAGCACTCAAAGGTGTTCTACCGACAGGTAAAATTTTTCCATTCACTTTTATGGAAGGTGCTACGTCAGCAGTAATAAAAAGGTCAGAGCCATTTTTGCTGATCATTAATTGTAATAGTTTATCAATGTCCATATCGCACCTGTAACAGATGTAAGTCAGTTAAAATCATATTTTAAATACGTGAGTAAAAAGTAAGAGAGTAATTACAGAGACCATAAGTTGTTTATTATTTTTAGTGGTATCTGTTAGTACTATCTATCAATACTATAAAAATGCCTCGGGTTGCTTGGCATAAGGACGTGCAACATCTTTACTAATGGTTCCCTTACTTACCAAGTTCTTTAACGTCTGATCAAGGGTGATCATGCCATCGCCTGCACCTGTTTGGATGGCAGAGTACATTTGAGCGATTTTGTTCTCACGTATCAAGTTACGGATAGCAGGGGTACCTATCATGATTTCATGGGCGGCTATACGTCCACCTGCTTGACGACGTAGCAATGTCTGTGAAATAACAGCTTGCAATGATTCTGACAACATAGCGCGGATCATGTCTTTTTCAGCAGCAGGGAATACATCAATAACACGGTCAATTGTCTTAGCCGCTGAGCTGGTATGCAAGGTACCGAACACTAAGTGACCGGTCTCTGCCGCTGTAAGTGCTAAGCGGATGGTCTCAAGGTCACGCAGCTCACCGACCAAAATAACATCAGGATCCTCACGTAGGGCAGAGCGCAATGCTGGCTCAAAACCCAAAGTATCACGGTGTACTTCACGCTGGTTGATCAAGCTTTTCTTAGATTGATGCACAAATTCAATCGGGTCTTCGATAGTTAAAATATGCTCTTTACGGCTTTCGTTAATATAGTCAATCATCGCCGCAAGTGTTGTCGATTTACCTGAGCCGGTTGGGCCCGTGACCAAAACCACACCACGCTTAAAGTCTGAAACGCGTCTAAAGACATCGCCCATACCTAAGTCTTCCATCGTTAATACTTTAGAAGGAATGGTACGAAATACAGCGCCTGCACCGCGGTTTTGATTAAAAGCGTTGACACGAAAACGTGCTAGATTAGGAATTTCAAAAGAAAAATCCGTTTCAAAAAACTCCTCAAAGTCAGCACGTTGCTTATCATTCATGATGTCATAAATAAGCTGATGCACGACCTGATGGGTCATCTCTGGCATATTGATACGGGTCATTTCACCATCAACACGTATCATTGCCGGCATACCCGCTGAAATATGTAAATCTGACGCCTTATGCTTAACGGTAAAGCGCAGTAAGTCTTCGATATTAAGATTGTTTTTTTCGGCCATAATTTAATATTCCTATCACTTAGTCTAGGTAAGACAAAACACTATAAAAGTACGTGGTAAACTATTTATCGATAGCCTTAGTATAATGAGAGATGATACGAAGCTCACCAGTACAGGTCTTTACCATCACTAGCATATTCAGCAGCATATGTTAAAGCATGTAACAATATCATAACAAGACTGTGAGTATTTAACCATCTACTAAATTAAGAAAAACCAGAACTGTATCGTTTTGAAATAATTTTCATAGAAGTTATTTCTAATTTACTTTTAAGAATCGGATAGTTATGTTTTTTATAATAAAAATTGCAGAAAAAAATTTCAAAAAATTAATCAAGCAATAAGGGCAAAATATGAAGGAAATGAATGGCAATATTGATGAAATGACACTGATCGATAATTGGCAGCAAGTTAGTAAACAGATGAAGCAAGCATGTAATCACGCTGACAGACAGGCTGACAATATTATGCTGTTAGCTGTTTCGAAAACGAAACCTGCTGACATGATCGCAACTTTAGCAAAGCAGGGACAGCGTGATTTTGGTGAAAACTATCTACAAGAAGCCATCGAAAAAATTACTAATCTTAAAGCTCAACCTGTAGGCAAGAGCATCGTTTGGCATTATATCGGTAGTATTCAACGTAATAAAACACGTGACATTGCAGAGCACTTTGATTGGGTGCAAACGGTTGAGCGCGATATCATCGCCAAACGATTGAATGACCAGCGACCAGCTGACCTGCCACCATTGAATGTGCTGATCCAATTAAATATCGATAACGAAGATAGCAAATCCGGATGTTTGCCAGCTCAGTTGCCAGAACTGATAACAGCGATCAAAGGGTACGAGCGCTTACAACTGCGAGGTTTGATGATTATTCCTGCTAAAGAGAATACGGAAGCCTTTGCTCGAACTAAGCAGTTGTTTGAAGAGGTCAAAGCCGATTGTCCAGAATTGAATAATTGGGATACGCTTAGTATGGGTATGAGTGGCGATATGGCAGAAGCGATAGAAAACGGCACAACGATGGTACGTGTCGGCACCGCTATCTTTGGTCAACGTGCTTAAAACGATATGAATAGGCTAGTTAAGCATTCTTTAACTGGCCAGTAAATTAAATGACATCTTCTAATTTGGTGACTAGCATCTGTGTGATTTTAAGATTATCAGTCGCAATAATCTCAAATCGATAATTGGCATACTCAATCGTGTCGGTCTTTTTAGGGATTTTTCGAAGCATATACATCATAAATCCACTGATAGTTTCGTAATTTTGACTGCATGGTAAGTCGACGATATCTAATGCACGAATCACATCTTCGATAGGAGTCATACCATCGATTAACCAGGAGTTGTCAGTACGCTGGACAATAGGCTGTTCCTCGAGCGTTACCAACTCACCCATCACAATGCTCATCACGTCTTTTAAGGTGATAACTCCAACGACTAGGGCATATTCATTCACGATGACTGCAAAATCAGCGCCAGTAGATTTAAACATCTCTAATACTTCAAACAAAGACAGCGTATCAGGTACGAAAAGTGCTGGTTTCAATAGAGCTTTGTTCGTTAAGCTAACTTCTTGTTGGTTCAAGACCAAAGCTAAAAAGCTACGAGATTCCACATAACCAACGATATGTTCTAAATCGTCATCATGGCAGACCAAGAACTTATTGTGTGGCTGCTCAATCATGATATTCACGACTTCTTCGGTACTTGTCTTGGTATCAAAATAAACGATATTTTCGCGAGGGTTCATTACTGAGGTGACGGTACGCTCCTGCATATCAAAGATGTTTTCTATCAAGTGATGCTCTTGCTTCTTTAATACACCTGCTTCAGCACCTGCATCCATCACTGCATAAATATCTTCTGGTGTCATATCATCTTGACGTATGGTTGAAATACCAAAAAGCTTAAACAGGATATTTGCGGCGCCATCGAACACCCATATAATGGGCTTTAGTATAAATATTAACAACATCATCGGGCGTACGAGCCGTACCGCTATCGTCTCAGCATTTGACATGGCCAAACGCCTAGGCATTAGGTCGGCAAGGAGTGAAAACAAACTCGTGATAAGTACAAATGATATAACCGATGCTATCGTTTCACTATTTAATAACTGCTCGAGATAAGGACTAATGGCCGACTCACCCACGGCACCAGCTGAAATAGCGACCGCATTTAGTACTATTTGTACGACGGTAATAAAACTTCCAGGATGCTCCTGCATATTAAGGACGTCAAGTGCGCGAACATCGCCTTCTTTTGCCATAATTTGGAGCTTGATTTTGCGTCCTGCGGCGATGGCAATCTCAGCAGCAGAGACAAAGGTGCTTAAGGCAAGCAGTAAAAGAAGAAAAACACTAGCGGTTAGCAAACTCATGACGTACTCGAAAAAGAAATAAAGATAATTAAGGCAAAATAGTTGATAAAACTGTGTGGAAAAGAATCGGGTTAGGTATAAAATTTCTGGTGGATAAAAACCAAAAAAGCTGGGAAAGCACCCAGCTAATAGTAAAAAATTCGATATCTTTTAAAACTGGCTAACTAGTACCTCTCAACTTATAGATAGTAAGAGTTGAGAGGTATGTAGTAATTAACCTTTAATTGACCACTTATTGACCAATGGATAACGGCGTTCACGTCCAAAAGCTTTGTGGCTAATCTTAGTACCGATAGGAGATTGCAAGCGTTTGTATTCGCTGTTGTCTACCATTTTGATGACTTTGGCGACCATCTCAGCATCGAAGCCTTTATCAATAATTTCTTGATAGCCCATATCTTCATCGATATATGACGTCAAAATACCATCTAACACATCGTAGTCCGGCAAGCTGTCTTGATCTTTTTGATCTGGACGTAATTCAGCTGATGGCGGACGAGTAATAACGCGCTCAGGAATAACCGGCGTATCCTCTAAACGGTTACGATAGCTCGCCAATTTATAAACTTGAGACTTATATACGTCTTTTAGTACGTCAAAGCCACCAGCCATGTCGCCATATAGTGTCGAGTAACCTACTGCCAATTCTGACTTGTTACCAGTCGTGATAACCAAATGACCGAATTTATTGGACAAGGCCATCAAAATAACACCGCGAGCGCGCGCTTGGATATTTTCTTCGGTAGTGTCCGCTGGCGACTTATTGAATAACGGCGCTAGCGTATGACGGATGCCTTCGACAGCGTCAAAAATAGGGCAGACGGTGTAAGAAACATTTAAGCGACGTGCTTGGGCTTGAGCATCTTCTAGACTGATTTGAGAAGTGTATTCGTATGGCATCATGACTGCATATACCTTGTCAGCGCCCAGAGCATCAACAGCGATACAGAGCGTCAATGCTGAGTCAATACCACCTGACAACCCGACAATAATGCCAGAGAATCCTGAATGGTTGACATAGTCGCGTAGACCGACGACTAACGCCTGATACATTTCAGATTCACGGCTCAAGGTTAGAGGCGCTTTGGTCTGCTCGTTGAACTTCGCAGTTTTTACATCTAACGTAGCCAGTAGCAACTGGTTCATAAAGCGCGGCGCTTCATGAGCAATGCTGCCGTCAGCTTGTACAGCCATAGAGCCACCATCAAACACTAGATCGTCTTGCCCGCCCACTGCGTTGACATAGACGATAGGTAGCTTGTTTTCACGGCTACGCTTGGCTAGCATGGTTTTGCGATTGTCTTGCTTTTCAATCTCAAAAGGTGACGCGTTTAAGCTTACGATTAAATCAGCACCCTGTTTTTTAAGCTCAGAGATAGGACCTTTTTCCCACAAGTCTTCACAGATAAGCAGACCAATGGTAATGCCTTTATAGTCAAATAAAACTTGATTGCGACCTTTATCAAAATAGCGACGCTCATCAAACACGCCATAATTTGGCAAAATTTGCTTATGGTAAAAGCCTTTTTGATGACCATTATGTAGGATGGCAGCAGAGTTAAAAGTACCGTGATGGTCGACATGCGGATAGCCGACGATCATGACGATATCATCAATATCACTCAAAGTAGACAAAGCGCTTTTGACGCGACCTGATAAGCTTGGGCGTAGCAATAAATCTTGTGGAGGGTAGCCTAGTAGCGCTAACTCTGGGAATACGATTACGTCAGCACCCTGTTCGCGTGCTTGTAATGCTAGGGTACGCATTTTTTCGACGTTGGTTGAGATATCGCCGACCAAAAAATGTGATTGAGCTAAGGCAAAAGTGACAGTATCTTGTGGTTTATTGGTCTTACTGGCTTCGTTTGAGGTGTTAGAGTTGGGGTTATCAGTGTCTTTTGACATTGTTATTGTTCCTATCGATATATTATTAAAATTTGGTGTGTCTGCATTGATTTCAAATAAAATCAAAGTAAATCCGAAATTAACTCAAAACTGCGCTCTGGCATACCAAGCTCAAATATTGAGCTGATATGCTGAGTCTAAATCTTATATAAGCCTTTATAAAAGACTTATGATTTTGCTCAAGTAACTCACTCTAAGTGATGGCGACACCCTAAAATGAGAACTTATGATAGTCTAAAAGAAGACGGTATAAGCGGGTATTGAAATCTGGCTCAGAGGATTCGATGTCTGTACGATGATGTAAATAAACATGTGCAAATAAACTTAACTACACTGAAAAGCTTAAAATAATTGCTTTAGTATAACATCAATTGTCGCGACAAATAGAACGCACCAGTGGATTCCCTTATAAGATAACAGTTTAAAAGCTGTACATAAAAGCAGTTTTCGATACATCATTTTTACACACTAAATTCAAGCATTATGCGCTAGTCATTATCGTCGTCATCTAGTAAGCTTGCATAGACAAAGTTGTAAGTAAAGATTACAACAACGCGTTATATAATTCACACGCTTTATTGCATAATAAAGCGTGCTAACTGCATTTTTATTGTGTTGTCTATGATAATGAATGGCTGTGAATTTGTAGTATGGAACTGGACATAGTCATACTATTTAACTGTTATATTACTTAATCTTCATGTGAATTTATAAGTCTGTAGCAATATAAGTCCGACGCAATGCTTTTTTGTACGACTCGCAACTCTCGCTAATGGATATGGCTTACAGACAGTGTCTAAAAGCTAATATTCATCACACATTTATAAACTCGCCAGCAAAATTATCTTTTGCTGTCCGCTTTTGGTTTATACGCTATGATTGAAAACTGGACAAAAGAATTTATTATTCAGCGCTTATTGGCAATTACGTTGCTAGTGGTGCTGTTCGTATTGTGTTTTCAAGTGGTGCAGTTTTTTATTGTACCAGCGCTGTGGGCAGCGATTTTGGCCTATGTGACCTTTCCTATTTATAATTTCTTTCATGAAAAGGTAAAGCTAAGCCCAGACTTTAGCGCCGCTATTATGACGGTGAGTATTTCACTGATAATTGGTGTGCCAGTGGTTATCGGTGTGTTTATCTTGCAGCAAGAAGCTTTAAGTTTAATCAGTAATTTGATTTACCGTATCAAGGTAGGTTACTTAGATGTGCCTGACTCCCTCAAAGATTTACCTATCATCGGTCAGCAAGTCAAAGACGTACTGTGGCGTATTAACAAAAACCCAGAAGGGACGCTAGAAGCTTTTCGCATTTGGGTTCAGTCGCATTTATATTACGGCAAAATAGCATTTGATGTGGTGTTCAGTAGTTTGGCCAAACTCGGTATGGCGTTAATGACGCTTTTCTTCTTTTACCGAGATGGCACCAGTCTGGTTCGCCAGATTCGTCAAGCGCTGCGTAACATCATCGGCAATCGTATCGACGGTTACATCGATTCTGTGGGTACAACTACGCGCGCTGTGGTATACGGCATCGGGCTGACGGCATTGGCTCAGGCATTATTGGCTGGTATCGGCTATTACTTCGCTGGTGCACCAAGTCCTATTTTATTGACCATTGTTACTTTTATTATTGCCTTGATTCCGTTTGGCACGCCATTCGTTTGGGGCGGGGTATCGATTTGGCTGTTGAGCCAAGGACATACTGCAGAGGGTATTGGATTGGCACTATGGGGTGTACTGGTAATTAGCTGGGTGGATAATTTGATTCGTCCTATCGTCATTAGCGGCGCGACCAAAATCCCTTTTATCATTATTTTTATTGGTGTATTAGGTGGTCTAACAGCGTTTGGTTTTGTTGGTTTGTTTATTGGGCCTGTCGTATTGGCTATCGGGCTTGCAGTATGGCGCGAGTGGATATCGCAGCATAAGAATGAGATATTTGCTCAGCAAGAGGTGATGCTTTCTGACTCTCGTGCGATAGATCCTGTGCACGAACCAGAATAATGAGTCATTAGGGCGTGTCTTCAATTCACCCGATGGCCATCTAAATGGCCTAAAAATGGCTAAATTTTGCCAAACATCGTCAAATAGCTATTTAATATCCTGATATTATCTACGCTATTTTTCTTGTTTGACGGCAATTTATCTTATTTTTATCTCCATTTTTGAAATGAAGACACGCCCTAGAAAATACGATGTAAAAAATTATCGATAGAGATGATGAATAATGACAAATGAGAATATGGCAGATTCGACGAATAATAAGACCGATAAATTAAGTACAATTAAAAATATCACTATTTTAGCGGATAGCAACATCGCCAGTCTGAATGATTTTTTTAATGATGCTATGCTTGGTCAGCTGACTGAGCATACGGTTGAGATTATTACTGTCGCTGGTCGAGATATTGATGCAGCGCTACTTACCGAAGTACAGCCAGATGTGCTGCTGATACGCTCTGTGACGAAAGTAAATGAAGCGCTATTGGCTGACAATAACAGCGTGCAGTTTGTTGGGTCTGCGACTATTGGTACCGACCATGTAGATCAAGATTATCTAGCGTCTCGCAATATCACTTTTGCCAATGCGGCTGGTTGTAGCAAGCATTCTGTGGCTCAGTATGTGTTGACGGCTGTTTTTACTTTGTGTCCGCAGTATTGGCAGCAGTCGGCGTCATTAACCTTAGGTATCATTGGCCTTGGCAATATCGGCAGTACACTTGCTCAATATGCCTATGATCTGGGTTGGCAGGTGCTAGGTTATGATCCCCTGTTGCCAGCCTCTAAAACTAACAATGCTAGCTTGGAGCAGGTACTTAGCCAAAGTGACGTAGTTAGTCTGCATGTGCCTTTGACTAATGAGAAGAATGCGACGAATCCTAAAGGTAGTGATTACCCAACACGTCATCTGATTAATGCAGCTGCATTGGCAATGATGCCTGCGGATACGATATTGATTAATAGTGCGCGCGGGCCTGTGATTGAGGAAAGCGCGCTTGAAGCAGATATTGAGTGTACTGGACGACAAGTGGTGCTAGATGTGTTTGAGCATGAGCCAGAAGTCGCAGTAAGCTTATTATCCAAACTCGCTATTGCCACACCGCATATCGCTGGCTATACACTAGAAGGTAAGCTACGTGGCACACAAATGATTTATGATGCCTTGTGTGAAAAATTAGCGATACCTCCAGCTCAATCTATGTCCAATCTGCTACCGCTAAATATGTTCTTATGGTCTGAATTAAAATCATATCCAGACAGACTGCCAAAGTTTTATGACATCATGCAAGATGATACCTCGTTACGAAATAAAGCAGTTGATGGGCAAGTAAGTGGTGCTGACTTCGACGGTCTGAGACGTGATTATAACTTGCGCCGTGAGTGGCAGTTTTAATTAAACAAGATACTGAGCAACCAATTATTCATCAGTCGCAGTAGAGCCCAATGACTCAAGCAAATAACATTTCTTCGCAGCCTATTACTTCTCAGCCTAGCTACGCGCCAACCATGACACTTACGATGGCACAACAGCGCGCGCAATTCGTCAGCAATATTCGTCAGTTTTTTACCAGTCGACAAGTGCTGGAAGTGCAAACACCGCTATTATCCCAAGCAGGCAACACAGACACTTTTTTGCAGTCTGTAGCAGCTCATGTGACCTATCAAGACCGTCCGCGCACTTATTATCTGCATACCTCGCCTGAGTTTGCAATGAAGCGTTTATTAGCCAGCTGGCAAGTACCTATTTATCAGATTTGTCCTGTCTTTCGTGATAATGAAATAGGTACGCGTCATAATATTGAATTTACGATGCTTGAATGGTATCAACCGAATTATAGTCTGGACGAGATAGCAACTGAACTTAATGAGTTGTTAGAAGCGCTTTATGGTCATTCTGTTGTGATGAGTCATTATCGCTATGTCGATGCCTTTATGGACTTCGTGGGTATACATCCATTGACAGCGAGTTTAACTGCATTGCAAGCCGTGGCAGAAGATATGGGTTTGACAGGATTTAATTTTAATAATACTGATGATAGCGAAGAAAATCGTCGCCAGAGCTGGTTAGATTTGTTATTCAGTCACGTCGTAGAGCCAAACCTAGGTCATGATTTGCCGACATTGATTATAGAGTATCCACCTGCGACCGCTGCGTTAGCGAAAACCGCTATGGATAAAGACGGTAATAAAATTGCAAAACGTTTTGAGCTGTATATTAATGGCGTTGAGATCGCCAATGCTTATGATGAATTAGCAGATGGTCAAGCACTGCGCGACCGTTTTGCACAAGACAATCAATTACGTGCGCGTCATAACCTACCTCAAATGCCAATTGATGAGCATCTATTAGCCGCATCCAATGATTTGATGCCATGTAGCGGTATCGCAGTTGGTATGGATAGATTGCTAATGGTTTTAACAGGTGCAAGCAGCTTAGAAGAAGTCATCCCTTTTCCCAGTGGGCAAGCATGATTGAAAGAGCTTTTTTCGATTAGTTGTAATCTAAATATATAATAAAAAGGTCGTTGCCGATTTACCAATTAGATATTGGCGAATCGATAACGACCTTTTGTATTGGCTGCTTCTAAAATCTAGCATCCACAACCAATTTTGCTAATACTAAATTTATTTATACCGTAGCAACTGCTTCATTGATATCGATATCACCATTATGTAGATTGAATACCTTACCTATGGTGTTATCCGCTGTGAGTACAGCAGCCAATGTTGTCGCTACATCTTCGATGGCATTCTCACCAGAGCTGGTATCATTAATAGTAATTTTACCAGTACCTGCGCGTTCTTTTAGTGCGCCTGGCTGTACAATAGTGTAATCCAGCGAGCTGTTATTCACTAACCAGTGATCTGCGTAGTGTTTAGAGATGTAGTATTCTTTTAGGTCCGAAATACCTGGGTTTTCATCCCATTTGTCAGTTTCTAATGAAAAGACTGAGCTCAGCATAATATAACGTTTAATGCCTTTATCTTGTGCAGCCTGCATCGTTTTTACAGCACCATGCAAGTCAACTTCTAAGACGTTTTTACCACCAGATCCTGCAACAAAGTAAATAGCCTCAATATCCTGATCCAATTGTTTATCAATAGAGTCTTTACTTGCTGTAATGTCTAAATCTAGCTGGGTATAATTGTCATTATCAAATAACTTTTCTTTCTGACGAGTCGTGCCAATAACTTGATGATCATCAGCCAATAACTGCTTAACCAAATCACCGCCCACTCGACCACTTGCACCAACGACTAAAATTTTCATAATCATTCCTATTCTTATTTAAATGCTATTTTTTGAATTATTCAGTAAGTTTATTTATCTTAAAAACTGAATATAGAGTAACAAAGATAGGTAGCACGCTTCGTTATAAAGCGTGCTGATTGAATAGTGTTTGGTTATAGAGTGTATACAGTTTGCAAGGAAGCAAACGTTGGCTAAATAATGTTACTTAATAGAAGACAGGATGGGTAGGCGTCAGATAGAACGATAAAAGGCATTAACGAACCAAGCGATTGAGACCGTCGGCAAAGGCTTTTTTATCCCGATCGCCGTAAGGTTTTTGACCGCTCATTTCTTGCAATTCTAGGACGCCAGTACCGCGCATGGTATCCATAAAGTCGCGCATATTGAGCTTTTGCTTGATGTTGTTTTTGTCGTAGACCACGCCGCGCGTTGTCAGTACCATACCACCTTTATCCAAAATATCATTGGCTAAGGGGATATCGCTAGTGATAGCCAAGTCACCAGCCTGTATCTGCTCAACGATATAATCATCAGCTTTGTCGAATCCTGACGGTACGACAGTCATAACAAGTAGAGGCGACTTGCGTAGCTTAATCGGCTGATTGGCCACAAATATGGCCATGGTCTTGGTACGTTCAGCCGTTTTAATAATCAAATCTTTGGCAGTCAATGGTACCGAGTCTGCGTCCACCCAAATCTGCATTATTTCTTGGCCTTCTCAGATTTTAATGGAGTAGTAGTCAGGCTGTCTGCTTGACTGTCTTTAGTGTCTAGATTATCAACTGTGGCATCGTTTTGAACACTGTTCTGAGTACTGTTCTTAGCATTATTCTTAGCATCGACGTCTGCTTTACTAGGCTGAGTATCCACGCTTGCATATTCTTTATCTAGACCAACCTTGTTTGGCAAGATAGCAACCAATTTTGCCATAGCAGGCTCTAAATCAGTCACGTCGTTAGGCATTAAGGTGATATGAGCAATCTTGCGATCGTCACGCTCAGCCTTATGATAGCTATGGTAATGAGCGCCATCGATGTTTAGTACTGCACTAATATCAGGATATTGACCCAGCACATTTACCATAATCGCAGGATGCACGTTATCTGTATCGCCTAATGGCAAGTTGACCACGGCACGGATATGATTCTCAAACTGACTGGTAATAGCGCCTTCGATACTCCAGTGTCCAGAGTTGTGTACCCGTGGTGCGATCTCATTCGCCAGTATCGCGTTGTGACCGCGAGCATCTTTGGTGACGAATAATTCAAGCGCCATAACGCCAACATAATCCAAATGGTTCATGATTTTGGTGATAGCGTCTGTTGCTTGTTGAAACAGGTGACTCGTGCCAACAGCAGGTGCTTGAGTCTTGGCTAGTATACCGTTGTGATGATGGTTTTCGACCAAATCGTAACAGCGTACCTGACCATTTTGTGCTCTTGCTGCAATGATAGAGACTTCACGACTAAAGTTAATAAAACCTTCAGCAATTAACGGCGCAGGTGTTGGCGTAAGTGAGCCTTTACCACTGACAGCGTCCTTTAAATCTAGCCAAGCAGCTTTAATATCACTGTCTTGCTTGATAACGAACTGACCTTTGCCATCGTAACCACCTCGGCTGGTTTTTAGAACGATAGGCAGTCCTAACTCTTTACAAGCGTGCTTGAGCTCAGCTTCAGAATTTACTTCCATAAATGGCACGGTTGCGATATCAAGTGTGTTGAACATCTGTTTTTCTTTTAGACGATCTTGAGCGATATCAAGCGCAATCAGCGGTGGGAACATGCCTTGCTTGCTGCCAGACTTTGACAAGCTAACCAGCTGCTCGACTGTAGATGTTGGCGTGTTTTCAAACTCTAACGTAAAGACATCCGCTGCTGCGATAAAGTCTTCTAATTGATCGCTATGAAAGACACGACCGTATAAGCTGGCAGGGCATTCTGGATTGTCTTCTAAGAATACACATTGGTAACCCAGTGGCATGGCGGCTTCGGCAAGCATCATACCAAGCTGACCACCGCCTAAAATACCGATGGTACGAATGGTTTGGGTAACAGGATAAGCGTTTGCTGTAGTCATGGCAGGCTCTTTGAATAAAAGTGAATAAGGTGTTTGGGCTATTAAAATCTAAAATTCAATGGGTGAAAATAGGAAAAGGTGCACTGTATGCACCTTATCTCTACTCGAAATTGCTTAAAAATATACAGTGATAGCTTCAATCGTTAAGCTATAAATATAAAAGACGCTGCTATAAAAGCCGATCGACTTATATCTACCTAAGGATTGATAATACCTGGTGTTGGGCTAGCAAGAATAGTCTCAGTCTGAGACTGGCGCATTTGATCAAGCTTGGTAGCGATCGTATCATCATGCAATGCCAATACTTGAATTGCAAGTAGAGCAGCATTATAAGCACCAGCAGTACCAATCGCCAAAGTACCAACAGCGACGCCTTTTGGCATTTGTACGATAGACAGTAGACTATCCCAACCGCTCAACATAGATGACTTTACAGGGACACCAAAGACAGGTAGCGGCGTTTGACTGGCACACATACCTGGGAGATGAGCGGCACCGCCTGCACCAGCAATGATCACTTGTAGACCGTTGTCTTTTGCACTTTTGGCGTAATCAAATAGTCTATCAGGTGTACGGTGGGCAGAAACCACTTCACACTCAAAGGCAATATCAAAGTCTGCTAGCAATTGTGCCGCGGCACTCATGGTCGCCCAATCAGATTGCGAACCCATGATAATGCCGACTTTTGGCTGACCAGCAGGAGAGGTAATTGGACCGTTCTGGTTAGCAGCAGTATTCGTGGTGCTCATGATTGGATATCCTCAAAAAGACCATCATACAAAAATTTTGCTACACTCGTAAAGCCAAGTTTGACTTTTAATACTGGTATGGCGCTAATTGCATTGATATCACGATTTTATATTTGTTTTTCATCGTGATAATGCTGAACAAAGTGATTGGCTGTCAATGGTAATGGTTGCTTGGTATCCAGTTGATAGCATGTTAGATAGCCGCTATCCACTGCAGCAGAGTAGTCAGTACAGGCAACTTGTGAACTGAGTGGCTCAGGTGTGCCAGTGAGCCAATAGTGCCCGACAAATACAGGTTTATGAGTTTTTAGTGCAAATTCAATATTTTCAGCCAACGCATCAGGCGGTATTTGTGCCAATGCGGACGATGGAGCACGAGACACTTCACGAAGTGTGCGTGTATTTAGCTCATCTAGCCACCAGCGTACTCGTACTCGCGTGCGCTCAGTACCTTCTTTATCTACCATGATGATACCATCAGGCAACCCTGTCTCAATCCCTTTTAATACTCGTTCTAAAGCATCAAAGGTGATGGTATCTTCTTTAGCGGTTACGATTAGACCTTCAGGGGTTAGGCAGTTATTATCCGTCAGCAGTGGCTTTAGCACCGCCATACTATCTACATCCCAGCAAGCATGGACGAAACAGGCATAATCTGTCTCAATCCACAGAGGTATCTCATATAAGCGCTGTAACCAGTATTCGTGCTGCTCTGAGCCGAACGGTATCTCCGCCAAGAACGCTTCATGTTGGCGTTTATGTACCGCATTATGTGAGCGCAGATACAGGCTAGAATCCTCAGGATCGAGCGTAGCATAAGCCAAGGCATTATATTCATGATTGCCCATCACCGCATCAGCCACGTCTGCGTCTAACATCGCAAAGACAATCTCTAATGTGGCCAGTTGCTGTGACCCACGGTCAATCAAATCGCCAATGAATAATGCCTTGTGACCAGCTGGCGGCACAAAATGCTGACCGTTATGCTCGTAGCCTAATTGGTTTAACAAACCAACGAGCTTGTCTGCATAACCATGAATATCACCGATAATATCTATAATCATAATGAATTATTAAATCTCAAACGTAAAAGTAAGCAATTTGCTTAATTGCCCTGATTCAAAGAATTTCTATTTGAGAAAACAGTTTAAAAACCAGGCGACAATAAAGCATTTATAAAATGGGGTAGTACTTTAGGTTCTAAAATAATCGTGGCAATGAAGCCAAATGCGCCGCCCCACATATGTGCCATATGATTGATATTTGAGCCACCACGTTTGTCAGCATAAATACTATAAAATACATAAGCGACGGCAAACAGTATCGCAGGAATGGGAATAATGGCAAATAAGTAAATTCGCTCCCACGGTGCTAGCAAAATAAAGGCAAATAAGACCGCCGATACACCGCCCGATGCCCCAAGACTTAAGTAACTGGCATTGTCTTTATTTTTAAGATAGCTTGGAATCATGGCTACAACAATAGCCAATATATAAAAAACCACAAAACCATAGCCAAACAAAAATGAACGATATAGCCCTTCAATAGCTCGACCAAAGAAGTACAACGTAAACATGTTGAATAGCAGATGCATACTGTCGGCATGAATAAAGCCATGCGTGACAAAACGATCCCATTGCCCATTGTTGACTGCTGGCGGGTAAAAAATCAATCGATTAAATAGCGTCTTGTTTTGCCAAGCCAATAAGCTGACAATAACGGTAATAATGATAATAAGCGTCGTATGGTTTAACAAAGGAAAATCCTTAGGCCGTGCCTGATATGTGACAATGTTACAAATGACAAGCTACAAATGACAATATTCAAAGCCTAAGCGTTACGGCTGATTAAAAAGTAAGTTTGACGTCTGATCCGTATTAGGTACTAACCATTAGCAATAGACCAATACTAACAGCAGTTGCGATAACGCGAATACCTATTGTGTGACAAAACGATGCTTTTTTATGCGGTTATAGTGAATAATGTAGCAGTGTACCATGCAACATAAGTGAAACTTTTAGAGCGATGGTAATGAAGACACCAATAACTAAGGTAATGCTCAGACTAGTTACGAGTACGGCCTTAGATAAAAAAGTAACATTTCCAAATGATGTACATAAAAACAAAATAAGTGCTTAGTTCTTGCACATACAAATAAGGCTGATAGAGACAGTGAAATATGAACATTATTGACCAGCTAGAAAAAACGGTAACCCCAGCTGTAATGGGTAATGATGACAGCAATAATGTCGCCTATGTCAGTCTACTTGAGCAGTTTTATGCTGTTTTGGCCGCGCGTTTAGCTGTGCCACAGGTTTACTCACAATTGCTGCGTACTGACCAAGTAATTACTAGCAGCAATAATGAAAGCCCCTTATTTGAACAAATATGGCAAGATAAAAGCCTGCAAGAGACTATCGTCCAAGAGTTGTCAGCCACCCATCACATTGATGAGCAGACAACTGAGCAACTACTAATTAGTGCCGCGCCGTTGGCATATCGTGAGTTAAAAGTATTGGCCAATGGGCAGTTTTTGCCAGCATTTTTACAAGACAAACAGGCTGCTTTACGACCATATTTACCTATCTGGGCAGCAGCTGTGATTACTGCTACTCAAGGCGTTAGTCAGCAAATACAAACAAGCTTCAATTCAGATGATGGCCATATACCAGCACATGTGCCAGTAAGTGACGATATATCGAATAAACTTGACGACGCTACTTTAGATACTGGCATAGTCGCACCAATAACGAACACTGATGTAGAAAGTATAGAGCAAATATCAACTGTTGAGCGCGCAAACACTGAAGCGTTAGATGACAATACGATTGCCAGTAGTGATGCTATTCATGCCAATCCAGCAGCCTATCATCTGGCAGAAAACAGTAACTTGAAGCATGCACAAGTACGCACTCGCAATCAACGAAACGATCTACTAATACGTGTGTTTTTATTAATAGTAGCCCTTGCTGCGCTTGCCCTAGCAGCATGGGCATTATTAGTGAAACCCAATAATGAAATACCAGTAGAGCCTGTGGCCACGGCACCTGTTGAACCACCGCCAGCACCCGTGCCTCCTGTACCAACAACGACTCCTGTTGAGCTTATTGTCGGTGTTGATAACGGCGGCAACTTGTACACTTGTAGTGCGACCGTTGGCGATGCTGCGCTGCAAAGCACGTTGCAACAGGCGCTTAATACAAGCTTTGGTGAGCAGGCAAGTATTTGTGAGTTGAACATACAGGATGGGGTAGCAACCACAATCGCTAATATGCCTGCGGAGACACTGCCCAATGTCTTGACGATGCTTAGATCAACACCATTTGCACGTTTGCATGTGCAAAATGACCGTCTCACACTAGAGGCGCCAGACAATATGCTGCTACAAAGACTGGTCACAGAAGTACGCAACTTAGCACCAACGATGGTAGTCGAGAGTACAGCACCACTGCCATTGCCTGATAATAGTAATATTGGTGATGCTACGAACAACATGGCAAACGCAAATAACCAGTTTGTAGATGATGGGGCGGGGATTAATAATCAACTCAATAATAATGGGGTAAATAGTAACTCTGGCGAATACCAAGCATCAGATGATGATACTGGAGATCGTGTGATACCAACTCCTTTGCCTAACAATAATAACAGTTTTAATAATGCGCCCAACAATCTGCCTACCAATGGCGCGAGTAATATTCCCAACAACTTTCCTTCAAATAATCAAACGACCAGACCGCCAGGCCCTTTTTCACCTTCAGAAGTGGATGAGATGGCAAACACGGTTATCGTTGCTGAACCAGCTCAAGTTAGGTAGTTTTTTATAAGGCACGCTGTTTCATAGGGCGTGTCTTTTTATATGGCCTATCTTTTCATGTGATTTAGCTACAGTTACGTGTGCCAACCGAAACATTACTTACTGTATCATTTGCACAACAACGCACAGACTGTGAATAGCAGCTTAAGAATTTTATAATAATCAAAACCAAATAAAGTAGTTTGATGGATTTATCGCTATCATGATTACCTAATACTATAACGATTGAATACGAAAGAATGATATAGCTGCTTTTTGAGCGAACGAATCATATAAATAAAAATTAAGGGGAGAGCCATATTATGGATATTATTAGCCATTTGACACGCACCGTCAGCCCAGCCGTATTAGAAGATGACCGTAGCCCAGCTAAGAAAAATCTACTAGAACAGTTTTATGCCATTTTTGCTGCTCGTCTTGCAGACAACGATACTTTTAGTCGCTTTGCTAATGAAAATATTGCCCGTGACGACAATGCTTTTTATGACCGTGTATGGACAGAAGGGGCACACCGCGACCAAATTTCTCGCGAATTAGCAGGCAAACATAATGTCGATGCAACCGCTTCACGTGGTTTGATTGCGATGGCAGCGCCACTAGCTTTTCATGAAATAAAAAGCTTGGCTGGTACCACGCCCGTTCCGCAATTTTTGAATGACAACCTGAACAGTTATCAGCATCATATCCCTGCATGGGCGGGTACTGTTTTGCCTGCTAGTGCGGTCGCTGCCACCTCTACGGCTAGCACACCAATTTCTGATACCACCAGTACAGCACCACTAGAAAAAGAAGAAGAGCCAAAAGAGAGCTTTATGAAAGCGCTGCTACCTATTATTGGTTTGATTATCTTGGGTGCACTGGCTTGGGCACTACTCAGAGGCTGTCAAGAAAACCCTGAGCCTGTAGCAACGCCAGCGGCTACAGTACAGCAAGGGGCGCAAGGTAATGAGGCATTAGCGGTTGCAGGCGCAATTGAGCCTGCATCACTGAGCATCGCAACTGGTGAAAATAGCGAGCTGTATGCTTGTCGTATGAGCGTGGGTGATGAGACACTACAAACCAATGTTATGAACGCTTTGACTGGTGCATTTGGTGATGAAGCCAATAAATGCCGTGCTGACGTTGATGATAATTTTGCAGTAGATATGCCAGCATCTGCTCAACTGGCTACGATATTACCAATTATCAAAAATGTACCGAACGCGAGCATGATTATCAAAGGCGATAACATTACTGTCAATGCTCCTGATAAAGCCGCGTTGGACAAGTTGGTTGCTGACCTACAAGCAGCTGCTCCTGCCATGACCGTGCAAGCTGAAGGCCCATTAGACTTGCAAGGCGAGATTGATGACAGTCTGGCTGCTGCAGATGTCGCGATGACCAATCTGGGTGATAACCCAGATCCACGTGATGTTGCTCGCGCTTTGAGTATTCAGGTGATTAACTTCCAAGTAGATGAAGCGGTTATACCTGAAGTCAATAAGGCGCTGCTAGACCGTGCTGCAGAAATCATCAATAACGTACCTGATATGAAGCTGATGATCGTCGGTCATACGGACAGTCAGGCCTCTGATACCTATAATATGGAGCTGTCTCAGGAGCGTGCTGAGTCAGTGAAAGCGTATCTAGTGTCTAAAGGGGTTGATGCCAGTAAATTAACGACCAAAGGTATGGGCGAATCAGAACCAATCGCAGATAATTCAACCGAACAAGGTCGCTTCCGCAATCGCCGTATTGAATTTATGGTCAATGACGAAGTGGTCAGCGCAAATGATGGCATGATGATAAACAGTGATTCGCTAGACCCAGATATGAACCCATTAGATAGTAATAATGATGACTTGTTACCAGATGGTGATGATGCTACTCAAGGTACTGCGGTAGACCCAACCAATTAATCTATTTGTTCTTATTTTGATTATAGTAGCCAAATGATAAAAACCGCATCTTATAAAGGTGCGGTTTTTTTGTATGCTGCTCGATGATAGTTAAGTAAGCTATTATTTATACAGAGTAGGATCTGTTGATTGCTTAGCAGTCTGACCATCAGCTTGCGCATCAAAGAAAGTCTGAGTAACATTTTGCTTGGCTTGCTGCCAGTATTCAAACTGCTGGCAGGTAGATTCAAGGTCGCCTTGCCATGTTGGGATGTTGCCGCGCATGGTTTTGATACGTTGCTGATTAGGGTAAGGCAGATCTTGCGCAGCTTTAGCCGCCTCATGAGCAGCCACACGGTCGTTGCACACGAGGGCAATATCACAACCGGCATCAATGGCCGCTTTTACGCGAGCACTGACATCACCAGCCGCCTTTGCACCTGCCATCGATAAATCATCAGAGAATAATACCCCATCAAATTTAAGCTCATCTCGAATGATATCTTGTAGCCAAATCTTGGAGAAACCTGCTGGCTTGTCGTCTACTTGCGAAAATATCACATGTGCTGGCATAAGAGCGTCCAGACTATGTAGCGTTTGAGCAAAAGGTTGCATGTCGCTATTAATGATTTCATCTAAGCTGCGCGTATCAATGGCTTCTGATACGTGAGAGTCAGGAGCGATGGCACCATGACCGGGGAAGTGTTTACCAGTGGTTGCCATACCAGCCGCTTTCATTCCACGCATAAACTGTGTTGCAAGCGCAGTGATGGCTTGCGGCTCATGATGAAAGCTGCGATCACCGATGACTTGGCTAATACCATCTCTATCCAGTACGGGTGCAAAGCTCAAATCAATTCCTACAGCTAATACTTCAGCTGCCATTAGATAACCGCAATCGTAGGCGCAGCTAAGTGCTTGACTTGGGTCTTGATTGAATAGCTCACCCAATCGTCCCATAGCAGGTAGGGGCGTGAAGCCTTCACGTAGCCTCGCGACTCGTCCACCTTCTTGGTCTACACCGATAAGTATGTCTTGATTGTGATAACGTATATCATCGCATAGTGCTCTGACTTGGGCCGCATCTGTGACGTTACGACCAAACAATATTACTCCACCGACCTGTGCTTGTTTAATCAAGCTGACATCTTCAGCGGTCAAAGCGGTACTATCGATATCTATCATTAAAACGCCGTACATCGCGTGATCCTTATTATTTTATATATGGTTATATTATGAGGGTGACTGATTATCTATCTATGGCTGTCTTATCGCTTAGCGGTCATTGTTCAGATATCTTATTATGACAGTTATTATTAATTGAGCATAATGTGGCAGGTTATTGGGGTCAAATCAATTTGCTAATAGCCATCAAATTCAGTCATCAAATCGATGTTGATAGCCCTCAATTGCTATGTATGATAAAAGTGATAGAAAGTTTGGTATGTATAGACGTAGCGTGTAAGATTGCTTATACAGTTTGAGACAGTTCAGTATTTATGCGCATGATAATATTGATTGATTTTTGACTATATATCAGTATTTAATGATGCATAAAGTATAAGAATAAAAAACACAGCATGTATAGGTCATAACAGATTCGAGCATTTCTAATTCTGATGAATTACCCAATACTATTAACTTTAAATAACTAGGTACATATGATGAAAAAACAACCAGCACAGTGGTTACTCAGTGCAGCGTCAGTGGGCATCGCCGGTATTATTCTGACTCAAAGTTACGGTACTGCAGTCGCCGAGACCAATACGGGAAGTTTCGTTCAAACCCCTGAGCAAAAGGTCACCACCCGTCAAGTAGCTGCTTTGCTGGATCGCAGTCATTATCTCAATCAGCCTTTAGATAGCAAGACTGGTAGTGAAATCCTATCAATGTATATTGATAGCCTTGACCCAAACCATACGTTATTTTTGCAATCTGATGTCGATGAGCTGAAGAAAAAACACGCTGAAGACTTTGGTGCTCGCCTAAAACAAGGTGATCTATCTGCAGGGGTAGAGGTGTTTGATCGTTACCGCAAACGCTCAAATGAGTACTTTGCGATGGCCACCAAGATGCTCAAAACAGATATTGATTTGACAGGTAACGACACAATCATTCTTGATCGAGAAAAACTCGGCCATTTTAAAACCAAAAAAGAGCAGCGCGATTACTGGGAACGTCAGCTAAAGTTCCAGTTGATGAGTATTACCCTCGGTCAAGAAGACGAAAAAGCCAAAGAAAAAGTATTTTTAAGCAATCCAGATATCACTCGTGGGCAAGACTTGGTACGTAACGATGAGCGTACGCCAAATGAAATTTTACAAAATCGTTTGTCGCGTCAACAAGAGCAGTTTAAGCGTCTCAAAGATGATGAAATCATGGAAACCATCTTAAATACGGCGATGCTAACCTATGATCCACACAGTAATTATTATGCACCGATTCAAGCGACTGAACTGCAAATCCAGTCTAGTCTTCAGTTAGAAGGTATTGGTGTCTCTATTCGTCCAGATCGCAAAAATCCAGATTATACTCGTATTGTGACTTTGGTCGATGGTGGTCCAGCCGCCAAGTCGGGTCAAATCAAGCCCAATGATTTGATAGTTGGTATCGCAAAAGATGGCGAAACCATGACGGACGTGGTTGGTTGGTCAACACGTGAAATTGTCAGCTTGATTCGCGGAAAACGCGGTACATCGGTCACACTGAAACTACGTCAACCTAACACCCCAGATGCTAGCGCCCGTACGGTCACGGTGGTACGAGACATTATTCAGCAAGAAGAGTCAGGCGTCACTCAGCGAGTGGTAGAAGTGCAGCGTCCTAATATTGATAAGACACCAAAGCGTATTGGCGTACTTGAGATACCAAGCTTTTATTTAAACTATCGTGCGCGTCGTAATGGTGAAGACTACCGTAGCGTCAGTATCGATACTGAAAAAGCGTTAAAAGAGTTGAATAAACAAAATATCGATGGCCTAGTGGTTGATTTGCGTAATAACCCTGGCGGCTCATTAGATGAAGTTGCCAAGATGTTAGGTTTCTTTATCAAGAGTGGACCACTGGTACAGATTCGTGATAATCGCGGTAACATTCAAGTGTATCGTGACAACGATGGTGGCGAGCAGTTGTATGATGGCAAAATGTCGGTCATTACCAACTTAGCATCGGCATCAGCCAGTGAAATCTTTGCCGCTGCTATTCAAGACTATGGTCGCGGATTAGTAGTTGGTAGTACGACAACTGGTAAAGGCTCTGCGCAGATTCAGCTCGATAGCTTAGCTTTAGGCTCTGCCACCTTAACTCAGCGTAAGTTTTATCGTGTCACTGGCGGTAGTACGCAAAATAAAGGTGTTGTACCAGACGTTGAGCTAGTCAATATCTATGATGATGCAACCTTCGGCGAGCGCGCTCAGAAAAAAGCATTGCCTTGGGACACTATCAGAACGGCGCCGTATAAGCCTGAAGGGAAGTTTACCAGTGATACATTGGCGACACTCAATCAGCAGTCTAAGATTCGCCAACAAAAAGACCCGCAGTTTACTTATCTATCGACACTAAATGATATTCGTAACATGGATGATGAAAAGAAACCTGTTCGTTTAGATATCAATAGCCGCCGAGCTAAAATGCAGCTAATTGAAAAACGCTCATTAGAAGCAGAAAACAAGCGCCTTATCGCAACTGGTGAGCGTCCGTACTCTAATTGGAACACTTATCAGGCAGCGATGGACGCAAAATTTGAAGAACGTAGCCGTATGAAAGCCGCTGAGCGTCCAGAATTGCCAGAGGATGAAGCATTCATCAATGAGGCAGCTTACCTTATGCTCAGTGCAGAACCTAAGACAATGCTTAGCCCTGAAGAGAAGCTATAATGTGAAGTTATTATAGCGTTACGTAATCTATGTAAGCATATGCTTACATAGATTGACGTTTAGACCTCTTACCAACGAAGGGTCAATCTGCGACTATAACTGTACGGCACGATTGAACGAAACGGTTCATTGATACTAGGGATTGGTATCTTAAAGGTCGCACTAGGGATAAGTAGTTTGCTGATTAAGGATGATAAGGCTGGATGCCTGTCAGTTATGAGATGCCCCGGGATTAGGTATCACGTAACGCTAACATGGATGGTTGGTAATAAAAGCCGCATGACGCTTGTCGTTATGCGGCTTTGTTACGTCTGGATATTAATAATTTTATGGCGGATTCTTTAAATAGATAGTATTCAAGTTAATCATATTTATATTAATTCGAAACTTGCCATGAGATAAGCATAAAAAAAGGCCAGTAACCTTATCGGCTACTGGCCTTTTAGATTAGATGATAAATTTAATAACTTATTATCTAACTATATTCACTACACTCTAGAAGAGATTAGTGCTCAACGCCACCTGCACCATGTACATGGCCATGGTTTAATTCGTCTTCAGTTGCTGCACGTACTTCTTGGATTTCAACATCAAATGTCAAACGTTTGCCAGCCAATGGATGGTTTGCATCAACAGTCACTTCTTGATCGTTCACAGCAGTCACAGTAACCAACATTACTTGGCCGCCAGCTTCTGACTGGAACTGCATACCAGGCTGAATGTCATCAACGCCTTGGAAGTTGTCACGTGGTACGTGCTGTACTGCTTGCTCTTGGTATTCGCCGTAGCCATCAGCAGGTTCAACGACTGCATTAACTTTTTCGCCAGCAGACTTACCTTCTAATTGTGCTTCTAGGCCTGGGATAATGTTGCTGTGACCATGTAGATAAGCAAGTGGCTGACCTTCTGGTGACTGGTCAAGGATATTGCCTTCGTCGTCTTTTAATGTGTAATTGAATTTGACGGCAGTGTCTTTTGCGATAGTAGTCATAAAATATCCTAAATATATCTATGTAAAAAATTAAATACGGTTGCAATAAACCTAAAAAAGCCAATCTGCAAGCCAAAAGGCCACGTCATTAGTCAATTATCATCAGTTTATTAAAGTAACTTTAGCAGTTAGCATCTTTAATTGAGATGGCCCACATAACTTTCAAGGCAAAAAACATAAAAAATGCCAATTAATGCCACAATTTACAATAATAACTGCTATTTTCTATAGCTAATGCATAGCTATTGGCTATTCATGGTTTAGGAGTTGCTTTTTTAGAGCAGGACTTCTAGCATAATTATAAAAATAAGGACGAGAGATACGATGACTGCATTTGCCAATACCACTACTAAACAACCAGCGAGCAATGTTTCAACCAATCATGATGATACTAAGGCTAAAACGATAGTTGATATAAGCTATCAATTTGATTTTGCCCGTTTCTACGAGCATTTGGTCGATGTATCCCTGAGCTTTACAGTGGTATCCGACGCTCCGCAGCTTTGGTTACCAGCGTGGATACCAGGCAGTTATCTGATGCGCGAGTTTGCCCGAAACATCACTGCGGTACATTATCAAATAGTAGGGGCTCAAACAGCGGATAGTAACAAGCAATCAGAAACTTATCGCGCGCAAAAAATTGACAAAAATACATGGCAGCTGCCAGCGGTGCAAGCAGGGCAGACGGTCGTCGTTGAGTACGAAGTCTATTGCTATGATTTGTCCGTGCGTACGGCCTACATCGATCAGCAACGACTTTATGGTAATTTCACTTCACTTGCGCTCGCCGTCGAAGGGCAAGAGCAAGCACCTGTCCACGTTAGCTTAATCGTTCCTGAGATATTTTTTGCAGACAAAGAAAGTAGCAAAGTACTGATGGCCTGTGGTTTAGAGGCTACGCACCTGCAAGTTGATCAGCAGCAAAAAGGCCGTCAGCAAGCGAACAGTCAGCATATTTACAAGTTACAGGCAGCCAATTATCACGAGTTGATTGATTATCCATTCGAAATCGCAGAACAAGAAAAGTTTGATTTTATTATTCATGATAATGAGCATCAGACGCTACATCATAGCTTTTACCTGTCAGGTAAGCAGAATGCTAACCTAGGTCGGTTGCAGCAGGATATTACTCAGATTTGTCAGACCTACGTAGATTGGTTAGGCGATGCGCCATTTGACGATTATACCTTTATGACCTTTGCCAGCGGTCAAGACTATGGTGGACTTGAGCATATCAATTCTACTAGCCTTATTACCCCGCGAAATGACTTGCCAAGTGCCAATGAGCCAAAGCTACCAAGTGCAGATTATCAGCGGTTTTTAGGCTTGTGTAGTCACGAATATTTTCATTCATGGTGGGTGAAGACGGTACGCCCTAATGTCATGATCGATGTCGATTTGCGTCGTGAGGCATTTACGCCATTACTTTGGGTATTCGAAGGGTTTACGTCTTATATCGATGACTTCATGTTGCAAGCGTCAGGCGTGATTGACAAAGCCAATTATCTGCGACTACTAGCTGAGCAAATCAATCGCTACTATCAGACCCCAGGGCGCGGTAATCAAAGCGTGGCAGAGTCAAGTTTTGATGCTTGGATTAAGCTGTATCGTACTGATGAAAATACAGGCAATGCGGGTGTCAGCTACTATAATAAAGGCGCGTTGGTCGCTCTATGTCTGGATCTAATCTTACTCAAAAATAGCGACGGTCGTTATCGTTTGTTTGATGTGGTCAAAGCTTTTTATACTCAGGCCAAGCAGAACGATAGTAAGCGGATTGGTATCAGTAGTGATGACATGGCCTCTGTTATTGAGCAGTTTATGCCGCTAGCAGAATGGGAAGACTTTGAACGTCGTTACGTCAATGGGGTAGAAGAGCTGCCAATTGAAGCGTTGCTAGTGGCAAACGGTGTCAAAATACAGGCGAATACCAAAGAAACCGCTGACAAGCATGTGCCTTGGGGTATGCGATGTAATGAGACGCCAGCTGGGCTCAAGGTCAATCGTGTGATGCGAGGTAGTATTGCGGCTAAAGCTGGTATTTCAGCGCATGACGTTATTATCGCGATTGACGGCATCAAAGCAGATACGAAACAACTTACCACCTTGGTTAATACAGAGCATCCTGTTGAATGCTATTTATTCCGTCGTGATGAGCTGATGTGTGTTCAGGTTCAACCCGAAACGACAACTAAAGTTGAGCCGCGAGATGAGACAACTGGCATGACTGGAGCAGTACCTCCTCATAAAGTAAGCCTACGCTTAGCAAAAGGAGATAAGACTTTAGAGAATGATAATGAGCAATTAAAAGGTGAGGCAGGTTGGGAGACATGGCTTAATGTTATGAAACGATAGCCTCGATGCTATATAAAATACCTTTCCATACAAAAAACCCTCTTCCGAGCAATACTGCTTAGAAGAGGGTTTTTTATAATCTATAATATTGTTGATATGTCTAAGCAACCTAAGTGATTAACAAATCAGGGGTTAGCGAGATATACAATTACTGCTCTTTGGCTCTGTTGTCTAGATTATCTGGGCTATCTAGGTTCTTATCATCGGTAAATTCGGGCTCAATATTTTCATCTACAGAGCTATCGTCTTTTTCGCTACTTGCAGCCTCAAGCGCAGCAATCCAGTTTTTCATCACATCGATTTCAGTTTGCTGGGTATCAATGATGTCTTGAGCCAACTGACGCATCTCTTCATCTGTCCCATATTCGAGCTGAACTTTTGCCATATCAACAGCGGCAATATGATGCGGTAGCATGCCGCGTGCAAACGCCATATCAGGCACGGGATCAGCCACACCCAAAGTCATTTCGCCATGCATATTTTCCATGCTTTTAGCATATGCTTGCTGCATCGCCACAGTATTTGGCTTAGGTTTGGCAGCATCAGGATGGCTAGCCAGCCACTTGTTTAAGACATCGATTTCAGCTTGCTGTGCCGTGATGACGTCTTGAGCAAGTTGGCGCATCGCTTCATCAATGCCATACTTGAGCTCTATTTTTGCCATATCTACCGCGCCGCGATGATGTCCCAACATACCTTTAGCGAAAGCGGTATCAGGATCGTTATACCCCATACCAATCATCATCTCGTCATGCATTCTAGTCATCGATCTCGTATAGTCTCTGAGCATATCGCTCATTTGAGACTCATCGCTGACACTGTTATCGCTGTCATTTGTTAGAGTATCGTCTGCCATATCGTCATGCTCAGCATGTGGTATATCAGTTACTGGCGGTGAGGTTTCTTCTGCAGGATTTGATTGGTTGTCCTCTGTCGTTGGCTGACAGGCACTCAATACAAGCGCTGCAGAAATGCTAGTGACCAACGAAAGAAAACGACGAGAAGCAATCATGACATATCCCTATTGTGAAAAAACCAAACGATAAATGGATAATACTTATTATACATAATCAATTACGTGCTGAATGTTAGCAGATAAACCTTACCCATTCGAGACACTATGTTTAACAGGTCGTAATATATTAGTGTCAGAGCTTTATATTAGGGGCTAAACAGCTAAATAGCCAAACAGTGTGAACTAATCAACAATATATAAACTTAAAACTATCTAAACTAGCTAGAAATACCTAGCTGACGACAGTGTTCGCTAGTTAGATGAACGCGTACAAACTCTCCAACAGCTAACTCACCTAGCTCAAATCCTGCCACTGACCAACGTATCAAACGCAGACAAGGCAGACCGACATGCGCTGTCATACGTCTAACTTGGCGATTTTTACCTTCATATATTGTCAGCATTAGCCATGAGTCCGGTACGCTTTTACGCTCACGTATTGGCGGATTGCGCTGCCAGAGTACCATCGGTAGCTCATTTTCACTGACGTGTTTGACCTCAGCAGGTAGCGTTTTACCATCTTTTAAAACCACGCCACGTTTGAGCTTATTGAGTTGCTCAGCAGTAGGGGTTCCTTCTACTTGCACTAAATAAGTTTTACCTTGTTTGCGCCCTGCATTGGCTTTTGGCGGATGAGTAATTGCTTTATTAACTCGACCATCATCGGTCAAAATCAGCAAGCCCTCTGAAGTAGCATCTAACCGACCAGCAACTCGCAAAGCCTTGTCAGTAAAGTATTGCGATAGGGTGGTGTGATCGTTATTACTGTCATCTCTAAACTGACTTTGCACGCCGTAAGGCTTATTGAATAAGATGAGACTAGAAGTAGACATAAAACGGTGTTTCCTAGTTTTTGAGGGACAATGAATCATTGTAGCGTATGTTTTGTGATGCAGAGCTAGTATTAAGCGGCAAGACTAAAGGCGATATATTTAATGTGCTGTATGCTACATGACCTGCTACAAAAGTAGGACAGCGCTTATATAAATTTGCTGTTATTCTAAATCCGCATTCTAATAGTGGTATTTATATTTTTAATAGAGAAATATCTACTATCTGCAAGCGACAATCATTGTTTGGGTCTTTATTTTAATTTTTTTAGCTTAAAGCTACTTTTAACATTGTTCAAATCAATGCCGCAAGTGTCGTACTCATCAAAGCTTTGCTTAGCCGATAAGCGCCCAGAGCGTTATAACTATAATAAAACGGTTAGCATAACAAAGTGCCTAGTTCGCTTGCGACGTCCAACATACAACCAAGGAATATCATCGATGTCATATGATAAGGTTATCGTGCCAAGAGACGGCGAAAAAGTGACCGTAAACGCAGATCTCACATTAAATGTTCCCAACCATCCGATTATTCCGTTTGTGGAAGGTGATGGGATCGGCGTAGATATCACGCCTGTCATGATAAAAGTAGTCAATGCTGCGGTTGATAAAGCGTATCACGGCAAGAAGTCTATCATTTGGATGGAGACTTATCTTGGTGAAAAAGCAGCGAAAGTATATGACGGCGATTATTTGCCAAGCGAGACGCTAGAGATTCTAAAAGACTACGTCATTAGTATCAAGGGTCCATTGACCACGCCAGTGGGTGGTGGCTTTAGTTCGTTAAACGTCGCGGTACGCCAAAACCTCGACCTGTATGTCTGTCAACGCCCCGTACGCTGGTTTGAGGGCGTACCAAGTCCAGTGCAGCATCCAGAGCTGACGAATATGGTTATCTTTCGTGAAAACACAGAAGACATCTACACGGGTATCGAGTGGAAAGCGGGCAGCGATGATGCCAAAAAAGTTATTAATTTCTTAAGAGATGAGATGGGTGTGACCAGTATTCGATTCCCTGAAGACTGCGGCATCGGTATCAAGCCTGTCTCAAAAGAGGGCTCACAACGTCTGGTACGCAAAGCGATTCAGCATGCCATCGATAATGATTTGCCAAACGTGACTCTAGTGCATAAAGGCAATATCATGAAGTTCACTGAAGGCGCATTCAAGGATTGGGGCTATGAGCTAGCGGCAGAGCGTTTTGGTGCAGAGTTATTAGATGGCGGTCCATGGATGACTATGAAAAATCCAAAAACAGGTAATGATATTATTATTAAAGACGTCATCGCTGATGCGTTTTTGCAGCAGATTTTGATGCGTCCCGCAGACTATTCTGTAGTAGCAACGCTTAATCTGAATGGTGACTATATCTCTGATGCATTGGCGGCTGAAGTAGGCGGTATTGGTATCGCGCCTGGTGCAAACAAAGGCGGCGCGATCGCTGTTTATGAAGCGACGCACGGTACTGCGCCCAAGTACGCTGGTCAGGATAAAGTAAATCCAGGTTCACTGATATTGTCTGCTGAGATGATGCTTCGTGATATGGGCTGGACGGAAGCAGCTGACCTTGTCATTAGCGGTATCCAAGGAGCGATTGCCAATAAAACAGTCACGTATGATTTTGAGCGTCTGATGCCAGATGCTACCTTATTGAGTACTTCTGAGTTTGGTAAGGCGATTATTAAGCATATGGAAGCCTAAGACTACTTAAGCTCTCAGCATTCTATTTTATTACTATGTATCAAAAGCCGCCTGATTATATAGGTGGCTTTTTTTATGTCACTCTTTATAAAGATTTTAGAAAACATAAAAAAACACCCCAACGTTCTAAGACGGTTGAGGTGTTTTTTACTAAGACTTAAACTTGCTTAATCGCTGCTAGGTATAAAAACCAAAAGAGATTAGGCTTAATTGTTTAAGAGCAGTTGCTTAAAATTATAGCGATGCCAATGTCTCGTTAAACAAAGCGCTTGGACGCATTGCTTTCTTAGCCAATTCTTCATCAGCATAGTAGTAGCCTTTGATGTCTACTGGCTTGCCTTGAGCTTGGTTAAGTTCTTTAACGATGGCTTCTTCGTTCTCTTTTAGCTTTTGCGCGAATGGTGTAAATTGCGCTTTTAGCTCGCTATCTTGATCTTGCGCTGCAAGCTCTTCTGCCCAGTACATTGCTAGATAGAAATGGCTACCACGGTTGTCAAGCTCGCCAGTTTTACGTGATGGCGACTTATCGTTTAGTAGCAGTTTTTCTGTTGCTGTATCTAGTGTGTCTGCCAAGATTTGAGCTTTAGCATTGTTGTCGTTGTTTGCTAGATGCTCCAAAGATACCGTCAATGCCAAGAACTCACCGAGTGAATCCCAACGTAGATGGTTCTCTTCTGTCAGCTGCTCAACGTGCTTCGGTGCAGAACCACCAGCGCCAGTTTCAAACAAACCGCCACCCTTCATTAGTGGTACAACTGATAGCATCTTGGCACTGGTGCCTAGCTCTAGGATAGGGAACAAGTCAGTTAGGTAATCACGTAAAATGTTACCGGTCGCAGAGATAGTATCTAAACCACGAGCAACACGCTCTAGGGTATAACGCATCGCACGAACCTGAGACATAATCTCGATATGTAAGCCAGTAGTATCATGATCTTTTAGATACGTTCTAACTTTTTTGATTAGCTCGTTCTCATGTGGACGGTATGGGTCTAACCAGAAGATAACAGGCGTATCTGATTCACGAGCACGGCGTACGGCAAGTTTTACCCAGTCTTGGATAGGCTCATCTTTAACCTGACACATGCGCCAGATATCACCTTTCTCAACACGTTTTTCGAGTAGCACTTCATCAGTATCAATATCGACGATACGTGCAATACCAGCATCGCTAGACTCAAAAGTCTTGTCATGCGAGCCATACTCTTCAGCTTTTTGAGCCATTAGGCCAACGTTAGGAACGGTACCCATGGTTTTTGGATCAAAGTTACCATGCCATTTGCAGAAGTTGATCATTTCTTGGTAAATACGCGCAAAGGTAGACTCTGGCATGACGGCTTTACAGTCATACATTTTGCCATCAGCACCCCACATTTTACCACCTGAACGAATCATCGCTGGCATAGAAGCATCAACGATTACATCACTTGGAGAATGGAAGTTGGTGATACCTTTTGAAGAGTCAACCATGGCCAGACGTGGGCGATGCTCTTGACACGCATGCAAGTCGCGCTCAATCTCTTCACGCTGAGAGGCTGGCAAAGTGGCAATTTTGTCGTACAAGTCAGCCATACCGTTGTTGACGTTGATACCTAGCTCATCAAAGAATGCGCCATGTTTTTCAAAGGCTTCTTTATAGTAGATTCTAACCGCATGACCAAAGACGATAGGATGCGAGACCTTCATCATGGTTGCTTTTACGTGTAATGAGAACAAGATACCAGCTTCGCGGCAATCTTCCATTTCACGCTCATAAAACTCTAATAGTGCTTTTTTGCTCATGACCATCAGGTCGATGACTTCTTTATCAAGCAAAGCAATTTTAGGCTTTAATACTTTTTGAGTACCGTCATCAAGTAACAACTCCATACGTACTGTACGAGCTTTATCTAATGTCATAGATTGCTCGCCATCGTAGAAGTCGCCGCCATGCATGTGTGATACGTGCGTGCTTGACCATTGCTTCCACTCACCCATAGAGTGTGGATGCTTGCGTGCATAGTTTTTAACTGCTTTAGGCGCGCGGCGATCTGAGTTACCTTCACGCAGTACTGGGTTCACTGAACTGCCTAAGCTTTTGCCATAGCGCTTGCGTAGCTCTTTTTCTTCGTCAGTTTGTGGATCTTCTGGGAAGTTAGGAATAGCATAGCCTTTGCTCTGTAGCTCTTTGATAGCAGCTTTTAACTGCTGTACAGAAGCACTAATGTTTGGCAGTTTAATGATGTTGGTATTTGGATCTTGAGTTAGACGACCTAGCTCAGCTAAGTTGTCAGGAACACGTTGCTCCTCGGTCAAGTATTCAGGGAATTCGGCCAATATACGCGCTGCAACAGAGATGTCGCTGGTTTCAACCTCAACGCCTGCCGTTTTGGTGAATGCTTCGACAATAGGTAAGAACGACAGAGTCGCCAGCGCTGGGGCTTCGTCAGTTTTTGTATAAATAATTTTTGACATTTTAGTTAGATCTTCCTTTAGGCTGTAGTTAATAATAAAGCTCAAATATAGTGTTGAATATGCGTCAATGATACTATGCAATAATCCATGATATGGTTAGAACAAGTACTTCATATGTAGCTTCTTAGAAATTTTTAAGACAGGTCAGGCATTTTCTTTTAATAATATTCATGAAAAAAGCATTTAAAGGCAACACGTTAACGGTCGGTGCAAAACTGCCTAAAAGTGAATCACTGACGCTACATTATAATCAATCCACTATAAATCCGATAGGATGTCAATCGTATACCATGAACTAAGTATACTGTTTTAGCTCGTATCCTATGGTTTCGAATTATACTAAGCTAATAACAACCTTATTCTACCAGTCATCGGCTTCGATATCATCTTTTCCATACAACTACTGTTTTTTCATGATGTTTTATATTGATCTTACTGCCCATGAGCACAGTCGTACAAACCACCCGCGTTATCGTTGGTGGTTTTTTATTGGATGCAGATAAGTTTTTGCAAATTGTGACAGCAATGGCGTAAAAATTTGCTAGTCTAGGTCATCAATAGATTGGTTATCGATAAATATATCGCGATTATAATAGTGACGGTGAATATGAGTTTAGAGTATGCGCTGATTAATGATACCAGCTGGCAGAGCCAAACAGAGTGGCAGACGCCAGATACCCCTTTTATGTCATTTGCTTTTTGGCAAGCGCTGACTGACACCGGAGCAATTGGTGAGCAGGCAGGGTGGCTACCGATATTTATTTTGGTACATCGTGTCGCCGATGCTGCTAATAGTGCGGATAGTGAAGATAGCACCGATACCTTAGTAGATAGCGCGGCAGAAAATACATTGCAGCCTGTGGCCGTCATGCCAGTATTTATAAAAGGTCATCATCGCGGTGAGTTTGTATTTGATCATGCATGGGCTGAAGCTTATGCACGCTATGGCGTTGATTATTATCCGCGATTGGTCACTAGCGCACCATATACACCGATTACCGGTCAAAGAGTTTGGTTGGCAAAAGGTGAGACTTTAAATGAGGAAGTTCTTAAAACAGCCATCGCAGGTATCGATGATATCGCTCAACAAGTGGGCGCCTCAAGCTGGCATGGACTGTTTGTGACACCAGAGCTTGCCTCTATCGCCACCACATCTATGCCAACTGAAATTGATGTAGAGCATGCGATAGCGGCTCAAGAAAGCGGCGTAGAATCAGCTGCTATTGAGCTACCGATATTTGAGCGTCAAGGTTGCCAGTTCTTATGGCAAAACAAAGACTTACTTAATGACAGTAAGCCATTTGCGGATTTCGATGCGTTTTTAATGACCTTGAAAGCCAAAAAACGCAAGACTATTCGGGCTGAGCGTCGCAAGGTCGGCGAGCAAGGCATTAGCTGTCAGCGTAAGTGTGGTAACGACATCACGGATGAAGACTGGCAAGCGTTCTATCATTGTTATGTGATGACTTATGCGGTACGTGGGCAAAAGCCATATTTGACCCTTGATTTTTTTATGGCGCTAGCCGACAGCATGCCTGAGCACATCATGTTGGCGCAAGCCATGGATGCCGATGGTGAAATCATCGCAAGTAGCTTATTCTTATACGATAAAGCGGACAGCGATAATGTTGATGATAATGCTACCTTGTACGGCCGCTATTGGGGCGCGCTCGGTGAGTATGATAGCTTGCACTTTGAGCTTTGTTATTATCAAGGGCTTGAGTTTGCTATCGAGCAAGGCTTAAGGTATTTTGATCCGGGCACGCAAGGGGAGCATAAGCTGGTTCGCGGTTTTATTCCAACGACCACTCACTCTATCCACCGTATTTATGATGCGCGCTTTGTGCCAGCGATTAGCGATTTTTGTGCAAAAGATCGCTTGCATATGGCGCAATATCGTCAGCAGGCATTTGAGGCATTACCGTTTAACGCCGATAATATGCCAGACTTTGATATCAATCGTTAATGCTCGATTTTACGAATATTGACTATTATTAATAGCTGCTTTTATCAATGTCGCTTTATTCACAGACACTCGCAGCCGTTTACTTTTTAAATTCTCACTATTAGCCGTCAACTATGCCCAGTAATCTTTTTGCTAGTCCTGCCACTTTTACCCCGCCCTCTGAGCTGGTATCTTGGCTTAATGCCGAAGGCTCTCTGACTGTGATGTTGGAACAAAGAGCAGGGCAGCCATTACGAGTAGAACGCAGTTTTGAGGGCTTTCGAGCGCTAACATTGCAACAAAAACGACAATTAGGACTGCAAGGTTCAGCGCTAAATCGTCCGATGCTGACGTGGATACGTGAAGTACAGTTATATGGTAATGATGAGCAGCCGTGGGTGGCAGCGCAAAGTATCTTTCCTTTATCGAGTCTCAAAGGCAACGCGCGGCGTCTGCAACAGCTAAAGGGCACACCGATTGGCTATGTGTTATTTAAACGTCGTCGTACTTTACCCAGTCAGCGTTTTATCAGCCATACCGATGCTGGCTGGCAACGACAAACGCGTTATGATTGGTATGGGCGCACGCTACTGATTAGCGAAACGTTTTTAGCTTCATTTTTAAAATGAGCGCGCGTTACTATATAAGTTAGGATATTAATAAAAATATTGTTTTAACCGTATGGGTGAGCCGCCAGTAAATACTTTATTTTATTGGCTATTTATCTGCGTGATATCGTCATTTAAATTGCTCAGCTTGCTGTGAGGTTTTTTTGCGCTCGCAGTACAAATTTTCATGTTACACTTAATCTTTAGCGATGATATCGATGCATTTATATGTCGAATTTATTGCCTATAATGGACAAGTTAATAACAAGGCCAATTGCCTTTGCTTGCCTATTTTACCTCCTTTTACTACTCGCTTCTTTTTCATAAACACTACCATTAACGATAGCCACTACCTAGGACATCACTATGTTTAAAGATATTTCTATCAAAGAGTTTGATCCAGTACTTGCTGAAGCCATGGCCGCTGAAAGCGTTCGTCAAGAAAACCACATCGAGCTTATCGCTTCAGAAAACTATTGCTCGCAAGCAGTGATGGAAGCACAAGGCACTGACCTGACCAACAAATACGCTGAAGGCTATCCTGGTAAGCGTTATTACGGTGGTTGCGAGCACGTCGATGTGGTTGAGCAATTGGCCATTGACCGCGCAAAAGAGTTGTTCGGTGCTGAGTACGTCAACGTCCAGCCACATTCTGGTAGCCAAGCAAACTCTGCAGTATTTTTAGCCTTACTCGAAGCAAATGACACCGTACTAGGCATGAGCTTAGACGCTGGTGGTCACTTGACTCATGGCGCCCATATCAACTTCTCAGGCCTGAACTACAACGCCGTACAGTACGGTTTGGTCGAAGGCACTGGCCTTATCGATTATGACGAAGTTGAGCGTTTGGCAAAAGAGCATAAGCCAAAGATGATTATTGCTGGTTTTTCAGCGTATTCACAAGTGGTCGATTGGGCGCGTTTCCGTGAAATCGCGGACGAAGTCGGCGCTTATTTACTCGTAGACATGGCACACGTGGCTGGTCTTATCGCTGGTGGCGTTTATCCGAGTCCAGTACCGTTCGCTGATGTCGTGACAACTACGACGCACAAAACCCTACGTGGCCCGCGTTCAGGTATGATCTTGGCTCGTGATGAAGTACTTGCCAAAAAGCTTAACTCTGCCGTATTCCCCGGCAACCAAGGCGGCCCGTTGATGCACGTTATCGCGGCAAAAGCGGTTTGCTTTAAAGAAGCGTTAGAAGATAACTTCAAAACGTATCAGCAGCAAGTGGTCAAAAACGCCCAAGCAATGGCAAAAGTTATCCAAGAGCGCGGTTATGAAATTATCTCTGGTGGTACTGAAAACCATCTAATGCTTATCAGCCTAGTCAAGCAAGAAATGACCGGTAAAGAAGCGGACAAATGGCTTGGCGATGCGCATATCACTGTGAATAAAAACGCTGTACCAAACGATCCAAAATCGCCGTTCGTGACGTCTGGTATCCGTATCGGTACGCCAGCGATTACCACTCGCGGTTTCAACGAAGCGCAAGCGGGTGATTTGGCAGGTTGGATTTGCGACGTATTAGACAGCCGTGGCGATGAAGCGGTTGCTACTGAAGTACGCGCTAAAGTAGAAGCGATTTGTGCAGAATTACCAGTCTATGCTAAAAATCAGTAAACTTTAGAAAGGTAATAAAAAAAACCGCTAAGCTTTTGCTTAGCGGTTTTTTTGTTGTTGCTCTCTATGAATATTATGTCATTTAACGCAAACCTATGTTGATATTGCCATTGAGCTCTTTTAATTATATTTAAGTCCATTATTTAACCTGAAAATTACTACCGACATTTTTCGATAAGTGTAGTGAGCTTGATTGAGTTCCGCTATTAGTTTTAAAGAGCTAAGTTGACGTTTAATTAAGAAAAATATGTAAATCTCTTTGTTCATACAAAACTATTAGTATATAGTCAGTATTGAACATTTAGTAATAATACTAATACAAATTATAATAAATAGTTACACTTTGTATTAGTATCGCTGTAATTGATTGAATAATTATATAAATGTTATTTTCACTAAAGGGATTTACATGAAAAAATAATCTTTAGTCGCAACGATGCTATTACTCAGCACGACTCTTGCGCAAGCAGCAGAACAATCAGGTTTAGCAGCATTTGGAGCAGGTCTCGATGGCTTTATGGCCAATATATTTGGCTGGTTCGTCGACCTTATTTTCTTTTCAGTACCTCTTGGAGACGTCAGCTTCCCCCTCATTGTGGGTTGGTTATTAGTTGCCGCACTCGTATTCACTTTTTACTTTGGATTTATTCAGTTTTGTCAAATAGGCCTGTCTCTAGATATTGTCAGAGGCAAATATACCGATCCAAATCCCGCCAATAAAGAAGAAGGCGAGGTCAGCCATTTTCAAGCCTTAGCTACTGCTCTATCAGGTACCGTTGGTCTTGGTAACATCGCAGGCGTTGGTGCAGCGCTTGCTATTGGTGGACCTGGCGCTACCTTTTGGATGATTATGGTCGGCCTATTCGGTATGGCGACTAAGTTTGTAGAATGTACGCTAGGTGTCAAATACCGTACGGTACTACCATCTGGCGTCGTATCAGGTGGCCCTATGTACTACCTAAGCCGCGGTATGGCTGAACGTGGTATGGGCGGATTAGGTAAGTTCCTGGCTGTTGGTTTTGCACTCATGTGTATATTGGCGACCTTTGGTGCTGGTAACATGTTTCAGGGTAACCAAGCTTTTGCAGTCATGAGCTCTACTTTTAGCATTCCAACGGATTACAGTGTATTCTTTGGTATTGGCTTAGCGTTTTTAGTCGGTATGGTTATCATTGGTGGTATGCCGCGCATCGCAACCGTTACCGAAAAAGTCGTACTTTTTATGGCTTTGTTATACATTACTATGGCGGTAATCGTACTGATTGCTAACTTTAATCATATTGGCACTGCATTTGGCGAGATTTTCTCGGGTGCCTTCACTGGTGCTGGCGTGGCTGGTGGCTTTATTGGTGCGTTGATTCAAGGTTTGAAACGTGCCATTTTCTCTAACGAAGCGGGTGTTGGTTCAGCCGCTATTGCTCACTCAGCAGTAAAAACCAAAGGGCCTGCTACTGAAGGTCTAGTAGCGCTATTAGAGCCTTTCATTGATACGGTTGTTATCTGTACGATGATGGCGCTTGTTATTACTATCTCTGGGGTGAACACTGCCGCAAACTTACAAACTCAAGCGCTTACTGGTGTGGATCTAACCCGTGCAACCTTCATGGAAACGGCGCCTATTTTCCAGTATTTCCTAGCTGTCGCGGTATTGTTGTTTGCTTTCTCAACGATGATTTCATGGTCATATTATGGTCTAAAAGCTTGGACTTACCTCTTTGGTGAAGGTAAAGGCGGCGAGATGATATACAAACTTATCTTCTTAATCTTCGTTGTTATCGGTACCATCGTACAGTTTAGCTTCGTTATCGACTTCTTAGATGCGGCTCTGTTCGCTATGGCTATCTTTAACATCATCGGCCTATACTTCTTGATGCCAATTGTGAAAAGAGAAGTTAATTCTTTCATAGCGCGTGTGAAAAGTGGTGAAATTAAAAAGTATAAATAATGGGTTTGATTGAACAATCCATTATAGCTTGATAATTAAAAAAGCCCGCCAAGATGAGTCTTGGCGGGCTTTTCGATGGCTAGTATTTGCTAGATAGCTATTAAGTTTTGATCTGTAACAGCATCAGCCTACATAAACGGCAACTTCGTAAATATCTGCAATATCGTGGCATTAACGATATCAACAAAGAACGCACCTACCATCGGTACGATTAGGAATGCTTTAGGTGAAGGCAGATAGCGATCAGTGACTGCCTGCATGTTCGCAATCGCAGTCGGTGTTGCACCCATACCAAAACCACAATGCCCCGCTGATAATACAGCCGCGTCGTAGTCTTTACCCATAATTTTAAAGGTAATGAGGTAAACGTAGATAATCATAATGATGGTCTGTACAACCAATATAATTAGTACAGGGCCTGCCAAATCGGTCAATTGCCATAGTTTTAAAGACAACAATGCCATTGCCAAAAATAGACTTAAAGAAGCATTACCAAGTACATCAATTGAGCGATCAAACATATCAAAATTGAAGACCATCGTCAGTACATTGCGAATGATGACACCGCCTGCCAGTGCCCATACGAACGTCGGCAGCTCAAACCAGGTGCCTTCAGCAACGATGGCCATCACATCGGCAAAAGCCAAAGCACCTGCGAATAGTGCCAAGGTTTCGATAGTAGAAGAAGCGGTGATAAAGCGCATGCTATCAGGTCTTTCAAAGATATCCTTATTACTACCTGCAGACTCCTCATCGTGTTTGGTACTATATAACGATTGTGCACCAGCAACTTTTTCGATATCGCTAGGATCAGGGTTGGCTGGCGTTGGTTTTAGGCCAAGTCGATTAATCAAGCGACGAGCAACAGGACCGCCAACGATACCACCCGCGACCAAACCATAAGTAGCAACCGCGATACCAAGCGTCGTCGCACCGACCACACCATAGTCTTGTTCTAACGTAATGCCCCAAGCGCCTGCTGTACCATGACCACCTGTTAGAGCGATAGAACCTGTCACCAGACCGAGCAAAGGATCAAGTCCCAATGCACTTGCCATGGCCACACCCACGACATCCTGCAATACAATAAACACTGATACAACGATAGTAAAAATCAATAATGGTGTGCCGCCTGCTTTTAGCCTACTAAAATCAGCGCTCAGACCGATGGAGGCAAAGAACATCAACATGGTGGCGGTCTGCAGCCCTTGATGAAAGTTAAAACTATATCCCCAAACCATATTGAGAGCATAGACAACAATCGCCGCGACCAAACCACCAGCAACCGGTTCTGGAATATTAAAGTCTTCTAAAAACTTGACTCTCCGCACCAAAAACCGCCCAAGCAGCAGCACTAAGGTGGCCAATATCAGGGTGTAATAACCGTTTAAGGTAATCTCCATAGGTTAATCCTTTCTATAAAATAAATTAACCTGAATTCGGGATAAATATGGCTTTATCTCGAATTCAGGTTTCTATGATGACGAATAATTATCGGTGACTATCGGCGGTCGGGCTTGCAATATAGGCTTTCAACGACTAAATCTCTAACGCATAAGCTTCATCCTCAGATGGCACGATGACCCACAATTGTGGTTTGCCAAATTCTCTAAAGGCATCCTCAATGATGCTTTTAAAGACATTGAAGTCCTCAGTGTTTATCCTTTTGACGTCTGTTAAATCCAGCCTTAAATGAATTGCTTCACTGTCTGTTAGACAATCCCATGCACTGTCCCAGTTGTGTGAAAAATAACTAGGGAAGTCACAGGCCTTGGCCAAACTCGTCAATAGCTCAGTTTTTTCGAGCGTGTCACCGACGGCTATAGTAACAGCCTGCGCAGGAATGCTAGTACCAAGTGCTGTACCGTTTTGGTTAATGTGGTCTTGATTAACATGGCTTTGATTAACGTAGTGGATTGCTTGGTTCATACTGTCTCGATTCATATTAGCTTTTTTCATATTAAGGCACCTGTAGTCTTTGGAAGCTATCATAATGGTCGACAGTCAAGTAATAGACGGTAGGCGGATTACCACCTGTGACGATACGTCGTGCGCCGCGATGAGAGACACCAGGGGTGGGTACGGTATATTCGCGGTAGTAGCCTTGCGACTGAGCGGGTAGTCTGCCTTCACGATTATAAAACGTCGTGCCATCTTTATTTGGATATGGAAACGGGCCGCCTTGCTGAATAAGTGCAATCGTATTATCGACCTGTGCATCACCCGTTATACCAGCACGGGCGACTTGGCTTGTATTATTAGTGACGTCCTGCGATACCGTTGTCGACTCGATGCTATCAGCAAACAATGTCGAATTTAAATCGCCAAAGAAATAGAAAGCGACGGCAATGATAGCGACAAGGCTAAATAGTGTAGAGCCTAAGCTTCTTTTATTGGGTCTGCTGTTTTGACTGCTACGATTTGAGTTACGAGTACTATGATTGCTATTTCTATTAGCATTAGTAGGAGTATAGCTTGGAACATCTGATGCAGTATCTTGGTCAAGGCTCAATGAAAACGAGGTCACTTCAGTGGCTCTCAATTGATTTTTGTCGTTACGGGCACTGTTAAAGTAGACACTTTGACCAACTGTTATAGGCTTCGCCAGTCGTGCTTTGCTAATATGAAAGAATACATCTTCACTTTGATTGTCTACATCGATAAAGCCATAGCCTTTATCTTCATTCCAGTGCTTAATCTTGCCACTTTGCATGGTCGTACCGCTCCCTATAATTTAAATGCCTTAACTAAAATACTTATGTTTCAAACGAAGAAACGCCAGCATAATTGCTGACGTTTCTGATTACTCGTTTCGATAGTCGATGCTAGTATGATTAAGCACGAGTTTCGCCATGACCATAGACGATCCATTTTTGCGACGTCAGGCCTTCGAGTCCGACAGGGCCGCGTGCATGGATTTTATCAGTCGAGATACCAATCTCAGCACCAAGCCCGTATTCAAAGCCATCTGCAAAGCGGCTAGAGGTATTAATCATCACGCTCGCTGAATCTACTTCACGGATGAAGCGTTGCGACTTGGTATAGTTATCAGTGATGATGACATCGGTATGATGGCTGCCGTGTGTATTGATATGCTCAATGGCTTCGTCAATACCTGAGACGACTTTTACCGCTAGGATAGGCGCAAGGTATTCGGTATCCCAATCTTCAGCCGTGGCAGCGGATAGATGCCCTTCTAGCTTAGCGTTTTCATTTAGGATAGCTTGTGATTTGTCATCAAGGCGTAGTTGCATTGCGTCATCAGCCGCGACGATGGCCTCTGCTATTTTAGGTAATAGCTCATTAGCGACTGCTTCATCGACCAGTAGCGTTTCCATCGTATTACAAGTGCCGTAGCGATGCGTTTTGGCATTGACACTGACCTTAATCGCAATCTCAGGATCCGCGTCACTATCAATAAAGGTATGGCAGTTACCGTCTAAATGCTTGATCACAGGGACTTTTGCATCGTTACTGATACGCGCAATCAGACCTTTACCGCCACGTGGTACGATGACATCGACATATTCAGTCATAGTAATCAGCTCACCGACGGCGGCACGATCGGTCGTCTGTAGCACTTGCACGCTATGTTCCGATAGATCAGTATGGCTAAGACCTTTAATGATGCATTTGGCAATGGCTTGGTTAGACTCAAATGCTTCAGAACCACCGCGCAAGATAATGGCGTTACCTGATTTGAGTGCCAGTGATGCAGCCTCTAATGTTACGTTAGGACGCGACTCATAAATCATACCGACCACACCAAGCGGCACCCGCATTTTGCCCAAATGAATACCTGATGGCTGATAGGTCATGTCAGTGACTTCACCGATTGGGTCAGGAAGGCCAGCGACGTCTTTAAGACCTTGTAGCATACCGTTAAAACGTGCTTCGTTTAGCTCCAAGCGGTCGAGGAGTGCGCTATCAAGATTGTTTTTTTGACCGTTGTCCATATCGATTTTATTTGCAGCCAAGATGTCTTGTTTGGCATTGACCAGCTCATCATGAATGGCCAAAAGTGCTGAATTTTTATCGCCAGTGTTGGCAGCAGCCAGCGCGCGAGAAGCCGCTCGTGCCTGCTTGCCGACAGACTGCATATAGGTCGTAATATCCGTAGTATTCGATTGACTCATAAATTATTTTCCTTATGTGATACAGGTTTTTTATAACTAAAAGCGCCCAATTTATATAGGTAAAAGTACCTAAAAAGGCGAAAAATGTCGCAAAAAAAGAAGTTTTGAATGCCTACTTAGATAACGGTAGGTCATTATGCTATTTAACATAGAGCAGATTGGGAAGATAGTAAAGATGATTTTGTGAACAGAATCCGCTTTGCAACGCTCTTGTAAGGGCTTATTCAAAGTAATATTGCTCATGCTAAGCGGTATTTATTTAGAATAACCGCGTTATCAGTACTACACTATATCTTTACGTGTTTTTAACAGAATTGCGCTGTAAATACTAAGGTAGCTGCGAGATATCCTCAGTATAGTAAGCATTAAAACAGCAAGGCTATCAGTAGATAGTACTTAATCTTATTATGATGAGTGATGGAGAACGAACATGGCTACGAAAAATACGACTTATAAAAATTGGTTAACGGTTGGTTTGGTAGCAGGTGCTCTAGCATTAGGCGCTTGTAGCAAAAAAGATGACACACCGATGGAGACTGAAGCTGATACTACTGTAGATGCTCAAACCTCTGTAGAAGAAAGTGCGACAGCGAGCGACAATGATGATGTGGCCGTGGCTAGTGCCGATGATGAGGGTATGGACGTTACCAATAACGATGATGTGGCAGTGGCGACAGCAGAAGATGCGGATATGATAGACGGTACTGAAGACTCAGAACATGTATCGACGTACTAATCGCATACTATAGAATGTACTAGCGACATATTAAATGTACTAACCACATACTATAAATAGGCAGTTATCAGATAACACAACGTCTCGTATTCTAAAGTGATAAAATAAAGCCCAGAGCGATAAATGCAGTCTGGGCTTTTTTGTACTCCGGTTTATTAGAAGCTGATTAACCCGTTGGTTAAATACAATATTTGCCTTTTTACTGCGTAATAAGAGACAATATGGCATTTTTCTCTTTGCCTCATCAGGCATATTACGATAATGCATCTAGATGCTTGTACTATATATAGATATAGCTCTTATTTTATTCGTGTTTTCACTCATATTTATTGGAAGTCTGCTGAACCATGCTTGATACTGCAAAAAACCCGACTCGGCCTATCGCCCTAGACTTACAAGACATCCATAAAAGCTACGGCTCATTAGAGGTATTGAAAGGGGTATCCCTGACTGCCTATGATGGCGATGTTATCTCTATTTTGGGCTCATCTGGCTCAGGTAAGTCGACGTTGCTGCGTTGTATTAATCTTCTTGAAAACCCCAATCATGGTCGTATCTTGATCGGTAATGAAGAGCTAATGCTAAAACCTGCCAAATCAGGTGAGCTACAAGCAGCAGACGTAAAGCAGCTAGAAAGCTTGCGCGCTCGTGTGGGATTTGTCTTTCAGAACTTTAATCTATGGCCGCATAAAACCATTCTACAAAACATCATCGAAGGGCCAACGCAGGTCTTAAAGATTAAAAAAGACCAAGCGATTAGCGATGCGGAAAAACTGCTTGATAAAGTCGGCCTGCTCGACAAGAAAGATGCTTATCCTGCCAACTTATCTGGTGGTCAGCGTCAGCGTGTTGCTATCGCCCGTGCGCTTGCTATGCAGCCACAAGTCCTATTATTTGACGAACCAACCTCTGCGCTAGATCCTGAACTGGTCAACGAAGTGCTTGCAGTAATGCGCGAGCTAGCAGAAGAGGGACGTACGATGCTTATCGTTACTCACGAAATGCGCTTTGCCCGTGAAGTATCAAGCAAAGTCGTCTTTTTACATCAAGGTGTGGTCGAAGAAATTGGCACACCTGAGCAAGTCTTTGATAACCCTACCTCTGAGCGCGTTAAAGACTTTATGGCATCTCACCGTCCTACTTAGTTATTAGTTTTTGCCTAGTACCATGTCTAATACAGATGGTGGCAACACGCTTGCCACCATTTGCCCTGCCAAACGTAAAATCACTGTAACGTAACCATTGTTGACTGTTTATTGCCCAATGATAACTATGAGTATGCAAAACGTTTGTTTTTGATATTTTACTCAGGTATTATCAAAAGGTTTATAGGCCGTCACGTCTCGTGGCTGTCTGTTATTCTGCTATCTATATTGCTTGTCTGGCAGGGACGTCAGAGAACAAAATATCAGAACCCTAAGTCAGAAGATCCTGTCAAAAACTTATGTAAAACCCATCAGAATTTAAGGAACGTATGATGTCGAATTCTCGCCTATTGTGGTCATCGATGACCGTTACTGCTGCATTGATGTTGAGTGCTTGTAGCCAACCTGCCGATGAAACTACCGATACCAACGCTGACGCCCCTGCAGCAGAAACCACTGGTAAAACCATTCGTATCGCTACCGAAGGCGCTTACCCTCCATTCAACTACACCAACGCCGACGGCAGCTTGGCAGGTTTCGATATCGATGTTGCCAATGCCTTGTGTGATCAAATGCAAGCCAAGTGTGAAATCGTTGCACAGGACTGGGACGGTATCATCCCTGGTCTATTGGCACAAAAATATGATGCGGTGATTGCAGGTATGTCTATCACTGCTGAGCGTCAAGAAAAGGTAGATTTCAGCGAGCCGTACTTTGCCAATACGATGGTATGGCTAACCAATACGGATGGTGGTTTTGATCCTATGGCGATTAAAGATGCAACGCTTGGTGGTCAACGTTCTACTACGCCAGGTGCTTATCTACAGGATAACTACGAAGGCAAAGAAGGCAACACAGTTCAGTTGTATGACAACTATGACAATGCCTATTTAGATCTAAAATCTGGTCGTAGCGATGCGATATTGGCTGAAAAAGTTTCTGCCAAATCATGGTTAGCAGAAAACGCAGCGGGCTTCGGTATCGTTGGTGATGAAATTGATAATGATGACAATATTGCCATTGCTGTACGTAAAGGTGACTCACTCAAAGCAGATTTTGACAAAGCATTGAGCGAAATCCGTAGTAACGGTGAGCTTGCACGTCTTGAGCAGATGAACTTTGGTCAATAATGACTCACTGAAGATTTATGCTTATAACAAGTAACGTTTGATGCGAGTAATGCTTAAAACCAAGCATATTTCAAATAAACGGTGTTTATAAGCATAAATCAGCAAGCAGTAATTGACGATACAGCTGGTAAATATATTAAGGAATAAAACTTATGACAATTTCAATGACATCATCAATGAGCAAAAAAGCACTGTGGCTAGCACCGCTTAGCGCAGCAATGCTAATGCTGGTAGGTTGTAACAATAGCTCAGCACCAGCAGAAAATGCTGAAACTGATACCGCTACTGAAGCGCCTTTAAATATCAAAATTGCGACAGAATCAAGCTATAAGCCTTTTAGTTATACCGATGCAGATGGCAAGCTGATTGGTTACGAGATTGAGCTGGTTGACGCACTATGTGCACAGATGAAAGCTGAGTGTGAAGTCATCTCTCAAGATTGGGATGGTTTGATTCCAGGGCTTAACGCACAGAAATTTGATGCAGCTATCGCAGGTATGTCTATCACGCCTGAGCGTAAAGAAGTGGTTGATTTTAGCGACCCTTACTTCCATAGCGGTATCATCTTGATCGGCAAAAAGGGTGATGACTTAAGCGTTGAGTCGCTAACAGGTCTACCAATTGCCTCACAGCGCTCAACTGTTGCCTCGCAATACCTACAAGACGAGCATGCAGATGCTGATATCAAGTTATATGATACGCAAGACAATGCTTATCTAGATCTGACCTCAGGCCGTGTGCGCGGTATGATGTCTGATAAAGTCACAGGTATCGACTGGTTAAAAACAGACGCAGGCAAAGGCTACGAAGTTAAAGGTGAAGAAATCAGCACCAATGATGACGCAATGGGTATTGCTTTCCGTAAAGGCGATCCGTTAGTTGCTAAGTTCAATGCAGCATTGGCTGAGCTAAAAGACAACGGTACCTATGATCAAATCACGGGTAGCTATTTTGGTACTAGCTCAACGGCTGCAGCTCAAAAAGCGGTAGCAACAACTGATAGTGTCGAAGAAGTAGTGGTCGCTGAAGAAGAAGCACCAGCTAACTAATACGATATTTAGCGGTTTTACCGCTGTTGTTTGAAGACGTGTTGTTTACTCAAGAAAAAACCAAGGATGATCATGAGCAACCATTGTGCCCCAATCTGTGCCACGACTGGCAAATCTAACGTTACTGTAGCCAGTCGTCTGTCTATGTCATTGTTTGCACTAGCGACGGCCTTTACCGTTGCTGGCTGTAGCAATAGCCAAGAGAGTGCCGCGGATACCAATCCAGAGGCTACCGAAGCAACGTCAGCTTCTACAGGTGATGTATTACGCATCGGTACAGAAGGGGCCTATGCTCCTTTTAACTATACCAATGCCGATGGGACACTTGGTGGTTTTGATGTTGAGATAGCAAATGCACTCTGTGCGGATATGCAGGTTACCTGTGAGATTATAGCGCAGGACTGGGACGGTATTATCCCTGGTCTAAAAGCAGGTAAGTACGATGCAATCGTGGCCGCGATGTCCGTTACTCCAGAGCGTTCGCAGCAGGTAAGCTTTACCGATCCGTACTTTAGCAATGCCTTGGTCTTTTTGGCCAAAAAAGACAGCAGCTTTGACCCTAGTAACAACAGCGATATCGACTCGCATTCTATTGCTGCACAGCGTTCAACTATCTCGTCGCAGTGGCTAGAAGACACGTATCCAAAAGCCGATATGAAGCTTTATGATACGTTGAGCAATGCGTTTTTGGATCTCGGTTCAAACCGTGTCGATGCGATGATTTCTGATAAGTTGCCTGCTATAGAATGGCTGAGCTCAAATGCTGGTAGCAAATATGCGCTAAAAGGTGATGAAATTGATATCAATGATAACTTTGCGATAGCAGTACGCGCAGGCGATCCGCTACAAGCAAAGATCAATCAGTCTCTTGCCAATATAAAAGCTAATGGTACTTACGATAAGATCAATCAAAAGTACTTTGCGATACCAGCGTCTGCAACGAGTACAGTTGATGAAGGCGCAAATACAGGTGCGGAAACAGATACAGATATTAGCGAGCAACCAGCGACAATAAACGTTAGTTAATAGCTAACAGTAGTTAAATATAGCAGTCAAAAAATATTGTTTTGATCAATAAAAGGATATCGCCATCATGGTGATGTCCTTTTTTATTTGTCGTTATATCAAAGAATATACATAATAGCCGCCTATCAATTTTGCTCAAATTTAGTCGGCTGATTGTATGTATCTAGAGGCAAGTGTCTGTTTAAGTACGGTTTAGGCGCAGCTTTTACGCGTCAGTATTAACATCACGGCGAGTGAATATGATAAAATCAGCGCTCATTTCTACTGTGTCAATTATCGCAGCGTTAATCGTATTCTTCTGACGTCATTTTTTGATGCCGACCATCCCTATTGATTTGGTATAAAATACGGTGTTTCGCCGCGTTCAGCTATTGATGCTGATTCTTTTAACTCATATTTTGCTAGGGCGTGTCTTCATTTTAAAAATGGTAATAAAAATGAGATAAATTGCAGTCAAACAAGGAAAATAGCGCAAATAATATCGAGATATTAGTCAGCTATTTGACGCCGTTTGGCAAGATTTAGCCGTTTTTAAACCATTTAGATGTCTATCGATTGAATTGAAGACATGCCTTAATTGCTAATATAAAGAGACTGAGTGGATAATCGTGTTTGACTTACAAGGATTTGGCGCGCTTTTATTGAGCGGCGCTACCGTCACCATACAGCTAGCTGTGACCAGTTTAATTATTGGTCTGGCTTTAGGCTTGCTCGGCGCAACCGCAAAGATGTCCAATATCTGGTTGCTGCGTAAACTTGCGACTGTCTATACTGCGACAATGCGCGGTATTCCTGAGCTGCTATTGGTGCTCTTTATTTATTATGGCGGCTCTATCTTATTGATGAGCATCCTCAAAAAGTTAGGCTATAACGACTATGTCGAAATTAGCGCTTTTTGGGGTGGTGTCATGGCACTGTCTATTGCTTTTGGTGCGTATGCGACTGAGATTTTTCGCATGTCCATTCAAGAGATTCCAGTAGGGCAGCGAGAGGCTGCGCAAGCGATTGGTATGCGTCCTTTTCAGACTTTTTATCGCATCACGTTGCCGCAAGTGTGGCAGATTGCTTTACCAGGTTTGGGTAATTTATTTCTGGTACTGCTCAAAGATACCGCATTGGTATCGGTCGTGGGTCTCAAAGACATCATGTATCAGTCATCGCGTGCAGCACAGTCTACACAGCAGCCATTTACCTTTTATATGGCAGCAGCGATTATTTATTTGGGTCTGACCATGTTGATTACTGGCTTTATGATGTGGCTTGAGTGGCGCGCCAATCCTGCGGCACGCTATGCCAAAAAGATAAGCCGTCAATCCACTCACAGTCAATCGACCATAGGGTAGAGGAGAGATACTATGGATTGGAATTGGCAGGTCATCTTTGACCATATCCCTGATTTACTAGGCGGCGCGGTATTGACCGTACAGCTGGTCTTGTTTTCAGGTGTGATTGGATTGCTGTTTGGTTTGGTTTTGGCGTTGTTACGACTGTCTAAGAATTGGGTGGTACAGATACTACCGTTTCTGTATATCTTCTTTTTCCGTGGTACGCCGCTGCTGGTACAGATATTCCTAATTTATTACGGTCTGGGTCAGTTCGAGGCCGTACGCGAGTCGTTCTTATGGGAGCCGGTACTTAGCCAAGCATATTGGTGTGCCATCATCGCCTTTACCCTGAATACCAGTGCTTATCTAGCCGAGATTATACGCGGGGCGATTCAGACGATTCCGATTGGAGAGCTTGAAGCTGCTGATGCGCTTGGCATGTCAAAATGGCAAAAGCTAACACGGGTTACGCTGCCGCGCGCATTTGGTATTGTGATTCCAGCGTACAGTAACGAAGTTATCTTTATGCTAAAGGGCAGTGCGCTAGCGTCGACTATTGCATTGATGGATATCACAGGTGTTGCTCGTACGATTAGTGCGCGTACCTATACCTTGATGGAGCTATTCTTTGCCGCTGGTATCGTCTATCTATTGCTGTCGTGGGTTATCTTGTTTAGCTTTAGAATGTTCGAAAAGCGTATGAACCGTCATGCCAGTTATGTACCGCCAGACGTTGTGACCAATACGATTCCATAGTTAGCAGTTAGCAGTTAGCAGTTAGCAGTTAGCAGTTAGCAACTAAAAGTCGTCAAAGTCACTGTAGACAATAGAGTATGGACTGCTGATAAAATAGCCATCATTTACAAGGAGAGTTTAGTATGAGCCAATCGCCACACGAGTCATTAGCGAACGCCATTGCAGCTGGTGTAAATGCCGAGCAGGGCGCTATCGATCATAATGAAAGATTGCGTACTTCTATTGGTAAAGTTGTCTGTGTTGGTCGCAACTATGCGGCACATGCTGCAGAGTTGGGCAATGAAGTACCAACCACGCCGATACTGTTTATGAAACCTGCGTCTTCAGTGGTTTCTATCCGTGGTGATGTGGTTCGTCCAAGTCCAGAGTTATTTGGCGAGACTCACTACGAGGCCGAGCTATGTATTCAGTTATCAGCTGACTTATCTATGGCGACAATTGAGCAGGCTCAGCAAGCGATTGGTGGCGTGACATTGGGGCTAGATCTGACCTTGCGTGATTTGCAAAGCAAGCTAAAAGAAAAAGGTCATCCGTGGGAGCGTGCTAAGTGTTTTGACGGAGCTTGCGTCCTTGCTGATTGGCTCGAACCGCAAGCGTTTGGCAATCTGCAGAGTGTACAGTATCAGCTGTCTATCAATGATAAATTAACGCAAGATGGCGATAGTGCCTCAATGCTATTCCCTGTCTATGAATTACTGGTCAATATCAGTCACGCCTTTAGCTTGCAAGCAGGTGATGTGATTATGACTGGCACGCCAAGCGGCGTTGGTGTGTTGCAAGCAGGCGATCAGCTTAAGCTAAAATTGGGTGCTCATGAGTGGGTATCACAAGTACAGTAAGCCTGATTGCGATAACAGATACATATTAAAAGCCCCGAGCAATTGCTTGGGGCTTTTGCGTTTAAGATTTTATATTTATTTTTTAAATTTGCTAGCTGCCAAACAATTCTATCTTCAAATTATTCTATTTTTAAACAATCATCAGTACAGTCGATTGTCATCAGTTTGTCACCTATTGTTCAGCGTGCTGTCATAAAGGTTGAGTAGACTTAAGCGGAATTCGTATTTTTGTGGTCGTAATGATAAAGCCGCGATCAACTCTCTGCCAATCTAGCCTAATAGCAAGGTGACTGATAATGACATTATTGAACAATGAGCGAACGCTTGCCCACGAAGTGGTTGAAGACTCAAATCCTACTAATAATACTGACTTTCAGACGATTATCAATCGTCGATTGAACCGCCGTAGTATCCTAAAAGGTGGCACAGGGTTGACGGCTGCTGCATTTTTTGGCGCATTACCTTTGGTCGGTTGTAGTGAAGACGACGATAGCAGTATTATTGGTAATAACGATAATGCCGCTATCCCTGCACAAGGTGATCTAAAGCGTCCTGATACCCTAAAGTTTGAAGCAGTCGCGCATTCAACAGCTGATACGATGACCGTAGCAGCGGGCTACAAGGCAGAGATGATATTACCGCTGGGTACACCGCTGAACTCTGGTATTGAGGATTGGAAAGACAATCGTGAGCAATCAGCAGAGTCGTTTGAATGGCGTATGGGTGACAACCATGATGGAATGTGGTTCTTTGGCAAAAATGGTAACGCTTACGATGCTAAAGCGTCAGAAAATAGCTTGCTAGTCATGAACCATGAATACGTTAATAGCAGTGAGCTTAGCCCATTTGGCTATTACGTTACTCAAGACAATGATGCTGCGCCTATCTTTCAAAACCGCCGTCTCGCGAGCGACGTCCGCCGTGAAGTCAACTGTCATGGCGTCTCGGTGGTTGAGTTAACTCGCCGCGCAGATGGTATGGGTTATGAGATGGTACCTGACTCTAAATACAATCGCCGTATCACCAGTAGTACTACAGCACAATTGGCTGGCCCTGTGGCAGGTTCTGCTCTGGTCAAGACCAAGTTTGATCCGACAGGCTATCAGACTCGCGGTATCAATAACAATTGCGGCGCAGGTCTGTCACCTTGGGGTACTTATCTGACTACCGAAGAGAATTTCTTAGGTGTGTTTGCCCGTGGACAGGATGCTAGTCAATTGAGCGCTGGTGATAACTATGCACGCGAGCGCTACGGTGCTGTGGAGGACTTCCCAGGTTGGGAGTATCTATGGCATACCCCAGAGGCAAAGGATGCCAAAATAGCAGACGAGTTCTCACGCTGGGATATGACCGCTGTCGGTGCCAGTGCTGCTGAAGATTATCGCTACGGCTTCAACACTTTTGGTTATATTACTGAGATTGACCCATTTGACCAAAACTCTATACCGCAAAAACGTACCGCACTGGGCCGATTCGCTCATGAAAACTGTGCGTATGCTCCTGTTGAGCAAGGTAAGCCAGTGGTGTTCTACATGGGTGATGACGCCCGAGGTGAGTACATTTATAAGTTTGTCTCCAAAGCGATGTGGTCAAACTCGGACATCGGCGGCGGACTAAAAGCAGGTGACAAATATCTGAATGACGGCACGCTATACGTGGCGGTATTTAACGAAGATGGTAGCGGTGAGTGGAAAGCTCTCGTCCATGGTCAAAATGGACTGGATGCTTTTAATAGTGTACTGCCATTCAATGGACAAGATGAGGTATTGGTCTTTGCTCGTGCAGCTGCCGATGCTGCTGGTGCTACTAAGATGGATCGACCTGAATGGGTATCGGTCAGCCCTATGACGGGTGATGTCTATGTGACATTGACCAATAATAAATATCGCGGTGTGCGTGACGACCAGCCTGTCTCAGCTTCCAATCCGCGTAGCTATCAATCAAGCGGAAAAGCGCTTGGTAATGACAATGGTCACATTATTCGCTGGGCAGAAGCGGGCGGCGACCATGCCGCAACGAGCTTTGAGTGGGATATTTATCTGTTTGGTGCGCCAAGTGATTTATCGGCAGAAAACTTATCTCAGCTAAATGATAATAATGACTTTTCTTCACCTGATGGGCTATATTTTGACCCGCGCGGTGTCTTGTGGATTCAGACAGATGACGGCGCTTATACCGATACCAGTAGCTGCATGTTGCTCGCGGCTCTACCAGGCAAAGTCAGTGATGGCTCGATGACGACCACATCGGCAGGGCAGTCGACCCGAGTCGGCACATCTGCTAGCAATGACAATATTAAACGGTTCTTTGTTGGTCCTGAAGGATGCGAAGTAACAGGTATTACCATGGCACCAGATTTTAAGACGCTGTTTATCAACATCCAGCATCCTGGCAACACATGGGGCGCTGTCGCTGGCGGTAGTATACCTCGCTCAGCGACTGTGATGATTACTCGCGAGGATGGTGATGTCATACTGGCAGAATCATTTGTTACAGCTGATAGCACGACATAGATAGATAAGCTATAGGCGGATAATAGAAATAACCAAAATGCTCACGACCATAAGAATCCCAAGTTAAGGCTTGGGATTTTTTATTGTCATATTGATTTGATGGCTAACGAGACCGTCTATCACTCATCTGGCTCTGCTAATCGTCATCTCGCTCTAAAGTCAAACCATTTACTTCTCTTTGCTGCCGTTACAGGATAATATAGACCATTACTTTTTTCGCTGAATGTGCAAATATTATGAGCAGTCCAAAGGTGTTTTATAACGACGGTGTTAGTGACAGCGACGCTCAAAATGATAGCAGCTATACTCGTACTCATCACGAGCTCGATGCGCATTTTGTCCCAGATGCGAGTGTACCGCTACACAGTCATCTATATGAGCAAATCGACCAACTCGAAGCCATCGATATGGATGAGTTAGTAAAGCTACTGGCAGATTCGAATGACAGTGATGAAATCAACAAAACACCTGTGTCTTTGGCTGATTTTTTTGAAGGATTGGCCCAGCTTGCCACCATGGGTGTGGTTGAGATTACAGAAATCGTAGAAGCCATTCACCGTGAAGTTATCTTGCGTCCGCTAGGCCGCTTCAATGACAAACATTTAAATAAATGGTCGCGCGGATTTACTGGACGTATCTATGGCACGATACGTCATGTCATGCAAATGGTTGGTAATAACCTAGCATCTGTACTACGCATATACAAAAACCTGATGCTCCAAAAGTCAGTGCAGCCACTACCAGGCTCACTAAAAAAACTGGTGAATGTACTCAATGGTGTCATGGGTGATCATCTGGTCAATAATCAAAATGCGCTCGCCATTCCGATGATGCTATACACTCAAGATGGCAAGCCGCAAAGTGAGAGCCTATCAGGTCGCATTGCTATTTTGTGCCATGGTCTATGTATGAGTCATTTAAGCTGGCAAGCCCAAGCAGATAATGATTTAGGCGAGGCCATTCATATCAGTCAGCCTGATACCACGGTGCTGTATTTGGATTACAATACGGGTCGACGTATCTCACGTAGCGGCCGTAAGTTCTCTCAATTACTGCAAGCGCTAGTCGATGAAAACCCAGATATCAGTCAGATAGATCTGGTTGGACATAGTATGGGCGGCTTGGTCTCCCGCAGTGCACTGTTCTATGGTGAGCAAGATCGCCTAGACTGGATCAAGCGCGTGGGAAACCTTATCACGCTAGGTTCACCACATCATGGGGCAGTGCTTGAGCGTATCGGTAACTATGTGCAAGACATCATTGCCAAGCTGCCGTTTGCAGGCTCACTGGCCAAGCTCGGTGATATGCGCAGTGCCGGTATTATCGATCTACGTCATGGCAGTATTCGTGATGCAGATTGGAAAGCATTAGAAGGACGTAGCGTGTTGCCACAAGATTTCCGTCATCCTGCACGGCTGCCAAGTGGTATCAAAACTTACTTTGTCGCCAGTGCTTTGCTTGAAACGCATTATGATTCTAAGGTGACGGACCTGCTAGGAGACAGCTTGGTATCAGTAGCTTCAGCGTTGGGTGAGGATGACGCTGAGCATGCTTTGTTTGTGCCAGATGGTCATAAAGCAGTGTTTTATGGCGTCAATCATATGAACTTAATCCATAGTAGACGAGTGCGCGAACAAGTGGTTGAATGGCTACTTGATAATGGTCGAAGTGACTATGCGGGACGTCCGCGCATACATTCTTATCCTAGAAGTTTAGATGTAGCGGTGTAGTGATTTAATGTGAAAAACAAAAACCCTCAAGTATGACGCTTGAGGGTTTTTTTTATAAACATTGACTTATAGTAAGTAAGAAAAAAACTTACCCAGCAAATATTGCTGCTACATCATCTTTATTGAACTTATAGACTTCACCGCAGAATCCGCAATCCATCTCAAATGTACCACCTTGCTCTTCGACGATATCTAACGCTTCTGCTTCACCGATTTGCTCGATTGCCATTTCACACTTCTCGCGTGAGCAAGTGCAACCAAATGATAGAGGGGCAGGCTCAGGGGCAACAATGTTTTCTTCGTGATACAAGCGATAGAGTATTTCGTTAGCATCCAGTGTCGTTAGCTCTTCTGGTTTGACCGTGCGTGTCAATACAGACAAGCGTGTCCATAAATCATCGTCGATACCCGCATCTTGGTTTTGCTCAACTTCAGACGTTTCTTCAGCAGTACGCGGTAGCATTTGCACCAAGATACCACCAGCTTGCAGGCCATCAGATGCCAAGTTAATCAACGTTGGAATCTGGGCTGATTGCTTTTGGTAATGTGCTAAGCAGTCCGCTAGATTGTCATGGCTACGCTCAACGATACCTTGGTACGGCTCACCGCCATCAGGCTGAATATTGATAAACAATACGCCTTGTCCCATCGCACCAAGTTCAGCAAACGCTTCTTTGGCATGGGTCATATTGTCCCACGCTTGTACTTGCTCATCCGTTTCGCCTTTCCAACTAGCAAGTGCACGGATGACGCCGTCTTGATCGCATTCTGCCATCGCCCAGTTTAGTAAGCTGTCACTGTCCGATGATTGCAGCTGAATAGACAGGCGGCCGTTGATTTTGACCGTACTGATTAGCAAACTTGCTGCGGTTAGCATCTCACCCAATAAGCGTTTGATAGCTTCAGGGTAGGGCTTTTGTGCAATCGTGCTCGCGTAGCTACGTGATAGGCGTACCACATCACCGCGCACGGGAGAGTCTTCAACGAAGAAACGTTGGCGAATGTCGTTATTGCCATGGTTGCCAGTAGTTTGGCTGTCCGTATTTGGGACTTGGATATCTTGAGTCATAAGTCATTTGTAGTATAGAGAAGTTGTTTGCTTTATGGGGATTGCTGCCGATTTATCAATCTCACTTAGTAGACTGTTTTGACGATTATAAGCAGCAAAGGTTAATAACGAGCTTAAAAAACCAAGCAGCTGTTTGTACAAAGTTCTGAGTAGATAGCCGCTATAAGCCAACATTTTATAGTTAGAATATAAATATATTCATAAATATGTACTCTCTCAAAAAAAATTCACTCTCTACTGCAAATTTGTTGTACAGTAACATTAAGTTGCATTGTGATAAACAACAGCAACAACCGTACGGATGCGGGGCAGTCGGGTCAATCAGACCTAGGTCGTCCAAGCACTCACTCAATCTTGCGATAAAAGGATGTATTTCATGACATACTCATTTTCCAAACCGTTGACTTTAGCTGCTGTTATGGCATTAGGCTTAGCGGGATGTAATAACAGCAGCCAGACCAGCACTGATGCGCCAGCAGATGATGCAACGACGACAGAAACCACCACCAATGGTACGCTACAGAAAATCAAAGACTCTGGCACTATTGTCGTCGGTCACCGTGACTCCTCTATTCCTTTCTCTTATATCGCTGATGATCCTAACCAACCGATTGGCTATGCTCACGACTTGGAAATGAAAGTGGTTGAAGCCGTTAAGCAAAAGCTAAACATGCCAGATCTTAACGTTCGCTATAACCTAATCACTTCGCAAACTCGTATCCCATTGGTACAAAACGGCACGGTAGATTTTGAGTGTGGCTCAACTACTAATAATGAAGAACGTCAAAAGCAAGTCGCTTTCTCAAACGGTTTCTTTGAAATTGGTACGCGTCTGTTGACCAAAAAAGACTCTGGTATTCAAGATTTTGAAGACCTGAAAGGCAAAACCTTGGTAACGACAGCAGGCACGACTTCAGAGCGTTATATCCGTCAGTACAATGATGATAATAAAATGGATACCAATATCATCTCAGCAAAAGATCATGGCGAAGGCTTCCTAATGCTAGAAAATGGCCGCGCTGATGCCTTTATGATGGATGATGTATTGCTCGCAGGCGAAAAAGCCAAAGCAAAAAATCCTGATGAGTGGGTCATCGTCGGTACGCCGCAATCGTTTGAAATTTATGGTTGTATGATGCGTAAAGATGATCCTGAATTCAAAGCTGTGGTCGATGAAGCACTTGCTAATGTCTTTAGTTCAGGCGAAATCAATAGCATTTATGACAAGTGGTTCTTGAACCCAATCCCGCCAAAGAACGTCAATCTAAACTTTGAGATGTCAGACAACTTAAAGGCCTTGATTGCCAATCCGCATGACAGCGCTCAGCCTAAAGCAGCAGCAGCGCAGTAACGCTCATTGTCCCTCAACATAGCTTGCCTATACGTTCAGATAGCCAGTATTTTATTTGACGTATAGGCTTATCAATCGTTGCTCGGAGAGACAATCATGAATTATAGCTGGAACTGGGGTGTGCTCTTTGAGCAGACTGGTATTGGCAACGAGCTCTATATCCATTGGATGATCACAGGTCTTGGCTGGCTGCTATTGATTGGCAGTATCGCATGGGCCATTGCGATGGTCGTCGGTACCATCTTCGGTATCATGCGTACCTTGCCCAACAAGACTGCTCGTGCAATCGGTACGGCTTATGTAACATTTTTTCGTAATATTCCACTGCTTGTTCAACTGTTCTTTTGGTTTTATATCGCCCCTGGCTGGCTCACGCCGACGATACAAGAATGGTGGTATAAGGATTTGTCTCCGAATACTTCAGCCATGCTATCAGCCAGTATCGGTTTGGGCTTATTTACTGCTGCTCGTATTGTGGAACAGGTACGGACAGGTATTGAGTCATTACCAGATGGACAGATTAATGCGGCCTACGCATTAGGGTTTAGCATTCCACAAGTCTATAAAGAAGTACTGCTACCGCAAGCATTTCGTATTATCTTGCCACCGCTCAGCTCTGAGTTAACCAACTGCTTCAAAAACGCCTCTGTGGCCTCGCTCGTGGGGGTAATGGAGCTGATTAGCCAAACCAAAACCATCAGCGAATATACTCAAAATAGTATCGAGATATATACTTACGCGACGATTATTTATTTGGTTTTCAATTTATCCTTAATCGCTATTATGGGATTGATTGAACGTAAACTGCGTGTGCCTGGGCTCATTGCGGGAGGTCAGAAATGAATATGACCGAATTGGCAACAGCCTATCCTGGTTTGATGGGTGGCATGCTTACCACCTTAAAAGTGCTGTTTTTGGCTATTTTAGGCGGTATCAGTTTAGGAACTGTATTGGCATTGATGCGCTTGTCAGGTATCAAAGCGCTTGAAATTCCAGCCAAACTATACGTCAATTACTTTCGCTCCGTGCCGCTGTTATTGGTACTACTATGGTTTTATTTTGCCGTACCGATGATTTATCTTTGGGTAGCGGGTAAGTACCTGCAACTCGATGCTGCATTTGCCTCTTGTGTGGTCGCATTTATGATGTTTGAGGCCGCTTATTTCTCAGAAGTGGTGCGTGCTGGTATTCAATCGATTGGTAGCGAGCAGGTCAATGCGGCAAAAGCGCTCGGTATGACTTATGGGCAGACCATGCGTCTGGTCATCTTGCCACAAGCCTTTCGTAAGATGCTGCCACTGATTTTGCAGCAATGTATTATTTTATTCCAAGATACGACACTGGTATTTGCCATTGGTTTGACCGACTTTTTCCGCGCAGCCTATGTACGCGGTGAGCTAATGGGCTTACTCACGCCTTATATACTAGGTGCTGGTGCTGTCTATTTTGTGATTAGCTTAAGTGCTTCTATTGGCGTGCAACAATTACAGAAGCGTTTGCGGTTTTAATATAGCGTATTTTGATACGGCTATCGCTTGCGCTTTTGAGTGTTAAGAGCTTGAGTATTTGATTTACCTTTTTTAAATAATGATTATCGAAAATAATGTGGTTAGGAGCCAGTGATGAGCAATGCTGATACGTACGTAAATGCCTTTGGCGGGCTGGTTACCAATAGTGGTCATGCTAGTGATGAGATGGTCATTGAGATATCTAATGTCAGTAAATGGTATGGAGATTTTCAAGTACTGACTGACTGTACAGCGCATGTACATAAAGGTGATGTCGTTGTTGTTTGTGGTCCATCGGGTAGTGGTAAATCAACCTTGATTAAGACGGTGAATGGACTTGAGCCTTTTCAAAAAGGTGACATCATGGTCAATGGTATCTCTGTCGGTGATCCAAAGACCAACTTGCCCAAGTTACGTAGCCGTGTCGGCATGGTGTTTCAGCATTTTGAGTTGTTTCCACATTTAACTATTATTGATAATTTGACTGTGGCACAAATCAAAGTGTTGGGCCGTAAAGAGTCTGAGGCCAAACAAAAAGCGATGGCCTATCTCGACCGTGTTGGCCTAACGGTACAAGCGGCGAAATATCCAGCAGAACTCTCTGGTGGTCAGCAGCAGCGTGTTGCGATTGCACGAGCGTTGGCCATGGATCCAGTCGCAATGCTATTCGATGAACCAACCTCCGCGCTTGATCCTGAGATGATTCAAGAGGTGCTAGATGTGATGGTCGAGCTGACTCGTGATGGTATGACTATGATGTGCGTGACACATGAGATGGGCTTTGCCAGTCAGGTGGCCAATCGTATTATCTTTATGGATGAAGGACATATCGTAGAAAACTGTAGTAAGGATGAGTTTTTTGAAGGCGCGAAAAGTGACCGTGCGCAGATGTTCTTATCGAAGATTTTAAATCATTAAATACATTTTGATTTACGATTGTTTATAGCAGTATTTCTAAGATAAAGACATGTTCTAAAGCTTACTTTTCTTTCCACTACTAATAATTATATAAAGCGCCCTATTAAAGACAGTTAAACGCTATCTTTAATAGGGCGCTTTGTATTGAGCTTTTTTTGTATATTTATTTGAAAAACGATTTAGAGCCTATGATTTTTACACACAAGGAATTTTAATAAGATAGCTTTGAGACTATAAAGCCGCTGAAAATAGAGCGGGAATAGTCGTAGGATTAGAGAGGTTGCAAATGGCAAAGGCAGATGAAATGGCTCATCTTATTAATCAAGCAAGTTTGAAAAGGTGATAATCGTAATATAGATAAGTTTAATTTTATTTAACGCTATCAACTGAATTAGGATTGACTATGACGCTAAAACGAACCGTCGGCATACTACTGTTCAATGAAGTAGAAGTATTGGATTTTGCAGGACCTTTTGAGGTGTTTTCGTTGGCTGAAAATGCTGCCAGTTCTAGTGATGATAAGCACTTTAAGGTTATTACCATTGCCGAGAACCAAGCAACGATATCCGCTAGGAACGGTCTACAAGTCATTCCTGACTATAGTTTTGTCAATCATCCAGACATTGATGTCTTAATCGTCCCCGGTGGATACGGTGCCGAAAAAACAGAAATATATAATAAGGTGGTAATTGATTGGATTATCACTCAAGCAAGTTTGGTAGATCTGACGCTTTCAGTGTGTACAGGAGCATTGCTATTGGCTAAGGCAAGTTTATTAACTGGTAAGTCAGCAACCACGCACTGGATGGATTTGGATAATTTAGCATCCTATCCTGATATCGATGTAATCTCGCATACGCGTTTTGTAGATGCCAGTGATGATACTTGTAATATCATCACATCAGCGGGAATAAGCGCAGGCATCCATGCAAGTCTATACTGTATAGAAAAATTAATAGATAGTGAAACCATGCGTGCAACAGCACATCGCATGGAGTTCGATATTGACTAAGTGAATTGCTAGATAGGTGAGTGAATGGCTGTTTACTGATACAATAGCGGTCAATATTTTTGATAATTAAAATAATTCATAAACCATATTGGAGTTTGTATGAGCGTAGAAAACCTATCTGTAGCATCAAGCACAGCATCAAAAAAAGGTGTCGTTATTATTGGTGCAGGGCTGGCAGGCTGGCATGTCATTGATGCCATTCGTGCCAAAGACACAGAGATTCCAATCACATTAATCACGGCTGATAGTGGCGACCGTTATCACAAGCCGATGTTGACAATGGCAATCAGCCAAAACAAACGCGCATCAGATTTGGTACGGGCATCTGGTAGCGAAGCGGCGAACACAGCAGAAGTGACGTTGCTAGCCAACACACAAGTGACAGATATTGATCCAGTGAGCCAAACCGTACAGGTGCGCTCTACTGCGCAGTCAGATGACACGCTGACGACTATCGGCTATGAGAAAATGGTACTAGCGATGGGCGCGCATCCTATATTCCCTAAAAGTCTGCCACAAGATTTGGTCTGGCATGTTAATCACATCGAGCGCTTTAGTCAGCTACAAGAAAAGCTAACAACCGGTAGCCAGCATGTTGCGATCGTTGGTGCTGGTATGGTGGGTACAGAAATCGCAGAAGACCTACTTAAAGCTGGTCATAAAGTAACGCTCATTGATTTAAACGATGCACCGCTTTCGCAGATGCTACCAGCCAAAGCAACCGCACGTATTACCAAAGCGATCGAGTCGCAGGGCATTCAATTCTTAGGTGGTTATCAAGTATCAGCTGTCACTCGTGTTAATGACGATGGCAATAACAATGACAGCGAAGATGCCGAGAAACTACAAGTGGACTATGCCCCATTATCAACGAATGCAGATAATACTGATACTCAGCCGCTCGAACCATTGATTGTAGATCATGTGATTGCCAGTACAGGTCTGACAGTCGATGAGCAATTACCTGCGGCGGCTGGTGTGGAATTCGATCGCCGTACAGGTATCGTGGTGGATGCAGCGACGTTGCGTACCAATGCAGCGAATATCTATGCCATCGGTGACTGTATGTCTATCAATGGGGTCGCTTGTCGTTACGTTGCGCCATTACGCGCGCAAGCTGCGACCATCGCTGACGATATCTTAGGTCATGAGCATAGTGGCTATGATCATAAGCCGCCAATGATTCGCCTAAAAAATAAAGCCATCTCTGTGATGGTGACGGGCGTACCGCAAGCAGCGGGTAATTGGCAAGTGAAGACTGAGAGTGATGATGAGCTAATCATGGATTTGCTCGATGATAATGAAGCCGTTAGCGCAACAGTAACGATTAAAGCGCCTGCAGTTCCTAAAGCATAACGATTGCAATACCGTCTTTTGAAAAACTAATAAAGCACAGTATTTATAAGTAATGTCCTTTATTAGATTCCTTTCCAGACAATTCAGTCAAAAGACAATATTGATGATTGAGCCAGCCCATTCCTTATGATGTTGCTGGCTTTTTTGTGTCAAAAGTTTGCCATGATTCTATGTTACCTTTTACTAAGTAGAAAGGCAGACTGTCTAATTAAATGATACATACTGTATTGATATTGTTGACAGGCTTTCATTGATGGCGTTATAGTAGCTGAATGCTATGTAAGACCTGCCCAAGGAAGAAGGTTTGCACGCAGGCTATTAATAAGTGCTATTTATAAATAATATAAAAAGTAAAACGAAAGGACTCGTTATGACTCAAACTCCCGATTTCGATTCGACTCGCGTTGACTTCGACACTATTTTAAACAACATTCCTAGTATCAATATGGGCGCACGCTCAGCCAATGCACCACTTACTCAAAGCTATGACAAAGGTCCTGATGTACCGCTGATTGAAGCGACCATCGGTGACTTTTTTGATGCTATTGTTTCTAAATATCCTGAGCGCGAAGCACTGGTCGTCCGCCATCAAAATATCCGCTGGACATATCGTGAGCTACAGCAGCAAGTGAATCAGCTAGCCAGTAGCATGATTGAAATGGGACTAGAGATTGGCGATCGTATCGGTATCTGGTCACACAACAATGCTGAATGGTTGCTCATGCAATTGGCCACGGCAAAAGTCGGCGTTATCCTCGTTAATATCAATCCTGCCTATCGTACTTTTGAGCTGCAATATGCCTTAAATAAACTAGGCTGCTCAGCGCTCGTACTGATGCGTCATTTCAAAACCAGTGATTACGCAAGTTTAATCCGTGAGCTATGTCCTGAGATTTACCATAAAGATTACACTCAGCTTGATTTGGTCGAGATTCCGACGATTGAACGTATCATCTGGATTGATGAGCCAGAGTCGGACGAGACATTTGGCTTTATGCAAAAATTCTCTGCGTGGATGAGCGAGGGCGATGCCAACGATCCACGTGTTGCCGAGCGTCAGGCGCAACTTAAGAACACTGATGCCATCAATGTACAGTTCACCAGTGGTACGACAGGTACGCCAAAAGGCGCTACCTTAAGCCATCGTAATATCCTTAACAATGGCTACTTCATCGGTGAGGCCATGAACCTTACTGAAGAGGATAGGCTGTGTATTCCAGTACCTTTGTATCATTGTTTTGGTATGGTACTTGGCAATCTAGCAATTCTCACGCATGGCGGTTGTATCGTATATCCAAACGATGGTTTTGAGCCATTGACTGTATTGCAGGCAGTCGAAGAAGAAAAGTGTACAGGTCTGCACGGCGTGCCAACGATGTTTATCGCTGAGCTTGACCATCCTGAATTTGAAAACTTTGATCTGTCTACCTTACGTACTGGCATCATGGCTGGCTCTAGCTGTCCGATTGAAGTCATGCGCCGTGTCATCGATAAGATGCATATGAGCGAAGTCACCATTGCCTATGGCATGACAGAGACCAGTCCTGTATCTTGCCAGACCAATGAGCATACGCCACTTGATAAGCAAGTCTCGACGGTAGGACTGGTACAGCCTGCGCTTGAGGTGAAAGTCGTTGATACAGAAACAGGTGAAATTGTCCCGCTGGGTGAGACAGGTGAGTTGCTTACACGAGGCTATTCAGTGATGAAAGGCTATTGGGGTAGCCGTTTTAAAACGCGTGAGGCTATCCAAGATGGTTGGATGCATACGGGTGACTTGGCCACAATGGATGAAGATGGCTACGTCAAAATCGTCGGTCGTAGTAAAGACATGGTGATTCGCGGCGGCGAGAATATCTATCCGGTAGAAATCGAAAATTACCTCTATCGCCATCCAAAGATTCGTGATGTACAAATCGTGGGTATACCAGATGAGCGTTATGGTGAAGTACTCGCGGCATGGATTATTCCGAAAGAGCCTGGCTGCTTGACTGAACAGGAAGTACGCGAGTTCTGTAGCGAGCATATCGCTCATTATAAAGTGCCGACTTACTATCGCTTCGTGACTGAATATCCAATGACCATCACTGGCAAAATTCAAAAATATAAAATCATTGAGCAAATGAAAGAAGAGTTGGGTTTGTAGTAAGCTTACTTATCTGCTCTAAAAAATAAAAGACTAACCATATTCATTTCGCTATAAAAGTATTACAGCGTTAACCTCGCTTGAAGTATCACACATACCTCTGCACTCGGTTGCCTTGTACTACTTTTAAATTGAATCGACTATATGTGAGCAATGCTTAAAAATAGCAGTTAGTATCATTTATATAAAAAGCTACTCACATCTACGTATCTATCTATGTATAAGAAAAAAAGGGATATCATGAGCGCTATCATAACCAGTAAACTGAGTCCAAACTCAAGCGATTTTCAGCAAAACAGTGCCGCGATGCAAGAGATAGTCGATGACCTGTATGTACACTTGCGTAAAGTTGCCCAAGGTGGCTCAGAGCGCGCACGAGCCAAGCATCTAGCGCGTGGTAAGCTGTTACCACGTGAGCGCGTCGAGCGTTTATTGGATGTAGGCACGCCGTTCCTAGAAGTGGCACCGATGGCTGCACATGATATGTATGGCGAAGAGATTCCGGCTGCTGGCGTGATTGCAGGTATTGGCCGTATCAATGGCATCGAGTGTATGATTGTCTGTAATGATGCCACGGTAAAAGGCGGTACGTACTATCCAATGACGGTCAAAAAGCACCTACGTGCCCAAGAAATTGCGCAAGAAAACCATTTACCGTGCGTTTATCTGGTTGATTCAGGTGGGGCTAATTTACCGAACCAAGATGATGTGTTCCCTGATAAAGAGCATTTCGGCCGTATCTTCTTTAACCAAGCTAATCTGAGTGCAGCAGGCATTCCGCAGATTGCTGTGGTTATGGGTAGCTGTACGGCTGGCGGTGCGTATGTGCCTGCCATGAGCGATGAGTCTATTATTGTCAAAGAGCAAGGTACTATCTTTTTAGGTGGTCCACCACTGGTAAAAGCAGCGACGGGTGAAGAGGTCACGGCAGAAGACTTGGGCGGTGGTGATGTACATACACGTCTATCAGGCGTGGTCGATCATCTAGCCCAAAACGATACCCACGCGTTATCGATTGCCCGTAATATCGTCAGTCATCTCAATCGCCCTACAAAAAATATTCCTAATCAAATCACACCGCGTCCGCCACGTTACGATGCCAAAGAACTCTATGGTGTTATTCCAACAGACAAGCGCAAGCCATTTGATATCAGAGAAATCATCGCGCGTATCGTTGATGACAGTGCCTTTGATGAGTTTAAATCGCGCTTTGGTACGACGTTGGTTTGTGGGTTCGCTCATATCGAAGGGATGCCTGTTGGTATTATTGCCAATAACGGTATCTTATTCAGTGAATCAGCGCAAAAAGGCACGCACTTCATCGAGCTGTGCTGTAAACGCAAAATCCCATTAGTATTTCTACAGAACATTACTGGCTTTATGGTTGGGCGTAAATACGAGAACGAAGGTATCGCTCGTCATGGTGCCAAGATGGTAATGGCAGTGGCCAATGCAAAAGTGCCAAAATTCACCGTTATCGTCGGTGGTTCGTTCGGCGCTGGTAACTACGGTATGTGTGGCCGCGCTTATAGCCCGCGTTTCTTATGGATGTGGCCAAATGCCCGTATCTCTGTCATGGGCGGTGAGCAAGCAGCGTCAGTACTGGCAACGGTCAAACGTGGTAACTTTGATCGCAAAGGTGAAGTGTGGAGTGATGAGGACGAAGCGGCATTTAAAGCGCCAATACGTGAGATGTATGAAGAGCAAGGTCATCCGTATTATGCCACTGCACGTATGTGGGATGACGGCGTAATTGATCCTGCTGATACCCGTAATGTATTGGCTTTAGGACTAAGCGCGGCTTATAACGCACCGATTGAAGAGACGACATTTGGGGTTTTTAGAATGTAAGCATTCTAAGATCTCCCCATAATAAGCGACTATTGCGTTAACCTTATTTGAAGTATGGTTTGTACATCTACGCTTAGTCTTTGTACTTAGTTTCCTTGTATTAACATTATTATGGATTGACAAAGAGTTTGTTTAAGTATTTACATAAAAAATATAGAGACAGTTATGCAAAAAGACAGTGATAAAAATTATAAAAGCCTACTGGTTAAAGTGGAGCAGCATGTGGCGACAGTGACATTGAATCGTCCCGAGATACGTAATGCCTTTAACGATGAAATGATTGCTGAGCTAACTGATGCTTTTAGTACGCTTGGTGCTGATGATGAGGTACGTGTCATTGTGCTAGCGGCTGCTGGTAAGGCATTTTGTGCAGGCGCTGACCTTAATTGGATGCGTGCCATGGCGGATTATAGCTATGAAGAAAATCTAGCGGATGCTGATAAATTGGCGCAAATGCTTAAGACTATTTATGAATGTCCTAAGCCGACAGTTGCGGCTATTCAAGGTGATGTATACGCAGGTGGCATGGGTCTGGTCGCTGTTTGTGATGTGGCTATCGCCGTTAAGATTGCTAATTTCTGTCTGAGTGAAGTGCGTTTAGGGTTGGCACCTGCCACTATTAGTCCTTATGTTATCCGAGCGCTAGGCGCTAGAGCATCGCAGCGTTATTTTTTAAGTGCTGAAGTGTTTGATGCCAAAAAGGCGCGTCAGCTTGGCTTTATCCATGAGCGTGTTAGCGAAGAGTGGCTAGGCGATGAAGTGGCTGCGTTCTGTAATAAGGTCGTCAAAAATAGCCCTGACGCGGTAAAAACCTGCAAACAGCTATTACACGATGTCGCTGGTGCACCTATTACAGATGAGCTTATTGCTGACACGGTCAAAGGTATCGCTGATATCCGCTCATCAAAGCAAGGCCGCGAGGGGGTACAAGCATTTTTGCAAAAGCGTAAACCTGATTGGCTAATGGCAGACTAACTAGTAGTAGAACAATGATAGGTAAATGGGCAAATAGACAAGACGTCAAATAATAACGACAAGACACAGGGATAGTTATGTTTTCTAAAATTCTAATCGCCAACCGTGGTGAAATTGCTTGCCGAGTGGCTGCGACTGCTAAGCGTCTTGGCATCAGTACCGTTGCTGTTTATTCTGATGCGGATCGTGAGGCCAAGCATGTGGCTGTCTGTGATGAGGCTATCTATTTGGGCGGTTCGGCACCGAAAGACAGTTATCTCAAAGGCGATGCTATTATTGCTATCGCTAAGCAAACGGGTGCTCAGGCGATTCATCCAGGATATGGGTTTTTGAGTGAAAATGCAGACTTTGCACAGGCTTGCCAAGATGCTGGTTTGGTGTTTATCGGTCCATCAGCGGATGCTATCCGTGCCATGGGCGGCAAGTCTGAGTCTAAGCGCTTGATGGAGTCAGCTGGTGTGCCGCTGATACCGGGCTATCATGGTGACAATCAAGACGCACAGTTTTTGCAGCAGCAGGCCGATAATATTGGCTATCCTGTCTTGATTAAAGCGAGTGCAGGTGGCGGCGGTAAAGGCATGCGTATCGTTGAAAAAAGCAGCGATTTTATTGACCTGTTAGATTCATGTCGCCGTGAAGCGGTTACCAGTTTTGGCAATGATCAAGTGTTGGTCGAAAAATACGCGCTAAAACCACGTCATATCGAAATCCAAGTATTTGGTGATACGCATGGCAATTATGTGCATCTATTTGAGCGTGATTGCTCAGTACAACGTCGCCATCAAAAAGTACTAGAAGAAGCGCCAGCGCCCGGTGTCGATACTGCCATGCGTGAAGCAATGGGCACAGCGGCAATCGAAGCAGCACGTGCGGTTGATTACGTGGGTGCAGGTACGGTTGAATTTATTGTGGAGCAGCGTGAAGACTCTATGAATTTTTATTTCATGGAAATGAACACGCGCTTGCAAGTTGAGCATCCAGTTAGTGAAGCGATTACTGGTGTCGATTTGGTCGAGTGGCAGCTGTTGGTCGCTGCGGGTCAGCCATTGCCAAAATCGCAAGACGATTTGACGATCAATGGTCATGCGATCGAAGCGCGTATCTGTGCTGAAAACCCTGACAATAATTTTTTACCAGCGACAGGAACGTTGTTTACCTATCAGAAGCCTGAGCACAGCCCCTTTGTCATTGATAAAAACGGCGCTGATGTACGTATCGACGATGGCGTACGAGAGGGTGATGTCATCAGTCCTTTTTATGACTCTATGATTGCCAAGCTTATCGTCCATGCTCCTACGCGCGAGCAAGCTCTAGCGAGACTAGATCGGGCATTGGCGCAGACACGTATTGTGGGTTTGCCAAATAACGTGGCATTTTTGCGTTATATTTTAAATACTGACTCATTTAGCAAAGCCAATCTCGATACTGCCTTGATAGAGCGTGAGCAGGATAAGCTTTTTGACCAGCATCCACTGGAATTACCGACGCTTGTGGTGACGGGTATTGCGCAGCAGCTTGCGAGCGAAGCGACTACGCATGGCTCAGATCCATTTAGTAAGCCAACGGGTTTTCGTGCTTATAGCGATTATACAAGGTCGTTTAGCTTGGTTTATGATGAGCAGGCTTATAGCGCTCGCATCAGTAATTGGCATAATGCGAGTTGTGCTGATAGCAAAAAAGGCGGCGATAATCTCAGTAGCTTTACGCTCGTCATTAGCAAAGAAATCGCGAATACGCAGGATGATAGCAATATCAATGTAGCGGCTCAGACCGAAACGGTTTATGAAGGTCAGATCAGCTATGACAGCAGTGACGCGCACAATCATACCTTGTGGTTAGAGGGTGCACGTATCAGTGCCCAAAGCTGGGTAAATAACGAGACAGTCTACGTATTCACAGATAGCGGACGTGATGAAATTACGCTTGTCGACGTAATGGCACATGTGGGCGAAGACACAGCAGCGATTGGCAGTTTAAAGTCACCAATGCCAGGGCAAGTGGTTGCATTCAAAGTAGCTGTTGGCGATACTGTGAAAAAAGGCGAGCCACTTGCCGTCATCGAAGCTATGAAAATCGAACATACCATTACCGCACCGACAGATGGTGTGGTAGCAGAGCTATTATTTGCAGCAGGTGATTTGGTCGCTGATGGTGATGAGCTACTGCGCATCGATAGCGAAAGCGCATAGCTGACGAAGCCTAATAAGAAAGCCTCACAAAAGGGCAAATAACAAATAGGACGACAAGTATGAGCCATTCGTATCCAGAGCATTCGTACCCTGAACAGGTCAGCATCGTTGATGTCAGTCCACGTGATGGGCTACAAAACGAATCGATGACGGTGCCGACTGAAGTTAAGCAAACGCTTATCAATGATTTGATTGCAGCGGGTGTCAAAAAATTGGAAGCGACCAGTTTTGTTTCGCCAAAGTGGGTGCCACAAATGGGTGATAATAGTGAGTTGCTCGATGCACTAGCACCAACGCGGCAGACGGACGTCTGCTACTCGGTACTGGTACCCAATATGCGTGGCTTTGAAAACGCCATCGTACATCGTCCAGATGAAATCGTCATCTTTGGCTCAGCCAGCGAAACCTTTAGTCAAAAAAACATCAATTGTAGTATCGATGAGAGTATAGAACGTTTTGCGCCAGTAGCTGCTGCGGCAAAAGCGCAAGGCATCAAAGTACGTGGCGTGATCTCTTGTACGGTCGGTTGTCCTTATGAAGGTGACATTGACCCCAGCCAAGTAGCGTATGTGACCAAGCGGTTGATTGATATTGGTTCAGAGCAAATTGGCATTGCCGATACGATCGGTGTGGGTACGCCGCTCAAAGTACAACGAGCATTGCAAGCTGCACTTGAGTATGCTGATATCTCTATGCTATCAGGTCATTTCCATGATACTTATGGCCAGGCACTAAGCAATACTCTGGCTGCCTTGCAGATGGGTGTGAGTGAGTTTGATACCTCTGTCGCTGGCTTGGGCGGTTGTCCTTATGCCAAAGGCGCAACGGGCAATGTCGCGACCGAAGATGTGGTGTATATGCTGCATGGCATGGGTATCAGCACGGGTATCGATTTGGATAAATTGGTCGTGGCAGGCGAGCGTATCAGTGTGTTCTTAAAGCGTCCGAATGGCTCAAATGTGGCGCGTGCCATCATTAATAAACGTCAGTCTTAATTAGTATAGTCAATGCACTGTGAAGGTATGACAGCGTTAACCTCGTTTGAAGTATTTACATCTATACTCGGTTGCCTTGTCACAGTTTCACATTAAGTTGACTATGACATTAAAAACGGTATCAAAAATACAGTTACATTAGCTTTAAAAAACAGATTAAAATTCAAGATATTAAAAATATTTATATACAAGGAATAGTTATGAGTTTACCTGGATTAAATTTTCAACTTGGCGAAGATATTGACGCCCTACGTGATGTCGTACAGCAGTTTGCAGCAAACGAGATCGCTTCACGTGCTGCTGAGATTGATAGCAGTGATGAGTTCCCAATGGATCTGTGGCAGAAGATGGGTGACCTCGGTCTACATGGCATTACCGTTCCTGAAGAATATGGCGGCTCCAATATGGGCTATGTTGCCCATATGGTCGCGATGGAAGAGATTAGCCGAGCTTCGGCATCAGTCGCGCTTAGCTACGGCGCACACTCTAATCTATGTATTAACCAAATCAAACGTAACGGCTCTGAGGCGCAAAAGCAGAAATATCTGCCAAAACTAATCAACGGTGAATTCATCGGTGCATTGGCAATGAGTGAGACAGGCGCTGGCTCAGATGTGGTAAGTATGAAGCTAAAAGCAGAAGAAAAAGACGGTAGCTATATTTTGAACGGTAGCAAAATGTGGATCACCAATGGCCCTGACGCGGACGTGATGGTAGTCTATGCCAAGACCAACCCTGAGATGGGTGCAAAAGGCATGACGGCCTTTATCGTTGAAAAAGGCATGGAAGGTTTTGGTACAGCGCAAAAGCTAGATAAGCTCGGCATGCGCGGTAGCCATACTGGCGAGATGACTTTTAATAATGTAAAAGTACCAAGCGAAAATATCTTGGGTGGTCTCAATGAAGGCGTCAAGGTGCTGATGAGCGGTCTAGATTACGAGCGCGCTGTATTGGCCGCAGGCCCTATCGGTATCATGCAGGCAGTGATGGACAATGTCGTGCCTTATATCCACGATCGTAAACAGTTTGGTCAAGCGATCGGTGAATTCCAGCTTATTCAAGGTAAAGTTGCGGACATGTATACGATACTACAAGCCGGTCGTAGCTTCTTATACACTGTCGGGAAAAACCTCGATATGTTGGACGCGCGCGGTGCTGGTCATAGTCGAGAAGTGCGTAAAGATTGCGCCAGTGTGATTTTATGGTGTGCCGAAAAAGCCACATGGATGGCAGGCGAGGGCATTCAAATATTTGGCGGCAACGGCTACACCAATGAGTATCCACTTGGTCGCTACTGGCGTGATGCCAAGCTGTATGAAATTGGCGCAGGTACCAGTGAAATCCGCCGTATGCTAGTCGGTCGTGAGCTGTTTAACGAGACCAAATAAGAAGTAACTAATGATGCCTTAGCTATTTTCTAATATAAAATAAAAAAGCAGCACGCTTAAAACATGCTGCTTTTTTTGTGTCAACGTCGAACTGAATTATCTATAAGCGGTTAAGACTTATTGCGATAATCAAAGTATCTTGCCAAACCATTTAGTAATAAATCATCACGCAAGCGTACGGGACGATTAACATGCTGCGAGATAATGGCTGCATCACCACCTGTCATAATCAATTCAAAATTAGGATGACGATGGCTAATCTCATTGATTGCGCCGACGATAGAGAGCAAAATACCGCGATGTACTGCGTCTTGAGTGGTCAAGCCTTGGTTGACGCTATCAAAAGTACCGTTCGAGATAGTGATTTGCTTAGTACCAGAGAACAGTGACTCACGTTGCAGGTAGATGCTGGGGAAAATATAACCGCCCAGATGCTCAGCATGATCAATCAAATCAATGGTCACCGCTGTGCCACAACCAATCACACACTGGCGTTTTTTCTTATCGACCGCACCGAGCATCTGTAGCCAGCGATCACAGCCGAGCTGCTGATCATTGTAAGCACTTTTCATCAGCGCGTGCGCCGCATCGACATGGACAAACTCAAACGGAATATTCAAACGACTGAGCGTCTCTGATACTTTGGCATTAAGGTTATCGCCCAATACTGATGAGATACCAATAAAGTCAGGCGCGTAACGCTCAAAGCGATCGGTCAGACCCATGAGTAATTCGGCAGGCGCTTGCAAATGTTGTTTGGCATCATGTGTGACTATCTGACCGATATCATCGGTGAGCCAGTATTTCAGGCGGGTATTTCCAAGATCAAGCCAGAGCATAAAATTCCCTTTATATAGCGCTCGTTAATGATGGTGCTCGTCAGTGTTATGATTAAGCCTAGGGCGTGTCCCTAATAAATAACGTCAATACGTCCAGTAAAAAGCGTAGAAATCTTACCGTTATCTTGCTGTAATTGCAAACACCCATGAGTGTCGACACCGCAAGCGACTCCCGTCATGACTTTTTTCTCATTATTATAGTCTTGGGTAACACGTAAACGCAGACCGGTTAGCGCATCCATCGCTGCAAACTGCTGCAAAAATCCATCTAAATAATAGGTATGCCCCGTTGGTTTTTCTATACCCAAATGCTCAAAGCGGGTCATCGCTGCCATCAGTGCCGTCGTCATTTGCTGATACAATGTTTGTAAGTCTGGCAGGCGAGTGGCTTGTGTTGCTGGCTGCAGCATTGCATAGATGTCTTGTAAGCTGATCGCTTGATAACTCATCCCCTCAGACGTTTGAGCGGTGAGTGTTGGCGCAGCTTTTACATTTAACCCAATGCCTAGCACCACACCAACCAACTTGCCAGATTTGGTCACTGGTTCTATCAAGATGCCAGCGAGTTTTTGAAAGGGTAGTGTTTGCTGATGTGCCTCACCGCTATCCAATAACGCAGGCTTAACATCTTGAGATGGATAAAACCCTAAGTCATTTGCCCATTTTACCCCAATTGGCGTCAGTCCCTGCGCTTGTAGTTGCTCGTTCAACATTTGAATGACGGGCATTTTTGCCAGCTCAAGACCAATGATGAGCGATAATAAGCCACTGATTGGCATATGCACAGGATGGTATAGCGACAGATAGACATTGCCGCGCGGTGATTGCCACGAGCGCCCGTGCTGACCACGACCTGCGCTTTGGGTTTCCGCGGTCAAAACGTGTACGGTGGCGACATCTAACGCCCCGTTTTGCAAGGCTTCTATCAGCTCGCTATTGGTCGAGGCGCTACTAGCCACATGACGGTGATTGAGCTCGGATAAATAGGTAGAAAAACTAGTGAGTGGCGGCATAAGTTTAGTCGATGTGGTTAAAGGAAACTTTGATATACTGAGCGATTGTTGTGGTCAGACAGTACCGAGTAAACAGCATAAAGGTCGCGCTGAGATTTGGCAAATACAATTAAGCACGCCTAAGCGCCAATGAGTACTATAGCGCCAGTCAGTATTATAAAAGGTTCGTTCTATGATGTTATATGTGTGGTTTGTGATTGCAGGCGCGTTTGCGGGTGTCAGCGCGGGCTTGTTTGGCGTCGGCGGTGGCATGATTATCGTGCCTGCATTGGTCTGGATTTTTACCGCTTATGACTTTTCGCCAGAAGTAATCACCCATTTGGCCATTGGTACGTCGTTGGCGACCATCGTTGTAACTTCAATCAGCTCACTGACGGCACATAACAAGCGCGGCGGCGTGCGCTGGGAAGTATGGCGCAAGATGGCGCTTGGATTGGTCATCGGTAGTTTGGTCGGTGCGGGTATCGCGGATATGATTGATGGACAAGCACTACAGGCTATCATTGGTTTCGGTGCGCTATTGGTCGCCTTAAAAATGCTGTTCTTTTCAAATAAAGAACAAGTGGGTAAACCGCTACCATCGGCCGGTGTCCAGTTTGGTGCAGGTACTGGCATTGGGATGGCGTCCTCTATTTTTGGCATTGGCGGCGGCAGCTTGACCGTACCGTTTTTGAACTGGGCAGGGCTTCCGATGAAACAGTCGGTCGGCACATCAGCAGCATGCGGTCTACCAATTGCCTTGGCTGGGGCAGCAGGGTTTGCTTGGTTCGGTCAAGACGTGGTCAACCTGCCTGAGGGTACGATAGGGTTTGTCCATGTCACAGGATTTTTGTTTATTTCAGTCGCCAGCTTTGCGATGGCAAAAGTTGGCGCCAAGCTTGCCCATGTCTTACCTGCACTGATGCTTAAGCGCGCATTTGGTATGTTGTTAATATTTGTTGGAGGGCAGTTGTTACTGAGTGGATTGGGTGTTTTATAGCAATAATGAGTTTTTATAAAATTAGTATGCAAACCGTGAGACATTATTAGTATGAAAGCTGCAGAAAAATACCGCCGTGTTTTCGGCTCAATGAATCATCTAAAAGACCAGTTATCATGGACGACGGGTCTCTCTAATATGGTAGAGTTTTTGGCATGGGAGCCGCAGCGTATTTTAGGTATTACTAAAAAGCAATACGTACGCCAAATCATTGAATGGGCGGCCCACCCAGAGTTAAAGGACAAAAATATAGAGGAGATTGAGCAATCAGTCATCAAAAAGCTCAATACAAAAATGAATGAAACTGAGCAGCTAGAGACGTATTCAACGCAAACGATGGGTATCTGTAATGCGAGAGAAGCCGTGCGCCGCGTAACGTTCTTTTCTGAAGACTATCTCAATAAAGAATTCGACATCTTTTTGAGTTTGTGCAGTGATGTTTATCTGAACTTATTTTATCAGCAATTTATTAGCTTTGAGCCGAGTGAGTCATGGTCGACACATGGTAATAGCGGCATGTTTGAAAACAGTACAGAGCTCAAAGCAATGTATATGGACAACCTAGCCTATAACCATCAGGGGAATGTATTGATAGCGAATGAGTTAAAACTCGCTGGTCGGAAAAACCCAGACCCAATCCTAAAGTATTGTTTGATGTATGAGCACTTATTAGAAAAAGGCTTTATCGATAAAGGGGCAAAATTTTTGCTGTTATTTATCGGTGGTGACGCGCTAAAGCAAAACAAGCAAACGCTCGTAGATCGGGAGCTGGCTCTATGTCATAAACGGCCAAGAAAGTATCAGCATTTGCTAAGACCAGAGCTGTTAGAAATAGTCGATCACTTAGAAGTAGCAAGTATCTCTTGGTCAGCCTTCATCGAGTTTAATAATCGCTACTTAGCAGAAAATAGCGTCTGCCAAGTGGAGCAAAAACTATTACGAGGGTTCCATCAAAGCCTAGAATCAAAATCGTTTATGCACTTAGCAGTTTAACCCTAAAAACCCACTACAATTTCAGGTAGAATAGCCGCCTGTTTTTGCTAAGTTTATTGACTCTTCATGCGTTTAAAATCTCTAAAGCTGGCAGGCTTCAAATCCTTTGCCAATCCAACCACTTTTACTTTTCGTCATGGTATCACCGCCATCGTCGGGCCGAACGGCTGTGGCAAATCCAATGTGATTGATGCTATCCGCTGGGTGCTGGGCGAAACCTCAGCCAAGCAGTTACGCGGCGGGGCGATGAGTGATGTTATCTTTGCTGGTACGCAGGATAAGACAGCAAAAAGTGTCGCCAGTGTTGAGCTGACTTTTGAGCATACCCAAGATGAGCAGACTGGCATTCGCCACGAGTTTAACTTATACCAAGAGCTATCGGTTCGCCGTCAGGTAAATAAAGATGGCCGCTCAGATTATTTTATCAATGGTACGCGTTGCCGTCGCCGTGATGTGGTCGATGTGTTTTTAGGTACAGGGCTGGGTGCACGTAGCTATGCGGTGATTGAGCAAGGCATGATTGGGCGCATCGTTGAGTCTAGCCCCGTGCAGCTGCGTGAGTTTATCGAAGAGGCGGCAGGTGTCTCACGCTATCAGGTTCGCCGTGAAGAAACGCAAAAGAAGTTAGAGAAAACAAAGGATAATCTAGCTCGCCTGCACGATATGCAAAGCGAATTACTACGCCAGCAGAAAACACTGTCTAAACAGGCAGCGAGCGCGCAGCGTTACGAAGAGTTGGCTTTAACACTAGCTGATATCGAGCAGCAGCTTGCTATTCAGCAGCTCTATCAAGCTAAGCAAACACATCAACAGCAAAAAATAGCGCATGAACGCAGTGCTAATGAGGTGTCGACACTACAAGCTGACTACGATACGCTCAAAGCTCAGCAAGACAAGCTTACTGCGCGTATCAATCAAGAGCAATGGCTCAAAGACGATGCCCAAAGCGCTCATTATCAACAGCAGCTCGGCTATCAACAAGCGGAACATAAGCTAAGTGATGCTAAGTCACAGCTAGCTACTATTGAGCAGCAACTGTTTGGCTTGGCTCAGCAGCGTGCGCAATCACTCGCTGATATCGAACGGCTCAACGCTGAACAAGCTGAGCAGAATCAAGCGCTAGAAACGCTACGTCCGCAGCTGACTGAGCTGACAGATAAGCGCGATAACTATAAGCGCAATGAGCAGCCACTACAACGCGCGTGGCATGACGCGCAAAACAATCTGTCACGCTTACAAGATAAAAACCGTTCGCTTGAGCAGCAGCAAGCTATTAACGCTCAAGCACAGAAACGCCATCAGCAAAGCGATGATAAATGGCAACGCCGCGAGCAAAACTGGCAAAACCTGTGGCAGCAATTACAGCAGTCTATAGCGCCATCTGCATCTGACAGTGCTGATGTGAGTAAGACGAATAATGTACAAAATCTCAGTCAAATGCTAGGACAGCAAGTCACTGAGCTAAACACGCAGTTGCAGCAGGTTGAGCGTCAACGCGAAGCCGTCGATGAACGCTTGTCTGAGATACAACCGCAAGCGCACAGCTTGCAGCAGAGACTAAACGCACAGCAGAGCAAGCTGAGCGATAATGAAAAGCGTCATGCGCTGCTGGCAGGCGAATACGATACACTGCATCAAATACTGCATCCGAAATCGACACAACAGCAATCAGCAAAGTCGAAAGTTACCGCGACAGATAATGTAGATAGCGATGGCACACATCATCAGCCGATAGCTATTGCAACGCTACGTGAGCAAATTGAGCTAAGTGCGAAGGGGCAGGAGTATGCACCGCTACTGGATAATATCCTAGCATTGTGGCTAGATAGCCATGTGCTGGTTACTAACCAACAAGCGAATCAACAAGCTAATCAAATCAAGCAATCAAGCGTTAATAATGCTACTGGCATTTCTCAAAGAGCCGATAGCTTGTGGCAGGCGCTTGAGCATGACGTTGCAGATTTACTGACTTATCAAACAGCACAAAATACGCCTGCCAGTGCAAAAGATAAAACTCTAGTAGAAACAAGTCATAGCTTATGGTTACCTACTGCGCAAAATGATATTAGTGACCATAAATTTGTCAGCGAATTGTCAGATAGTTTAACTGATAGAGTATTGCCGGTATCGCAGTTGATTACTCAGCCGCTACTCTCGCTATGGCAGCAGTGCTATATATATACGGCGCAATTTGAGACCAGTCAGCAGCATGAAATTGATACACTTACCGATGTTCTAAAGTCATTACCATCGTCCGCTGTTTTGCTTACCGTAGATGGTTGGCTGATCAGTCGTCATGGAACGATTAATTTAAGCAAATTCGCTGGTGCACAGGATGAGCAAAACGATAGCAATAGCCAATTCCTCACGCAGCGCCTGCAACAGCGTACGCGTCTACAAGCATTAGAAGACTTGCTTGATGAGTTTGAAACCAAAATACAAGATCAGCGAAAATCTATTGCAAAAAATCAGCGCGATTATGATGCGTTGTTAGTTAGCTTAGAAGAAACGCGCGCGCAAGTTGAGCAGTTAACCCGTGATAAGCATCAATACCAGCAGCAACTGACGACCGAGCGAGCCAATGCCGAGCGTTTACAAGCAGATAGCCAACGCCTGAACGCTGATAAAGCAACGCTTGAGCAAGAAAAGCAAGAACTGGCGCAAGAGCAACAAACCCTTGAGCAAGAACAGCAGCACATTGAAGGCGAGATCGCTACGCTAACGCCGCAAATAGTAGAAGCACGAGCGACAACTCAGCAACTGCAAGCTGAGCGCAGCGAGCTAAACCGCGCGCGTCAAGCTGATGATGACGCTTGGCAAGCATTGCAGCTTCGTATTCAACAAAGCGAGATGCGTTTAGAGCATAGCGTGAGTAGTCTTGCGCGGGCAACTGCGCAACATGATAAATCGCTACAAAGCGAACAAAGTCTAAAAGCGCGTCATGAGCAGCAGCAAAGTAAACTGCCAGCCTTGCAAGAAGCGTTACAAATTGCACAGACAGCACGCGATGAGCAGCAGACATTATTGACGACGCGCGAAACCGCATTGAACGTGCTTAAACAAGAGTATAGTCAGCAGCAGGTCGAGCTAGATACGCTGCAAAATACTCTGCAAACGCAGCAAAGCGAGCTTGCCCGTCATGCTACTGAATTGGCACTGAGTGCGGCGCGCTTGGAAGATGCTAGCGCGCACACGCAGAGCGCTTTAGATGCCTACTATTGTGTAAGTCATAAATATAAAGCGCAAGCAGAGCAACCGCAACAAAGCATGAGCGTCTCAAAATTATTAGCAGATTTTATTGCCCATGATCGCCGTGTACGCCCAGATAAAATCGCAGAATTAGAATCTGAGCGTAATAAGCTTGAAAAGCAACTAAGCAAAATAGGCGCAGTCAATCTTGCCGCAGTGGCAGAGCTTGCGGAAGTTAATGAGCGTTTAGAGCCACTTGCGCAGCAAACAGCCGATATTGCTGCCAGTATGCAGACGTTGACCGAGGCGATTGCTTCTATTGATGAGACCACCAAAACGCTATTTATGCAGACGCTTGATGCGGTCAATAACGAGCTTGCCAATTTGTTTGCCAAAGTCTTTGGCGGTGGACAAGCTAGCCTGACGTTGAACACTGACGAGATGCCAGCCAATACGCCAAAGACTGAACAATGGCGGGCAGGGCTTACCTTAATGGCGCAGCCGAAGGGCAAACGCAACAGTCGCTTAGCGGTATTATCGGGCGGTGAAAAAACCCTTACCGCGCTGAGTTTGATTTTTGCGATATTTAAGCAGCATCCTGCACCGTTCTGTGTGCTTGATGAGGTCGATGCACCGCTTGATGATGCCAACGTCGCGCGCTTTACCAGTCTCATTCATGAGTTAGCAGATGATTTGCAATTTATTTTTATCAGCCATAATAAATTGACGATGCAAATTGCTGATGAGCTAAAAGGTATTACCATGCCAAGTGCAGGCATTTCTACACTAGTCAGTGTGTCGCTTGATGAAGCTGCGCGTTACGTAGAGAGCTAAGCGTGAAATAGTCGACATTAAAAGTGCTATGAGAATCAGCGCGATGCAAATATAATCAATCAATTGGCATAAATGCAAATAAGCTTGACCTCAGTCCAGCATACTGGTTATAAAGTACACAATGTGGTGACGATATAGGTCAGCCATGCTAGAATATTGCCATTTATGCTCGTTTGTGTATTCCCTTTTGTTATATATACTAGGATGTATTTATCATGACCGTTATTCAGTTTATATTGATTGCCATTGCCGCGTTTATCGTGCTCGCAGGGCTGTTTATGGTCATTCGTAGCTTTAAGCGCCGCGGTGCTACCGAAGCTGCTGCGGTCAATTATGATAAAAATGGTATTCCCATCATACCGCGTCACGAGCGCAATATCGTCGATCAGCCAGATCTTGATGATACAGTCGCAGGCGAGACGAGCATCGGTCCTGACCGTAGTTACTTAGATGCTGTGGTTGAAGAAGAGCCATTGACGCAAGCGCATACCAATGTTGATGCGCAACTAACGGCTGAGCGTGACCATGTAGCAACTGACGACGATGACGTCATCGATGAAGCAGACTACGCGCGCTGGCAAGAAGAGCAGCGCCGTGCCGATAGTGCTGAGTTTGTAGAAGTCGCAGATCAGATGCATATCGAGCAAGAGCCTGATGCATTCTCTAGCCTAATGTCAGCGACTGATAGCCTGATGCCAACCATCGATACGGCAGAAGAGCCAAGCTTCGATGACAACAGCCCGATATTGGATCAGCATCTATCAGAGTCAGGTGATGATGCGCAAAACGGTCCATTGATTAATGCCAAAGACAATATCAATATCACCATCTTGCCGCACCAATATCGCGATCGTCCAGCGGCGATTATCCGTGGTCGTGACCTGCTAGCGTTGATTGATAAATACGGTCTACGCTATGGCGCGATGAATATGTTCCATCGTTATGAGCAAAAAGACGGCACGGGTATGTTGTGGTTTAGCATGATGGGCATCACTGATAGTGGTATCGCGCCATTTGATCCGCATAGTGTCGCGACCAATACCTATAACGGTGTCGTCGTGTTCTTGTCATTGCCGCATCCACAAGCTGTGCGCAGCTTTGATAGTATGATGAGCATTGCTTATATGATGGCGAGCGATCTGGACGCGATTATGCTTGATGAAGAGAACGAACCAATCACGCCTGAATACAAACAGCAACTACGTAACCAAGTTCGTGATTATGAGGGTTAGCAGCGCGAAGGCTAAGCTACAAAAGTTAAAAGCTGCTTAATAGCAGAAATCATAAAAAGGGCAAATAGCGATTAACGTTATTTGCCTTTTTTATTGGGCTATAGTTTCCGCAAAGTGCTAACCATAGTAGACTGAGCAAGCCTGACATGGTATTTGATTTATATAGGATTGACTATACCGAGCTTCCTACAAACTTGTTATCATATCGACATCTCGAATTGCAAAAAAGACGCCGACTATGACTGACTCTACCTCATCAAATAACTCTAAAAACCTATCTGCTCAAGTAGAAAACCAAGCACCTGCCAAATCTAATGTGCCTAGTTCGACTGACAGTAGTACCAATAATAGTGCAGAGATTGTCTCAAAAATGCGTGCGCTTATTGAAGCGATTAAGACGCATAACTATGCCTATTATGTGCTCGACAATCCAATTTTAGAAGACAGCGAGTACGACCAATTGCGTCGCTCGTTGCTTGAGATTGAAGAAGAATATCCAGATTTGGTGCAGCCAGACAGTCCAATCAATCAAGTCGGCGATATGCCACTATCGGCCTTCACTCAAGTCACGCATGATATTCCGATGCTGTCATTAGGCAATGTCTTTGAATATGATGATTTGCGCGATTTTATGCGCCGTGTCAATGATCGCCTCAGCGACTCGCAGCAAAACCCTGAATACGAGATGGAGCTAAAGCTCGATGGACTGGCGGTCTCACTGAAGTATGAGCATGGTAAATTTGTCCAAGCGGTCACGCGCGGTGATGGGCAGACCGGTGAAGATATTACCCAGAATGCTAAGACCATTCGTAACTTGCCCCTATGGATAGCTGATGCTGCTGATATTGAGTTGCTAGAAGTGCGCGGTGAAGTATTGATGCCTAAGGCAGGCTTTGAGCGTCTTAATCGATTGGCAGAAGAGAATGAGGGCAAAACCTTTGCTAACCCGCGTAATGCCGCTGCTGGTAGCTTACGTCAGTTAGATCCAGCGATAGCAGCCAGTCGTCCATTGGCTTTCTATGGCTATTCGGTCAATCAGGGTTTGCCTGAGAATATCGACACTCAGTCAGGGGCGTTGGCATGGCTTACCGAGCTTGGATTTACGGTCAGCGCCGTAGAAGTGGTAGCAAATCCACGCGCCGCCCAGACCTATTATGAGTCAGTGATAGAAGGGCGTAGCGATCTGCCATTTGAGATTGACGGTATGGTGATTAAGGTAAACAACCTTGCGTTACAGCAGCAGTTAGGCTACCTATCACGTGAGCCACGCTGGGCAACCGCTTATAAATTCCCTGCCGAAACGGTAATGACACGTCTCAACGATATCGAATGGCAAGTTGGCCGTACGGGTCAAATCACACCAGTCGGCAAGCTTGAACCTGTCAAAGTTGGCGGCGTCACTGTCAGCAATGTCACCTTGCATAACTTTGGCGAGATTCAACGTTTAGATGTGCGCGCAGGCGACACGGTCAGCGTTCACCGTGCAGGTGATGTCATCCCAAAAGTCACTCGTGTCTGGCACGATCAGCGCCCAGCCGATAGCGAGCCGGTCACGCTACCTTCGACTTGTCCTGTCTGTGACTCTCCTGTCGTGCTGCCTGAAGATGAAGCATTGGCGCGCTGTACGGGTGGGCTGTTTTGCCCAGCGCAGCAGCAAGAAGCACTTATTCATTTTGTCTCACGTCGTGCCATGGATATCGATGGACTTGGTGCAAGTTGGCTGATTAGCTTCTTTGAGCATGGTCTGGTCAAAACCGTTGCTGATATCTATCAGTTGCACAATCATGCGGATGAGATGGTCACCTTTGAGAAACTGGGTGAAAAATCGGTACAAAATATCATTAACGCTATCGAAGCCAGCAAGCATACGACATTGGCTCGCTTCATCTATGCACTCGGCATCCGCGGTGTCGGTGAAGGTACGGCGCAGAACTTTGCCCAGCAGTTTGGTGATTTAGATAGTCTGATGGCGGCGAGTATCGAGACCCTGATAAAAACCCCAGATGTCGGAGAAATCACTGCCGAGCTGACCTATAAGTTCTTCCGTGCGCCGCACAATATCGAAGTGATTAATTCATTGCTTGAAGCTGGCGTACATTGGGATAAGGTCGAGCAAGTCGCCTCAGAAGGGCTCCCACTCGATGGGCAAACGTGGGTCATCACGGGTGCGCTCGATAGCATGGCGCGTGATGAAGCCAAAGCCAAACTACAAGCGTTGGGTGCAAAAGTCTCGGGCAGCATCTCTGCAAAAACCACTGCGCTACTGGCAGGGGATAAGGCTGGTTCTAAACTGACCAAAGCGGAAAAATTGGGCGTAAAGATAGTGGGTGAGGAAGAGTTTTTGGGAATGGTTGGGGAGTAGGGTATGAATATGGATGATTTTAAAAAACTAAAATTAAGTAACACTGATATAGAAGAAATAGAAGGACTATTGCAAGTTACACGCGAAAATCCTAGCGGTGAAGTTTATGCTAAAGCACAGACTGTAATTGGGGGGTTATTATTAAAAAATAAATATAATCAAGAGGCTATTAATTATTGGAATAGTATAAAGTTAGCTGATAGCGCAGAATTATATGCTAAAGCAAAGTTTAATATTGGCTTAGAGTATAAAAAGAAAAACTTATATCAGCGGGCAATAGAGAATTTTGAAGAGATAAATCAAGAATATAGTAAACTATATTTTTCGGCGGCTTCTTATCAAAAAGGAATTATACTTAATTATATTTATAATAATTTTGAAGATGCTTTGAAACTATGGAATAACATAAAAATAGAAGATACTAAAGAAGGATTTGCGGCTGCTCAATACCATATAGCTAAAGTATATGAAACAAAAAAAGATAATTATATAAAGGCATTAGAGTATCTTAATAAAGTAAATAAAGATGATTTCTTAAATTTTTATAATTTAGCAGTTTTAAATATAGCTAATATAAAAGCGTACAAATTTAATGAATATAAAGAAGCAATTATTGTATTAAGTACCCTTAGTGAGAGAACAGAAGATGATATACGTATCAAAGCAGATTACTTATTAGGAAAATTGCACTTTGAATTAGAGAAATATGAAGAAGCAGAAAAGTATTTTCAACTATCAAAGAAAGGAATTCCTTATGAGTCTTTATGTTTCATAAGTATTTGTAGATTATTGATGAACGAGGATACTTTAAGCTTTGGAGTCAAGTTGACTGAGCTATTTTGCTATACAAGAGACATCATAACTTTGTTGAAAATCGAGTTTGACACTAAAGTAAATAATTTAAAGTCATTAGAACGAAAGTTAGCACATTATACAAGTACGGATACTTGTAATAAGTTAATGAATGATAGCCTTGAAGAAACTTCACCAAGCAGCTTTCGGTTAAATACGATTAGTAACGTTAATGACCCAAGTGAAGGACAGGTTCTGCGCAGATATTTAAGTAATTACGACCAAGAATCTCCTTACAATTTAAAATTAGATGATAATTTGCATGCCTTTATTGGCTGTTTTACTTTTAATCACGATAGCCTCAATCAATTTAGATTATACGGAAAAACAGATGATAAGGAAGCTTCAGGTCTTAGCTTAGTCTTTTCCAAAAGATTTTTTCAAACTGAGGAAGATTTAAGTTACGAGGAGATATTATCTTCTCAAATTAATAATAAAGGAGAGAGTTTCAGTACCAAGGATATAGATAGTGAAACTATAGTCAAGTCTATATAAATCCGCTACATCGTCATCCTCGCTAAGCATACTAATGTATAACTTGCACTCGGTTTCCTTGTATCGAAATTATATTGAACTGACTATAGTAGATTTAAAGCTATAAGATGTATTTATATAGACCCGAAATCTGGGTTTGTTCAGATAGCTCATCGCAGTCGAATTACTTTTTATCGTGAATTTGAAGAAAAAGATAGTCCTGAACAAAAGTGGGTGGACTATAAAAAGATAATTGATGATAAAAATGATAAAATTTCGAAGTTATTAGAATCCTTAAGAAAATGTTATAAAAATACAAAGCAAAACTTTAGGGAATATTATATAGAAAATTTAGAGCTAGTCGAAGAGATATTGCTGCCTTTAAATTATATTATAAAGCATTCAGCCTTTCAGGAAGAGCAGGAATGTCGAATGATATACATAACATCGCTTAAAGACCCAAAAGTTCAAATGAGTTTTGGGAAGTTTCTATATGTTAATTATGAAATAAATGTAAAAGATAACTTAGATAAAATATATATCGCTCCTGCTGCTGGTCAATTTCAGCCCTACTTAGCAAAGTTACTTTGTGACACCGAAGTTAAAATCGAACTCTCAAATAACCCTTACCGTCAAACTTAATTTCTTTGATAGCGTGTGTTGTATAAATCAGAACACACGCTATTAAACTCTACTCCACCATCTGACCATGTGCCTTCACATCACCTTTCTTACCATCTGGCTGAATCACGATAGGTAGTACCAGTCCTTTGGCAAAGTCATCAGACAGCACATAATCATAGCGGCTGGCAGCGACATCGGGCGTGGTATGAATGATAAGCGTCATCTCATTGCCATCGGTTAACTCGTGTGAGACATAGGTTTCGCTCAGCTGATCTAATGCTTTCGATAGTGCTTCGTTGCTTGCCATGCTCACTGTTAGATTATGCTGAGCAGTCGCAGCGTCCACTTTAAAGTAATCTGCATAGTCTCGGACGTTTTGACTATCGATGGCAAACGGATACTTATAATTGGTAGGGTCAGCAGGCTTTGCACCGCTATCTACCAGTGACCAGTCGATGGTGTCGGCTGCTGGTGCGGATGGATCTGCTGCTGTCTCCGCAGTTTGCTCAGTGGCATCGACAGAATCGGTAGCGTTATCGCAGCCTGTCAGCGCCCACATGCTTGCCGTTGCAATTACCATCATACTTATCAGACGCTTCGCCATCGAGTTACCCTTTTGATTGTTGGTCATGATTGATTTGCTCTACCTGCTATTTTGACAGCTTTCTTTATGCTTCTCTAGCGAAATACATCAGATGGTAAGTTTTGATATAGTCTAATCCTCTATAAAAGAATGACAACGTTAACCTCGCTTAAAGTATCACAGTTACAACTGCACTCGGCTGCCTTGTACTACTTTTAAATTGAATCAACTATATAGTCAAGTCTATATAAATCCGCTACATCGTCATCCTCGCTAAGCATACTAATGTATAACTTGCACTCGGTTTCCTTTTATCGAAATTATATTGAACTGACTATACAACCGTCTATTTGGAACTGTTTTTTATAGCCATTTCTATAAAAACATCAAACGAACACGCATAAAAAAGCAGCCATCATATAATGACTGCTTTTTGTCTATTACGACTATTTGTCTATTACGATATGAGCGTATCTCTAACTGATTAGATTTGGCAATTTACTTGGTATTCTTTACCGTCAGCCCACTTCATCGCAAAGATACCTTTGTCACCTTTCATGTGCCATGCATAGACGACTTCTGGGTTTGAGTCGTTTACATAGCTTGCAACTTCGCCTTTCACTTTACCGTTTAGGATGATTGGCTGCTCGGCCCATTTTACTTTTGGCAAGGTGACGTTGAGCATCACTTGTTCTTTATTGATAGACTGCTTTGCCATGATTTTGCTGTCATCGGTACAGGTGTATGGTGCTGGTGCCATACGATCATAGGCAGCGGTTACTTTTTCTGGAACTGGCGTATCAGTTGCATCTGGGGTAGTGGGTGCGGTAGTCGCACAAGCGCTCAATAAGGCAAGGACTGGTAGGGTGGTCGCAATTTTAGTTATCATTTTCATAGTGCTCTCCAAAGCTTTTTACTAATGTCATTTACTTGTTCTTAATGATGCGTTTAGCATATGAGGGTTATAGTAGCGAAAACGAACCATTTCAGTGTTAGAAATTGTTCGTTACCTGTTAGCTTCGTTACCCAACCGCTGTCTAATGTAACTTGTAATCTGAGACAGGGTGAAAAGTAAGCAGGATTAGCTATGAAGTGCGCGTCTATAAAATTGGTGCATAAAAAAGCGTCTATCACCGAGTGGCTGATAGACGCTTTTGTTTTACTTAACACGCGTTAGATTGAGCGTGTACTTTTATACTATGAACATTACTTGCTATGAATACTACTTGGTTTTACGCGGTGGCAGACCAGTATGCTGCGTTTGGAAATTGCCTTTGCTAACTTTCTTCTTACCCGCCATGCCTTTGCCTGCTGAGCCTTTAGCTGACGCACTGCTGTTTGACGAGCCATTACTACGCTTCACTGAATCATTGCCAACACGGCTATTCTTTTTGCGCGCTGATTGGTAAGTATCTTGCGCGGCATCACGCCCTTCTAAACTGGCGTTAAATGGTGGAATCAAGCAACCACGGTTTTTACCAATCAAGTCACTACGACCCATGTCTTGTAGGGCTTTACGTAGTAGTACCCAGTTTTTTGGATCATGATAGCGCAAGAACGCTTTATGCAGTTTGCGCTGCTTGCCAGACTTGACGATATCCATGTCACCTTCATCACGGCTGACCTTATGTAGCGGATCTTTGTGCGTATGATACATGGTAGTCGCGGTCGCCATTGGGCTTGGATAAAACGCCTGTACTTGGTCAGCGCGGTAGCCATTACTTTTGAGCCAAAGCGCAAGGTTCATCATATCTTCATCTTTGGTACCTGGATGAGCGGCGATGAAGTAAGGAATCAGATATTGCTCTTTGCCAGCTTCTTGGCTGAATTGCTCAAACATGGCTTTGAACTGATCATAGCTGCCCATGCCCGGCTTCATCATCTTCGATAGCACGCCTTCTTCAGAGTGCTCAGGCGCAATCTTGAGGTAACCACCGACGTGATGACTGACCAATTCTTTCACATATTCAGGATCTTTTACTGCCAAGTCATAACGCAAGCCTGAAGCAATCAGGATTTTTTTCACGCCTTTGATATCACGCGCTTTGCGATATAGCTTAGTCAAATTACTGTGATCTGTAATCAAGTTTTCACAGACATCAGGATAGACACAAGATGGCTTACGGCAGTTCTTTTCAATGGTCTCGTCTTTACAGCTGAGGCGATACATGTTTGCCGTTGGGCCACCAAGGTCAGATATCACACCAGTAAAGTTCGGTGCGGTATCTCGAATTGCTTCTACTTCACGCAAGATTGAATCTTCTGAACGGCTCTGGATAATGCGGCCTTCGTGCTCAGTGATCGAGCAGAAGGTACAACCACCAAAACAGCCGCGCATGATATTGACCGAAAATTTAATCATGTCATAAGCAGGGATACGCGCGTCGCCATAGCTTGGATGGGGCAGGCGTGCATATGGCAAGTCAAACACATAATCCATCTCTTCAGTTGAGAGTGGCACTGGTGGTGGATTGAGCCAAACATCCATAGAGGTATGCGAGTTACCAGCACCGCTGCTATGACGCTGTACGAGCGCACGAGCGTTACCCGGATTGGTCTCTAGATGCAGGATACGACTCGCATGAGCATAAAGCACAGGGTCAGATTTGACATGCTCGTAATCAGGCAGACGAATAACGGTTTTTTCACGTGGTGGCATTTTTAGCTTATGCTTACGTGCGGTCTTTGGCTTATCAAAGCCGCGCATTTGCACTACTTGCGTGTCGGTGTCTACTTGATTGGCGTTGATGACTTTATTGGCAACTGGCTCAGCGACAAAACCCTGATACTGTGACGACATTGATGAAATGGACGACGGCATGGCTTGCCCAACAGGGGAGTCAGATGGCTTTTCTTGCTCGATTGAGCATTGGTCTACATCTTCTGTCATCACATAAGGGTTGATGATTGGATCGACACGGCCAACGGTATCAACATCATTACTGGCGACTTCTGTCATGTCCGATTGCCAATGACGACGAGTCGGAGTCAATAAATAAGCCGTACCGCGCAATTTACTCATCTGCTCAAAGCTATAGCCTTTAGACAGACCATGTACCACATCGACGATCGCACGCTCAGCATTACCATATAGTAAGACATCAGCACGCGCATCCAGCAAGATACTACGGCGGACTTTGTCTGACCAATAATCATAATGAGCGATACGGCGTAGACTGCCCTCAATACCGCCCAAGATAATAGGCACATCAGGATAGGCTTCACGGCAGCGCTGGCTATAAACGATAGCGGCACGGTCAGGGCGTTTGTTTGCCACGTTGCCTGGTGAATAAGCGTCATCGCTACGAATCTTGCGGTCAGCGGTATAGCGGTTAATCATGCTATCCATGTTACCTGCGGTCACGCCATAAGCGTAGACAGGTTTGCCCAGTTCCATAAAGGCGTCTTTGCTCTTCCAATCTGGCTGAGCAATGATGCCAACACGGAAGCCTTGCGACTCAAGCAAGCGACCGATAATCGCCATACCAAAGCTTGGGTGATCGACATAGGCATCACCTGAGATGATGATGACGTCACAAGCATCCCAGCCCAGTTCGTCCATCTCTTTGCGGCTCATCGGCAGATAAGGCGCCGGCTCGTAGCAGCTCGCCCAGTGTTTGTCATAATCATAAAGTGGCTTGGTGCCTTGTTTAAAGGCAGTGCGGGCGATGGTATCGGCAGACATGGGCGGACCTGTTAATTAGAAAATTGGCACTAAAAATACGTCCCTTATCACTCACTGATAATAAAGGCGAATTTAAAAGCGCTCATTTTAACATGAATCGCCTTCACTATGCGACCTATTCTATGACGGAAGATTAATGATAAGTTATTGATAGCATGAGATAAACTGCTGATACAAAGTAAGTGATTGATGGAACGATATAATGGTAAAAACAGCTTAAGCAGAACAGTCGCATTATCAGCTCAATAAAACTTATTTCTAACAATCACTCTCTATCCTAGTTCAATTTATGCTTACATCGTCGCAAGCATAACTATCAAAATACTGATTTATCTGATACTGGTCATTTGTTTTCTTATATTTATGACTTCCTTCAATTTCTAATGATAGGTTTTGGCACAGGTTTTGCTCCACCCTTTTTAGGGCTTATTTGTGTGTATTAATGAGTAAAAATAGTGCACCGATAAAATTTGAACGGATAGATAAGTGTTTGGAGATAAAATGAGAACATCATCTGTTGGACTGGACACGATAAAGACATTACCAAAACTATTAAAATCATCACTAAGTAATAGGCTGGTACTAAGTACAGTATTGTTTACAGCAATGGGTAGCGCGCAAGCTGCTGAGACTGATACATTGACCGTGGCGCAGCTGCTCGCATATCAAAATATCGCTTGGATTATCTGGGGCGGGGTATTGGTGTTCTTTATGCAGGCAGGTTTTGCGCTACTTGAGAGCGGATCGGTACGAGCGAAAAATGCGGTAAACGTGATGATGAAAAACTACACCGACATGTGTATCGGTGGTCTGGCGTTCTACTTGGTGGGTTTTGGACTGATGATGGGTACCAATCACTCCGGATTTGTCGGCACGGATCACTTTATGCCAGTCGCGTTGTCCAATATGGACTGGGCATTGATGTTTTTTCAGATGATGTTTGCAGCGACAGCGGTGACGATTGCTAGTGGTGCAATGGCAGAGCGAGTTTCCTTTATCGGCTATGCAGTGGCGGCATGTTTGATTTGTTTGTTCATTTACCCTGTATTTGCCAGTTGGGTATGGGGTGGTTACTTCGGCGGGACAGGCTGGCTAGCTGAGCTTGGCTTTATTGATTTTGCTGGGTCTACCGTCGTGCATTCTATCGGGGGCTGGTTGGCATTGGCAGGTATTTTGGTTATCGGCCCGAGATTAGGCCGCTTTGCCCCTGATGGCACGCCAAGACTCATTGCAGGGCACAACATGACGTTGCTAGCGCTAGGCGGATTTATCTTATGGTTCGGCTGGTTCGGCTTCAATGCTGGATCGACATTATCTATCACGGGCAATATTGGTCTAATCGCAGTCAATACTTTTGTCGCAGCAGTCAGTGCGGTGGTGAGTTATATGCTGATCTCCCGATCGCTCAACAAAGCCATTTTGCTGAGCGATAGTGTTAATGCCAGCTTGATTGGTCTCGTATCGATTACCGCAGGTTGCGCGACCACGACGCCTGTATTTGCCATTATTATCGGTGCGGTCGCTTCTGTGGTTTATATCCTATCGTCGCAAGCGCTATTAAAATTCAAGATAGACGATGTAGTATCGGCAGTAGCAGTACATGGCTTTGGCGGGGCATGGGGTACGCTCGCCGCAGGATTATTCTATACAGGAGATTTGTTTAACTTATCGCGGCTTGGCGTCCAAGCGATAGGCGTCGGCGTGGCGTTAGGCTGGGGATTGGGATTGGGGCTAGTGATGTATAAGCTTATCGATCTAAGCTTTGGGTTAAAAGCAAGCCGCTTACATGAGCAGCGTGGCCTTGATTATACCGAGCATGCAGAGCTTGGTTACCCTGAGTTCCAGAAGCAAATGTTTGATTCCAAGAGTTTAACTGAGCGGCATTTATAGGAGAGAGCTGATGAATATTGATACTCAATCCGTAGACCAAGCTGTGACTGCGATGGCAGAAGTGCTTGCCGATTATCTACATCCTGAAGAGGTGCGACTGCTTAAATCACAGTGGCAGCGATATTCAACGGTCTCTGTGAAAATGATGCAACAGTGCGTCTTGGATGCGACAAGGCGCTATCCTGAGCTGCAAGCTTATAAGTCTGATATTAGGAAAGGCTTTTGGGCTACGTTGCAAGCGGACAGTCAGCAGACAGTCGAGGCTAATAATCACAATGGTTATAATAGTCACAATAGCCACAATGAAACAGTCAAAGCGCCAGTCCCTGTCTCTGAGTTGGTTTTGGCATTTTATACTGTCATAGAAGCGCTGCGCAGTCAGCTATCAGAAACAGAAAGTCGTAACCTATTTCTAACTATGCACCAAACTGTTTCGCAAGAGCGCACCTTCAAAGGGCATAGTCTTAACATTAGTCAGTTTTTGGAGGACAATCGCCCGTCTGTACCTGATAATGAGCACCTGTTGAATAATTTGATGCAGCTGGCTTATGTATGCTTATGCGATGTTGCAGGCCCTGTCGAAGCAGATGAGATGATGTTTCGAGCGGCAGAGAAGGCGAAACAAAATTACCCGAAAACATTGGTCGAAAAGTTATTCTAAAATGTTGAGTGGGCACGTTACGGGTGGGTACGGAATACCTTTCGATAACGTGCCTTATATAAAAGGGCTTTTATAACGTAGCTGTCATGATGTAGCTTTCATAACGCACTTTGAAACTTGATACTATACGATGAGCGGTCTAGTAGTTTAACGATCTAATCTAATAACTGAAGCGGGAAAGTAACCACGTCAAAGGCGAGGGCAAAGGGTAGCAGTACTAACTTCTGTGCGCCATTTGGACCGCTACGAGTGACGATATCTTGCTGAGTCTGTGTATAGAAGCTTACCGTATAAGGTTTGGTCAATGCGCGATAGTTTGACTGAATTAACCCTAAGTTACTAACTTGCGGATAGATAGCACCTTTGACAGGCACGCTAAAACAAAAGCGCTGAGCATTGATACGTTGATCACTCGCTGAGGTGCACTCTTTACCGTTATTTTGCAAAAAGAACTGGTAGTCTGAGCGCCCAAACTCATCTTTTAATTTAGCATAAGACAGTTTCATCTCACCTTGGAAGTACCCATCGTTATCGGGTACATGAAAGCTCATGTCATTATCGACTTGGATGTTCTTTGGCGTCAGATTGGTGAGCAAATTGACCATTTCTGTGCCGCCTTGGGTCAGCACGTAGCTGTTCTTTTCACCGACGATCACCATGGTCGCATTTGGCGTTTTTGGCAATGCTTGCGCAGGACGACCAAAAGCCACGATTTGGTCTTCAGACAACACACTCTTAGTCGTGGTTGTGCTGACACGGTTATTGTCTTCTAACAATGAACTGGTGGCACAGCCTGAGCTGGCGAGCAATGCCGCGAGCGACGCCCCTGTTATCACTGTTTTAAAACTTAATGCTTTTAGTGCTGGATTATCACTTTCTTCTTTTTTAAGGGCACGGGTACTTTTAGTCATACTACGACTTCCTTGTCTACTGTCAATGGACTATTGAGGTGGCAATTATTGTTTACTGCCAGACTTTCGTTGATATCGTACCTTTTTTAGTAGTAACTTATCTACTTTTAATTAACTCAATAAACCAATGCTTGTTGAGATTGCTAATCAAGCAAAATCTTTGTCCCACTTTTAGTAAAATTCATCACAAATTGGCTTTTAAAGTTGCGTACATTGTTCTCATAGGTGAGCAGACCAGTCGTGAATCGATGATAATCGCTCATATTTCTGGCATTGACCATCAACATAAAATCCGCATCACCGGACACTTCATAGCAGCTCATCACTTGTGGCTGCGCATTCATCAAGCGCTCAAATCGATGTTGCATCGAGGTATTTGAGCGCGCCATCTCTATCATTACCACGGCAGTCAGGCCGTAGCCAACCTTATTTGGATCCACGATAGCGACTTGCTTGGTAATGACGCCATTGCTTATTAATGCTTGGATGCGGCGTTGGGCAGTAGCGATAGACACATGCACTTGTTCTGCCACCGTTTTTAATGGCAAGGTCGCATCATCTTGTAGCAAATTTAAAATCGCTTTATCGATATCATCTAAAATTTGGCTCATTGTATGCTCTCTTCTAAAAAGTATTTTTGTTAAAGATTTTTATAATTATTATCACTATAAGTCAAAATTTAAGAAAATATTTGGTTTTAAGAGTCATAAAAGATAAATTTATTTATAAATAGCTTTATTTGGAGATAATTTATCAATATCGTTCAGTAAAATAGACACCACTAATCAAAGCTTGGCAAACAAAGCCTAGTAATCAAAGCTTAGCCATAATAAATACAGGCTAATAGCGGGTTTTCTAAAATCTATTTACATGTACGGTGTCTTTATGTCTATCTTAATGCTATCTAACGTATTCGCTAATACACTCGCAACGACTGTTTCGCGCTTGCCACTGGCTACTATCTGGACAGCAGGCAGCACACAGCAACGTACGTTAATCATGGGCGTGGCCTTAGCAGTATTGTCGAATTTGTTGTTTGGCGTACTTTATGCTTACAGCAGCTTTTTAGCGCCATTGTCAGGTACGCAAGTCTTTATCTGGCGCATGCTCGCGATGTGGGCAGCTTTGGTCGGATACTTAATGGTCAGTGGGCGTCTGGGATTGCACATCGATAAATTAAAAGTGCTCAAAGGCGCTAAGCAGTGGGCTTGGCTGCTATTACCTACGCCAATATTCCTTAGCCAGTTTTGGTTATTTATGTGGGCGCCAGTGAATGGGCAAGGTGTGCAAACCGCGATGGGATACTTCTTATTCCCGTTAATGATGGTAGTGTTTGGTTGTGTCCTCTTTGGCGAAAAACTAAGCCGTTTGCAATGGTTGGCAGTGGCCTTTGCTGCATTGGGCGTGGGTAGCGAAATTATCCGTACGCAAAGTGTCTCTTGGGCGACGCTATGGGTATGCGGTACGTATCCTGTTTACTACATTTTACGCCGACTGCAGGGAATTGGCGCAGTAACTGGATTATTGGTTGATTTAACGATATTTGCGCTCTTTGCGCTGGCTTACTTGTTCTTCTTTGCCCCAAGCAGTTTGACATTGGTTAGCGGCTCTGGTTTCTTCATCATGATGCTAGTAGGTTTAGGTGTGCTCAGTGTCTTGGCGATGAAGACCAATATTGATGCCAGTCAAATGCTACCCGTCAATGTCTATGGCATGATGAGCTATTTGGAGCCAGCGTTGCTATTTATCTTGGCAGTGACCGTACTAGGCAACCCATTTGAGTCAGCGATGATCTATAGCTATGGTCTGATTTGGTTAGGTATTGCGTGTTTGATTGCTCATGGTGTTAAGCAATTACGTCAGGCTAGTAGAAAGACAGCATTGTCTCTAGAAGAGCAAGTGGCATAAAAGGTCGCTGGTTGAATATTATAAAACTACTACTTTACAAAGCCTATTTTTGCCAACTAACGTTTAAAATGATTTTTATAAAATGTGATAGACAACAAAAAGGACGGCTCAGTAAATATTGAACCGTCCTTTTTGATATAGATTAAATAACGCTTAATCTAAATGCTGTTTGAAACCACGCTGCTTATCACGTTCCCAGTCACGATCTTTTAGCGTTTTACGTTTGTCATGCTGCTTTTTACCCAAGGCTAGGCCAATTTGGCACTTCACCAGTGAGTTTTTCCAGTAGCAAGATAGCGGTACGCAGGCGTAGCCTTTCTGGTTGATTGCCCCAGATAACTTTTCGATCTCACGACGGTTTAGCAGCAGCTTGCGGGTACGAATACTGTCTGGACTAACGTGCGTTGAGCTCGATAGCAATGGCTGAATGTGCGCCCCAAACAAGAAAGCTTCGTTATTGCGGAATATGACGTACGCTTCAGTAATCGTCATTTTTCCTGCACGAATGGCTTTTACTTCCCAACCTTGTAATGCTAGTCCTGCCTCAAAGGTTTCTTCGATAAAATACTCATGACGCGCCTTTTTATTGGCGCAAATCTGATTATCTGGCTTTTTTGATTTTTTTGACATAATTTCTCCATAAGGATGACCTAAGACACAGGCTCCTTATTTAATCAGTCCCACTAATTCCTCATCCTAATCCAATAACTAGTCTTGTTTTTTATTTCGATTATGAGATGGATGAGTCGAACTGCCTATTGTATCAAAGCCTCTGATGAAAAGGTAAATCAGCTGTTAGGACAAATGTAGCAGATAAGTATTAAGTTTGAGCAAAATTTGCTAGCATATGGCCTAATATCACCGATTATATCAGTCATGCTATGAGCCACTCTATTTCTCCCAATTCCTCAAAGCTACATACCAAAATTCTATACCCTGGTACCTTTGATCCTATTACCAACGGTCATGTAGATTTGGTCACACGTGCCGTCAAGCTATTTGATGAGGTCGTTATCGCGGTTGCCTCAGGCCACCATAAAAAACCCTTGTTTAATTTTGAAGAGCGCGTTGCTTTGGTCGAAACCGTATTTGCTGACTTACCGCAAGTATCTGTCATTGGTTTTGAAGGGCTGCTTGTTGACTTTATGCGTGAAAAAAACGCCACGGCAGTTTTGCGTGGCTTGCGTGCGATGTCAGATTTTGAGTATGAGTTTCAGCTAGCCAATATGAATCGTGAGCTTGATGAAAACTTTGAGGCAGTGTTCTTGACCCCATCTCAAAATTACTCATTTATCTCATCTACCATGATTCGCGAAATTGCCAAGCTTGGTGGTGACGTCAATAAATTCGTTCCACCCTGTGTTTTGCAAGCATTTGACAAAAAGTTAAATATTAAATAAAAGATGTTGCATCAAAGATATGCTGCTAGCACTTGCTAAAATAGTAAGGAGCAGCCATATAGGAATAGGGCATGTCCCTATTTTAAAAATAGTGATAAAAATTAGATGAATCGTAGGCAAGATCGAGATATTGACCAGTTATTTGACGCCGTTTTTCAAAGATTTAGCCATTTTTAGCCCATTTAGTGATAAACGTTTGAATTAGGGACAAGCCCTAATACGAGCAAAAATATAAGGAGCAGTTTATGGCGCTATTAATCACTGATGAGTGCATTAACTGTGATGTGTGTGAGCCTGCCTGTCCAAATGAGGCCATCTCAGAAGGCGACGATATTTATGTCATTGATCCAGATCTATGCACAGAATGTGTCGGGCATTTTGACGAGCCGCAATGCGTGGTGATTTGTCCCGTCGATTGTATCCCTCATGATCCCAATCATGTCGAGACAGAAAATGATTTATTAGCCAAATACAAGCGTATTACTGGTCAATAAAATCTTGATAAGCGATTGATGACGTTTGGGTTTACAACGTTTTAGGGACAATATAATGACCACAAAAACAATGACAACCAAATCTATGCAAGTAGCCAGTGACTTCGATCAGCAACATCTTTGGCACCCTTATGCCAGCCTGCCACCCACTTATTATAATATCGTAATCGATCGCGCTGAAGGTATTTATATCATCACCGAAGATGGCAGGCGCCTGATCGATGGTATGTCATCCTGGTGGGCGAGCGTTCATGGTTATAACCATCCAAAACTGAATGAAGCATTGACTAAGCAATTGGGTAAAATGGCGCATGTCATGTTTGGTGGATTGACTCATCAGCCAGCGATAGATCTGGGCAAAAAACTGCTCGACATTGTCCCTACTGGACTTGATGCAATTTTTTATGCGGACAGTGGCAGTATTGCGGTAGAAGTGGCGCTAAAAATGGGGTTGCAATATCAAGTAGCTGCCAAGCGTCCAACCAAGCAACAATTTGCATCAACCCATTCAGGGTATTACGGAGACACGTGGCATGCGATGAGTGTCTGTGACCCTGTTAATGGTATGCACAGCCTATATGGCAAGCAGTTACCGATGCAGCATTTCGTCCCTGCGCCGCCCATTGGCTTTGATCGCGCATTGACAGTAGATGAACGTGAGACGCTGGCTCAGTTTTTTGTAGAGTATGGTGAGCAGCTGGCGGGTTTTATCATTGAGCCAATTATTCAGGGTGCAGGCGGGATGCGTTTTTATAGTCCTGAATATCTGCAATTGCTGCGTCAACTGTGCGATGAGCATGATGTACTATTGATTGCAGATGAAATCGCTACTGGGTTTGGCCGTAGTGGTAAATTGTTTGCGTGTGAACATGCTGGCATCAGACCTGATATCATGACTATTGGCAAGGCGCTAACGGGTGGCTATATGACTTTTGCCGCAACGTTATGTACCCGCAAAATTGCCGATACCATTCATAATAGTGACTATCCAGCCCTTATGCATGGCCCAACCTTTATGGGCAATCCACTGGCTTGTGCAGTTGCGTGTGCATCGATTGATTTGATTATGTCTTATGATATTGAAGCGCGTACCGCAAACATGCAGACTATTATGGAACAGCAGTTAGCGCCTGCTGCGTTATTAGACGGTGTTGTCGAGGTACGTTGTTTGGGTGCAGTCGCCGTCATTGAGTTGCATGAAGCAGTCGATATGCCTACATTTCAGTCTTTATTGATTGATAATGGTATCTGGGTCAGACCATTTGGTAAGCTGGTATATATCATGCCACCCTACGTGATTACTGATGATGAGCTGACTACCTTATGCCAATCACTGCTAAAAGTAGTGCGTACGTATTTAGAAAACCGAGGTCAACCATGAGTGTTTTATTTGTTTCTGGTATCGATACCGATATTGGTAAAACCTATGCTACTGGACTGCTTGCCAAAGCGCTTATGCAACAAGGTGTGAGTGTCATTACTCAAAAGCTAGTACAGACGGGTGTATCGATCAATTTAGATAATGGTGAGATGAATATCGCTGATGATATCATTACTCATCGTCAACTTATGGACATTTCTTTACAGCCATGTGATCTCGATTTTACGACTTGTACTCATCGTTATAAGAAGCCAGCGTCTCCTCATCTGGCTACTAAATTATCAGGGGAAACACTTGATCCTGATATGATTACTAACGCTACCAAGCGACTGCAATCTGAGTATGAGCTGGTACTACTAGAAGGTGCAGGTGGTTTGCTTGTGCCGATTACAGAGAATCTACTCACATTAGACTATATTGCTGAGCAAGGCTGTCCAGTTATTTTGGTCACCTCTGGTCGATTGGGCAGCATCAATCATACTTTGCTGAGTTTAGAAGCTATAAAATCGCGCGGATTAATAGTACATAGTGTAATTTATAATCATATTCATGATGATGCTGAGCAAACGGATACTGAGATCGCAAATAGTACCATTGATTTCTTGCAAACGTATTTTGCTCATAATTATCCCAAAGCGCATTGGCTACAAATACCATATCTAAAAGATAATCTGGTCGGTAATATTGAAGCACTGCCAGCAAATTTTGTTTAGCCTATTTATGTTGTCCACAAAAATAAATCCAAAAGACATGCGCAGGCAGTCATAAGTTTGCTATACTAGCGCGCTTGGTAGACTAGGCGATCGCCGCTGCACACTGGCAACAGATGAGCAGGGGAGGAAAGTCCGGGCTACATAGGGCAGCGTGCCAGCTAACGGCTGGGCAGGGTAACTTGACGACCAGTGCAGCAGAGAGTAGACCGCCTTTAGTACCTTAGGGTATCATCGGTAAGGGTGAAAGGGTGCGGTAAGAGCGCACCGCGTGAATGGCAACATCTCACGGCATGGTAAACTCCACGCGTAGCAAGACCAAATAGGCATCGGCATGGCGCGGCCCGCGTTCGATGCGGGTAGGTTGCTTGAGCGTATTAGCGATGATACGCCTAGAGGAATGATCGTCCACGACAGAACCCGGCTTATCGGTTTACCAAACCTTTTTTATTGTTTGTTATAGTAATAGTTGCAATTAATCTGAATTAAATTCATTTTTTTGCAAAAAATGCTTATTAGGGGTTGACGGCAGTCAACAGCTTGGGCATAATGTGCAGCCTAAAACGGCGATGTAGCTCAGCTGGTTAGAGCGCATGACTCATAATCGTGAGGTCAAGAGTTCAAGTCTCTTCATCGCCACCATATATAGCAGTACGAAAAAAACCAATCTATCGAGATTGGTTTTTTTTTGCCTAAAATAAGTGGTTTTATAAACTAGAAGCAATTGATAGATAGCGTTTTAGGTGTGATTTACTTACAGATTTCTTACTAAATCATAGGTTTATCAGGATATGTACAGATTAATTCTTGTAACTTATGTCGCGCTTACTTATCATAGGGGCTGTTTTCGGTAAAGTCCTGTAACGCCATGTCTATACAATTACCTCCTTATCGTCCTGTTCAGCATCGTAGTGGCCTTAAAGTCATGGGTGCCGCATTTCATGCTTTACTAATGCGTGAGCTCCAAACGCGCTTCGGCGGCTATCGCTTGGGCTATCTATGGGCGCCACTTGAGGTTCTTTTTCAGATATTAATTTTTTTAGTAATTTTTGGGGCTATTCGTGAGCGCTTAGTACCAGGGATGAATTTTTCATTATTCTTAGTGGCAGGCATGGTGCCTTTTCGTATGTTCCAAAAGATGGCAACGAGAGCGCTAGGTGCTGTCGAAGGTAATCGTGGCTTGCTTATATATAGAGCAATTCGGCATATAGATGTTATTATTGCTCGCTCATTTCTTGAACTTATTATTTATTTTTTTACTTTTATCTTATTATTAGCTGGATTGTCTTTTTTCGGTATATTTCCAAGTCTAGGTAACTTACATATTGTTATTTTTTGCTGGATAACACTTTTTTTATTTGGATTTGGCACAGCGCTTATTATGATGGTTGTTGGACATTATGGTGGTGAGATATCTAAAGTAATAACAATATTTTTTACAATTCTATATTTTACTTCAGGTGTTATTTTCCCTTTACTTATTGTTCCAGAACCTTATTTTAGTTATTTGTTATATAATCCATTAGTGCACAATTTGGAGCTTATAAAACACTCTCTAGCCCCAAATTATCCCTCCTATCACATTGATATAGGTTATTTTTTAGAGTGGACAATTGGTATAAATTTTTTAGGGCTTCTGATGTATAAAGCAGTTGAAAAAGATCTGATACGTTCTAAGTAAGTAGATTGAAATTTAATCGATATTTTATTCATGTTATTGATAATTTATGGTAAATAAATGATTGAAGTTAAGAATGTTTCAAAGTCATTTATGACTACAAAAGGTCGGCATTATCTGTTTAAAGACTTGAATCTAACCATTGGTGATAAGCAAAGTGTTGGTTTGTTAGGTCGTAACGGTGCGGGCAAGTCAACCTTGCTACGTATTATATGTGGCCTTGATGAGCCAGACCACGGTGAAATTATTAGCGACTCAACCATCTCTTGGCCAGTAGGGGTGGCAGGTGGTTTTCAAGGGAGTTTGACCGGTCGTCAAAACGTACGTTTTGTTTGTCGTCTTTATTCAAGCGGTCCTTATATCGACGAAAAAATTCGTTTTGTAGAAGAGTTTGCAGATATCGGTAAGTATTTCGATATGCCTGTACGTAGTTACTCATCTGGTATGAAGTCAAGGCTTGTCTTTGGATTAAGTTTAGCTTTTGATTTTGATTACTATATGCTTGATGAAGTGGGTGCTGTTGGTGATGCAGCCTTCAAAAAAAGATCAAGAGAGATTTTGAAGGCTCGAAAAGAAACGTCTGGAGTACTAATGGTATCTCACAGTTTAAAAGATATAACTGCAAGCTGCGACATTGGTATTGTATTAATGGATCAGACAGCACATGTGTTTGATGATATAACAGAAGCGATTAAAGTTTATGAAAAGCATGTCCACAAAGCAAAAAAATAACATACTCAATTTTTCGCTTTTCATCGGCTTAGTGATTTTGCCTTGGGTGTTGGTGATATTCTATGTCATGACTATAGCCCACCCAAGATTTGTTTCTACTGCAGATGTAGTGGTTAAGCAGGTTAGCGAGTCTAGCGTACCATCTGGTGGTGGTATATCAGCTCTATTGGGCGTTAATAGTACCAGTAAAGAAGATGCGACCTATTTGACAGAGTATATTTTGTCGAATGATATGGTGAAGCGACTCGATAATAAGTTTAAATTTCGTGAAGCTTACCATGTTGATGGTTCAGACCCTATTTATGAAATCGATCCTGATGCGACTCAGGAAGATTTGCTCGAATACTTCAAGAAACGGGTTCACATTGATCTCGATGAGCAGAGCTATGTGCTTTCGGTATCAACAGAAGGCTTTGACTCAAAGTATGCTTTTGAGCTGAACAAAGCTATCTTGGGAGAGTCTGAACAGTTCGTAAACCGTATTTCGCAAGAAGTAGCTCGTGATCAATTAGCGTTTGCAGAAACTCAGTTAAATGAATCAGAAGAGCGCCTAAATGATGCCAAAGAGCAGCTATTAAACTATCAGAACGAAAACGAAATCTATGATCCACAGGCCAATGCACAGATCGTCAATCAGTTAATTGGTAGCTTACAAGCACAATTAAGCTCGTTGCGTACCGAAGAGCGCCAGTTACTCAGTTATCTAAATCCAGATGCGCCGCAAGTGGTTTCACTAAGAAGCCAGATAAAGGCCGTTGAAGAGCAAATCACTCAAGAACAAACCAAATTGACCTCGCCAAATACAACCAAGTTGAACCGTCAAGCGGTACAGTTTGAGACCATCAAGGCAGATGTGGATTTTGCTACCGAATTGTATAAATTGTCGTTGTCATCGCTTGAAAAATCAAGACTAGAAGCATTCAAGAAAATGAAAAACTTGATTGTGATCTCAACGCCCTACGAAGCTGAAGATGCAACTTATCCGCGCCAAGCGTATCTTATTTGGACATCGCTTGCGTTGCTCTTAATGCTATACGGATTTGTACGTTTGGTAATGGCAGTTGTCCGTGATCACCGTAGCTAATCTTGAAAAACCAGATATCAGTAATGATCGATAGATCAGGAAGGGAATATAACTCATGAATATGAAACCACGTTCTATCGTGATAGCGACAAGTTTGGCAATGGCGGCGACTAGTATGTCTGCAACAGCTGCAAGCAGTTATGCAGATCAAATATCAGGTTCAGGCTTTGGCACAAGCAGTAATAACATGAGTCAATCTCAGAACCAGAGCAATATTAACGTGTCTACCCAAGCATTTGCTGGGGCAGTACCAGGGCAAGCAACAACCCAAGAAGCGGTTAACGCAGCAAGCTTACCAAGTCAGTCAGTTATTAATACCACGCGTCCTTATCAAGATATTAAAACTCAAGATATGATGTTCGGTGAGCAATTGTTCCGTGGGGCATTTTCGACGACTTCAGGCTCTACCTTTAATGACAGTTATGTGATTAACCCTGGCGATAACGTCCAAGTAAGAATGTGGGGCGCTTACCAGTATGCTGCTACCATGACCGTCGATCCACAAGGTAATATTTTCTTACCGAACGTTGGACCAGTCCGCGTCTCTGGTGTGCAAAATGGCAGCTTACAAAACGTGGTCAAAAATGCTGTCAGTCGTATCTACCGCTCGAATGTAGGGGTTTATGCTTCATTAGAGCAGGCGCAACCAGTTAAAGTATTCGTCACAGGTTTTGTTAAACAACCAGGCTATTACGGTGGTCTAGCAGCAGACTCGGTATTGTCTTATTTAGATAGAGCAGGCGGCGTTGACCCAACGCGCGGTAGTTATATCGATATCCAAATCAAACGTAATGGTCAAATGCTACAGCAAGTCAATTTATATGACTTTTTGTTAGCAGGTAAATTACAGGCATTTTCATTCCGTGATGGTGATGTCATCACCGTGGCACCACAGAAAAAGACATTTGTGGTAAGCGGTCAAGTTCAAAACGAATATACCTTTGAATTTGATGTGAATGATCTGACTATTGGCGATGTGTTGCAAGTGTCTAATCCAGCAGCTAATGCTACTAATGTCAGCATTACTCGCAGTGCAGGACGTGCACAAACGGCGGAGTACTACTCATTAAGTGAAGCACAAAACGTTCCCGTCTATAACGGCGATCAAATGGTAGTAACGTCAGATCGTTACGCAGGTACCATCGCGGTGCAGGTAAAAGGTGCACATACTGGTAATGGTGCAATGGTTGTGCCATATGGCGCGCGTCTAAAAGATATCGTGCCACAATTACAGCCAAGTCCACTGGCTAAATTAACGCATCTAACCATCTATCGCGAATCTGTTGCTGAGCAACAAAAACGCATGATTAACGAGTCACTCGACCGTCTAGAAGAACTAACGCTTGCCACTCAGTCAACGACTCGTGAAGAAGCCGCATTGCGTCAAGATGATGCAGCATTGGTTAAGCAGTTCGTTGCCAAAGCTCGCAATGTTCAGACGGATGGTCAAATCGTCGTTGTGCCAAATTCGTGGCAGGATATTATTCTGCAACAAGGCGACATTATTGAAATACCAGCACAAACGTCAGTCATTACAGTCAATGGTCAAGTACGAGCACAAGGGGCACTTACCTTTAATCCTGACTATACCGTCGGCGATTATGTGGCTAACTCTGGTGGTTTCTCTGATAACGCTGATACAAAAGATATCTTAATTATTCATCAAAATGGGGCGAGCCAAGTGGTCAATACTGCGTATCGTATCCAGCAGGGTGACGAGATTATGGTATTACCGAAAGTTAAAACTAAGCGTGTGGAGATTGCGCGCGGTCTATCACAGATTGTTTATCAGTTAGCAATTGCTGCCAAGGTAGTTCTAGACCTATAACGGTTAGCCATTCATAACTTAACGATGACTGTTGAATAGATTTAACTAAAATTAACGAGTGAAGGTATTAAAGGTATGGCAAAAGAAGTAGCGAATGAAGTCAAGGTATCTACTATGTCTACCTCTGATCATGCGCTACTTTCGCCATCGTCACAGTACCAATCACCAAAGCAACTGGCAGTAGTTGGTAAAGGTATGTGTCGCAATAACTTGCTACTCTCGCAAGTGTTGCAAGCTGATATCCAGCGCTGGTATCCGTGGTCAGGCTTGCAACAAAGCCTGATAAATCACAAGAAAAAATCACAACCTGAGGCATTTATTGGATGGGGACACAAGAAAAGCTTTCAACGAGCTGATAAAGCTGCCACCCGTCAGAATGTGAATGCTTTCAGTATTGAAGATGGATTTTTGCGTTCATTAGATTCAGGTATTAATAGTCGCCACGGTTTGAGTGTGGTTATCGATGACGTTGGTATCTACTTTGATATGACGCATCACTCGCGCCTCGAGCAGTTGATTGTTGAGCGCACCAAGAGTACTAGCAATGATCGCGCAGCAGACGAGGCACGTGCTCATCATCTGATGACACGTATATGCGAAGAAAAACTGAGTAAATATAATTCCATAATCGATTGTCCGTCGTTGGACAAATTGATTAATGAAGAAAATATTAACGAAAAAGAAAGTGTTTCACCATTACATATCTTGTTGATTGATCAGGTAGCGGGTGATGCCTCTGTTAAAGGTGCTGGTGCGAATAAACGTCAATTTAAGAAGATGCTAAAATCTGCATGCCACAACCATCCTAACGCCCATATTTGGATAAAGGCTCATCCTGCGTCAAAATCAGGCTACTTATCCAACTTAAAACTGCCTAAAAACGTTAGGCTATTGACTGAATCTCTCAATCCTATTGAACTGCTTAAGCAAGTAAGTGATGTCTATACCGTCAGCTCACATATGGGCTTTGAAGCATTAATGCTAGGTAAAAAAGTACATTGCTTTGGAGTCAGCTGGTATAGCGGATGGGGGCTGACCGATGACACTAATGCACCTAAAAACTTACTTAAAGCAGTTGAGAAACGTCGTTTAGAGTCAGCTGAGATACTTCTCAGTAATAGAGATTTGTCAAACTCAGCAATGTTTCCTGCCACGTCACATAAGACGCTTGAAACGTCATTAGAAACATTATTTTATAGTGCTTATATTGATTACAGTCGTTATGTAGACCCAGCAACGAAACAAGCTTGTGATATTGATGCAGCCATCGAATGGCTAGTGACCAATCGGCGATGGCAAGCGCGCCTTGAAGGCGATTTGACGATATATGAATTTAGTCGTTGGAAGCTGCCATTTGTCAAAGCCTTTATAGACCTACCGCGTACGACATTATTCGTTAAACCAAAACCGCGTCTAAAAAATCTTCTACATCCAGACCATTTCCGTGTCAATTTCAGCCAGCCTTTATTGGTATGGGGTTTGGCCAAACGTCAGCAAGTACAGAAGAAGCTACAGAGTAAACTTGCTGAACAAAGCTCGGACATGCCAGCTATTTATTGTATGGAAGATGGGTTTATCCGATCAAATGGTTTAGGTGCTACTTTACTCGCACCACTGTCTGTTGTCATAGACAAACAAGGTATTTATTACGATGCGACCCAGCCTTCAGACTTAGAAACATTGCTGCAAAATTGTCAGCCATTAAGTTCTGAACAGCGTCTTCGCGTAAACAAACTGCAAGACAAACTGCTGAATCAGCGGGTAAGTAAATACAATGTTGGGGTTGGTATAGATGTTTCTAGTATTCAAAATAATTCGTGGATGCAGGATGCCAAAATATCTGGGAGACGACGTGTTCTTATTATCGGTCAGGTAGAGGACGATTTGTCAGTACAGTACTGCGGTTCCACAATAAAGACAAACAGTGGTTTGATCGAACGTGTACGACAAGATAACCCAGACGCTTATTTGATTTATAAGCCGCATCCTGATGTTGAGGCAGGACTGCGAGCAGGTAAAGTATCAGAAGCTCGTCTACAACAAGTTCAAGCGGTTGCCTACGATACTGCCATGCCTGATTGTTTAGAATGGGTGGATGAGGTTCATACGATCAGCTCACTGACTGGTTTTGAAGCGTTGCTGCGTGGATTGGACGTCACCTGCTATGGTTTACCATTTTATGCAGGTTGGGGGTTGACCACAGATATTGACGGGCAGTCGCTACCGAAATATACCTATCTAAAAAGGCGTCAACGAGATATACCTTTGACTCTTGAGCAGCTAATATATGGCGCGCTTATATGTTACCCGTTGTATCGTCTGCCTGATGGCTATGGATTAGCACAAGTAGAACAGGTGATCGATTATTTATACCCTCTCAAAGACTCGCATCTGCTTGCGAATAGTGAAGAATCGCAATCTGAAATGGCTAGTACTTCAAATAGTTCAGCTAAGACTGTGAACTCGTCTTTATCTACAAAGTTTAAACGTCACGCGACCACACGTTTTATGCAGCAGCGTCACCAGTGGCAACAGAAATTGCGTAAAATGTCTCGTTAATTTATTAGAGTAGCACCGTATAATTGCATTGCGACAAATAGATGCTTTTTCGGTATAATCACTTTTACGCTATGTGTTTTCACACGGTTGCACGACCTTTCTCATTTTTATTTCTTATTTTCTCATTTAATGGTAGCCCTGTATTATGGCAGCTTCGATGTCTCACTTGCTTACTCATCGACATGTCTTGCTACTACAAGGGAAAATGGGTGGGTTTTTTAATCGCTTTTCGTCATTCTTGCAAACTCAAGATATTAAAGTAAGTAAAATCAATTTTAATGCAGGCGATGCCTTTTTTTATCATCACGACAATACCTACGAATATACCAATACATTAGCGCAATTTTCCTCTTGGTTGCAGGCGTTCATTAAAGAAAATGCCATTGATGCGATTGTATGCTTTGGCGATTGTCGACCGCATCATACTCAAGCAGCGTGTATCAGTGAGAAGCTAGGTATTTCATTTTTTGTCTTTGAAGAAGGGTACTTGCGTCCTGATTACATTACCTTACAAGAGCATGGGATTAATGGCTATTCACGTCTAAACACTGCTGAGATTAAAGCACTTAAGAAAGCCAATGATCAGCCTTTATACACACATAATCGATTTTATCGCTTAAGTATCGCGGCCATCGTCTATTACATCATTGCTTGGCTTTATAAAAGTCGTTATCCACATTATTCGCATTATCGTGGTATGACCGCTTGGCAAGAGGCCATCGCTTGGTTAAAAGCACCGTGGCGGAAGCTACGAGGATATTTGCCAGATAAACAATTGCAAAATAGACTGATCAAGCAAGAAAGTAACAATTACTTTTTGATTAGTTTGCAAGTGCATAATGACTCACAGATTACCCATCATAGTGATTATCGTGATGTGGTACAGTTCATTGATGAGTCTATCGCAAGCTTTGCAAAATTTGCTAAGCAAAAACAGTTACTTGTGTTTAAGCATCATCCATTGGATCGTGGTCATAGAGACTATCGGGAGCTGGTAGCTAGCCTAGCTGAGCGCTATCAAGTGTCTCATCGTGTTTTCTATGGTTGTGATATGCACCTGCCAACTTTGATGAAATATAGTATTGGCATGGTGACTATTAACAGTACGACAGGCTTGCAGTCGGTTTATCATAAGAAACCTACTAAGGTTATGGGTCGTGCAATTTACGATATTCCTAAGCTAACAGATCAAAAGCCGCTTGATGATTTTTGGCAGCAGCCTAAGGGCCCAGATAATGAATTTTATTTGAGATTTCGTGAGTACTTGATAGAGCAAACTCAAATAAATGGTGCTTTTTATGGCAGATCGCCATGGATGTATAAGTATCTGTACCAAAATGGCAGTGAAACTACAGACGTAGATATGTCTAAAACCAATTTACCCTAGTCATTTATTCGCTTTTGTTTCTAAGAAGTCATAGTAATTATAATAGTATCTATATAAAGAAACGAAGTTCAACAAGTGTAACGATTGTTGCGTTATCCTTTTTTAGCTTGTCATTTCATCTGTAAGTCACATCTCTTCTAACAAAATCGCCTTACTTTGCAGTGGAAAACTGCTAGAATACTCTTTTATGTCTACGCATAAGAGTTAATGTGCTTGGCTATAGGTTTTAGACGGTGGTATTAGCCAAATTGGCTTGTTATAACGGTTAACCTTGAAAGAAGTACAAGCACGTTATCAATTGCATCTGACAATATTTATTTTTTAGTTTTATTATTCTATCACCCTTAATTTAGTAGGCGCTTTGTGACTGCATTAGCCAATATTCGTAACTTTTCAATCATTGCCCACATTGATCATGGTAAGTCGACCCTTGCCGATCGTTTTATTCAGATGTGCGGTGCCTTGCAAGATCGCGAGATGCAGGCGCAGGTACTCGACTCAATGGATATTGAGCGTGAGCGCGGTATCACTATCAAAGCACAGTCAGTAACACTGTTTTATGATCATCCAAATGGTGAGCGCTATCAGCTTAACTTTATTGATACCCCGGGTCACGTCGACTTTTCATATGAAGTGTCGCGTTCATTAGCAGCTTGTGAAGGTGCGCTATTGGTTGTTGATGCCGCTCAAGGTGTAGAAGCGCAGTCAGTAGCCAATTGCTACACAGCCGTTGATCAAGGCTTAGAAGTCATGGCGGTGTTAAATAAGATTGATTTGCCACAAGTTGAGCCTGAACGCGTCATTCAAGAAATTGAAGATATTATCGGTATCGATGCCGTTGATGCACCGCGAGTATCAGCCAAATCTGGTCTTGGTGTTGATAAGCTGCTAGAAGCGCTGGTGGAGTTTATCCCGGCACCAACTGGTGACCGTGAAGCACCACTGCAAGCACTAATTATTGACTCTTGGTTCGATAATTATTTGGGCGTGGTCTCATTGGTACGGGTGCGTGAAGGTACTATACGTAAAGGTGACAAGTTATATATCAAATCGACTCAAGAGGCACATCTGGTTGGCTCGATTGGTGTCTTTACGCCTAAGCCTGTAGATACGGGTGTTTTAGAAGCAGGGGAAGTCGGCTTTGTTATTGCGGGTATTAAGGATATTGCCGGAGCACCAGTAGGCGACACTATCACTCATGCTAAGACCCCTGATGTGGATCGTATCCCAGGTTTTAAACAAGTCACGCCACAAGTCTATTCTGGTATGTTCCCAGTAGATTCGAGTGATTTCGAAAAATTCCGTGAAGCTTTGCAAAAACTGCAAATTAACGATGCGTCACTATTTTTTGAGCCAGATACGTCGGATGCGCTTGGCTTTGGTTTCCGCTGTGGCTTCTTGGGTATGCTGCACATGGAGATTATCCAAGAGCGTCTAGAGCGTGAATATGATTTAGATTTGATTACTACAGCGCCCTCAGTTATTTACGAAATTGAGAAAAAGAACGGTGATGTAATCTATGTAGATAATCCGTCACATCTACCTGAGCCAAACAATATTGAAGAATTCCGTGAGCCAATTGCCCGCTGTCAGATTTTAGTACCGCAAGAATTCTTAGGCAATGTGATGACGCTATGTATTGAGCGTCGCGGCGTTCAGGTTGATATGCGTTTTATGGGTCGACAAGTACAGCTGATATTCGATATCCCAATGGGCGAAGTGGTCATGGATTTCTTTGATCGCCTAAAGTCAGTCTCACGTGGTTTTGCATCGTTAGACTATAACTTTGAACGTTATCAAGCCGATAAATTGGTGAGAGTTGATGTACTAATCAATGGCGATAAAGTCGATGCCTTAGCGATGATCGTGCACGAAACCCAATCACGTTATCGTGGTAATGCCCTAGTTACTAAGATGAAAGAGTTGATTCCACGTCAAATGTTTGATGTTGCCATTCAAGCGGCTATCGGTAGCCAAATCATTGGTCGTAGTACGGTAAAAGCCATGCGTAAAGACGTATTAGCAAAATGCTATGGTGGCGATGTGTCACGTAAGAAAAAGCTATTGTCTAAGCAGAAAGCTGGTAAAAAACGTATGAAGCAAGTAGGTAATGTGGAAATCCCGCAAGAAGCCTTCTTAGCTGTGTTGCAAGTTGATAGCTAATCATTGAGCTTAATTTAAGATAGTCATTGTAGATAACAGTCAAATGTAGTGAGTCTTATCGTAAAGGTGTTAGATAAGCCGCTCGTTAATAGGCAATTTGGTATGGATTTTGATTTTAATTTAATTTTAGTGCCGTTAACTATAGTCCTAGGAATTGTTTGGCTGTTAGACAAGCTAGCGCTCAAACAGCGCAAAACTCGTGGTCGAGGTCAAGAAGGCTTACTGGTTCGCTGGGCTTATGACTTTTTTCCTGTGTTAGCAGTGGTATTGATAGTACGCTCATTTTTAATTGAGCCATTTAATATCCCATCATCGTCTATGGTGCCGACGCTATATACGGGTGACTTTATTGCTGTTAATAAGTATGCATATGGCGTGCGCCTGCCGTTAACCTATAATAAGGTGCTAGATACTGGTGAACCTGAACATGGTGATGTGGCAGTGTTTCGCTATCCTGAGAACCCGAGCATTTATTATATTAAACGCGTTATCGGTTTGCCTGGGGATAGCGTGAGTTATAGTCAAGGCACGTTGTCTATCAATGACGTACCTATTGAGACTAAGTCTGTAGATTTTGCGGCAAATGCTGAATTGACTTCACAGCTATACTTACCAGGGCAAATTGGTCCAGGTCAAGTGCTGACCGAAGAGAGTGCTTCTGCAATGGGCCAGCAAGAAGAAGATGCGGCAAAATATTTTGAAGAAGTACAAGGTGACAACAAGCACTTCGTGCGCTATTTAGATGGCATGAACAGTTCACAATACGCGCCATTTTTGCAGCAACAATCACCAGAGGTGGTTGAGTCAGAGGGTGCTGAGTGGCGCATTGACGTGCCAGAGGGTCAGTATTTTGTGATGGGTGATAACCGAGATCGCAGCGCAGACGGTAGATTTTGGGGCTTCGTTCCGGATGAAAACCTAGCAGGTAAGGCAGTTTATATTTGGATGCATAAACCTCCTGGTCTTAATCTACCGACCTTTGAGCGTAATGGTACTATCAATTAAGATTATGAGATTGTCTAGCGGTTGATTGGTCGATAATAGTTTTATGCTAATATCGTTGCTAAATAATCAATAGCTATTTATTATTTATACACTTATTCGAAATAGTCGTTTATCTTTAGAAGGATATCATAATGCAGCAATTATCTGGTTTGGCTATGCAGCGCGGCGCCAGTGTGACAAACATTGTTCTCATTATTATGCTTTTAGGTATTGCGACTAAATTGACAGTAGCTATCGTACCGGCTCAGATTGGTGATTATCAATTGACCAAGGTATTAAGTGCACAGCTAAAAGAAGCCAATAATAATAAAGAAACAGCCAAACAGTTTGTTGAACGTGTCAACAAACAGTTATCTATCAATGCTAACTATGATACAAAGGCAGAAGAGGTATTTACCTTTACCGATAAAAAAATAGGTCAATTAGCTATTTATAAAGAATATGCAGTAACTAATAACTTTTTTAGCAATGTCGACATCGTGAACCGTTTCGAAGGTAACATCGAGATGGCAACAGCAGAGTAAGCCATCATAGTACGATATAACGTTTTCATTATTTCATAAAATATATCAAATAATATTATTAAACTAAATCTGTCAAGCAGAAGGGATAACCACAAACCACGCATGAAACCAACTTCGCACCATTCCCAAGCGGTTCCTACTTCCCAAAAAAATAGTACGTCTGTTGACACGCTTATTGTTAGCTCAGAATTTATTCAGCGGTTAGCAGTATTAACGCGTAAGTTAGGTTATGAGTTCAATGACTTGAGCCTACCTAAACTTGCGTTAACGCATCGCTCATTTGATAGCAAAAAAAACTATGAGCGCCTAGAGTTTTTAGGTGATGCACTGTTAGGGATGATTGTGGGTGAAGCTTTATATCATCGTTATCCTAGTCAAAATGAAGGTCGCTTAACGCGTATGCGTGCGACACTGGTGCGCCAAGAGTCGTTGGTAATTATCGCTCAAAACCTAGAGCTGTCTAACCATCTTATATTAGGAGTAGGTGAGCGCAAAGGTGGGGGTCGCAATCGTGCCTCTATACTGGCGGATGCTGTAGAATCTCTGATTGGTGCTATCTATTTAGACAGTAAAGATATGGATATTACTCGTAAATGTGTTCTCTCTTGGTATGGTGATCTGATTGATAATGTCAATGACCAAAAAGCGCTAAAGGACGCCAAGAGTCGGTTACAAGAGTGGCTACAATCTAAACAATTTGACTTGCCTAATTACGAGCTCATGGAAACGCGTGGTAATGCACCGCATCAAATTTTTGTTGTGCGTTGCCATGTTAATATCAATAACTGCCCTGATATTACTGAATCTGGTGAGAGCCGCCGTATCGCTGAACAGAAAGCAGCAGAGCTTATGATTAACCAATTGCATAAATTGCCAGGATCTGCCAAAAGACGTGTATAGCCGATATTTATTAATGCATTTTTAGATGCATAGTATCGGTTTAGGTTGGTTTATAACTTGGCAAACATACATTAAAACTACCTCACATATTATTTATTTTAAAACTTTAAGTGTTTCTAGCCCGTTTTTAATGGTGACTAAATAAATTTACCATCAAAGACTGTTCGGCTAGTCACAAACCCTATAGGATTAACTTATGAGCAATCATACTGATTTGCCATCAAACAATGAAGACAGCACCCAAAATTTGGGTGAAAATACAGATATTGATTTAAGCCAAAATAATATCGAAGTTACTGAAGATACTCATGGTATTGATGCAGAAGGTATTGCATTAGACAATGATATGGCTATTGAAGAATTTTTTGCGCCAAGTGGTAATGCTCGTATGGCTGATGATTTTAGAGCAGGTTATGTGGCCATTGTTGGACGTCCAAATGTGGGCAAGTCAACTTTGATGAATCACTTATTAGGACAAAAGCTGTCTATCACTTCACGCAAACCGCAAACCACCCGTCATCGTATCCATGGCATTTTATCAAACCATGAAATGCAAGCAGTGTTTGTTGATACACCAGGTATTCACCGCAACGAAGTACGTGCTATCAATGAACGTATGAATAAAGCGGCGGTATCGGCGTTAGTAGATGTAGATTTAGTACTGTTTGTTGTCGATTCAGATCAATGGCGTGACGATGATTTATTGACCTTGCAAAAGCTCGGTGAGACCAATCTAACAGTCGTATTGGTTATTAATAAGTCAGATACTCTAAAAGATAAAGGCAGCGTGCTACCACTTATCGAAACTTTCAACGATAGTTTCGATTTTGCTGATATCGTTCCTGTGTCTGCACTAAAAAATCAAAACTTAGATCGTTTGCAAGAAGTGATTGCCTCGCATTTACCAGTCGCTGCGCCTATTTACGATACAGAGCAAATCACTGATCGCTCTGAGCGATTTTTAGCCAGTGAAATTATTCGCGAAAAAATCATGCGTAGTGCAGGCGATGAAGTACCCTATGATTTAACGGTACAGATTGATGAGTTTAAAGACGAACCTGCACATACTGATCCAAAAACAGGGCGTCCACGCAAAGCTTGTACTTTTATCGATGCAACTATCTATGTTGAGCGTGGTGGTCAAAAAGCCATCGTTATCGGTGACAAAGGCCAGCGTATCAAACAAGTTGGTATGGATGCTCGTAAAGATATGGAGCAGTTGTTTGGTAAAAAAATCATGTTAACTTTGTGGGTCAAAGTGAAACGTGGTTGGTCTGATGATGAGCGTGCGTTGACCAGTTTGGGCTATTGATAGCGGTTAAGAACGAACGCTTCAAAAGCACTGTCTGCCTTTTAACTATTTAGGTAATAACAAATGCGTAATGAAGCGCTCGTCGGGTATTTATTGCATCAGCGTCCTTATCAGGAAAAGCGCGCTTTGTATTATCTTTTTTCTCAACAACACGGTGTGATACATGGTGTTGGGAAAAAAGGCGCGCCATTATTTATGCCGTTACAGCTTTTTGCTACTGGCAAACGCGATCTAAAAACCTTTAGTCAAATTAATATTGCTTCGCAAGATACAACTCAAGCTGATAGCGTTCAAAAAGACGGTGTTCAAAAAGATAGTAAATCTGCTGTCTTAGAAGCCGTACCTTACGCCAATATCAGCGGTCAACATCAATATGCTGCACTATATATAAATGAGATTCTGTGGCGGCTGTTACCTACTGAAGACCCAATTCCTGTATTGTGGCAGCATTATCAAATCAGTCTACAACAACTCAAACAGCCCTTAAGTAATAGCGAGCTTCGTCTCTGTCTACGTCAGTTTGAGCAGTATCTATTTACCGAGTTAGGATTCACTTTAACGTTAACGCATGACAACGTTGAAGATCCCATCGAGTATGATTGTACTTACCGCTTTTTACCGGATGTAGGTTTGCTCCCTGTATTAGTACATAATGAAGAGTCTGAGCATTTAGCCAGTGAGTCTGGACAGACTGTTTTTAAGGGTGCGGATATCATAGAAATGGCACGTTTAGGTATTACTGAACAGACGCTGAGCCATTGGTCAAAACTACATCGACATCTTATTGATCATTTGCTTGATTATCAGCCGCTACAAAGCCGTCTGTTGTGGCAGCAGCAGCAACGTTATCAATAACTGCATTCTCAAATATTATCGTAGTATCAACTATATAAGTTAGGCTTAATTGCCCAAAGGATTTTTTATGAGTATCTCTATGTCTACCTCATCTGAAAACAATTCAAAAAAACCTTTGTTAGGCGTGAATATTGATCACGTGGCAACATTGCGTCAAGCGCGCGGTGTGAATTATCCGAGTCCTCTAGCTGCTGCATTACTGTGCGAAAAGGCAGGAGCAGATGGTATCACTATACATTTACGTGAAGATCGCCGTCATATACAAGATGCTGATGTTTATGAAATGGCAGGGCAGTTGTCGACGAGAATGAACCTAGAGATGGCAGCAACGGATGAGATGCTTGCAATTGCCTGCGAAGTTAAACCTTTTTGGGTATGTCTAGTACCTGAAAAGCGGGCAGAGTTAACGACAGAAGGTGGTCTTGATGTTGCAGGGCAAGTCACGTCTCTAAAAGAGTATGTTTATAAACTGCAAGATTATAATATTAAGGTTTCTTTGTTTATTGATCCTGATGACAAGCAGATTGCAGCCGCAATAGAATGTGGTGCAGACGCAATAGAATTGCATACTGGTGCTTATGCCGAAGCAGGATTAGCAAATGATACTGCCGCACAGTTGGCTGAGCTTCAAAGAATTGAACAAGCAGTAGCTACAGCACAGAGCCTAGATGATAAATTGCTTATTAACGCAGGTCATGGCTTAACGTGTGACAATGTTAATGCCATTGCAAAGATTGATGGTATATATGAATTAAATATCGGTCATGCACTTATTGCAGATGCGGTGTTTATAGGGTTAGAAAGCGCTGTGACAATGATGAAAGAGGCCATGTATAAATAGGTTTGCATATATGGCTTCTATTACCCATTACATTTCGTAGGGTGGTCTGCATTAAGTTTATGTTTGACGATGCCAGATTGGTTAAAAGAGATTTGGTACATTGACTTGTTATAAGAAGAGGTAGGGCAGTATTTTATATGACCGAAGTGTCCTCGAGGTCTGCCGCTATCGCCCCAAAATTTAGTATAGTGACGCCTACCGCCAACTCTTAATTTCACTGTACTATATCTTAGGTTTAAGGATTGCTGAGTTAATAAGGTATCTACTTGAGAATCAAAATGCTTATTATTGTTTTTATCTACGAATAGCAGAAGCGTCTTATCACTGTTCCTATGGCATTGCTGTGCATCATTTGATAAACAAACCAAGACATCCTGCCGACTTATATAGCTTTCGGCCTTTGCTAAGGATAAGGTGTTCTCTAATTGATGCTTGACACGTTGGGCTTCCATTCGTGCTAAGTGCGTTAAGATACTTGGCGCTGTAATAGCTGCGATAATTCCCAATACCATTGTCGTCACAGTTAGCTCAACGAGAGTAAAGCCGTTTGATTGCTTAGCATTTAAAATATTATCGTTTTGAAGGAGTGGTTTCCTATAAATGACAAACTTCAATAGTTTATTGAATAACCTAGATGCAATAGCTAATAAATTATCAATTCCATACCTGCCGTTTTTACAAATAGGTAAACAAAGGGTAAAAATGGCTATTCTCTTATAATGGGCCAGTATCTTACTAAGCAAGTTCATAATGCGCTACATCCTATAGCTATTTGTCATTCAAGTAGAAAACAACGTCTCACACATCCTTGTGTTGACTATCTTTTAAGCAAATTAATTGTCCAAATTCTTTAAGTTTTTTCTGACTTAACTGTATATAAGACAGATGTAATTGCTAATTACTTGATTTTCAGAAGAATATTGGTTTTTTACAATATATATGTAATATATAGCGACTGTCAAAAAATGTTTCAATTAGTGAAAGAACGATATTAGCAATAGAGAAAAAATTCTAATTGTAATAAAATGCTTCAAGAAAATAGCTATCAATGGACTACTCATCTATCGCAAACTGATGTGTAAAAGATAAGAAGCGTAAGGTGTGTTAGTTCTGGGTAACTTAGACTGTTTACTGTGTTTTAGTTACAACATTATCGTGTAATAATGTGTAGCTCGTTAACGAAAAAAGTTGTAAACTGAATTAATAATCGCTAAGCTACTCCTTAATTGGTTTTGCTTTGTAACTTAAAATGCGTAAGAGATGTCTATCTTAGTACGTCTTGAGAATCGGTTTTGCTTAATGCATCACTAAAATTATCCTTTGGAGGAAGTCCATGAAATTGAATAAAATAGCTCTAGCCCTTGTTGCTGTAGCGGCTGCACCGATGGCAGCTAATGCTGGTGTTACTATCAGCCCACTGTTACTTGGTTATCACATGACTGAAGAATTCAGTGATACCTCTGACAAGCAGCGTGAAGTTCTTACTACTGGTAAGAATCTGCAAAACAATACAGATCGTGCCGGTAACGACAACGGTGGCGTAGCTAAAGAAAGTAGCTTATACACTGGTGCAGCACTAGGTATCGAACTTACTCCTTCTACTCAGTTCCAAGTAGAATATGGCGTATCTGATGCTAATGGCGAGGCTTCTGAAGATTCAGCGAAGTCTGGCGCTAACCGTTTTGACATCGAACAAGAAATGATTTCTGGTAACTTCTTGATCGGTACTGAAGAATTCACTGGTTACACTGATAGCGCACTTAAGCCATATGTACTAGTAGGTGCTGGTCAGTCTAAAATCAAAGTAGAGAACCAAGAACAGTATACTAACTCTAACGGTGAAGTAGTTGCTGCTGGTACTGAAGTATCAAACTCTAAAGACACTATCGGTAACCTAGGTTTAGGTGCTATGTATCGCATCAATGACGCGCTAAGCCTACGTGGTGAAGCTCGTGCGATTCATAACTTTGACAACAACTGGTGGGAAGGCATGGCTTTGGCCGGTCTAGAAGTAGTACTAGGTGGCCATCTAGCACCTACAGTAGCAGTACCACCTATGCAAGAGCCAGTAGTTGACAACACTCCAGTAGTCCTTGTTGAAGCTGATCTTGATTCTGACGGTGATGGCGTACCTGATAGCATCGATGCATGCCCAGGCACTCCAATGAACGTTGTAGTTGATGAGCGCGGTTGCCCAGTACCAGTAGACATTACTGACGAACTGAAAATGGAACTACGTGTATTCTTTGATAACGACAAGTCAGCTATCAAAAACCAGTACAAGCCAGAAATCGCTAAAGTAGCAGAGAAGATGCGTGAGTATCCTAACTCTACAGCTCGTGTAGAAGGTCATGCTTCTAAGACTGGTCCTTCAGCACGTTATAACCAACGTCTATCTGAAGCTCGTGCCGTTGCTGTTAAATCTATGCTAACTAACGAATTCGGTATCGCTCCAAACCGTCTATCAACTGTAGGCTATGGTTACAACAACCCAATCGCTTCAAACGACACTGAAGAAGGTCGTGCTATGAACCGTCGTGTTTATGCCATCATCACTGGTGACAAAACAATGACTGTTGAACAAACTAAAGATATGGTTGTTCAGTAAGTATTAGCAAAATAACCGTATAGTTAAATATACAGTTACAAAAAAAGCCACCCAATGGGTGGCTTTTTTTTATTTATGTATTGAGAAAAGTGAGTTATTACATAAATTTATGAATCAATAATGTTATACTAGCCACCCAAACATTCTGTAAATTAACAGTATGTACATTAGCATAGCAATCTGTATGATGAATTCGTCAGTATAGATATTTGATTGTATTGAACTTTTTTATTTGATAGCATTCTTTTTTGCGTCATCTTAGATTCAATATCTATCTGATTGATGATGAAAGTTTATTCAGCAGCGCTTACTGCTACTGCATTTTTTTAAGACGAAACGAGCATTTTATATGGCGAACGATATCAAACACCTGCGTAACATTGCAATTATTGCCCACGTTGACCACGGTAAGACAACTTTGGTTGATAAGTTATTACATCAGTCTGGTACTTTTGGCGACCGTGCAAACATTGCTGAGCGTGCAATGGACTCAGGTGATATTGAGCAAGAACGTGGTATTACCATTTTGGCTAAAAACACAGCTATCCGCTGGACAGATAAAACTTCAGAAACTGAATACCGTATCAACATCGTAGATACTCCAGGTCACGCCGATTTCGGTGGTGAAGTTGAGCGTGTAATGTCTATGGTTGACTGCGTACTTTTGGTTGTTGACGCTGTTGATGGCCCAATGCCTCAGACTCGTTTTGTGACGCAAAAAGCATTCGAACAAGGTCTAAAGCCGATCGTTGTTATTAACAAAATCGATCGTCCTGGCTCACGTCCTGATTGGGTAATGGATCAAATCTTTGATTTGTTTGACAACCTAGGTGCAAACGATGAGCAGCTTGATTTCCCAGTTGTTTATGCTTCGGCATTGAACGGTATTGCAGGTCTAGAAGCAGATGATTTAGCTGATGATATGACGCCATTGTTCAAAACTATCGTTGACGTTGTTCAGCCTCCACAGGTTGATGCTGACGCTCCGTTCCGTATGCAAATCTCAAGCCTTGACTACAACAGCTTTGTTGGTGTAATCGGTATTGGCCGTATTCAGCGTGGTAAAGTTAAACTTAACACGCCAGTGACTGTCATTGATAAGCATGGTAAGACGCGTAACGGCCGTATCCTAAAAATCATGGGTTACCATGGTCTTGATCGTATTGACGTTGAAGATGCACAAGCAGGTGATATCGTTTGTATCACGGGTATCGATGCACTAAACATCTCTGATACTATTTGTGATCCTAACAACGTTGAAGCACTACCAGCACTAACGGTAGATCAACCTACAGTATCTATGAACTTCCAAGTAAACAATTCACCATTTGCTGGTCGTGAAGGTAAGTTCGTGACTTCACGTAACATTCGTGAGCGTCTTGAGCGTGAGTTGATTCATAACGTAGCATTACGTGTAGAAGACACTGAGTCTCCTGACAAATTTAAAGTATCAGGTCGTGGTGAGCTTCATTTATCAGTACTTATCGAAAACATGCGCCGTGAAGGTTTTGAGCTAGGTGTTTCTGGTCCAGAAGTTATCGTTAAAGAAGTTGATGGTAAGCTACAAGAGCCGTATGAAAACGTTGTCTTCGATATCGAAGAAGAGCATCAAGGTTCTATCATGGAGCAAGTTGGTCTACGCAAAGGCGAGATGACTAACATGGAGCTGGACGGTAAAGGCCGTATGCGTATTGAGGCAACCATACCAGCGCGTGGCTTGATCGGTTTCCGTTCTGAGTTCCTAACCCTGACTTCAGGTAGTGGTATTATGACCTCGAGCTTCTCACATTACGGTCCACAGAAGATCGGTGATGTTGGTGGTCGTTCTAATGGCGTATTGGTTTCTATGGCAAATGGTACTTGCCTAGGTTTTGCTCTATTTAACCTACAGAAACGTGGTAAGTTGTTTGCTGAACCACAGCTTGAAGTTTATGAAGGTATGATTGTTGGTCTTAACTCTCGTAACGATGATATGACTGTTAACCCGACGACTGCTAAACAGTTAACTAACGTACGTGCTAGTGGTACTGACGAAGCATTGACGTTGACGCCAGCAGTGAAGTTCACTCTTGAGCAAGCGCTTGAATTTATTCAAGACGATGAGCTAGTCGAAGTAACGCCAAAAGCGGTACGTATTCGTAAGCGCTACTTGACTGAAAGTGAGCGTAAACGTCACGGCCGTGGTAAGAAAGGTGCTTAATATCAATAAGTGAGTTACTGAGTGATTCATAGTATTGATGTTTGACGCAATCACTTAGTGTCAGTAGTTTTTACTGGCACTGAGTGGTTAAAAAATGAGCAATATAAGGTGAGCTATTAGTAGTTCACTTTATACTGCTTTTTTTTGTGTTGTAATCTTGGAAAAATACAGACAGAATGAATAGTGACGTTAATGTATTCAATTATTAACATGAAAGCTAGATGTGACACTTATTATATAAATATCTATTTGCTTATAGATAAATTTTGAGGAAAAGACAATGAGTATGGTTTCAGAGTTTAGAGAGTTCGCTGTCAAAGGTAATGTGATGGATTTGGCAGTCGGTGTCATCATCGGCGGGGCTTTTGCTACCATTACAAAATCTCTGGTAGATGATATTATTATGCCGATTGTCGCTTTTATCTTTGGCGGCGAGATTAATTTTGAAAACATGTTCTTAGTTTTAGGTGATGCACCTGATGGTATTGCTCTGACTTATGATGCGCTCAAAGAAGCAGGTGTTCCTGTATTGGCTTACGGTAGTTTTATTACCGTACTTATTAACTTCTTAATTTTAGCTTTCATCATCTTTATGATGGTGAGAGGTGTCAATAAAATGCGCCGTGCTGAAGAGGTAGAGGAAGTTATAGAAGAAGCAGTAGAAGAGCCATCAGAGGAAGTGAAGTTGCTGCGTGAAATCAGTGCTAAATTAAGTAATACCAGTATTACGAAATAAATTATCAAATCGTTGACAATAAAAAAGGCTAACGTCTCGTTAGCCTTTTTTTCTATGAAATAGTCACAGTTATTTTTGTGAACTATTTGATGTGCCTATTAAAAGCAAATTGTTATGGAGTAACCACTACATAGTCATTGGTGTTAATCAGAATTTCTGATGGTTGATCGACAACGATACGTACTACGTTATTATCAACGACTTGAGATTTGTAATAATTGTCTTCTGCAACTGTGCAGCCTAAACAACGTCCCATCGCATTCCAAGGTTCAACAAATAGCTTCTGCTGTGCTTGATCTGCATTACCACCAATAAGTGAGAAAGGTAGGCTTACGATATAAGCTGCTGTTCCAGCTACCGCATTAACGAGTTGAAGTGGTTTGCCAACAATCGTATCGACTACCATCGTTTCATATGAAGGACCGAAATCAGTTTCATCAATTTCTATAGCTGCAAAAGTAGGTTGAATAGTCGCAGCTACCAATCCTAAAGTTGCCAATACAGTAAAAAATCTCTGCTTAACTGTGCGTTGAGTTTTTGCTTTAACAGTCATAACGATATCCTGAAACTCATAGTAGTATGATTAATGGCTGCTGCTATCTTCACGCAGGAATCTTGCGGCAACAATAGTTAGGCTAAATATTACAGAAAAATAAATGATACGCACTATTTATGTAAGCGCTAGCACTATTAAAGCAAGATGTGCGCTAATAAGCAACAAAAATGAGAATAATCTAGTTATAGCTTTGGCAGTATTTGATACTTTTAAAAATAGATACTCTGCCCAGATATTAGCTTCATTTAATCTAAATATACCATAAGCAGATAGATATCATTTATTAGCTATTTTAACGGCTGACAATTTGGACAATAAACACTGGCTCTACCAGTAAGCTTGATGTTTTCTAGCGTCGTACTACAATCCAGACAGCTCTCTCCTTGTCTACCATACACATTTAAGGTTTGCTGAAAGTAACCAGTTTGACCACTTGCTACTGTGAAATCCCGTAGTGTCGAACCGCCTAATTTTATCGCTTTCTTTAAAATTTCTTTAATATGACTCACTAAAATGACAATCTGATCGTATGAAATTTGATTGGCTGGTGTAGCAGGGTGGATGCCGGACAAGTACAGACTTTCAGTCGCATAGATATTGCCAACCCCAACCACGACTTCTTGTTCCATGATGACAGATTTAATCGCTCGGGAGATGGGTTTTAGTCGTTTGTTTGCTTTAGTATTATCTGTCGATGACCCATTGCCATCTTGGCTAGATAAATCTATACGCTGGATTAAACTGTACAAATAGTCTGCGGTAAAATCTTTTGAAAGCGGCTCAGGACCTAGATGATCTAGTAGTTTATTGCCGTAATCTTCGTGCCATAGTATTGAACCAAAACGTCTCGGATCGTAATAGTGTAGCTGAGATTTTTTATTATCAGTATCATTAAAAACGACGACCAGATGGTCATGTTTACGCTTATCAGTACCATAGCTGTGCTGCTGTAAGCTACCTGACATTCCTAAGTGAATAAGAAGCTGACGTGGTTCAACTTTGCTGGCTGATATGGGAGCGTTATTCTGTACAGCTACTGGCAGAAAATTAAGAATTAGATACTTTGCTCGGCGCTCGACACTCTCTAATGTGTAATTAATTAGCTCGTCCAAGTTGTCTGGCATCATCCATCGCAGTTTTGGTTGAAATACTTTAACATCAACTACCTGTTGCCCCAACAATGGAGCAAGACTGGCTTTAGTGGTTTCTACTTCAGGTAATTCAGGCATAGTATTTTTTGACAACTCTATTATGGAATAAACAACGACTGGCTTAAGGTTTCGTTTACACGACTGCACGGCGCGCGTGCAAAATACCATGTTGCTGCTCTAATTTTGCCAGCAACTTAGATAGATGCGCTAAGCCTGAGACTTCAATATGGAACTTTAAAAAAGCAATATTGTCGTCATTGCTTAACGTTTGAACTTGGCGAATATTGACGTTTTCTTTATCAATTATCTGTGTCAAATCACGTAGCAAACCGCGTCTGTCATATGCTTCGACATGAATATCAACAGGCTGATAACGACCAATCTGTACTTGCCAAGCGGCTTCTATCTTGCGCTCAGGATCACGCTCAACCAGACGTAAGTACTCTGGGCAGCCTCGATTATGCACGCTAACGCCCCGCGATAAAGTGATGTAGCCAGCTATCGGTTCGCCATGCACAGGATGACAACAACCTGCCAAATTGATTTCGATATTATCCAAACCATCGATATGGATTTTATACGCATCGAGCTTACCTGTATCTCTGTTATCTACATGAGGTACAAAGCTCTCTGGTGGTATCTCAGGTTCAAGGTGTAGCTGACGAGAGATATGACTGGTTAACTGATTAAGGCCAATATCACCTGTCACCAGCCCTACAATAATATCGTCGGTCGTATTGACATGAAAATGCTGAATATAGTCGTTCAGATCAATACTATTAGGATGAACAGATAGGCGCTCAAGCTCTTTGCTAAGCATTTGGCGACCTATTTCAATATTCTTATCACGGTCTTGCTTATTAAACCATTGACGCAGTTTTGAACGGGCACGGTTGGTATGAATATAACCTAACGAGGCTACCAACCAATCACGATTGGGCTCACGTGATGCCTTAGTGATAATCTCAACTTGCTCACCTGTTTTCAACTGATAGGTCAGTGGCACATAACGCTGATTGACGCGGGCTGCCTGCGCACGGTTGCCAACTTGAGTATGCACATAGTAGGCAAAATCGAGAACGGTCGCGCCTTTTGGTAGCTCAGTAATATCACCGTCACGGCTAAAGATATAAATACGTTCTAGTTCATCAAAATCAACAAGTTGTTCTTCTTCGTCAAACTCGATATCGTCTATCTCTTCGCCCGCTACCACAGCTGAGCGTGGTTGATTACGTGTCTCATTGTTGATAGATAATAATTGGCGTAGTGAGCTGATTCTTTGATTCAGATAATTGTCTTTCTTATTCTTTAGACCTTCTTTGTAGTTAACGTGCGCACACATGCCAAGCTCGGCCTCAAAGTGCATTTCATGAGTACGAATCTGGACTTCGAGTGATTTGTTTTCCGCGATTACAGCAGTATGTAGCGAGCGATAGCCATTGGACTTAGGGTTAGTAATATAGTCATCAAACTGCTCAGGAATATAACGCCATAAGCCATGTACTAGGCCTAAAACGTGATAACAGTCAGAAGGGCTATTAACCAAGACACGTAAAGCGCGAATGTCATAAAGCTGATCGAAAGATAAGCCTTTGAGCTTCATTTTTCGATAGATAGAGTAGATATGTTTGACGCGACCAGATACTTCGCCTTCAATACTGGCATCTGCTAGTGATTCATTTAATTTGTCTTGTACGCGCTGAATATAGGACTCGCGTTCGCTACGTTTTTCTGACAGCAGCTTAGCAATTTCTTTGTAGCGGTCAGGCGCAAGATAACGGAAAGCTAAATCTTCGAGCTCCCATTTTAACTGTGCAATACCTAAACGATGGGCTAATGGCGCATAAATAGTCATGACTTCACGTGCGACACGCGTTTGACGCTCTGGCCTAGAAAACGTCAATTCACGCATGGCGAAAGTACGTTCAGCCAGTTTTATCAGTACCACGCGCACATCGTTAGTAACAGAGATGAGCATACTATAAATATTTGATAGCTGATCACGCTGATTATTGACGAAATGGTCTTCTAAGCGCTTGTTACTCTCGATAATCTCCGACAGTTTACCCATTGCAAGGGTGTCTTTAACAAGCGTCAAAATATCTGGACCAAAGTTTTTTTCAACTTCAGCGAGACTAATGATTGATTTGCGCGCACTGCGATACAGCATGGCCGCGACCAGTGCTTCTTCATCTTGATAAAGATAGGTCAAAATATCAGTCATACCAATACCGGTCACATAAGCGCCTGAACGCTCAGATTCACTGGTATTCATATGACTGCGAATAAACTCGCAAGCTGCACTTAGGTTGGGTACTGACTCTTGTCCAATACGCTTGGCCACATTATCTAGCCAAGTAGGTACATCGATATTGGCTTGGTCTAAGTCGACCGCCTCAAGCTCTTTGTTTGATAGCGCATTGGTATCATCCAAATACTCGTCTTCAGTGTGAGGGTCATGCAAATGATAAGTGTGTGCAGCTGAACGATCAAAAGTAGTATGTAGCTTGTGGGTTGCCAACTGGTATTTGATGTCGAGGGGAATTTGGGCATAGCTATTGGCTGACTGGTGAGAGCGTTGGCTCGCCACCAGTTGCGCCGCAAGTGTTGCACTATCGGCCTGCGTGGTCTGTCCATCCACCAGCGGTAATCCTTCACGAATTTTTACCATAGCCGACTCCTCTTAGCTATTTTGAATTGATTATAACCTCATCTACTATGCACACACTCTGAATTAACGATCCATAAAGTGTCAGCTATAAACCAATACAACTGCTAAAAATTTTATTTTTAGCAGCTATAAAATGCGCGTAAAATATATAAAGCTATGAGTGCAAATGCTTGCTATGTAGCGATTGGAAACATCATCAAAAACATAGGAAGATTGTTTACTATTATCTCATTTTAAAGTGACAAATCAAGCGAGCCTCTGTACGGCTGTGGTCAATTACGCTAAATAATGGCTATTTATTAGCACAAACTTATCAAAGCTTTGAGTTATCTTAGATAATTGTAATAACGCTTAATTGTCTCTTTAATCAGGTTCAACTATCAGTTGTTATTAACTATTAATCATTTTTGAAGATTAACAATGTTAAACCGCTACTTTTTCAAAGCGAGCGATAGATTCAACATGACCCGTATGGCAGAACATATCCATCACGCCAGCATGAGTCAGACGATAGCCTTGTTCTAACAATGCTTTTGTATCACGGGCAAGGGTCGCTGGATTACAAGAGACATAAACAATGCGCTCAGCATTAAATTTTGGCAAATATTGCATAATTTCCCAAGCACCAGAGCGCGGCGGATCAATCAATAGTGCATCAAAGCCTTGGTTGGCCCATGGCTTATCAGTACAGTCTTGCGTCAAATCTTGACTGTAAAACTCAGTATTGTTAATACCGTTGCGACGAGCGTTGTCAGCAGCACGTTCGGTCATGGCCTCACTGCCTTCGACACCGACTACTGAGCCTGTCTCACCAACGAGGCGCGCTAATGGTAAGCTAAAGTTACCCAAACCACTGAATAAGTCTAGTACGCGTTCGCCTGCTTTTAAGTCCAATAAGTCACAGGCAAGCTTAGTCATCTGACGGTTCACCGATAGATTTACTTGAGTAAAGTCAGTAGGGATAAATTCAAAAGTCAGATCATACTCTGGCAATTGATAATATAAACGCCCAAATTGCTCGCTCAAATCATCAGCGTCTGTCAACGCAATACGTTGGATGCTATCAACGCCTTTCGACTGCAAATATAGCTGCCAATTACGCGCTGCGAAAAATACTTTTAGTTTGTCTATATCAGCGTCTGACAACGGTTCTAAATTACGTACGATGAGCGCAACTGGCTGATTGCCATCAGGTAGTTCTGGTAGTTGCTCACCCATTGCAAGCTCAAGCTGGGCAATCTTGTCACGACTCTCTAGGGTACTAATAAGCGTTTTTAGGTTTTCAATCTCGAAACCAATACGTGGATCTAGGATATGACATTCATTTAGCTCTGCCAAGAAGTTACTTGAACGCTCACGGAAGCCGACAAGCGCGGTTTCTTTTTTGACAACATAACGCACGCCCAAACGTGCTTTGGTACGATAACCAAGACGATCGCCGACCACAGGCGGGAGCCAATTGTCAGGTTCCGCGTTGGCTTGATGCATTAGCATTTCAGCCAGTACTGACTGCTTGAAGTTTATTTGACCATCTGGTTGCCAATGTTGCAAGTTACAACCGCCGCAGGTACCGAAATGCGGGCAGGGTGGTACAGCACGTTCAGGGTTTGGGTTGGCAGTAATGCTAATGGCATCGCCTTCTTCAAAGCTAGCACGGCTGTTAGTTATTTTTACTAAGGCGCTCTCACCGGGTAGGGCAAAGCTAACAAAGATCTTTTTACCGTGTTTGTCTTCAGCATGACCTTCAGCAACGTCAAAACCATTACCATACACAGCAACACCGCGACCATCATGTGATAAGCCATCAATATTGAATGGAATTGGCTCTGCATCTTTTAGACGACGACGTGTCTTTGATGATGGCTTTGATTTTTTCTTACTCGGCGGAATGACAATCGTTTGGGTGTCGTTGGTTTGAGCTTCATTCGCTTGAGCGTTACTGTTTTGCGCTGCCATATCAGATGCTGTAGATGTTTTTGAATCGGTGGGTTGCATAAACCTGCCTTAATAATAAATAACTAGAAGAGGGGAATAAAAAACTATTAATAATGCGAATTCTATAATTCGGGTGCCGATGACCAGTCAGCGATAAACTCTTGATGTCGCGGACTACCGTCAGCTTGGGTATACTTTGCCAGATAGTCATAGCTCTGCTGCTGCCAAGCAGCAAAATCTTGTGAAGACAACTGTCCTGTTAGACGTAACCAGCGTAAATAAATAAGCCAAGTGTTCATAACATCAGACTCACAGTATATAGATAGGGTCTGCCAGTCACCGCTACTAACAAGCGCACCGACCATGCTGCCATCTACATCAGTTTTACCAGGTAATCCGTACAGACTTGCGACGATATCCATGGCTTCGCGGCGGCTAGCACCGTACTGGCTAAACCGATCCATCAAGTCTAGATGACGCGTATGAAAGCGATTAACATAGTTATCAAAGCGCATGTTTTTAATTCGCTCGCCTTCTTCGAACAGCCAGGGCGCTGACAAATCATATTGCATGGCACGATATATCAGTACAGGTATGTCAAAGCCTGAGCCATTCCAACTAATAAGTTGCGGCAGTGTCTCAATGTCGTTAAATGCTCTAAAGAACTTGGCTAGGATTTCTTTTTCACTAAATTTATCGGCAGTCAAAGAAAATAGCGATAACTTACCATCTTTGATATACAGAGCTGAGATACAGACGATACGCTGTAGTGGCAAGCGCATAAAGTCGTGCCCTGCCTCTTGTGTACGTATCGCTGTCAGCGCACTTAACGCATCCGCATCGTTGAGATCGGCCAATTGCGGATAGATACGGCGTGCTGCATCGACATCGGCGACAGTCTCGATATCAAAAACCAAGATAGGGTCGGATGGTAGCGCTTGTGACATAGATAATCCTGACTATTTATGAGCTTATAGTTAATTCATTATAAAAGAATAACAGCGTTAACCTTGCTTGAAGTATTACGTTTACATCTGCACTTGGCCGCTTTGTACTTCTTTTAAATTAACGATACTAAATGGTATTTCTTATGCATTAATTAACTTCTGCGCTACTGTTATCCATATTGCTATCGTCAACGTTATATAAACCCGTTGATAAATAACGATCGCCACGATCGCAGACAATAAAAGCAATGACAGCATTAGGGTTTGCTTTTGCCACTTGGGTCGCTGCCCATGCAGCTGCGCCCGAAGATACCCCAGCAAAAATACCTTCAGTCTTCGCCAATTTACGCATATATACTTCGGCAATACGCTGATCGATATCCATCACTTCATCAATCAAGTCTGCATCAAAAATACCTGGCATATAGGCAGCAGGCCAACGGCGAATACCAGCAATCGAAGCTTCTTCGTCAGGCTGTAGGCCGATAATTTTGACGTCTGGATTTTGCTCTTTTAGGTAGCGTGATACACCAGTAATCGTACCTGTCGTGCCCATCGAGCTAATAAAATGCGTAATTTTACCTTCTGTCTGTGCCCATAGCTCAGGGCCTGTAGTCAGGTAATGTGCTTGGCTATTATCAGGATTATTAAACTGATCCAATACAACCCCTTTGCCATCTGCTTGCATCTGTAATGCCAAATCACGTGCAGCTTCCATACCTTCGTCTACTTCAATCAGCGTTGCGCCATAAGCAATCATGGCATCTTTACGCTCTTGGGTAGAGTTGGTTGGCATCAGTAACGTTATCGGGTAGCCACGCATCGCAGCGACCATGGCCAATGCAATACCAGTATTACCACTAGTGGCTTCAATCAACATATCACCAGGCTTGATATCACCGCGCTGTTCTGCTTGATAAATCATATTAAAAGCAGGACGATCCTTTACAGAACCCGCTGGATTATTGCCTTCAAGCTTAGCTAATACTGTGGCGCCATTGGCAATGTGCTCTTGCTCAGGCAGGCGTTGAAGTTTTACCAGCGGCGTTTGACCAACGCAATCAGCGAGGGTAGTGATTTGAGTAATAAAGTTAGCATTTGACATGGCCGTAGTGGACATAAAGTATCCTTTTCTATTTTTTAAATATGTTTTTAATGGTTTGTTTTTGATAGAAGCGCTGTTCTTATTGTTTGATCATAATTTTAGACAGTCGCTTGGGTTATAGGTTTACAGTGATAAGCGAGCTAAAAACGAAAGGCATTAGAGTGCGCTCTCATATGTTATGACTATGAGCGATATATTGTGGTAAATAAAAAGTGGCTTTATTATATCATTTTGTTTTCAGCTGCGCTTATCGCATCAAGGATTAATAGTCACTGTATCAGGTCAATGTCAATGTTACGTTGAAGATTGCAAAAGTAGGACTGTTCGCTTAAAGCAGTATTCTCTTTGACACAGAGTGGTTGGTACTCTAATTATAACGTTATTCATCACATGGAATGCCTAACCAGTACTTATAGAATCCTGTTAAGATAATCTTGAGCTGTATA
>NZ_PJBF01000053.1 GCF_002836505.1 Psychrobacter sp. Choline-02u-9
ATTCGTTAGCAGGTAATTTTGGTGAGCTATCGCTTGAATTACTACTTATAGCTGCTACTCCTAACGCGGCAGCACCAATTGAACCCAGTAGAGCACCATTGCTGATGCCTTCGATTAATGAAGCATCACCTAGCATCTCTGATACAAGTGTTGTATAGGATGTTTCTGAAGCTATTTGTGTCGTTGCGCCTGTTTCAGCACTTACATAATTAAACTCAACAAAACCTATATCACTCACTGTACCAAGTGTAATATTATCAGTTAGATAATAATCCTCAATAGTGAGCAATGCCTCACCATTTTCATCTGCAATCAGTAAGTTATCAGCCACTTTCTTAGCTTGTAATTTTTTGGCGGGTTGGCCTGTCTTAGAATCTATTAAAGTAATCTGCATACCTTCTTCAGCGACTATTTTAGTAGGTTGATTACTATTTAATACTTGATTTACTAAGTCAGCATTATTTTTTTGCAAGATGAGCTGAGTTGCTTGTGCCATTAGATATCCTTATTAGAACTTCTTATGGGTTAAGAAGTATTTATGTTTAGAGTGGTTTGTGTTGTAAATAGGTAACATTAACTAACAACAATTATAATAACCTACATAAGTTTAATTTAATAGTGGATAAGACTGTACTTCTTAGTTTCCTATTTCATTGCATAATAAGTATTTAGTGAGAAACATTGTGAAGTTTGTAAGATACAAGAAAGTGTGAGTAGGTCGATTGATAATTGTTCAAGAGTATATAAGTACAACAGAGAGACAATTATAGTATCGTTAGTTTATGCTCATATGGCTATATGAAGTGATAGTGAACAGTTAGATTATTATGCTTTTCTCATAACGGATTTTGAAGTAAAAGGTCTTCAGTATAAAAAATATACCAGCATATTTGTGAACAAACTGCGAGTATAGCGGCTTTATTAAATGAAGGTAGCTGAATAGAGTAGGATGAGCCATACTTTTGGGGATAGGTTATTATTCTAGATAAAGTGGCTAAATTTAGTGACTTTGGAAGGTTTAGGTGGTGAGTACCAAGTCAGTAACGAAATGAAATTGTTAAATCTTTTAATAACTACGATGTAAGCAACTAAACAAGCATAAAGCCACCGCAACTACCTATTTAACTAGGTAGCTTTGGTGGTTTTTTAGGTTTTGGTAAAGGTGTTTTTGCGTCACCAGTTTGCTTGTCATCAGAGTTAGTGTGGTCTGGCTCATCACTAACAACATCGTTATCAATCGCACTTATCGTTTTGGTGGCCTTATCGTATTGAATATCATCAGTATAAGGAACGCTGTTTAGTTCGTCATCAACTAAACCATCGTCCAGATCCATTACCCTTTCAGGAGAGTTGTACGGCTGCGTATGCTCATCTGACGGCTGCTTTTCATAGTTGATGTCGGTATTGGTCTGGGAATGTTGAGCATCAGCATGTTTAGATTCAGGTAGTATCCTGACATCAGACAGACGCCTTACCACATAATTACTTGGTATAGATTTGCCATTTTTTTGTGCGGAAGTATCATCAAATATCATGTGACCCTGACTATCGATACGCGCATATTTCATAGGCTTATCACGTGGCCAGAAAAAATCAGATGGATGACTAATAATATGGCCAAATACCAGCTTTGTGAGGCGACTCCATTCAAAAAATCGAACTTCTTTAGAACGTAGGGCGACAAACAGTGCCAACGAAAAGCTAACGATCAAGTTGACCAGACCAATAAGTGCCACGCCAAGTATAGAAATTAGGATGAGGCTCCAGCTGATGTCATCAGCAGATATATTGAATAGTCCGTGTGCCAAGTTTGCTGAAGCAAAGGCAATGTGACGAATATCAATTGGTAAGCCGAAGATATAGCCGATAGTCGCGGTACTACCTAAGAACACCCCGAATAAGAAGTTACCCATGATAGCGCCCAAGTTGGCCTCTATAAAGCCGCCTAAACGCTGAAGCCATGAACTAGGCAATATGTATTTTAATAATTTGTGACGTTGTATACGCGCGCCTACGTTGTTATAAACTGCCAAGTTATCGTAGTAGCCGGCAATCAAACCAGATAAGAACAGGTAAACCCCCGCAATGGCAGCATGGGGTAGTGCTAATGAGTGAAAGGGGTCGAGATCATGTAACAGGTGTCCTGCTTTTTCGGTATCGATCATTGGCGCGCCAGTATATTGCAACCAAGCAAAAGAGATAATCAAGGCGACGGGTACGGCTAACATGACGTTACCCATGATAGCGATAAACTGGGTGCGCAAGATATCGACGACTAATTCTGATAGCTTAGTCAACTGATGTGATTTTTTACCAGAGCCTTCAGATATGGTAGAAGCGATTGCAGCCGCGGTCATGGCTGGCTGCTTGGTCGCGACTGTGCCGCGAATAACATGAATAAATACGAAGCCCAAACCATAAATCATACTGTTGATGAACGCGCGACCCATGGGTGCGAGCGCTAAGTGATACGCCAGTATTTTTATAGTTGCCATAAATGCAATGACAAAGCCACCAATAGAGGCTTTTTTGAGCATCTTTTGATAGCCAGCTTTGTCGGTACTAATATAATGCTCACCGACGCGGCTGGCATTTTCTGTGACTTTACGAGAGAGCAGTTTAGTATTATTATCAATCAAATAACCAATACTATAGCGCTGATTAGCCGTAGTGATAAGCGCCTGTATCAGTTCAATAACAGCGCGATCTCGCTTTTGATTATCGTCTGTGACCAACTCAGTCAAAATCCGCATACGCTGCAAACTTTGATCTAGACGCAGCATCATATTAGTCAAACGGATGGAGATACCGGTCTTATAAATCCGCTTGCGTACAGTAGCAACAATATCTTCGCACTGTTCAAGCATAACCAATAATGGTGCGGGGTCGACTGCTTGCTCAGGCGTGATATCTGTCAAGGTATCAAGCTCATGTGCTTGACGATATTGATTGACAAAGAGTACGGCTTCTTGATTTTGTGCAACAAAAGATGCTGAGTAGTTCAGTATCTGCGGATAGGACTCCATCAAATCAGGATGCAAGCCGATACCGCTGATGCGATAAGACAAAATGATAATGGCGTTTAAAATACTGTTTTTTGCGGTAGCGACTAGGTTTAAGTGTTTCTCTTCTACGCGAACCAGCTCAACCAATTTGTCCCATTTTTCCTTTTCAATATTGGCCAGCCAACGTTCATCAGAGCGTTTATTAAATAAGTAGCTCACCAGTTCAACGACAGAGTCATCTTGTGGTAATAATGGTAAAAACCGATGGCCAATCAAACGGCGTAAACTGTTAAAGAACCCTTGATCGGACATGATACCAGTGTCGGTATACAGCGCGATTTGTCGATATTGGATAATCAGTTTTAGCACAAAACTAGACAGCCCATCACCATATTCTGGATGCTGATGTATGATATCAATAAGGGATTGAATTTTTTCGTTGGCCAATGCAGGTTCTTTATCACTGACTCGTAGCTCATCAATCAAGCGTTTGAGTACCGCAGGATCTGGCACGTCGCTCAAGGCGGTAATCTGTTGTAAAATGCGTTTTAATTCTGACACGTCGCACCCTTTATCATGGTTGTTTCAGTCGTTTTTATTATTTAAGTCGGTATAAGTGGTTGAGTAATGTTTACCAATCGTTCAATTGTAGTCGAGCGACATCTTGTCTTGCGTTATTTTAATCGGAACTGCCTATTGATATTGAATTATTTTGTTAGCAGTTATTTTGACAAAAAAAAGGACAGTAACACGACTGTCCTTTTAATCAAGGTATTTTAGGTGAGTTGTAAAGCTAGCTTAGCTTGCAGGAACATCAAAATAAGCAAGATCAAAGTTCATCATTGGGTCACTACCAGCTTTGACCATTTGTGCATGAGCATCGATACGCGGTAAGACACGACCGACGAAATAGTCAGCAAGCTTGGCTTTATTGGTATAAAACTCACCTTCTTTGCCATTAGCAGCTTCTACCATCAACGCAAACATGTACGAGTAAGCAAGGTAGCCAAACGCATGCATGTAGTCAACCGCACAGCCATTGATTTCGTTTTTGCGTTCACCGATATTGTTAAGCACAGTGGTGGTTAGCTCTTCGATGGTATCTGCTGCATTCAACGTAGCTTGTTTGATAGCGTGGTCTGCTTGCATGTTGCTAACAAAGTCACGAATCTCACCCAAGAAGTGAGTGACGTACTTGCCGTTGTTACGAGCAACTTTACGACCTAGTAAGTCAAGCGCCTGAATACCGTTGGTGCCTTCATAAATCTGTGCAATACGTGTATCACGAACGATCTGTTCCATACCCCATTCGCGGATATAGCCATGACCACCAAATACTTGCTGACAATCAACAGTGGCTTCCAGTGCTTTATCAGTCAGGAACGCTTTAGCAACTGGTGTTAATAGAGCAACACGAGCCGCAGCCGCTTTGGCTGACTCAGGATCGGTACTAAACTTCTCTTCATCAAGGTTTTTGGCAACGTACATCGCAAAACAGCGCGACGCTTCCGTGTTTACTTTGGCGTTCAATAGCATACGACGGACGTCAGCATGATGGATAATAGCATCAGCGGGTTTTTCTGGGCTTTGTAGCTGTGTATCGCTACGGCCTTGACCGCGGTCATTGGCATATAACGCTGCATTTTGATAGGCAAGCTCAGAACCACCAAGGCCTTGCAAGCCCATAGTGACACGCTCGTAGTTCATCATGATGAACATAGATGATAGACCAGTATTTTCCGCGCCAACCATCCAGCCTTTGGCGTTATCAAAGTTCATGACACAAGTCGCAGAGGCTTTGATACCCATTTTGTGTTCGATAGAGCCTACCGCTAACGTATTGCGCTCGCCTAAGCTACCATCTGCATTGACCAAGAATTTTGGTACGACAAATAGTGAGATGCCTTTTGAGCCTTCTGGTGCATTTGGTGTTTTTGCCAATACCAAATGAATGATATTGTCAGTAAGGTCATGCTCACCACCAGTGATAAAGATTTTGGTACCAGAGATATCATAGCTACCATCATCATTAGGCACGGCTTTGGTTTTGATAATACCCAAATCAGTACCAGCATGCGGCTCTGTCAAGCACATAGTGCCAGCCCATTCGCCGTTGTACATTTTTTCTAGATAAGTTTGCTTTTGCTCTTCAGAGCCAGCCGCATTTAAGCAAAGCGTCGCACCAACCGTTAGGTTTGGATACAGAGCAAATGATTGGTTAGCAGTAAAAACCATCTCTTCGGTGAGCATGGTAACCATTTTAGGGAAGCCCTGACCGCCGTATTCAGCATTACCGCTTAAGCCGACCCAGCCTGACTCAGCATATTGCTTATAGGCTTCTTTGAATCCTGTCGGAGTCGTGACGACGCCATCACCCTCGAAAGTTGCGCCTTCTTCATCACCGCTACGGTTAATAGGAAGTAGAATGTTTTTTGACAGTTTTCCCATTTCTTCTAAAATCATATCGACAGTTTCCATGTCGACATGAGCCAAGTTTTCGTTGTTTTGCCAAAACTCTGGCGCCTTGAATACGTCATTTAAGATAAAGCGCATGTCATTAAGAGGGGCATTATAAACAGCCATAAACATTCCTTTGGTTCAAATAATTAAAATTGAAGTTGTTAAGATTATCAACTGTTCTTTTGGTATAACCTTAGCGATTAATAATCAAAGTTTAACAAATAAGCTTGTGAGCGAGTGTATTTCTTCGTGAATTGTGCGTACACCAAAAGTTAGCAGCGGCTATTGAAGTGCTTATAGATACCTTACTGATAACCAGAATGTGAGAAGGTAGACAGGTCGGTACTTATAGATAGTTGCTACTGTTAAAACTATGTCGATAGTCGTCATAAGCATACGCAAAACAAAGCGGCAACACACCGAAGTATGTTGCCGCTCAGGATTACACGATTGCAAAGTTTAGCGCTTTAATTAAAAGGCAAACTGATCAACGTCCATGCTCATGTATGGCTCTACACCAGTGCTGATACGCTGTACGTGCGTAGTAGTACGTGGCAATAGCTTAGCAAAGTAGAACTGAGCCGTTTTAACTTTAGCGTCATAGAATGCTTTTTCGCCAGTACCGTTTGCGATAGCAGTCTGAGCAACCAGTGCCATACGTGCCCATAAGTAGGCTAGGGTGACATAACCACTGAAATACATATAGTCTACTGCAGCGCCGCCGACAGCGTCTGGCGTTTCAGTTGCTTGCATGCCGATGCGTGCAGTCAAATCGCCCCATTCTTTAAGATGCTTGGCAAGTGGGCGAATGAACTGACCCATCTCGTCATTTTCTTTGTTTTCTTCACAGAATTCTTGGATAACGTTTACAAAGTTCGCAAGTAGCTTACCTTGTGAACCTAGGACTTTACGGCCTAACAAGTCAAGTGCTTGAATCTCTGTGGTACCTTCGTATAAGCAAGAAATGCGCGTATCACGTACGTTCTGCTCCATACCCCATTCGCTAACGAAACCATGACCACCATAAACCTGAATACCATGGTTAGCAGCTTCTAAACCTGTTTCAGTCAAGAACGCTTTAGCAATTGGTGTCAGTAGTGATAACATTTGGTCAGCAAACTTCAACTCTTCGCCTTCGCCTTTTGCGACGGTATCTGCAAAATGTGAGAGATAATAAACTAGCGCACGACCACCTTCAGCAAAGGCTTTTTCAGTCAATAGCATGTTACGAACCGCTGGATGTACGATGATAGGATCAGCCGCTTTTTCTGGTGCTTTCGTACCTGATAGTGAGCGCATCGCTAAGCGGTCTTTTGCATAAGTCAATGAACCTTGGAATGCATACTCTGCTGCAGTCAAACCTTGCACGGCAGTACCGATACGTGCCACGTTCATAAAGGTGAACATACACTGTAGGCCACGGTTTTCAGGTCCAATCAAGTAACCTGTTGCGCCATCGAAGTTCATGACACAAGTTGCAGAGGCTTTGATACCCATTTTATGTTCGATAGAGCCACAAACAACATTGTTGCTTTCGCCAACGCTACCATCTGCGTTAACCGTCATTTTAGGAACGATAAACAATGAGATACCTTTGGTGCCAGCAGGTGCGCCTGGTAGACGAGCCAATACAATGTGGATGATGTTACCGGTTAGGTCATGCTCACCGGCAGAGATGAAAATCTTTTGCCCCGTGATGCTATAGCTCCCATCTTCTTTAGGCTCAGCTTTGGTACGGATAATACCCAAGTCAGAACCCGCATGCGCTTCAGTAAGACACATGGTGCCTGACCATTCGCCAGTGACCATTTTTTCTAAATAAGTTTGCTTTTGCTCGTCAGTACCATGATGCTCGATGGTTTGGATAGCACCATGTGATAGGCCAGGGTACATAGAAAATGACCAGTTAGCCGTACCAACCATTTCATTGATGACAGTAGATAATGAGAACGGCATGTTTTGACCGCCAAAATCTTCTTCAGCAGATAAAGCAGGGAAGCCAAGCTCACAATACGCGTCATAAGCTTCTTTAAAGCCTTTTGGCGTGGTGACCTTACCATTATCAAACTTACAGCCTTCAGCATCACCGCTTTGGTTCAATGGTGACAGTTCGTTTTCAGCAAAGCTTGCAGCCATTTCAAATAGGCTGTCCATTAGCTCACGGTCAGCTTCTTGGAACGCAGGCAAAGTTTTGTAGTGGCTTTCACTATCGAGTAGTTCATGCATAACGAATTGGATATCACGTAAGGGTGCTTTGTATTGCATAACTTCCTGTCCTTTTTGGAATGTAACCGATCATAGCCAATAATGAGCATATGGTCGCACTATCCTCTAGTGCGTTATTCTTACCTAGCCAATCTGAAAATCTAAATAAAGGATAAACAGTAAAGCAGGTCAACCATGCTATCGATTACATAAAATAGTGTTGAAAAGAGTGGTGATTGTCAGAGTCAATGAGAGATTAAATATGCTCTAACAAATTCACTATAAAAGATAGGCTTTCATAGGTGATTATACAAGTTTGGTGACAGGACTGATAAGTCATGAACCTATCTTGCATCGGTTATGCAATCGACGTTAGGCGCTAGGAAGCAGCAGCATTAAGCATATGAAAACTCTAACGTTACTAAGACAGATAGTCCTCTATATGATTAGTATTAACATGAAAAAATGACAGCCAAAAAAATAGCGTTCGCCATAAAGACAAACGCATCAGTACAAATTACAACACTATTTGGTAGAACTGAGCATGTAAGTTATGTCACAGATATAAACGTGATAAACATTAAACATGCTCGTATGCTAGGAGTCTGAACATAGTAGCTTATGATTTATAACTTATAACTTATAACTTATAACGAATAGTTTAGCGTTTACTCAGAAGCATTTTGTTTAATCAGCATCTCAGTGGCGACATCAGCAGCCACGGGTTTACTAAACCAATAGCCCTGACCAATTTTGCAACCCATATCTAACAACACATCGCGCTGCTGCTCAGTTTCGATACCTTCAGCAACGACCTGCATGTCTAAAGCGACTGCTAAGTCTAAAATGGCTTTTACAATTGCGTGTTGGGTACGATCAGTTTCAATATTGGAGATAAAGCTCTTATCAATCTTGATAAAATCAAATGGGTATTCTTGCAAGTAGCTCAATGATGCATAACCAGTACCGAAATCATCGAGCGCTAGACGTACGCCAAGCTCTCTAAGCGAGTTAAGCTGTTTTTTTACATTATCATGACGCTGAATCAAAGACGACTCGGTCACTTCAATGTGCAATTGATGGGCAGCAACGTCATTCTCGGTCAGTAGTGTGCTTACCATATCAAAGAAGTCAGGGTGGCTGAACTCAGCAGCATCAGCGTTGATACAGACGTGTTGATGAAACCCTTGCTGTTGCCAAATGGCTAGTTGTTTGACAATTTTAATGGCCAGTTGCGAAAACAAATCAAAGGAGAGCTTGTGCGCGATAATGGCATTGATAAAATGAACGGGCTTGAGCAATCCGCGAGTAGGGTGTTGCCAACGTACCAATGCTTCAAAACCTGTGATAGCACCAGTCTCTAATGAGAACTTTGGCTGATAATAAGGAACGAATTGACCTTCAATGGTAGCAGTCCTAAGCTCAGATTCTAACTCTAAACTGCCAGCGGTAGCGCTTTCAATGGCCTCATCGTACCAACGTATATCATCGCCTCCATGCTGCTTGACATAGTCCAATGCTTTTTCTGCTTTGGTCAATAAACCCGTTACTTCGTTATCGTCTTTTGGAAAACAGCTCACACCCACAGAAATATGGTAATAGATATTTGCATCTGTCGCATGGCTCTTGTCAGTAGAGAAGGGACGCTCACACATTTGCATGAGTGTGTCTAGCTGATGACGTACCATATTGGCATCTTTAACTTCAAATAATAGCGCAAAATCATCACCCCCAAAGTGAGAAAAAGAGCGTAAATTATGCAGTTTGAGCTTTTCGACTTCTTCTACAAAGTTTTTTATCAAGTCATTGGCACCATCAGGCCCTAGTAGGCTGGCAAGATTGCGATAACGATCAATATTTAAGCGTACAAGGACAACCTCTTGATAACTATCCAATAGCATGTCACTTGTCTGACTCAAAAACACCTTGCGGTTTGGGAGCCCCGTGAGCTGATCATAGTTGAGCAAATGGGCGACCTGTTTTTGATCTTTAATAACTGCAGACATATCACGCAGCATACCAATATGATAAGACATTTGATCTATATAAATTCTGCGATAAGTAATATGACAGTCAATATTCTGTCCATAACGGTTGGCCATCGAAAAATCAAGTTCATAAAAACCATGTTCGTTTAAGTTTTTCTTGATATCTTTTAGAATTACTTGCTCTTCTTCTGATAAAAACTCAGCAGCATAAATACCAAGTGGCCGACCAACCAAGAACTCTTCTTTGTAGCCAATCAAAAGCTCATAACTGGCATTAACAGATAAATAACGTAGATTTTCGTCTAGTATAAAAATGGCGTCTTCAAGCTGTTCACATAGCGTACTCATCAACTGCTGCTTGATTGATACTGGAATAGTGTCAAAATTGCTCATAATAGTGGCTCACAAAAGATAAGGGCTTATAAAAATAAGAACTGCATTATCAATTTATTAACATTGAGTTGGCATCGCGTTTTACTATGCACGATACAGAACAGACATTATTCTGGACTATAAGCATAAAAGATAAAAACTACGATAGTCATACTAATACTTATCAGTTTTTACTAGGTGCTTAAGGCATGTAAAGTAGCTAACGCTACCACTGGTGCAGTCTCGGTACGCAAGACTCTTGTGCCGATTTGCCAAGGCTTAAAGCCAACACTCTCCGCTTGCTGACATTCATCTTGACTCAGACCACCTTCAGGCCCGATCAACAGTTTGATATAAGGGGTCTGTTGTTTGAGAGTATCGGGTAAAGCGTTAGGCATAGCAGGCTGTCCTGCTGCTGGTACACTCATTTGCATACATAGATCTGCAGCGTTTGCTAATACTTGATAGTAAGGATCATGACTAAGCACAGAAACGATAGAACTGACGGCCATTTGCGTCTTTGTAACGTCAGTAGCCATAGCCTCAGTAGTCTTAGCATCAGAATTGGTATTGCTTAGCCATTCATTGATAGATTGTGGCGCAAGAATGAGGGGCGGACGATTAAGACCGCATTGTTCACAAGCGGCAATCGCTACTTGTTGCCAATGTGCCAGTTTCTTTTCAACTTGAGCAGGTTTTAATGTGACTTCGCCATGGTGGCTGCTGAGCAACTGAATAGCAGTTACCCCAAGCTCAGTTGCTTTTTGAATAGCATAATCCATACGCTCACCGCGGCTCATTACCAAACCAATCTGAGTGATAGTAGGCGGCGTACGATCGTCGTCTATATGTGTAAGCAAAGTAGCAGTGGCATTTTTTTTACTGATTGCCTGTAGCTCTACTGTATATTCGCCGCCAAATCCATCGAACAAGATCCCTTGATCACCAATACTTGCTCGTAGTACACGGCACCAGTGATGGACAACGCTATCTGGCAATTCGACATTGCTACCTAGCGGTAACTCACCCAATTTAGGCAGTGGTGAGGTATCAGTATTGTCGTTGTTAACGGCATAAAAAAAACGTCGCACGTGGTCTTATTCCTATTATTTGATTGAGTATAGTTATTATTAGATCTATAGAATATCACTTGAGACAATTAATGACATTTGTTTTATGAGAATTTTTCTTAATAAAGAAAATTATTTTTAGAGCAGTATTATTACACAGTGAAGAAATTTTTAAAAATCAAATAAGATAAAGTGTATGAATAAAACGGTAAAGGGTTATTGGTCAAAATTTTGACAATAAAAAACTGGCGCTCCTAAAAGCGCCAGTCATTAATAATGTCTTCAGGAATGATTAAAGGATATTCTAGAATGCTTACAAGTTTAAGCAGTCAATCCCAATGCTTCTACCAAGCGTTTGTTTGGCTCAACTTTGTTCATGCTATAAAAATGCATGGCAGGTACGCCCTCGGCAATCAAGCGTTCACACAAGCGATAAACCACATCAAAGCCAAACTCACGAATAGCCTTACGGTCATCACCAAAATCCGTCAGCTGTTTACGTACATAGCGCGGAATATCAGCGCCACAGCTATCAGCAAAACGCAAGAGATTGCTTGAATTGGTAATTGGCATGATACCAGCGACCAAAGGCTGAGCTACTGTATCAATACCGCGTTTCTCTAACTTATCACGCAAGTACAGATAGCTGTCAGCGTTGTAGAAAAACTGGGTAATCGACGCATTGGCACCAGCTTGGTATTTATTTACCAGATTATCGATATCAAACTCAAAGCTACGCGCTTGTGGGTGCATCTCAGGGTAGGAAGCCACTTCGATATGGAAGTGATCACCTGAATGCTCACGAATGTACTTTACCAAATCTACCGCAAATGGTAGCTCACCCATGCCCACCTGACCTGATGGCAAGTCGCCGCGTAGCGCTACTAAGCGTCTAATACCTAAAGTCTTATAATACTCGAGCAATTCAGCGATTTCACTTTTGTCATCGCCAATACAAGACATGTGCGGCGCGATTTCAGTGGTACCACGCGCACTTAGTGCCTGTACGATATCTAAGGTGCGGCTACGGGTTGAACCGCCCGCACCATAAGTTACCGAAAAATAAGCTGGCGACAACTTATTAAGCTCATCATAAGTGCTGAGAAGCTTTTCGTGACCTTGCTCGGTCTTTGCAGGAAAGAACTCAAAGGAGAAAGCAGGCTTACTCACAGTCAGGCTCCTTTTAGTATTTATAAGCATCAGGCTTGAATGGACCTTCAACTGGCACACCCAAATACTCAGCTTGCTTTTGGGTCAGCTTGGTTAGCGTACCGTTAAAGCCTGCAACCATCGCAGCGGCTACTTCTTCGTCTAACTTTTTAGGCAATACTTTTACGTATAGGTTGTCAGTACGTTGGTCAGCTGGCAAGTCAGCGAATTTTTCTTCGAACAGATACATTTGAGCCAATACTTGGTTGGCAAATGAGCCGTCCATCACGCGTGATGGGTGACCAGTTGCGTTACCTAGGTTTACTAGGCGACCTTCAGCAAGCAAAATCAAATAATCGTTTTCATCGTCTGAGCGGAAGATTTGATGCACTTGTGGCTTAATCTCAACCCAGCGCCAGTTATCACGCATAAATTGGGTATCGATTTCGGTATCAAAGTGACCGATGTTACATACCACAGCACCAGGTTTAAGGGCTGCTAACATATGTCTATCACAAACATGGTAGTTACCAGTTGTGGTGACGATCATATCAGTATCTTCAAGCAAGCGCTTGTTGATGCTAGCTGCGCCGCCCGTGTTATCACCGTCGATGTATGGTGATAATACTTCAAAACCGTCCATACATGCCTGCATAGCACAGATAGGGTCAACTTCTGAAACACGTACGATCATGCCTTCTTGACGTAAGCTTTGTGTAGAGCCTTTACCTACATCGCCATAACCGATAACTAAAGCGCGGCGACCAGCAAGGAACATATCGGTAGCGCGTTTGATAGCATCGTTTAAGCTATGACGGCAGCCGTATTTGTTGTCGTTTTTAGACTTGGTAACTGCATCGTTGACGTTGATGGCTGGTACTTTAAGCGTACCTTTACCAAGCATCTCAACCAAGCGATGAACGCCAGTGGTGGTCTCTTCTGAAATACCGTGGATGTTATCAAGAAGCTCTGCATAATCATTGTGAATCAAAGCAGTCAAATCACCGCCATCATCCAAGATTAAGTTAGCATCCCAAAGTTGGCCTGATGCTTCGCCGCCAACATGGACTTGCTGACGTAGGCACCATTCATACTCTTCTTCTGTTTCGCCTTTCCAAGCATAAACAGAGATACCAGCAGCAGCAATTGCAGCAGCAGCATGGTCTTGAGTTGAGAAGATATTACATGATGTCCAGCGTACTTCAGCACCAAGCGCGACGAGTGTCTCGATAAGTACGGCTGTCTGAATGGTCATGTGGATACAGCCAGCGATTTTCGCGCCTTTAAGCGGCTGGTCTGCTTCGTAGCGACGACGCAAACCCATTAGGGCAGGCATTTCGGCTTCAGCAAGGGTAATTTCACGGCGGCCGTAATCAGCAAGGCTGATGTCAGCGACTTTGTAGTCAGTGAAAGAGGGATCGATCGTATGGGCAGATGGTGTAGTAGACACTGCGTCCATAATATGCTCCTATCAGTGGTTAACGAATGATAAAAAGAATAAAAACGCAGGTGCCGTTGTTTGCGCTGTGAGCGACCAAAAATATGGACTCTCGACAGTTAACCGAGCCTAACATAACCTTTGATTGCATAACTATAGAATGTTAATGCAGTAAATCACTATTATGGCGCAACACCTCTCGGAGGTCGTTATTGTAATAGATGAGTGGTTAATTGTCACCTATTGACTGAGATAAATAGCTGACGCCTTAGACAAACAAAACCTCAAACAGGAATCTATAGCCATAAAAAAGGCCATCGACTGATGACCTTTTTTGTTTTAATGTTTTTTGATACTACTCAGCCAAAATTAGTACCAGTTGTAGGTTAGAGAGGTAAAGTAGTTAATACCGTCAGTATTATAGCCAATATCTGTTATATACTCTTCATTAGTGATGTTATTTAGACGTGCAGTCATAGATAAATTATCAGTAAGTTTGTAGTTACCACTGATGTTCAGCAATCCATAGTTGTCTACAAATTGAGAGTCAGTATTGGTAATTCTGCTGTAATAGTCCCCTACATACTGATATTCAGCGCGTATATCTAAACTTGGCAGACGGTATCCGACATATACCAAGCCCTTGTGTTCAGGACGGTAGGGAAGAGAGTTGCCATCATCACTTCCGCCACTACTGTCTTCTGCCTTCTGGTAGTCATAGCTGCCGCCAAGCAGATAGTCGTTCATTTCCCAGTCAGAGGTTAATGATATGCCTTCAATCTTAGCGCTATTGATATTCTTTGCTTTGAAATTAGAGTAAGCAATTAAATTATCCACATCACTGCGATAACCTGTCAGACGTGTGCTGTGCCGAGTGCTATCGTACTGAGCAAATACTTCATAGTTGTCGCTAGTCTCAGGGTTAAGGTTAAGATCGCCACCATATGCAGGGCTTAAATCATTAAAGACAGGTGCGCGGAAGCCTTTAGCATAGCTCGCACCAACACGAAAATTAGGACTAAGATGCATCGCACCGCCCAAATTATAGGTGGTTTCATCACCATAGCGTGAGTCATCATCGTAGCGTAGGTTAGCTTGAGCATCAAAGCGGTCATTGGCGACGACATAGCCAGCAAAGGCACTTTTGACATTACGGTCATCAATACTGTAAGCCGTACTGTCTAAGTCTTGAGTGAGGTATTCGAGACCATAAACAGCTTCACCAGCTAGCAGCTTGTTTTTACCAACTAAGCTAATCTGGTCTTGAGTACCATCGAATACATTCGGATACTTAGCATAAGACTCACTTTTATCAACAGAGTGACCATATTGGAGCTTAACAGAGGCATCAGGCATATATTGCCAGTCGACATAAGCTTGCGCTGCGCCGTTTTCTTGATCAGCATGAACGTCTTCAAAAATACCGTCGTCATATTCAGTAGTGGATTTACTATACAAGATACTAGCACCTGTCAGTAACGTATCGCCAAAACGCTGATTGACTGCTAGGCTTACACTGTCGCTCTCAAAACCATCAGCGTCTTTGTTATAAGGGTCGTTTTGATTACTGGGATCTGGTCGGGTCGCATTGATACCATCTGTTTCGTTGTGACTGGCTGAAAGGCTTAATGTAGTACCATTAGTATTGGCAAGTTGTGCGCTCGCACCATATACGTAATGATCGTTTGAGCCGATACCTGCGGTAACTGACATGCTACTTCGATCTATATTGCTGCCTTTAGTGAATACTTGAATCACACCACCCATCGCATCCGCACCATAGATGCTAGAACCTGATGCACCATAGAGAACTTCAATTCGATCAATTTGATCAGCAGGTAGCAAGTTTAACGCGGCGCCTCCAGCACTGACTGAGCTATAACGTATACCATCAATCAATACGAGGACTTGTTTGCTATCGTAGCCGCGCATATAAAAGTTTGAAGAAGCGCCAAGACCACCGTTTTGTTTAAAAGCAATGCCTGGCTGACGTTTGAGTACGTCCAAAACGGTTTGACCTTGATAACGTTGTAACTCTTCTTTATTAATTACTCGTGTTTGCGCAATTACATTACTTGTCTTAGTAGGTGTGCGAGTGGCTGTCACGACAATTTCATCAAGCTCAACTTGTGGTAGGTTACTATCGTTGATGGAAGCGTTTTCAGAAGTGGCTGCCATTGCAGTATTTACTGCAAGTAAGCCAAGCGCGCTCAAAATACTTAAACGAAGATAGGTACGTGAAGATGCACGTGATACAGACATAGTCGATTCCAAAGTAATCAAGTTAAAAATGCAGAAATGAGAGGTAACTATTATGACGTAAAAGGGGTCAAAAGTTACAAAAAACAGTATATAAGCAAAACTGTGCTCATTATCTACAAATTAACTTGCTTTATAAACTACTTTAACCTAATTTTTATTCAGGGTAGGCTGAATGTTATTCAGGTTAGCTTGCTAAATAGTCTATTAAAAATTAATTTACCTAAATATTTTATGAGCATCTTCTTAGTTTTATAAGAAAAAGCTGTCTTAATAAATACTTATTATTAGAAATGCACATAGAGTAAAAAATCAAATACCAATACAGTTAGCTACAAAATTGCGTAATCAAAAGTACTGCTGTTATAAATAATTGTTACTATAGTATGGACATCACCTGTCATTTATCATGCCATTTTTAAACTAAGAGGTTTGTTTTGTCTATCAAGCATAATCTGACTCCCAGTCCTTTGCCTAATTTATTCTCTGCTATTACTAAAATGCCAATTATAGTCGCAATGTTATTATTGACTATGCTGTTGAGCATTGCCTTGCCAAATAATGCTTATGCTGTCGAGGCTGGTGCGCTTGGAGTGGGTAATGACAGTAGTGGAGAGACAGTAAGTACGCCATTGCCTGATTCGTTTGGCCGAGATACGCCGCGTCATACGGTACAAGGGTTTATCAGTGCGCTGGGTGAAAATGATTATTTGCTGGCAAGTAATTATCTCAACTTATCAAAGTCCGATAACCCAACGACCGTTGTGCGACAGTTTAAACAGGCACTAGATGCAGGTGGGCGTTTTCAGCCGGATCTACAGATTAGTAACTCACCTGAGGGTAATCTAACTGACCAGCTGCCACCTAGCCAAGAAAATGTCGGTGTGATTAATATCGGAGAGCGAAGTGTTCCGTTACTACTCGAAAGAGTGGTCTCAAAACAGAATGAGCAATATTGGCAGTTCTCTAGCGATACGTTGACCTCAGTACCAGAAGTGATAGAAAATACTGAGCCGACCTTAGTATCGCGCTACACGGTTGATTCTTTAGATGGTAAAAAGCTTTTTGGCTATCAGCTAGCTGATTTGGTTGCCGCGCTCACCATGATTGTGACTAGCTTTGTACTTACTTATGTCGCGGTATGGTTGCTATACCACTTATTAAGGATTGTTTATCCGTATTTGCGTGGTACGCCATTGCCGTTACCTAATAAGGTAATATTGCCACTTTCTGTGGTCATTATGGCATTGATACTATCCGAGGTTATGGTTTATGCAGGGGTTTCGGTGACCCTGCGTGAGCCAGTCAATCGCTTTACGGATATTGCTTCTTGGTTGGCGCTGACTTGGCTACTATTACGAGTGATCGATGCGATATTTACTCGAGCGGTAAATCTAAGCTACAAGAAAAACTATACTGAGCGTGTCTCAATTTTGGGACTGCTGCGTAAGGTCGTCAAAGCGCTATTACTGATATTTGCAGTGATTGTTATTTTTGGCAATTTGGGTTTTGATTTGACCACTGGTATTGCCGCACTGGGTGTGGGTGGTTTGGCGTTGGCCCTTGGTGCGCAAAAGACGATCGAAAACTTAGTTGGTAGTGTCGTCGTCGTCGCAGATTCACCTGTGCGTATCGGTGACTATTGTAAGTTTGGTACTTACGAAGGCACAGTTATTGATATTGGTATTCGCTCATCGCGTGTACGGACCTTGTCGCGGACGATTGTTACGGTACCAAACGGTGATTTTTCATCGATGCAAATCGAAAACTTTACCTCTCGCGATATGTTTCGTTTTTTCCATTACTTATATATTAAGCGTACCGCTGATCTTGACGTAATATTCAAAATGGTTAATGACTTGGATGAATTTATAAAAGAGCATGATTTGACCAATCAAGAATGGAATCAGGTCAATATTTTAGAGCTGCGTCAAGATTGCTATGTTATTCAGTTGCAAGCTTATGTGAATGCTATTGGTATCATTGAGTTCTATGACAAACAAAACGCTTTGTTTGTCGATATACTAAAGAAAGTCGCGAAATATAAAGTAGAACATGCATTGCCGACTCAGCAGTTGATTGTTAATCAAACGGAGCTTGAACATCATGTGGGAAGTAGCACTGATGACTCAGCAGAAGGAGATGAATCAGACAACAGTAGTAACTCTGCTAATAATGAAGTGTCTGATAACAAGGAAGTAAACACAAGCGTATACAGGAAAGATTACAACGACGATGGCGTTGATATTCGTAAAGATAGTGACAAGGCTAAAAATGATGTTGCAAGTCACCACAAATTCTCTATGGCGACCGTCAGCAGAAGTGGTGCGCTTAAGGCACTAAAGCATAAAAGTCATATGCTAAGAAAAAGTAAGTTTAAGCACACTAAAAACAAATCTGGCTTTTCTATATGGAATCAGCCTTAAAAGAGACTTTTTGCTCACGAATGGTAGTGAATAACACTGGCTATGTTTTTTGCTCAATTAGTTATAAAGGTACTGCGGTTTTATCACGTAATAAACCGTAGTACGACCAAAGCAGTAGACTGGCAGCACTACGATAAGGTGACCAATGCTGAGTTAAGTCTTTTAGCTGCTTGGGTGTTGGGCGCTCTGCTAAGCCTAACAACTCCATGGCTGCAACTTTAATGGCCAAATCATCGACTGCAAGTATGTCTGCACGTTTTAGCGAAAATAATAAATACATCTCAGCTGTCCAACGTCCAATCCCTGTCACGGCTGTCAAGGTTGTTATGACTTCTTCATTTGGCAAAGTTTCTAATGCTGAAAAGTCTATATCATGATCCACTAAGGAGCGTACATAACGAGTTTTTTGCTTAGACAATCCTTGCGTCTTCAAAGTATCATCTGTCGCTTCACGTATTGCTTGCGGAGTGATCAATTCTGCATCAACCAACCGTTTCCAAATGCTGGCAGCGGCGGCAACTGATAACTGCTGACCAACCATCGCTCTCATCAACTGCTCAAACCCACCTGCATTATGCCTAAGATTAGGTGTGCCAACCTGTTTATGCACAGGAGCAAACCTTGGTTCAATGGCAATCAGCGCAGCAATCTGCTGTTCTAGTTCGTTAATGTTTTCAATAGTCTGTATATTCATAGTGATTTCGCTTTGCTAATTAGAAGGTGCTCAAGTCTATATATTAATAAAAGGTGAGAAGCTCACATTAAATGGAATGTACATTAAAGAGAGCGTTCATTGAAGGAAACATCGTTATAGTTCATGTCTGAACTATGAATGATTGATAAAAAAAGGACTGCAAATAAGCAGTCCTTTTTATATAGTACCGTATCACTAACAATAGACCTATTCGCCATCTGCTTTAGGTTTTTTAAGTAGTACTAGTACAGCACCGTTACCACCATCTTTTGGTGGCGCAGAGCAAAAAGCTAATACTTCTGGCAATTGACGTAACCAGCCATTGATACAAGTTTTTAAGATCGCTTCACTACCTTTACCATGGACGATTTTTACCATGGTTTCGTTGTTTTGCTTGGCTTGGCTCAACAGTTGAGTCATCGCTTCGCGTGCTTCTTCTATCGTACAGCCATGGATATCCACCGCATCATACCAACGCAGCTTGCCTTTTTTGAGCTGATCAAAGATTTTATTTTGCAGTGTTGGCTGCTTATAAGACAAATAAGCTTCAGCAGCAACAGGGTTCAGTAGTGCTTGCATATCTGACAAGCCTGCGCCTAAATCACTGGCCTCACTACCTTGAGCCGCAGCACGTTTTGATAGTGTCGCTGCATCAGGTTTGCCTGCTCTAGTTGCGCTGGCAGGTGAGCGAACATTTTTGTCTTCTAACTGATTGACACCGTGCATGGCTTGCATAAATAGAACTTTATCGTCATCGATATGTTCACTATCTAGCTGCTTGACTGTCTTTTTTACTTGCTTTTGAGTCGGTAGCGATACCGGCTCAGTTGGCTTTTGATTCTCACCTTCAGGTGAATTGGTATCACGGCCCTTGCTCAGCTGGCCTTTAAGTTCTTTGAGCTGGTCTTGCATTTCTTTTGAAAACAGAGAGTTTGACATAAAAGTTAACGTATCGTTGATTGATGAATGGTTGATTGAACTATGTATATAGCGCAGACATTGTTCAAGCTATTAGTATATATTTAAGCATAAATTATTGAGTTACTTTACCCGTCTGCTGCGACGCCCGCAAGTAAGGATTGTAACGCTTGTCCAGGATGATCAGTTTTCATAAATTGCTCACCGATTAAAAAGTGCTGAATATCATTACTTAGCATAAGGCGAATATCATCACTGCTATGAATACCACTCTCGGTCACGATAAGTGGTTTTTGTTCAGCGCTATCAGTAGCGAGTGCGTCGTTTAAAATATTCTTAAGATCAAGCGTGGTTTGCAGGTCCACATCGAAGGTATTTAAATCACGGTTATTGATACCGTAGATATTGTGCTCTGAGCGTGGCAACTGTAGCGCACGCTCAAGCTCAGATTGGGTATGCACTTCTATTAATACGTCCATACCAAGCTCAATACTAAGTGCATGTAGCTCTTGTACTTGCGCATCATCTAGGCAAGCCATAATGAGGAGGATGCAGTCAGCGCCCATTAGGTAAGATTGATAGATTTGATAGACATCAATCATAAAGTCTTTACGTAATATCGGTAAGCTTGAGGTATTAGCTGCTTGAATAAGATAGATGTCATCGCCCTGAAAGTAATCACGATCGGTCAATACAGACAGACAACTAGCGCCCGCTTGCTCATACTGCTGCGCAAATAGAGCAGGGGTAAAGTTATGATTGATAATGCCTTTAGACGGCGAGGCTTTTTTAATCTCAGCAATGATACCGATACCATTTTCTTTAGTGCCAGCAGCACGTAATGCCGCGGCAAAACCTCGACGCGGTTTATCATCAGCTGCGACCTGTGCTTTCAAGTCCTCTAGAGACAATGCTTCGCGAGCGGCTTTTACTTCTTCTACTTTGGTGGCGACAATGCGCTGTAGCACTGACGGTATGTCTGAATGGGTTGTGGTCATACTGGTATCCGAATATCGTTAAATGTAAATATAGTCAGAAAACTATTAATAACTACTAAGCGGCTACGGCGTTTCCCTTCCTAGATGTACGATTTGTACAATCTATGGTTGGCTGCCTTGTATCCGTTTTAGATTTCTTTGACTATAGACAGTAGATGAGTGCTTATAAGTTAACCTTGAGCGACTAGCTGCTGGGTATAGTTGGCCAAAGACTCAAGTTTGAGTAAAGCATCGCCATTTTGAATGATTTTTTGTGCTCGGCTAACACCGTTAGGGTAGTTGCTGGCAAGTCCTGCAGTATATATCGCGGCACCTGCATTTAGCGCAATCATGTCACGTGCTTTAAGTACGGCACGGTCATGAGTGTCGGCTCCAGATAGCGCAGCACGAATCAACTCAAGGCTTTGTGCTGGAGAGTCGACATCGAGGCCAATAAGAGTTTGTGACTCGATACCCGCATCTTCTGGCATCATGTCATAGACTGATATCTCGCCATCTTTTAGCTCAGCGACTGTGGTCGAAGTCGCAAGACTGATTTCATCAAGACCATCTTTTGCGCCTACTACCATGACATGACGTGCGCCTAAGTTTTTCATCACCTTAGCAATCGGCTCACATAACTGCGCGGTAAACACACCGATGACTAAGTTTGGCGTGCCAGCAGGGTTGGTCAATGGGCCCAAAATATTAAAGATGGTACGTGCTTTTAATTCACGGCGTACAGGGTTGGCATAACTCATGGCGCTGTGATGATTGGGTGCAAATAAAAACCCGATACCTTGGTTTTCGATACAGTCTTTTGCTTGCTCTGGCGTGAGCGCAAGACTGATACCTGCTTGCTCAAGTAAGTCTGAGCTACCAGATTTGGTTGAGACGCCGCGATTGCCGTGCTTAGCAACTTGTGCACCAGCTGCCGCAACAACCAATGCCGATGCAGTCGAGACATTGAACAGATTAGCACCATCACCGCCAGTACCAACGATATCTACCAAGTAATCACAGTTCTTTGGTTCAATATTGGCGGCTAGTGCACGCATGGCACTGGCAGATGCAGTAATCTCGTCGATGGATTCGCCCTTCATACGTAATCCCGTCAAGATAGCGCCCATCATAGCGTCGCTACATCTACCTTGCATGATGATGAGCATCACTTGATACATCTCATCAAAGGTTAAATCGATGTGTTGAAATATTCTACCCAAAGCTGTGGTTAACAGTTGATGTGTTTGCTCATCAGACAATTCTGCAATACTCTCTGGCGTATGCGTTTCTTCTATTTTTGTCGTACTCATTGTAGTCTCACTTACTATTATTTTTTATATGCATCTGTGTGAAATTTGGCATGGGTTTATGAAAGCGGTATTTTTTACCGACGTGCTTTTAGTCAAATCTAGCCAACTTGTGGTAGCTCATCGGATGTTAGAGTAGACAAGCCATGAGTCTGTAAAAAGTTATTGAGCAATTGATAACCTGCTTCGCTCAATATCGACTCAGGATGGAACTGGACGCCTTCTACAGCCAGCTCCTTATGGCGAATACCCATGATTTCCTCAATACTACCATCAGCATTCTGTGTCCATGCGGTGAGTTCAAGGCAGTCTGGCAAGCTTGTCTTATCAATGACGAGTGAATGATAGCGCGTAACCTGTGACGGGTTGGGTAATCTAGCAAATACACCTTGCTCGTTGTGATAGATAGCGGATAAGCGGCCATGCATGACTTCGCCAGCTTTGACCACTTGACCGCCAAAGGCTTGACCGATAGCTTGATGACCCAAGCAAATACCCAGTATAGGAATAATTCCTTTAAATGTCTCAATGGCTTGCAGCGAAATACCTGCACGGTCAGGATCGCACGGACCTGGGCCAATCACAATCACATCAGGTGCAAGGGTTTTAATCTGCTCAATGCTGACCTGATCATTACGCCAGACAGTGATGTCCTGCTTTAGCTCACCGAAGTACTGTACGATATTGTACGTAAAGCTATCGTAATTATCGATCATCAAAATCATTAAGGCTTCAACTTATCAGTTTTATTATATTTTTAACATGAAATTTGTTCTCACTGTTATCGAGTCACTTGATTGCCGAACACAAGCAGCTCTGACTATAACAGAGGAGGTTATTGCGCGCGGTTATCTTACCACTATTTTGTTTTCTATCAAATGTAGGGTACGGGCTATCTAAGTAAGCACCAAGTAAAAACATATTTTTTATTATTTTTTTGACGCATAAAATAATGTAGTCAGAGACAATGTTATACATTCAGCTATTAACATTGCACTATAAAATAGCATTTCAATAATAAATATATTTGTATTTGCACCAATTAAGTGCCTTTGGTTCTCAACTGGTGCTCTAATTAAGTGCTATTCTAAAAATTAATTTGATGGGAATTAATGAATATATAACGATATTAATCGTATAAATCACTGTAAATATTGATAATTAAATCTATCTATAACTATATCTGTTATCAGAGTGGCAATACATTGGCATAGCCTTTGCATTATTGCTGTTATAATTATTTTTAAAGCCAAGAAATTGGTCTAAAAATAATTATTAACAAGAGCCCGAAGAGTTCAGCATTATGAGTTGTATATTGCTAGAATGTCGTTAGGATTGAATTGGCGTATGTTAGACCATGTGCACAAATATTGGTCTGATTAAGTAAACGCTTTAGATGAGCATCTTGACTAATACGCAAAATAGTGCTGATAATAAGCATAATATCGAATGCGCTGTTTTAGTATTGAGAGCACATCTGACATTCTTGGACAAGAACATCATATTAATAATTTTAAATCGCAATTACGTGATCAACACAACGGAGACTATTCATGTCGAATAAACTATTAGATCTTATCCAATCCTCTAATGCTAAATGGGTTGATTTTCGCTTTACTGATACACGCGGCAAAGAGCAGCACATCAGCTTCCCAGCGCATACCGTTGATGAAGATGTCATGGAAGACGGCAAAATGTTTGATGGCTCATCAATCGCTGGTTGGAAAGGTATCGAAGCGTCAGATATGATCTTGCGTCCTGATCCAGAAACTGCTTTTGTTGACCCGTTCTTTGACGCGGTGACTGTGGTAGTGACTTGCGATATCATCGAGCCATCAACGCTACAAGGTTATGACCGTGACCCACGTTCTATCGCACGTCGCGCTGAAGAGTATTTAAAGTCTACTGGTATCGGTGATACTGCTTATTTCGGTCCAGAGCCTGAATTCTTTGTATTTGACGATGTTAAATGGTCAGTCGATATGTCTGGCGTTAGTCATAAGATCACGGCTGAAGAAGCAGCATGGTCGACTAACGAGACTTACGAGTGGGGCAACATGGCGCATCGCCCACGTGTGAAAGGCGGCTATTTCCCAGTACCACCGATCGATAGCTCACATGACATGCGTGCTGTTATGTGTGAACGCATAGAAGAAATCGTTGGTGAAGGTTCGGTTGAAGTTCATCACCATGAAGTGGCTTCTTGCCAGTCTGAAATCGGTGTTGCATTCAACACGATGGTACGTAAAGCGGATGAAGTTCAGCAATTGAAATATGTTGTTCATAACGTTGCGCATCAGTTTGGCAAAACAGCGACCTTTATGCCTAAGCCAATCGTTGGTGATAACGGTTCAGGTATGCACGTACATATGTCAATCTCAAAAGACGGTGTAAACACATTCTCTGGTGATGAGTATGCTGGTCTGTCTGAAACAGCATTGTATTTCATTGGCGGTATTATCAAGCATGCTCGTGCGTTGAACGCGATTACTAACCCATCAACGAACAGCTATAAGCGCCTAGTACCACATTATGAAGCGCCTATCAAACTTGCTTATTCAGCATCTAACCGTTCAGCATCTATCCGTATTCCACACGTAAGCAGTCCGAAAGCGGTACGTGTAGAAGCACGTTTCCCTGATCCAACGGCTAACCCATACCTAGCGTTTGCTGCATTGTTGATGGCCGGCCTTGACGGTATCCAAAACAAAATGCATCCAGGCGAAGCTGCGGACAAAAACTTGTATGACTTGCCACCAGAAGAAGAAGCACAAATCCCAACGGTTGCAGAGAGCTTAGACGTTGCACTACAAGCACTGCGTGACGATCATGACTTCTTATTAAAAGGTGATGTCTTCACTGAAGACATGCTAGAAGCGTTTATTGCTTTGAAAGAAGAAGAAGTACAACGTTTGAACGTAACTGTACACCCTGTCGAATTTGACATGTACTACAGCTGCTAATTAGTCGCTAAAACACTCATTTATTTTGAGTCATAAAAACCAGCTAAGTTATTCTTAGCTGGTTTTTTTATGTCTTTTTATAGAGGTAAAATCGTTATGAAGCGTTTTTCTTTAACATTACTACTGAATTCATATCGAGGACTACTGATTTCACTGCAAAAGTATCGCATAATGATAGATACTCAATTTTTAGTAATAGACATCAATTAGGCTGACTGACTATGGCATTATTATCAAAACCTTCTTTTTTGAAAAGCAGTGTAAAGGTAGGACTTCTGACCATTGCTACCAGTCTTTGTATGCCGCTTACACATGCTGCACCTATCTATAAAGTTATTGACGAGCAAACCGGTCAAGTGACCTTTACCGATCGTCCGCAGAGTTATGAGCAGCAAACTGGCAAACAAATCAGTCAAATAGCCATCACAACAGGTAATGAGACGAATAGCTCAGGAGTTGCTAATACAGCGAGTAGCAGTGCAACAAATGGTTCTGATGTCATCACTCAACCAGTTGCGGCGACACAAACACTAAATGCACCTGCCACTGCTACGACGACTGCGACAGTGAAAGCACCAGTAAGCTATCAATTAACGATTGCTGAACCTAGCGAAGAAAGAGCTTATCGTCGTCCGGTACAGAATATCGATGTTAATGTACAGATTCGGCCTGCGTTACAGGTAGGGGATAGTGCCCGTATTTATTTTGATGACAAAGAGGTTGCACAAGGTTTAAGCGCATCTATTGCTACTGTTGATGTTTTGCCAGGTGCTCATACAATCAAGGCTGTTATACAAAGCGAAACTGGCCAAACACTTGAGCAAATCACACGTACCGTATACGTGATTCAAAACACGACCACATTGCAAGACAACAAAAGAAAGGCAGAGCAGCTGTTGGCTTATCAAAAGCTAGCTTGGTATCAAAAATTGATGCTAAAGCTGCGCCAACAGGAAGTTGCTCAGTCACAATAATGGTCTCAATAATGATTGAATGTAATGAATAGATATCGCTAGCAAAATAAAAAGGCAAGCACCGTTAACGATGCTTGCCTTTTTTAATGTAAATCACTTATTTTATTTTAACTATAAGCTGTCTTATTTAGTTAACTCGATGGTACCGTTAGCAGTCACAGAAATAGTGCTATTACCAGACTCAAAGCTTTGGCTTGGTACTGACTCGTCTGCCATTCCTGATTTCATGCTCATAGCGCTATACATTGGACGTGGATAGTTGCTACCTGTGTTTAGGTTAACATTGACGACGCGGTAGCCACGAGCATCCCAAGCGCGGGTAAGGCTCTTAGCTTGCTGCTGAAAAGCGCGAGAGGCTTCGGTCATTAGCTTTTGCTCTAGCGCATCTTTTTTGGTATCTGATACACCAAAGTTAAGATTGTCCATCACTAAGGTTTCTTGCAAATCGGCAATTAGTTGGCTAGTTGCTGAAAAGTCTGTACTTTTTAAGTCTATGTTTGCTTGACCTGTCCAGCCGATGATTTTATCGTTTTTGTCGTAGCGTGGATAGGTGCGCTGTTGCCCTGTGCTCACGGTCACGCTAGGGTAGCGCTTAGCGATTTTCATGGCATTGTTGACTGACGTATTGAGCATTGTGGCTAGGGTCTTAGAGTCAGTTGCTTGTGCTTTTTTGTACAAGCTGGCGCGTACTTCGTCGTTCTGAATCTCTTCTTTTATTTCTGTCTGAAACGTCAGTTGATCATAGCCTGTTGGCTCTGCATGGGCGCTACCCATCATCGCTGTCATGAGACAAACCGTACCAGAAGCTAGTGCTGCTTTATTCAATAAAGTATTTTTCATTATTATCTCCTAAGTTGATTCTAATAATATATAAATGACAATTATCAATGCTCATTTATACATGAAAAGTTGTCCCTATTGTTCTCTAGAAATCGACATGGGTACAACTTCATTCACTAAAATAGCAAAATTCATATAAGTTGCTGTGAGAATTTTGTGACCTAAGTTGCTGATATAATTTATGCTCATATATTGCTGACATAAGCTAATGAACTAAATGACAGTACTATTTAGGGTCTAAAGCAAACAGTTTTAAGATAGGGGTTGTAAAATTAAAAATTTCTTGTATAATTTGCGACTGGTGGCTCCATTGGTAGCCTCGCAACATTGTTCTATGAATCCCGCCAGGACCGGAAGGTAGCAACGGTAATAGTTATAGTGTGTGCCGAGGATGTGCTTTTGGAGTCGCTTTTTTTTGCCTAAAATTTGATAATTATATCAATAAAGTACAAAAAACCTATTTGTGATGTATGAAGCCCTTCATTGTAAAGGGCTTTTTTTTGGTCAAAATTTCGTCTGATCGTTATCTATTTGCTTATGGAGTTTCCAATTTAATTTCCTGTTCGATTTCCTTTGTAGTTCTTATCTAGTTCTAAGGTTTTATTGATTAATATGAGTTAAAATACAATGTATTAACTTTTTATTAACATTCTAGACACCTTGGAGTTTGATTATGAAGATGTTTGTTTGGCTATTCATTGCATTTTTGGTGTTGGTGGTCGTATTTGGGGTATCCATTTTTAATAGATTGGTACGCGCACGTAACCAAGCAAAGAACGGCTTTGCTCAAATAGATGTGCAACTAAAGCGTCGTCATGATCTGATTCCAAACTTGGTCGAAACTGCCAAGCGTTATTTGAGTCATGAAGAAGAAACACTCACTCGCGTCATTAGCGCGCGTAATCATGCTCAAGATCTACAAGACTCTAATAAGCATCAGCCAGACTCGCTAGAGCATATGGCACTGTTTGCAAAAGCAGAAGGTATGTTGTCTAAAGCGTTGAGTCAGTTCTCTGCTGTCGTCGAAGCCTACCCAGAGCTAAAAGCCGATAGTATGATCAAAGAGCTCATGGACGAACTAACCAATACGGAAAATCGCATCGGGTTTGCGCGTCAACATTATAATGACAGCGTGATGTTTTATAATAATGATCGCGAAGTCTTTCCTAATAACCTCGTTAGTACGACGTTTGGCTTTCGTCCACTCAGTCCGTTGGTATTCGAAGACAGAGAAGCGATTGCTCAGGCACCGATTGTCAATATGGGCTAAGGTTTAGATAATTTTGGCGAACTCTAGGCAGCCTAATCTGATGGATTTTTTTGGTGAACAGCGGATACGTACGCGGCGCAGTCTATTACTTTATGGACTGTTTTTCCTGATTGTACTTGCTCATATGGCAGTGGGACTGGCTGTCATGTCTATACTGCTGACAGTATTTACAGGCGGTATATACTACTGGGTATTGGTTCTGGTCATTGTCTTGACGTTAGGCAGTTTCGTTGGTGGTAGTTTTTTAGAGTATCGACGCCTGCGAGCAGGTGGCCGCGCTATTGCTCAGCGAGTAGGGGCGGTTAGGCTATTCATTGATAACAGCCAAGAAGCATGGGAGCACAGTCAAGGAGTCGCTCATCAACACGAAGCTGAAGAAAAGGTTCGCTATAGTTCACGTCATATAGCAGTACGTGACGAGCGCGATTTTCCGCCCGTTTATCGTCGCTACTATGAAATCGCTCAACAACTGGCCATTGCGGCAGGTTTGCAAACCCCTATTTTGTACGTGCTACCTGACGAGCAGGGTATCAACGGTTTCGTCGCTGGTCGCCATAGCTCAGATATGGTACTCGTCGTTACTCAAGGTGCGTTAGATAAACTGTCTGATGAGGCGCTATACGGACTCATTGGTCATGAATATGGTCATATATTGCACGGCGATGCTACGTTCAATCTACAGCTGATGGTGGTATTGGCAGGCTTGCAGATACTGTATGACTGGAGTGACCCAATCTCCAATCATATCTCTAATCGTCTCTCTAATTATAGTCACTTTGATAGCGATAGCCTCTCCCAAAAATCTTTATCACAGAGACAGGTTGATAAATTGGCACGTAACACAGAAGCGCAAACAGCGAATTTTACCACGCACAGTGAATGGGTCGCCTACTGGCAGCAGCAATCACAACAACAGCAGTCCTCAGCCAAGCGTCAGTCTAAATGGGTGCAAACGCCACCTATAATAGATCGTCAAGCCCCGCGTAGTGTCTGGACATTGCTACTGCATGGTTTAAGCTTCTCTAGTATGGCAAGCGCGCAGTTGATTAAGCACAGTTTTAATCGTGAGCGTGAGCTACTTGCTGATGCCACCAGTGTTCAATTGACACGTACACCTGCGATTATCGAAACCTTAAAAGCCATTCATCAAGACTCGCTCGGCTCGCGTTTGTCTGGTATCGCCGATATCAATGGACTCAGCCATTTTTTCTTTGCTAGTAGTGGTGCAGACTTGGGTGATGTATCGTGGTTTGCCACCCATCCAAGCTTGACTGAGCGTATGAGCGCTATTAATGCGGATGCTTATCATCAATTCGCGGTACAAGTCGCCAAAGAAAAGCGAATAAATCAGCAAAAGGTCAAAGAAATATATAGGCAACGACGCTTAGGTGATTGGGGAGCAACAAAAGAAAATAGCCTAAGTGAAGATTTACCAGACAAAAACTTGCAGCAGTCGTCGTTACTTGGATCTCAAACAGCTGCAACGATTAATACAGGTGACACTAAACAGATAAGTGATGGAAAAGTTCTTGCTGAGTCTATAAGCGAAAATCGTAATAAAGATAATGGCGAATCAGAGATTGATGACGGTTTAGAGTTTGCCGTAGAAGCTGATGTCGTGGTCGATGGGAGGCTTCAAGTACAGGCCAAAGACGTTGGCGTTCACCAGCTATTAAAACCGTGGCAGTCCAAACCTGACGCTGACCTACCAGAAAACACATTAATTGGATTTAATGATATTAAAAAGGTATCACTACCTCAGTATATACTCAATCATAGTCATCATCCTTTAGGTGCGCTAGCATTAGTCGAAGCTGTCTTGCTTTGTCATCAGCATCAACCATTATCAACGACTGTCATGTATAGTTTGAATGATATTTGGAATGACGGGCTCTTTGTTGCGACTGACTCGACTTCCTATGAGCAAGTATTGCCACATAAGATAGATACTAAGCTGGTGACAGTAGTAGCCAGTTTGGACAGGCGTTTAGACAGCGCTTTGATTGAGCTCGCCTTAAATCAATTGCATCAAAAGAATTTATCTGAACTATGTATCGAAGATCTGAAGCTCAAAAGTAAAGACGATCATAGTCACGACAGTCATCAGTACTATAAAAAACAAGAGAAATGCCGTACGATGTTGTTGCGTTATCAGCAGGGCATATTTGAGTTATTTAACCAACAGCTGACATCTGACTTAACCAAAAGCTTAGCTTCTGATTCGTCAGATCAAAATATATCTAGTGATAACTCCAATGCTATGGCTCTGAATAACCCATTAGCTTTAGCAAATCAAAAATCGCCAATATTATCATTATGGCAAGCGCTATATTTGCAGCAGTTACTACCGATATTGTCTAAAGTTTTACAAGATACAGACGCGCAGTCTCTATGGCCGCAAATACTGAAGACTGGTATGGAAGACGTAAGGGCGCAACTAGATCCTTCAAGTCAGGTGTTTACAGGACTTAGTAAATCAGAAGTATCAGTTGTTGTCTTATTGGCTTATCGACTATCAAAAGATGCCAAAGGCCAGATGATCTCAATGTATGATCGATCGTTATTGAGTGAGGGTACTGACAGTGTGGCGCATTATATTGTAGATTTGAGACGGCATGCGCGCTTGATTGATATTGATCTTGTGACAGTAAGCGATGTCAATTTGCAGTGGTTATTATTGACCGCACAGCACTTGAATAGCATTCAGTTATTGGCGATTATTTCTGCGGTTACTGTCTCTGCCAATCACACTCTCAAGCGCGTGGTAGGTGCTCAGAATGCTGATAATTATCGAGAGAAGCAACAGGACGGTAGCCAAATAGATTATAATGAAAGAGAGATGAGCCAGCCGACTCATAATGAGTATCGACAATGGCTAAGTACGTTGCATACGGTGATGTTACACGATACGATAATCAGCCAAGATGAATACGATTGTTTGTTGTCAATATCAGAGCGTTGGCTCGGTATTCGACAGCTGTTTTGATGGGTATGGTATTTAGTACTTAATTGATAGTACGACCCATGCTTAATGAGAGCTGCCAAAATAATAAACATATCTATAAATGATATAAACAAAATGAGTAGGATAGTAGAGTCGAATGAGTGATACCCAAGACCCACTAACTGTATTACAGCGCCGTGTGCAGCAACGCCAAATTCTAGCGATGATGGGTATCAATCAGTGGGTACAACCTGAGTCAGAAGCCATCAATATAGCTGACATTGCGACAGCTTCGGTTGAGCAGTCACATATTGACGCTACTGACATTGAGTCTAATAACAATGAGGTAGCGAGCGCTAGAATTGTAGGTACAGTTGATCAACCGTCTGATGGTTATGATATCAATGATTACAATGCTAACGGCTATGTTGCCGATGAGTATGATACTGATTTGCAAGCTACCACTGAGCAGACGGCTAGCGAGCAAAGCCCTGTTACTTATAGCTTTGATTCCGTTGATTCGAATACTGTTAGTTCAAGTGCTGCTAGTTCAGATGCTGTTAGCTCAAGTGCTGGATCTAACTATCATGACATCCTAAGTACTGCATCGAACCAAACTGCTGTAACCTCGACTAATGCGCAAATTGAGCAACCTCAATTTGCGCAGAGTAATTTTCCACAAAGTAATAACGATGACAACATAAATGATGATAGCTTAAAAAAAGTAGCACCATTTGACCTGAAAGGTGGGCGCTATGGTGACTGGGTAATATTGGTTGATATCAAAGCGCTAAATAGTGACAGTCAAAAACTATGGCAAAACATCACTCAAGCGCTATCAATCACTTGTGAGACCACCTCCTTTCCGATTTGCGACGGTATGGATACTGCTGAGCTTGCCAATGCCAGTCTTGCAGGATATATCTTTCGAATTGGCCGGAGTGAAGAGATAAAAGTTGCTGCACTGACAGCGCTGCCTAACGGCCTCCAACATCCCAATCTGACCACTGTGCCGAAATTAGAAGAAATGCTCGCAGACAGTGATGCTAAACGTCAGCTATGGGAGCAGATATCTCATTGAGTTGTATAAAAACTAACATCAATACCAATGCCTTTATCAACAAACTGAAATAAAAAACATCCTTTTATTTCATCATACCTAGGACTGTGATTATGCCTACAACCCCAACGTCTACAGCAACTGCCACACCGCATCGCCTGCCAAATTTTTGTGCTGGTCCTGCTACTATGCCAACAGCCGTATTAGAGCGCGCGCAGAGCGAACTGCTTGATTGGCAAGGTCGCGGCCTATCGGTCATGGAAGTCAGCCATCGTAGTAAAGAGTATATGGCCATTACTGACAAAGCAGAAGCTAAGCTACGCACGCTTATGGAAATACCAGATAACTATAAAGTGCTGTTTTTGCAAGGTGGCGCAAGTTTGCAGTTTTCTGCGATTCCATTGAACCTGTTAAATGGTGGACGCGGTGACTATTTGACGACAGGCGCATGGTCAGGCAAAGCGATCAAAGAAGCCAAGCGCTATGAAGCGTTGGGTTTGGGCGAGATTAACCTAGTTGCAACTGGTAAAGAGAATAACTTTACTGACGTACCAGCGCAAAGCGATTGGAATATCAGTGAAGACGCCGCTTATTTTCATTACTGTGCCAATGAAACAATTCATGGTCTACAGATATTTGAGCCACCACAAGTAGATGCGCCAATCATTGCTGATATGTCATCTTGTATCTTGTCACAGCCGATAGACGTGTCTAAATTTGGCATGATCTACGCGGGCGCACAGAAAAATATTGGTCCTGCAGGTCTGGTCATTGTCATTATCCGTGAGGATTTGATGGGGCAAGCTAGCGAATGGTGTCCTATGCTGCTGAACTATGAGCATCAAGCTGATAAAGAGTCTATGTCTAACACGCCAGCGACGTACTCTTGGTACTTAGCAGGGCTAGTGTTTGATTGGTTGGAAGAGCAGGGCGGTGTGGCTGCTATCGGTAAAATCAATCAGAAAAAAGCAGATCTACTCTATAAAACGATTGATGACAGTCATTTTTATAACAACCCAGTCGCCTCTGAGTACCGTTCTATCATGAATGTACCGTTTACCTTAGCTGACAGCAGTTTGGACAAGGTGTTCTTAGAAGAGTCAGAAAAGGCCGGATTGCTCAATTTAAAAGGGCATCGTGACGTAGGTGGTATGCGCGCCAGTATCTACAATGCCGTACCGCTTGAGTGGGTACAGCAATTGGTTGATTTTATGATTGCGTTTGAAAACAAGCATGGTTAAGACCGCTCATCGCGACTGACTTTTTGGTACGCACATCAAAAAAAGGCGCAACTGCTGACGGTTGCGCCTTTTTTATACGACGATTCATAAATATGTAGTTGTGAGTATCCATCACGCTGATACGGAATGCGAATGACAAATTAAGCATTTTCATTAAACGATGGGCACGGCAAACCATTAGGTGAAAAAACCTAAGTTTGTTATGATAAAATTTTGCTATAACGCTGTTTTGCTGTCAGGCTTTACGTTTTGATATTTATATTGGTTAGCATAGAGGTTTATTATAACGTCATGATAATAAAAAACGCCCTGTTAAAAGCTGTATTGCTAACCATCACCGTCAGTTTGATACCGAGCAGTATCGCTGCACCTATCACGACGACCGCGCTTGGTCACAATAGCTCTACTGAGTATATCAGCGCGCCATACATGCCCTATGCCAATCCAAAAGCGCCATCAGGGGGCACGCTCTCTCTAGATGCTCGCGGTACGTTTAATAGCGCCAATAAATGGATGACCACAGGCGTCGCGATGATTGGCACAGACTATCTGTATGATACTTTGATGACTGGCTCATTAAATGAAGCATTTACCATGTATCCACAGCTGGCAAGTAAAGTGACATATGATCCAGATGATACCAGCTGGATTATCTATCATCTCAATCCTAATGCTCGTTTTTGGGATGGGTCGGGTGTGACCAGTCGCGATGTAAAAGCGACTTTTGAGGCGATATTGAACAAAGGCCCCATGTATATTCGCAGTTATCTTAGCGATATCAAAGACATTCAAATTATTAATGATCAACAAGTAAAGTTTGTCTTTGCCTCTGCTGAAAACAAAGAGATTTTACTGACTGTTGGCCAGTTCCCTATATTTGCCAAGTCTTCCATTGATGCCGATTTTGAGAAAATCAGTCTGTCACCATTGATGGGTAGTGGTCCTTATAAGTTGGGACGCGTCGATGCTGGGCGTTCGGTAAGTTATATACGTGATCCCAATTATTGGGGTCGTGATTTGATGGTCAATCGTGGCCGCTACAACTTTGATATGATCAAGTTTGTTTATTATCAAAGTGATGAGATTGCCTTTGAGGGTTTTAAATCTGGTCAATACCGTTTTCGCCCCGAAAATAAAGCATCGAACTGGGTAACTGGGTATAATTTCCCTGCCGTAAAAGCAGGGCTTATCCAAAAAGAGACGATAACCAGTCAAAATCCAGTACCGATGCAAGCGTTGGTGATGAATTTGCGTCGCCCAATCTTTCAAGATATTAAAGTTCGCCAAGCACTGACAGCTGCTTATGATTTTGAATGGATGAATAAAACCCTATTTCATGGGCAGTACGAGCGTTTGCAGAGCTTCTTCCATGGCTCAGAGCTTGCAGCAAAGGGTACGCCATCTGATGCAGAGATGCAGGTATTGACACCGTTATTGTCTGAGCTCGAACCGATTCAGCGCAAAGCAACATTAGCAGAATGGCAGCTACCCACCAGCGATGGTAATGGTTTTAATCGTCAAGGGCTATTAGAGGCGCGTAAGCTGTTGTTAGAGGCTGGGTTTTATTACGAGGATATGAAATTATATCAACCTGATGGATCGCTTGCTCAGATTGAGATTTTGATGACAGGCGAGACCATGGGCCGTGTATTGTTACCTTATATTCTCAATCTAAAACGCTTGGGATTTGATGCTACTTTGCGTCAAGTCGATGGGCCGCAATATTATGAGCGTATGCGCCGTTTTGATTATGATATGGTCGTGGACGTGTTTGCCCAAAGTCTATCTCCTGGTGCTGAGCAAGCGGCATTTTGGGGTAGCGCTGCTGCTGACGAGCCGGGTAATCATAACAGTGCTGGTATCAAGAATGCAGCTGTCGATAAAGTCGTTGCTGCCCTTGGTAATGCTAAAAATCGTGACGAAATTGTACTGTATACGCAGGTGCTAGATCGGTTGTTGCGCGCAGGGCATTATGTCGTACCGCTATACGGAAAATCTGGCACCAATGTCGCCTATTGGGATCAGTATCGCCATACTGAAAAACTACCGACCAATGCTGTTGGTATCGATTACTGGTGGGTGGATAAAGAGGCAGAAGGGCGTATCAATAAATATTTAAAACAATAAACAGTATTTACTATAAAGCTTGACCCGATAACAACGGACAGCTGAGCCTATATGTTGTTTTATTAAATATATGCTATTGCTATCAAATAACAGTTAAATTAAATAATTTAAAATAACACGTAACAAAAATAACTACCGGTAAGGATTTAATATGAGTATTCGTATTCACCCAATCAAAGCATTTAGCGATAACTATATCTGGACATTGATTAATGAAAATAATAAGCAGGCGATTGTCATTGATCCAGGTCAAGCCCAGCCGGTCATTGATTATCTAGAGACGCATGAGTTCGAACTAACATCGATTTGGACGACTCACCATCATCATGATCATATCGGCGGCGTCGCAGAGTTGCAGGAATCGTATCCGATGACTCATCTGGTTGCGCATAGTGAGCATGGCGTCGATGAAGATCAAACTATCAAAGACGGTAGCACGGTGAGCGCATGGGGCTGCTCTGCGCAAGTCTGGGATGTATCAGGGCATACCGCTAGCCATATGGCCTATATTTTGGATATCGATGGGCAAAAGCATTGTTTCTGCGGTGATACGTTGTTTAGTGCAGGTTGTGGACGTGTGTTTACTGGTACGATTGAGCAACTGCATGAGAGCTTTAAGCGTTTGAACGGCTTGCCTCATGAGGCGCTACTGTATCCGGCGCATGAATATACGGCCAGTAACCTACGTTTTGGTCTATCTATTGAACCTGACAATGAATCGATGCAGCAAGCCTTAGCACGAGCAGAGGTACAAACTGAACAAGGCATGGCAACGCTACCAGTGACACTAGAGCATGAGCGCACGGTAAATGTGTTTTTACGTACACAAGAGCCGAGTGTAATCGCAGGAGTTAAATCCAAAATGCCTATCGATGATGAGAAGTCGTTAACGGTATTTGCAGCGTTACGTGAGCTGAAAAACAACTTTTAAAGTAAGTTTTTAACAAATAGTTTGCTTTTAAGCACCTATTTAATACACCACAATTCGCTGCTGAACGTCATTGCTATCTCTCTTTATTTAGGAAGTCGCCATTATGGGTCGTTATATCTTAAAAAGACTACTACTGATATTGCCGACACTATTTTTGATATTGCTTGCCAATTTTGTGATCGTACAGGCGGCACCGGGCGGGCCTGTTGAGCAGCAGCTGGCACTTATTGAGCAGGGCGCAAAAGATAATGCGCTTGGCGGTAATATTGGTGCGGGCAGTGCAGGTGGCAACGACAGTACTTATCAAGGCACGCGTGGTCTCTCTGAGGAGATGGTCGCTGCGATCAATGCTCAATATGGCTTTGATAAATCCGCTCCAGAGCGATTTTGGCTCATGCTAAAGAACTACGCTCAGCTAGATTTTGGTGAGTCGTTTTTTAAAGGGCAGTCGGTGACCGATCTTATCATAGAGAAGCTGCCAGTCTCGATATCGCTTGGGCTGTGGAGTACGTTGCTCATCTATATGATCGCTATTCCGCTAGGCGTCTATAAAGCGATGCATCATGGCTCAGGCATTGATAAAGCCACTGCTATGCTGCTAGCGATCGGACATGCAATACCTGTGTTTGTCTTCGCAGTGATTTTACTGGTTTTCTTTGCAGGTGGCAGCTATTGGAATATCTTTCCATTACAGGGACTGACGTCCGAAAATTTTGATCAGCTAAGCGCGCTTGGTAAAGTAAAAGATTATTTTTGGCATTTGGCGTTACCGCTGCTGGCAAGTACTGTAGGCGGTTTTGCAGGTTTGACCTATCTGACCAAATTCAGCTTTTTAGAGGAGCTGGGCAAACAGTATGTACTCACTGCTCGTGCTAAAGGCTTAGGTGAGCGTCAAGTACTATACGGACATGTGTTTCGCAATGCAATGTTGATTATCATTGCAGGTATTCCAGCCGCTATCGTTGGTATCTTCTTTGCGGGTAACTTCTTGATTGAAATTATTTTTAAACTTGATGGCCTCGGTTTGCTAGGTTTTGAAGCCATTCAACAACGTGATTATCCAGTGATATTTGGCACACTATTTATCTTTACCTTAGTGGGGCTGCTACTGCAATTAATCAGTGATTTGAGCTATCACTTAATCGATCCTCGTATTGATTTTGAGGGGCGCTAATGTCAAATAATCAACCTTCATCAAAGAGCAGTCCTATTAATAGCGAACCAGATAAAGCGCCAATGCTTGAGCAGCTATCTACCACAAAAAAGCAACGATTGAACCCTATATGGCAAGCGCGTTTAAATCGCTTTCGCCAAAATCGACTTGGAGTGATATCGCTGTTTGTTTTCGCAGTGATATTTGTCATCTGCATGGCGGCTAATGTCATTGCCAATGACAAACCTTTACTGGTTCAATATCAAGGCGATTATTACTTTCCAGTATTAAAAGCTTATCCTGAAACGACGTTTGGCGGTGTATTTGAGACCGAAACCAATTATAAAGACCCTGCAGTGCAGTCGCTGATTGATGAGCAAGGTTTTTATCTAATGCCGCTTATTCCGTTTGCCGACCAGACACCGAATGTCGAGCTTGGTCTACCTTATCCAGCAGCGCCCAATGCCCAGAACTGGCTTGGCACTGATGATATGGGGCGTGATGTGCTGGCACGGATACTTTATGGAATGCGAGTGTCGTTACTGTTTGGTCTGGCCTTGACCCTTGCAGGCGCACTGATTGGGATTATCGTCGGTGCGGTACAAGGCTATTATGGCGGCTGGGTAGATCTGGCAGGGCAGCGATTTATGGAAGTATGGGGCGGTATGCCTCAGCTGTTTATGATTATTATTTTGGTCAGTCTGTTTAGTCCCAGCATTATTATGCTGTTTGCCATGATGCTGTTGTTCGGTTGGATGGGTTTGGTTGGTTTGGTACGGGCAGAGTTTTTGCGAGCCCGTAACTTTGACTATGTGCGAGCTGCACGCAATTTAGGTGTTTCGGACAGCCAAATCATGCTCAGACATATCTTACCCAATGCGTTAGCTTCTAGTTTGTCGCAGTTGCCATTTATTCTAACGGCCAATATTATCGCTTTGACTGCGCTGGATTTCTTGGGATATGGATTGCCACCTGGTTCGCCGTCTCTTGGTGAGCTAATGGTACAAGGGAAGAACAACCTTGATGCACCATGGCTTGCCTTGTCAGGATTCTTTAGTTTGACCTTTATTTTGTCATTGCTCATCTTCGTCGGCGAAGCGCTGCGTGATGCATTTGATCCGAGGCGTTCTTAATATGACTAAAAATATTGTCGCCACTAAGCACAGCAATGCGCCAAATGAAAGTCTTCATCGTGCACAAGATAAGCTCATGCTAACTGTAGATAGATTAACTATCACGACGACTACAGGCATCCAGTTGGTCGATGCGCTGTCTTATGAGTTAAGACAAGGGCAAACCTTGGCCATCGTTGGTGAGTCAGGCTCTGGCAAGTCAATTGCCAGTCTTGCGCTACTAGGGCTGTTACCAGATAGCCTCACCGTTACTGGTGAGGTGCGGCTTGCAAGTACAACAGGCATGTCGACCTTGTCCATAGCGAATGATAAGGCGCGTAATGCCGCATTACGTGCTATTCGTGGACAGCGTATCGGTATGGTATTTCAAGAACCAATGACCGCACTAAATCCGTTGCATACGGTCGCCAAACAAATCGCTGAATCGTTGCGTCTAGTTGGCGTGCCTAAGAAGCAATGGCAAGAAACCAGCATTGCTTTGCTAAATGATGTCAATATTACAGATCCTGCTGACAAGTTGAACCGTTACCCACATGAGTTATCAGGCGGTCAGCGTCAGCGAGTAATGATTGCGATGGCATTGGCTCAGCAGCCTGATATTTTAATTGCTGATGAGCCAACGACTGCGCTCGATGTTACCTTGCAGCATGAGATTTTGGCGCTACTAGATGAGCTCAAACGCAAGCACAATATGGCGATGATATTAATCAGTCATGATCTTAATCTGGTCAAGCGCTATAGTGATGAGGTCATCGTTATGAGCCAAGGTCAAACGATTGAACAGGGTAAAACATCTTCGATATTTGATCAGCCTAAGGCCGATTATACTCGCACACTTATCAAGCAAGACTTTGGGCAAGCATTAACCATAAAAGACGATAACGCAGATAAACAATCAAGCGTATTAGAAGTGAAGCGTCTTAATATAAAGTTCCCAATTGAAAAAGGTCTGTTTGGTGGTACCAAGCGCTGGTTCGATGCGGTCAAAGGTGTCGATATGACACTGCAAAAAGGTCAGGCATTGGGTATCGTTGGAGAATCTGGCTCTGGCAAAACCACCATTGCACTGGCGCTTAGTCAACTACTGAGCAACCAAGCAGGTGTGAATGGGCAGATAGTGGTCAATGATCAAGATATCTCAGCATTGTCCAAAAAAGCGCTACGTAACTTCCGCTCGCAGATACAGATGGTATTTCAAGATCCATTTGCCAGTATTAATCCGCGTATGACGGTCATGCAAATCGTGGAAGAAGGATTGCTGGTACAAGACGTGGAAAAAGTTGCCCGTCAGCAAGCGGTGCTAGATAGTCTTGCTACGGTACATTTGCCTTTAGCATTTGCGCAGCGTTATCCGCATGAGCTGTCAGGTGGTCAGCGTCAACGCGTGGCACTGGCGCGCGCACTTATTATGAAACCCAGTCTACTTATATTGGATGAGCCTACTTCTGCGCTCGATAGTACCACACAGGTAACAGTAGTTAGTTTATTACGTGAAATCCAAGAAAGACTGCAAGTCAGCTATGTCTTTATCAGTCATGATCTCAAGGTAGTACGTGCACTGTGTCAGCATATTATGGTGTTAAAACAAGGCACTTGCGTAGAATCTGGACGTACCGAAGATCTCTTTAATCACCCACAACATATTTATACTCAGCAACTGTTAAAGGCAAGTACTGACTAGTTTAAACGACTTACTGTAGCCACTTAGATTGATCAATCAAATTAAGCGACTAAAATAAGCGGCTTGGTATAAAATTGACACATTGCAGTTCATAATAATAGCGACATATTGAAAAGAGCAGTGGTACAATAATTTTAGAGAGCTGCCCATTTTATAATGCTGTGATGCGTATCTTTATACATTCTGGCGCTCGTAAATTAGTAATATTTAACTGGCTGCCCAAAACGGTCTTTATTGCAGTTAAAATCATCATTAAAAAGGATTTTTGTGCTCATGAAAACACAAAACAGTATTACTAAATTGGTAAAGAACAACAGTTTGCAGCATGCTGGTTATTTGGCTGTGGCTAAGACTCGGGCAAAGGTATTAAAAGCAGTATCTTATGTGATACCTATCAGAAGACCGATGTTATTCGTTGGCGAGACTGCCTGTGACGAGCTATGCGATATGCTTATCAATGAAGGCAATACCAATGTGTTTATTGTCACGGATGCAGTGCTCAACAAACTGGGCATACCAGCAAAAGTTACCGATTATCTAGATGCGAAAAATATCAGTTACCACATCTATGACGGTGTTACGCCAGATCCTACTTTTAAAGTAGTTGAAGAAGGACTACGTCAGTCTATAGAGGCCAATTGTGACTCTATCGTAGCCATTGGTGGCGGCTCAGTGATCGATGCGGCCAAAATGATAGCAATGTCTCAAGGCAATAAGTGCAAGCCAAAGCAGCTAATCGGTATTCTTAAAGCAAGAAAGCCTGCAACGCCGCTATACTGCGTACCAACGACAGCTGGCACGGGTTCAGAAGCGACACTTGGTGCAGTAGTGTCTGATGACAAAACGCATCAAAAAGCATTGTCTATCGACCCAAGAATGGTACCACTAGCCGCTGCGATTGACCCAGTTATTATGAAAGGCATGCCAGCCCATATAACAGCAGATACTGGCATTGATGTATTGACCCATGCCTTAGAAGCATGGATGAGTGCCAATGCTAGCGTAGAGACAGATTACTATGCAGCCTCTGCCGTAAAATCTGTTATGCATTACCTACCACTGGCTTATAAAGACGGTGGTAATCTAAAAGCAAGAGAAGAGATGGGTATCGCCGCTCATTATGGCGGAATCGCCTTTAATAAAGCAGGTCTGGGCTATGTGCATGCTATCGCGCATCAGTTAGGCGCTTACTATAGTATTCCTCATGGTCGTGCCAATGCCATCGTGTTGCCTTATGTGCTTGACGTCAATCGTAAAGCGAGCAAAAAAAGACTGGCTGCATTGGCTAAAAGAACCGGTATGGTACAGGATGGTCAAGCAGCCAATGGTGATAGTGAGATAGCAGATCACCTTATCACGCAAGTTAGAAACTTGATTGCAGATCTAAATATTGATCCAACTGTCAATGGTATGCAAACTAGCGACTTTAATGATATCGCAAAGGCAGCAGCAAAAGAGGTCAGCGATACTTATGCCGTGCCAACTTATCTATCAGCCGCTGAAATCAAGGAAATTCTAACGAAGATTAAGCAGGCTAGTGATGAACGTGCTGACAAAGATAGCTAAAAATCTTCATAATCCTATGCTTACATTGATAACCTTACGATAAATAAAAGCCCATTACTTTTTTAAGAATGGGCTTTTTTAATGCATTGAGATAACAAAGCTTTCGTCTTATTTCTATAGTTAACTCATACTAAAATATATAATCGTTATCAAACAACCGTTTAATTTATCTTGTGATTAGGGCGTGTCCTCATTTTAAAAATGGTGATAAAAATAAGATAAATTGCAGTCAAACAAGGAAAATAGCGCAGATAATATCGAGATATTAGTCAGCTATTTGACACCGTTTGGCAAGATTTAGCCATTTTTAACCCATTTAGATGACTATCGATTGAATTGAGGACACGCCCTAAACTCAGTTGATAAAAAATATCTTAATAAACTGTAAATATATAACAGTATAGGAATGTTTTAGTGATACAAAAGCGTTAGGATATGTAAAGGACATTACGCTTAGGAGATTTTCATGAACCGCATATTACCATCTAGAATTATAGGGTTAGTTATCATAGCGAGTAGTGCGATTTACGCAGGTTGCGCATCAACTGAGAACAGCTCTATTGTAAAGAACACAACTGCCGCTAACCCATATGCACCGACTACACCAGGATTGGCAGTAGCCACTGTAGCGGGTGGGTGTTTTTGGTGTGTTGAAGCAGGTTATGAAAAAATCCCTGGTGTGGTAGAAGTCGTATCTGGCTATACGGGTGGCACCGCTGAAAACCCAACCTACAAGCAGGTGTCAGCAGGTGGTACTGGGCATACAGAAGCGGCGCAGGTGTATTATGATCCTAAGAAGATTACTTACAACGGCATAGTACAAGCGTTATGGAGAATTGCTGATCCTACTGATGATAAAGGGCAGTATGTTGATCGCGGCACACAGTATCGTCCCGCTATTTTTTACAACAATGCGCAAGAAAAGCAAATCGCAGAAGCGGCCAAGCAATCACTACAAGCCTCTGGTGTGTATGACAAGCCAGTAGTAATTGAGATTGTTCCTGCTAGTACCTTTTATCCTGCTGAAGAGTATCATCAGGATTATTATAAAAAGAACCCAATACGCTATAAAGCTTATACCTTCAATTCTGGTCGCTATCAGTTTATCGAGAGTGTTTATGGTAAAAAATACGAGCTTGATTTTAGTAAGTTTACGCCCAAAGCAGATAGCACACAGCAAGTGACATTAAATAACATATCAGATAGCAAAGTAAGCAAAGGTTTTAACCCAGATACATTTGTAAAACCTTCACAAGATGCGCTAAAGAAGTCCCTTAGTGATATTCAGTACAAAGTCACTCAAAAAGAAGGTACTGAGCGTGCCTTTGATAATGAGTACTGGGATAACAAAGAGCCTGGATTATATGTAGACGTCGTATCTGGTGAGCCACTGTATTCTTCGCGTGATAAATATAAATCTGGTACAGGCTGGCCGAGCTTTACTCGTCCATTGGATACGAGCTTAGTGGTTGAAAAGCCAGATCGAGGAATATTTGGAACCCGTACTGAAATTCGTAGCCGTTACGCGGACTCACACGTGGGCCATGTATTTGATGATGGTCCAGCACCGACAGGCAAGCGCTATTGCATGAACTCAGCAGCTCTCCGCTTTATTCCGCTTGCAGATATGGAAGCTGCTGGTTATGGCGATTGGGTAGATGATGTAAAACCAGTTGGTTAGTGCTATTTCCTATCACTCAACCAAATAAAAAGGACGCATCATATGCGTCCTTTTTATTTGGTTGTTATTCACAACAGCCTAATCAATTAACAGCGACTTAAAACGCTGGTTGACGTTTAGGTACCGCACCCAAAAATTCATTACGGGCTTGATTGTCGTGTTGATATTCACCAAGCATCGCGGTACTACGCGTGGTTGAATGTTGTTTGCTAACACCGCGCATCATCATACACATATGCGATGCATCCATGACGACTGCTACACCGCGGCAGCCAGTAACATCCATGATAGTCTGTGCAATCTGCTCACTTAGGTTTTCTTGTATTTGTAAACGACGGGCAAACATATCGACGATACGGGCAAATTTTGACAGTCCCAGTACTTGGCCGTCAGGTAAGTAGCCGATATGAGCGACACCATGGAACGGTAGCATATGATGTTCACACAGTGAATAAAACTCAATGTTCTGTACCAGTACCAGCTCGCGATTGGCTGATGGAAACACAGCATCATTGACCACTTCTTCTATGCTTTGATGATAGCCTTGAGTCAGATGGGCAAAGGCCTTTGCAGCACGTACAGGCGTATCTAGCAAACCCGGACGATCTAAGTCTTCGCCAGTTGAAGCAATCAGTTGGCGATAAGATTCGGTACTTTCTTTATAATCTGGGGTTATGATGGGGGTGTTACTCATAAGTTTGGCAGCCATCCAAAATGTGGGTGTAGCTTAACGTTGAATCCTATCATGTGAGGATTCTTATAAAAATTGTGCAAGCTGGGAAGGGCTGTGATTATACTCGAAATCTGCTGAACTTCATACTGCTGTGGCTAGCAGTTGAGTCTTTAATCAATAAAGGGGTGCTTGGTACTCAGTCTGAACGGTTATAGTGTTAATATTCGAAGTGCGGTTTTTTCATAAAATAAGCAAACTACTATAGTCTGAGTATTTTATCGTGAAGCGTTGATGCTAAAATGCAATCTAATAACTCACGAAAAACTCTCACTGTCGATACTACTTCAGGTGATAAACTGCTATTAGTCATTTTGACGTTATTAGTTGTTTGTATCAGTCAATCCAATAACAAGCACCAAATACAGTTTACGACTGTTTACTTAAATTAATTCGTGTATAATAACTCATCTTTTCATTTGTACTATTTAGGGCGTGTCTTCATTTCAAAAATGGTGATAAAAATGAGATAAATTGCCGTTAAACAAAGAAAATAGCGCAGATAATATCAGGGTATTAACCAGCTATTTGATGATGTTTGGCAAGATTTAGCCATTTTTAGCCCATTTAGATGACTATCGAGTGAATTGAAGACACGCCCTAGTAGTCTCAATCTTCTAATTACTCTAAATAAATTCTTATTCTAAATCATCTCGATTGATTCAAAAGGAAATCTTATGCTACTGCAAGGACAACGATTTGTCGTAACTGGCATCGCAAGTAAACTCTCTATCGCTTGGGCTATCGCAGAAGCGCTGCACCGCGAAGGGGCCTCACTAATCCTGACTTACCCGAATGACAAAATCAAAAAACGCGTCGATATGGCCGCTGAAAAATTCGAAGCAGATTTGGTTCTAGAATGTGACGTAGCTTCTGATGAGTCAATTGCTGCGTGCTTTGAGCAAGTGACTGCTCATTGGGGTGACGGTATCGATGGTGTGGTACATGCTATTGGATTTGCACCGATGGATCAGTTGGATGGCGATTTTGTCAATGCCACGACTCGTGAAGGCAGTCACATTGCGCATGACATCTCTAGCTATAGCTTTGTTGCATTGGCAAAAGCAGCTCGTGAGTTACTAGCGATGCGCCATGGTTCTATGTTGACATTGACCTACGAAGGCAGCATTTCAGTATTGCCAAACTATAATGTCATGGGTATGGCAAAAGCCAGTTTAGAAGCCAGTGTTCGTTATTTAGCAACGTCTATGGGCGGTGAAGGTATCCGTGTTAATGCGATATCTGCAGGTCCTATCCGCACGCTAGCGGCTAGTGGCATTAAGTCTTTCCGCAAAATGCTCGATATCAGCGAAAAAATTGCGCCATTACAACGCAACATCACACAGACAGAAGTAGGCAACGCCGCATTGTTCCTATTGTCGCCTTGGGCATCTGGTATCACAGGTGAGATTATGTTCGTAGATGCAGGCTTTAATACAGTTGCTATCAGTGAGCAGTTGATGATGCTTGATGAACCAGCACAGTAATTGTTATAGATGATTCGTGTAATAATAGAAAAGACAGCCAATTGGCTGTCTTTTCTAGTTATACTATGAGTCTTTTTGGCTACGTGCTTTTTTTAGCAGTGTGCACTTTTAGTTAAGTGCTTTTGAGCGAGGGATATGATAACCAAGTTACCAAAGTGGATACTATGGGGCGGGGCAGTATTGGCATTTAGTGCTGGTTGTGTGAATACGACGGCGTTAATGGGATTTGCCAATTTATCAGTGTCGCACGTAACGGGCAATGTAAGCTTGTTTGCAGCGGCTATCGCTCATTCAGACGCGCGTAGTATTTTATATATTGGTACCTTGTTGCTGTCCTTTTTGGCAGGGGCTATACTAAGCGGCTTTGTCATTGGGCAGACATCATTGAAACTCGGCCGTCGCTATGGACGAGCGCTATATCTAGAAGCAGCACTACTGTTGGTTAGCTATTGGTTGTATCAGCAGCATGACTACTTAGGGCAATTAGCAGCAGCAATGGCATGTGGACTGCAAAATGCGATGGTCGCAACTTATAGTGGGGCGGTCATTCGTACCACTCACTTAACAGGGCTAACATCAGACATGGGTGCAGCAATCGGTAACTGGCTTGCGGGTCGTTCTATTAGTAAGCCAACCTTAGGGTTTCAAGCCATTATCTGGTATTGTTTCTGCGGTGGTAGCGCAGTAGGCGCTTTCTTGTTTGCAAAAGTCAGCTATGATGCTTTGTTTGTTCCCATCGCCATTGTATCGACAGCAGCATTTGTATACAACTATGTCTCAGATCATCTGCCAGAGGTGAGAGAACCAAAAAAAGATAGGCGCTTATCATAGTGATAAACGCCTATCGTGCCTATTATTAACTGTATTGGTTTTTGCATGTTTATTTAGGTGTAGAATAGCGAGCTATCAAAACATGCTTTGGTCTTATTCTTTATGATCTTCGTGCTCATGCATCCCTTGCATCATATCGAGCATAGAGTCGTCAGTACGTTGTTGATCTTCTTTGGCTAGGCCATCTTGATTGATGTCTTTTGGTGCCATTTTGGTCGTTGAGTCCGTTTTATTTGAGTCTGTCATAAAGTACTCCAGTGTTTTTATTTACTTCTTAATAGAGATGTTTTAATTAAATCTTTATTTGTTGACGCTCGTATTTAGTAGCGCTTGGCTTTTATATAACTTATCTAGTATGCAGTGTGACCATAGTCTTGTACATATACAGAGTACACTTGTTTAGTGACTATGTGTAACTAATGCTGCAATCAACCATGCCACTAATAATGAAGCTGATCACATGATTAATGACTAAGTTTGCGAATTACTAGTATAAGTTGTAGAAAGACTAATTTCGACGTATATATCTCAAGTGATGTCTGCAGATAATTAGATTTACCTCAGTAGTAATGTATTTATTAAAATACACTAACCAACCATTTATGTTTTATTTTTAGGTTTCTTACACCGTCTTTGATTCAATAAGGACATTCTATGTCAGAGCAAAAGCTAGATAGTCATCTTCCTAATGATGGCAATGAATATTTATTTACTGATACTTTCCCAAAAGGTACAGGCAAAGGGCTGATCGTTGTCGCGATTGCCGCGATTATTGCGTTGATTATTTACAATGTGTTGCCGTTCGACATCAATGCGAATAAAGGTCTCGCAGTCCTGTTTTTTATTGGGGTACTTTGGCTTACAGAAGCTGTGCACGTCACCATAACAGCGCTACTTGTCGTAGTAATCGGTGCCTTGGTTGGCATACCAGACTTCGATGCTGAAATCGGTCTGCAAAGCTTTGCCAATCCTACTATTTATCTGTTCTTTGGTGGTTTTGCTTTGGCAGCAGCATTGCATGTGCAGCAGCTAGACAGAAAGATCGCACTAAAGATTCTATCGATGTCTGGTGGCAAACTGAGTACAGCTGTATTTTTGATATTTGGTGTGACGGCATTTTTATCGATGTGGATATCAAATACCGCTACGGCTGCGATGATGCTCCCGTTGGCACTCGGTATCTTGACGCAAGTTGATCGTGAAAAAGACCGCGGTACGTTTGTATTTGTACTATTAGGTATTGCTTATTCAGCAAGTCTGGGTGGTTTGGGTACGATTGTTGGTTCGCCGCCCAATGCCATTGCTGCAAAAGCACTCGATATTGCCTTTGTAGACTGGATGAAGTTTGGTATTCCAATGATGTTGGTACTGTTACCATTATTGTTGGGTGCGATGTATGTGTTCCTAAAGCCGAACCTAAATCGTACTATTGTCCTCGTTGATGATGCGCCGATTGCTTGGAACAAGCCACGTATCGTCACTATCATCGTCTTTATCGTTACGGCATTGAGCTGGATATTCTCCAAAAAGATCGGAGCAGCTTTAGATATCACGGATACTGATGCTATCGTTGCACTAACAGCAGCGGCAGCAGTAGTGAGCTTAGGGCTAGTGTCTTGGAAGCAAGTATCAGACAATACGGATTGGGGTGTGCTCATGCTTTTCGGTGGTGGTATTGCGCTATCGACAATTCTGAAAGTATCTGGGGCGTCTTTGGTACTAGGGGAAACTGTAGCAACTGCGCTGTCTTCTGCACCACTTATCATTGTGATGATGGCAGTCTCAGCATTTATTATTTTCTTGACAGAATTTGCTTCCAATACTGCCTCGGCAGCATTGTTAGTGCCTGTATTTGCCGCTATTGCAGAGCAGATGGGTTTGCCACATGAGGTGCTCGTATTGGTCATCGGTATTGGTGCATCGTGTGCGTTTATGTTGCCAGTTGCCACACCGCCAAATGCTATTGTGTTTGGTACAGGTTTGATCAAGCAAACAGAAATGATTCGTACAGGTATCATATTAAACATCATTGCTACTATCGTTATCGGGCTATGGGCGTACTTTTTCTTGATATAATCAAGTAGTCATTAAAATCCTAGTCATATCTGCTTAGTATAAATGAAACCCCAATGTTCAAGACAAATTGAACGTTGGGGTTTTTTATCGCTTATCATACGAGATAGCGGTATAGAATGTTTATTATTAACGTCATCTTATTAAATGGATTTGATCACATGACACAGTACTTATTAAAAGCAACTGTTCTGATATTACTAGGCGCAATTGCTGTGGTAATAGTATTTATAGCAAAATATTGGGCACCTGATCGTACCGTCGCTGAGTTAACACAATGGCAACTACCCAACAGCGAATTTATAGACATACAAGGTATGCAGGCGCATGTAGTGCAGTCAGCTAATTGTCATACACACCGTGGCGATGCAGCCGAAAAAAACCGACCCGAAACAATCGTTTTATTGCATGGTACATCGGCAAGTTTGCATACATGGGAGGGCTGGACCAAGGCGCTGTCTGATCAATACTGTGTCGTGAGCATGGATTTGCCAGGGTTTGGTTTGACCGGTCCTTATGTGGGCAAGCACACGCAATATAGTAGCGAAAATTATGCGGCGTTTGTCATTGAAGTACTTAATCATTTGAAGCTGGACCGTGTCACGCTAGCTGGTAATTCATTAGGAGGTAAGGTAGCGTGGCGCACCGCCGCTTTGTATCCTGAGCGTGTCAACCGATTGATATTGGTAGACTCAGTTGGTTATCCAGCAACCCCAAAACATGTTCCTATTGGTTTTAAACTTGCTAAATATCCAATGATGTCACCAATTTTAAATCGTATCCTACCCAGAAGTGTTGTTGAGAAAAGCGTTTTAAGTGTGTATGCAGACAATAGCAAAGTAAACGATGCCTTAGTTAATAGATACTATGAATTGACCCTACGTAAAGGTAATCGGCAGGCTTTGAGTCGTCGCCTAAATGAAACTGATGATGAGAGCGGTCAAGCTCAAATAAAGCAGCTAGACATGCCGACTTTGATCTTATGGGGTGCAAAAGATGATCTTATTCCTGTAGGAAATGCCGCGTTATTTCATAGAGATATACGTAATAGTCAGCTTAAAATATTTGATAACTTAGGTCATGTACCGCACGAAGAAGATCCGTTAGCAACCGTTGACGTTGTAAAGCAGTTTTTAATTAGTGAGTCAGGAAATGGATAACTTAGAAAAGAAACAGATAACAACCATCGCTGCGATTTCAGATATTCATAGTAATATCTACGCTCTTGAAGCTGTGCTTGCCGATATAAGATATCGAGATGTTGATCAGATTGTCAATCTTGGTGATATTTTATACGGGCCAATAGCACCTCATGCTACCTATGAGCTATTAATGGCAAATCGAGATGATATTATTACCATTAGAGGCAATCAGGATAGGCAGATTTATGAAGCCACTACGGCAGAAATTGCTAATAATCCAACCATGGGTTTTATTATCAAAGATCTCTCTAAAAAAGCGATTGAATGGATGCGGTCTTTGCCATTTTATTTTCATGTCAGTGAGGATGTATACCTCTGCCATGGTTCGCCGACCGATGACATGATATATTTACTAGAGGATATCGAAACGGGTCAACCAATAGTGCGTAATGATGCGACTATATTGGCGTTACTTGATGGTATTGATAATGATGTTATCTTATGTGGTCATACACACATCCCGCGTACAGTAGTACTGTCGTCAGGACAAACTATTGTGAATAGTGGTAGCGTTGGCTATCCAGCTTACGAAGACGATTTGCCTATTATTCATAAGATGCAAACTTATTCGCCTCATGCTAATTATGCTCTTATCAAATGTATTGAGACTCAACAAGGTAAACATTGGCAAACTGAGCATGTCAGGGTCGCTTATGACCATGAAGCAGCAGCAAATATGGCTCTAAGAAACGGACGTGAAGATTGGGCATTTGCATTGAAGACGGGTAGAGTGATTCCAGTATGACAGTACTTAAAAACGTTCTATCCTAGCAATGACAGCATTACCTTTAGATTAACTATGGGTTTTTATTTAATAGAGATTACGTAAAATGCTAACACTATATATGGTTCAATTGGGTGGCCGTCCTAAAGGCCGTCTGATTGAGCAACACGATATTTTTTTTGGCGCAGCCAGTCAAGTGAGTGGCTTGATAGGAGGTATCAATGAGCATTGGCCTGAGGTAAAAAATAAATGGCATATTGATTCATATCGAGCAATTACTAAAGTGGGTAGTTATACCATCAAATTAATTGAACCAAGTGAGCAAGTAAAGGCTGCTACTGACTTAAAGTTATTCTTTATCAATCTAGGTGGCTATCAGCAGGACAGTTTTGAAGAATTCCATTATAAGCTACTCATCGTTGCACCTAACCAAGCTGACGCGATCAAACAAGCAAAAAAAAGTGATTTTTATAAGCAATTTACTTTTAAAGATAAAACGTCACCTTTCAATGCAGCTTCTCATATTGATGATAAGTTTGCAGTAGATATAGATGACATATATAACGTAAATGATCTTATCTCCAATGTTCAGCTTTCGATTGAGCCTATTAGTGATACAGATGAGCTGAATGCTAAAGAAGACAAAGAGTACGTCGGCTATCTAAGCATCAAGAATTTAAAGAAATTGGCGCTATAATAGATTTATCTAAATTTCATAAAAGGGTGGTGTGTCAAAAAGTATGCTGATTAAAATTTGAACAATTTTTGAAGCCTTGAAAGCCCTATAGAATCAGAGAACTTAACATAGATTTCTTATGGACTTCTATCGCCAGCATACTTTTTAGAACACCACCCATAAAAGTAACTCAATACACGCTTGATTAAATAAACCTAATGGACAGCTTACGAGAGCAATCAGGACTCGACTAACTTGAATCATACCCCAATTACCCCCATAATCTAACCAATTCTACATAATAAATAGCCTAAGCAAATATGCCCAATACTTCTAAGCCCAATATTCTTAAAAACAGCGATTCAGATACATCTACTGTAAATGAAACTCAAGATACTGAGAAGCCAGCAATAGCACTGGCTGATTTGCCAGTCCTTGCCAAGGATAGCTATTACTTAAGCCGTCTTGAACGTGAGCTGGCACGTGCTGCTGTGCCTAAGAATAAAAAATCTAATCATGATTCTGAGCAAAAGAAAAATCCAGACGATGTACTCGCTAAAAAACGTGCTCAGTACGAGAAAATAAAAATGCGTTCTCAAGAAGCTGTGCAGGCACGTATCAATAGTATTCCAAGTGATTTACCTGCCAAGCTAAATCTGGATCTGCCTGTTAGCCAACGCGCAGAAGACTTAGTACAAGCGATTATCGATAATCAAGTTATTATCGTTGCTGGTGAGACGGGTTCTGGTAAAACGACGCAGTTGCCTAAGCTTGCAATGCTAGCAGGGCGCGGTATTACAGGGCAGATAGGGCATACACAGCCGAGACGATTGGCTGCTCGTAGTGTGGCAAACCGTATCGCAGAAGAGCTGGGTGAGCCATTAGGTAATACGGTCAGTTTTAAGATTCGCTTTAATGAGCAAGGGACAGCGCAATCTATTGTAAAGCTCATGACGGACGGTATTCTGCTCGCTGAGTTGGGTCATGATCGGTTTTTGAGTAAGTACGATACGATTATTATCGATGAGGCGCATGAGCGTAGCTTAAATATCGATTTTATTATGGGTTATCTCAAAAAGATGCTGCCCAAGCGCCCAGATTTAAAAGTCATTATTACGTCAGCTACCCTCGATACTAAGCGCTTTAGTGAATACTTCAGCCGTTATGACAATAAGCTCAAACGGCAAGTTCCTGCACCTATTTTTAATGTAGAAGGGCGTAGCTTTCCAGTAGAAGTCCGTTATCGTCCGTTGACAGATGAGCCAGTGAACAGCTCAGAAGATGACAGCTACGATGATTTTGAAGAGAACCTGCCGCGCGCTGTGGTTGCTGCGGTCGAAGAGTGCTTTAGCGACGCGCAGAGTAAAGGTCACGCCGATCAGGCTGATATTTTGATATTTGCTGCAACTGAAGCTGAGATTCGTGAGACGCAGGAAGTGCTTGAGCGTCATGGCCCTCGCCATACAGAAGTACTGCCATTGTTTGCACGGCAGACTTATGAAGAGCAGCAGCGTATCTTTCAACCATCGGGTCGAGGTCGCCGTATTGTTATCGCGACCAACGTTGCTGAGACCGCATTAACCGTACCGGGTATTCGTTATGTGATTGACTTGGGTTTTGCGCGGATTTCGCGTTACTCATATCGCTCACGCGTACAGCGTTTACCGATTGAAGCAATTTCGCAAGCAGCTGCCAATCAGCGTAAAGGTCGCTGTGGGCGTGTTGCTCCAGGTGTTTGTATTCGTCTTTATAGTGAAGAAGATTTTAGTGGCCGCCCTGAGTTTACTGAGCCTGAGATTTTACGTACTAACTTAGCGTCAGTAATCTTGCAAATGGCCAATCTACGTCTAGGTAGTGTGGATGACTTTGAATTCATTGAGCCGCCTGATAGCCGATTGGTTACTGATGGTCATAAACTGCTAGATGAATTGGGCGCTATTACTTCTAAGAAAGACATTGCTGCTCAAGACAAAGCTAACAAGCCAAAAGCGAGAAAAGGGCTTGATCACCTACGTTTGACAGCGACTGGTCAGAAAATGGCACGTATGCCAATCGATCCAAGGCTGGCACGTATGCTGGTGGCTGGTTCTGATTTTGATTGTATTCGTGAAATGCTGATCGTTGTGGCCGCGCTTGCTGTACAGGATCCACGCGAGCGTCCTGCCAATAAACGTACACAAGCGGATCAAAAGCATGCGGTCTTCCGTCAAGACGACTCTGACTTTTTGTTTTATCTGAGCCTATGGAAGGCGCTGTTTGAAAAAGATGAAGACGGCAATAAACTGTCTGGTAATCAGCGTAAGCAGTTTGCTAAGAAAAACTATTTAAGCTTCCCGCGTGTACGTGAATGGCATCAGACGCATCGTCAGTTGGTACAGATGGTCACTGAGCTGAAATTAACTGATGTCAATGAATCAAAAGCTGCTGATAAAAATGTGGCTGTTAATGATCCAACAGCGATCGAAGACGAAGAGCTAAAAGCGGTCAAATATGCCAATCTGCATAGAGCGTTATTAACGGGTTTATTGTCTATCATCGCGCACAAGACCGAAAGCCGCGGTGAGTATTTAGCTGCGCGTCAGCAAAAGGCCAAGATATTCCCAGCCAGTACGGTGTTTAAACAAATACCACCTTGGGTGATGGCATTTGAGATGGTAGAGACTTCACAAGTCTTTATGCGTACTGTTGCCAAAATCGAACCAGAATGGATTATTTCAGCGGCAGGTGACTTGCTGAAATATCACTATTTCGAACCACATTGGTCTAAGAAAACAGGACGCGTCAAAGCCTACGCACAGATTAGTCTGTTTGGGCTGATTATTATTAGTAAGCAGCTGACTAATTATGAGCAAGTCAATCTGGTCGAGTCACGAGAGATATTTATTCGTGATGGCTTGGTGACGGGTAACTTTGGTCGCAATGCACCATTTTTGCAACATAACATGGATAAGATTGCTCATGTTGAGCGTATCGAGGACAAGCTGCGTCGCCGTGATTTATTGGTGGATGAAGAGACTCTCTATCAGTTCTATGATAAGAAAATCCCTGAGCACGTTGCCAGTCGCAAAGCGTTTGAGGATTGGCGTGCAGAAGTCGAAAAGCATGATGCCAAGCATCTATTCTTCACCGATGAAGATGTGCTTAATAGCCAAGCGCCGACCACAGGGGACTTTCCAGAAGTGTGGAAGCTGGGCGATTTAAAACTGCCGCTCCGCTATATCTTTGATCCGGCCAGCGATGATGATGGTGTGACCATACGTGTACCGCTTGCCGCATTACCGCAGCTCGACGCGATTGAGCTACTGTGGGGTGTGCCCGGTTGGCGCTATGAATTGGTATTGCAGCTGCTCAAGTCACTGCCAAAGGAGATACGTCGTCAAATCGTACCGATACCCAATACTGCAGACAGTTTGTTTGATGAGTTGCAGCCAAAAGGTGGACAAGGATTGCTGAAACAGCTATGTCAGGCATTGCATCGTCGCGGTATCATGTCGGTGACACCAGAGAACTTCAATCCATCTACGATTGATCGCTATTTGCAGCCACAAATCTGCGTGGTCGATGAGAAAAACCGTATCATCGAAAAAGGCCGTGATCTGCAAACCCTACAGATTCGTCATGCATCTGAGACCAGTCAAGCGGTAAATGAACAGCAAGGCGTGCATACTGAGTTTCCTGAGCATTTTGCTTTCAGCAAAAATCATCATAGTGCAGGTGTGGTGATGAAACAGTTTGCAGCGCTCGTCGCTGATGAAGCGGGAGAAGCTGTATCGATTCATCAATACACTGATGTCAATGCAGCACTTCAAGCACATCGCATCGGGGTGCTGACTTTAATCAAAGGAAAACTTGGTGCAAAGAAAAAGCAGTTAACGAGCCAAATCGACAGTATATTTAAACTGGCATTTGCGCCACTTGGCGACATGGATAAACTTAAAACGATCGTTATAGATGCTGCGTTAGACGCGGCTCTCGAAGAGCACTACGTCTTATTTGATCATTCTGAAAATTTACCAGAAAGCGCTGATGACATCGCAGTTGGATTGAGCGAGGAGCTACCGTTTACCTCTGAAGAGTATACTCAGACGCTCGAAGTGGTAGTCAATAACTTCTTATTAACTGGTCAAAGCGTCATCAAAACGCTTAAGAATGTCTACACTCGTTGGCAGCGTATTCGCCAAGGGTTGCTGATGTTAGATCGTGAGATATTTGGTGAGTCTATCGATGATATCGAAGATCAGTTAGAAGATTTACATTTGGCTGATTTTGTTTATCGGATGGATTACAGCCATTGGCAACAGTATCCACGCTATCTTGAAGCGTTACAGATTCGACTAGAGCGTTTGGAGCACAACCTCGACGCCGACCTTGATGGTGTCTACGCGCTTGATTTGCATATGGAGCGGCTAGCAGGACGTGCGGACAAAGAAGCCATTAGTGAGTATCGTTGGATGGTGGAAGAGTATCGTATTCAACTGTTTGCCCAGCCTATGAAAACTCGTATGGCAGTATCGCCCAAGCGTCTAAGCAAAATGTGGGACAAGGTGAGTTAGGCTAAATTTTAGTTTTGTATGGTACGTCATGTTATAGAGCACACATTGATCTTAAGATACGGGCTCTATAACTAAGCGTTCTAAATGCCATATGTTACCTACTAAATTAGATATCAATCTCAAATAAAAGGACAATTAAAATGTGGGATGAACGCTATAGCGGTACAGAGTTCGCATTTGGCACTGAACCTAATGATTTTTTGAGAGAGACATTTGAGCAGATACCTGTAGGTGGACACGTACTTTGTCTAGCAGAGGGCGAGGGTAGGAATGCAGTATTTTTAGCTGAGCAAGGCTTCAAGGTGACTGCGATGGATATGTCCGAAGTAGGGTTAAACAAAGCGAACAAGTTGGCCAAAGATAGAGGCGTAGCTATTACCACCCAAGTAGCTGATTTAGCAGATTACAAATTTGGTCAGGATAAATGGGACGCCATAGTTTCTATCTGGGCACACGTTCCTAAAACGGTACGTCAATATGTACACGCACAAGTTGGCACTGCTCTCAAGCCAGAGGGAGTATTTATCGTCGAAGCTTATACAGAACGGCAGCTTGAAACAGAGGCAGTCGGTGGACCACCTGCCAGTCAAAGGGAGCGTTTTGGCGCTTTACAGAACTTTCAACATGAGCTTGTAGGGCTGAAAGAAGTTATGGGTATAGAAAAGTTGCGTATGGTATCAGAAGGAAAGCGGCATCAAGGGCTTAGCGCTGTAGTACAGTTTGTCGGCAAAAAAGTCAGCAACTAGCCGTCGTAAGTTAAAGCTATTGGTCGTTTTAGTAGCTAACATAGTTAGAGAAGATAGTTTACGAACCACCTTCTCTATAAATTATTGAGGTTTAATGTTTGATAATTAGTGACTGGTATCTAATGACTAGTATTTAATGATTGGTACTTGATAATTGATACTTAATGATTGGTACTTAATGGCTAATTTTTTCTGTCAATACACCCATGCTATAAAGTATATAGGCAATCACAGTTAATGCGACGATAAATGGAGTAAGTATCCAAATCACAATATTGATTAAAAGTGATGGTAACAATCCATTGAACAATTCAATATCTGGTGCGAAAAAATCGGTCATAACATCGACGGCACGCTTAGCAATAGGGAATAGCAAAGTGCTGAAAGCCAACATGTAAATGTACTTGCTAAAGCCAGGGTCACTCATGACTACCATAAAGTAGAACACTGTAAAAAAAGTGATGCCAAGTGCCCAGCATTTGAGAGTGTAGCTTAAACGAATCATGTTATCTCCTCCCTAAGCTTTCTATTGATCGCTTCACATTGATCTTACGCAGAGTAAAGCTGCCCTATATATTCATTATTTTAAATACATAGTATATGTTATAATACGAATATATGGTTGAGTCAACCAATTTTTCTATTTATTTAAAATGCTCCATAAATCATTCAATTTAAAAATGAAGTTTTTTGAGGAAGAATTTCATAG
>NZ_PJBF01000060.1 GCF_002836505.1 Psychrobacter sp. Choline-02u-9
TGAATGATCAATAAAAAGCTGTTTAATGGCTCATAATAGAATTAAATCATCATAAACCTAGCTATCAACCGCACGAACCACTGCTTAAACAATGCTCCGAACTAATTCTTGTATCCGTTATTATACGCTGACTTGTCTTAAATAGTCATACATCTCTCAATCGAAATCAACTTCTCTCTAACTAGTAGATATAAAGCTCGATTGATTATAACCTTTCTTATAACCGTATAATTATCTTGATATGCAAGGTCGCGATATTAGCTGACCGACATCATCAAACAATCCGTAAAATCCGTTAACATATGGAACAACAGTCCAATTCCAATGATATTAAGAGGCTTACGAAGAAAGAGTAAAGCAAAATACACTAGCATCGCATAATAAGTATGTAACGGATGAAAATTAATGCTACATCTATTCGCCTGAAATATTGGGTTTGCTACCAGATGATCTATATCAACCAACATGGTTGCAAGCAAAATTAGATATGCTTTTTTCCACTCTTTTCTAAAAAACGCAATCGCAATAAAAAGAGGGAAACCAAAGTGCAAAAAATAGTGTATTAATGTCTGCATACTGACCTATTAGTTTTAGTCTTCTATATATAAGACCATCAAAACCAATATTTATTAATATACTGACAGCACTAAAAGGCAACACCTCAGTGTCACCTTTGAATCATTGTCTACCGCACTACTGTTATATATTTCAATATTCTATAATTTCGATATCGACGCAAAGTTATATAAATAGCAAAACAAGCATAAAAGGTATAAACAATAAATGGAGCTCATATCGAGAATTGAACTCGAGACCTCTCCCTTACCAAGGGAGTGCTCTACCGCTGAGCTATATGAGCGTGTGTTAAGACCTTTGAGTTGCACTAAAAAAAATATCACGATGCAGCAATAATTACTGACTCTCGTGATGATTTATTGTTATGCTTTGCGATGGTGTATATATGGAGCGGGTGGCGGGAATCGAACCCGCGTCATTAGCTTGGAAGGCTAAGGTGTTACCATTATACCACACCCGCATTTACTCTTATTCAGGATAACTCTAATCGAGAGTTATTAGATATAGAGAGTATGCTTGGCGCTATGACAAACTTTAGAAAATATGGTGGTGGGGGAAGGATTCGAACCTTCGAAGCTTTCGCGACAGATTTACAGTCTGTTGGGTTTGACCGCTCCCCAACCCCACCTTAGATTGCTTTGAACAAAAATGACTTACATTTAAGACAAATTCATAAAAAGCTACTTTAAGAGAGATGGTGCCGACTGCCGGGATCGAACTGGCGACCTACTGATTACAAGTCAGTTGCTCTACCAACTGAGCTAAGTCGGCTTGTTCTCTTAAAGTGGTGGCTATTCTATCAAATTTTTTGAGATGCGCAAGTACTTTTTCATCTTTTTTTAAATTAATTTGATATAAATATTTAAGTCACTGATTAAGCTAGTTTTTTTATAAATAAAAATATGGCAATAAATTGGCTTTTTACTTGCAGCCTTTATTTTTGCCACATCACTGGCTATTTAATTAGCGAATACGCAAGCCATTACAGGCCATTTCTACCGCTTTTATTAGGGCCAATGCTTTTTTATTGGTTTCATCCCATTCTTTTTCTGGTACAGAATCAGCAACGACCCCTGCTCCGGCTTGAATATGTATCTCACCACGGCGCATCACCGCAGTACGGATAGCAATGGCCGTGTCCATATTACCATTCCAACCTAAATAACCAACTGAACCACCAAATACTGTTCGACGTACTGGTTCTATCTCATCGATGATTTGCATGGCGCGGATTTTGGGTGCACCCGATAGCGTACCAGCTGGGAAAGTGGCACAAAATACATCTAGTGCATCTTTGTCAGCTCGTATCGTACCCTCAACGTTAGATGCGATATGCATCACTTGTGAGTAGCGCTCTATAAACATCTTTTCTGTGACTTTGACACTGCCATACTCGCAAACGCGGCCAAGATCATTGCGACCCAAATCAATGAGCATCAAATGCTCCGCTGTTTCTTTCTCATCATTTAGCAGCTCTTGCTCAAGCGCGAGGTCTTCAGCCTTATCTCGGCCACGTTGCCGTGTCCCTGCTAGCGGCCTTACCGTCACCTTGCCATTTTCGATACGGGATAGGATTTCAGGAGAAGCACCGATAATATCAAAGCGTTTGTGATCATCGAGTGTATAGCCATGCACCAAGAACAGATAAGGCGACGGATTAAGGTAGCGAAGCGCACGATAGACGGCTAGAGAGTCGCCTGTATAGTCCGCTGTCAATCGCTGCGCTGGCACTACCTGCATGACGTCACCTGCGGCAATGTAATCCTTTATTTTATTGACATCGCTACAGTATTTTTCGGCCCCTGTTTGCGATATAAATTTAGGCGTAGGCATTACAGGTGCGCGCAGGTTGGATGGTTCTGCTAGCTTTTCCTCGATTTGTTCTAGCTCACGGATAGCTGAACTATAGCCATCTTCAGACTGGCAATCAGCATAGACGATGATTGACAGCGTATTCTCTAAATTATCAAATACAATAACGCTCATCGAAAGCATCAGCCACATATCTGGCATCGACATTGGATTGGGCGCATCAGATAAGCCAACACTTGGCTCAATAATACGTACCATATCGTACCCAAAGTAACCGACTAGACCGCCGCTAAAGCTCGGCATGGTCGGCACATCTTCAGCAGTTGGCATTTGATACTGCGCCATCAGCTCACGCAGGTAATCAAAGGGATTCTCTACTGCCTCTGTATCAATATGATCGTTTCGTTTGGTCGTCATATTGCCATCAGCGTACTGCAAAATCAGATCACTACCCAATCCAATCATGGAGTACCGTGCCCAGCGCTCACCGCCTACCACAGACTCAAATAGATATGCAGAGCCGTTTAGATCACGTACTTTGGAGAATACAGATACGGGAGTCTGCGCATCCATCAGACGCTTTTTTACTAGCGGTGCGTGACTAAAGCCTCTATCTCTAAAAGCTTGGTATTCTTCAAAAGTCATCATAATAGCTCTCTCTTAGCACCTTATAGGCAATAATAAAACTATAAGCTGCTCTATAAAATATAGCGCCAATATTCGCTAAAATATCGACGCTATAATGAGTCATTTGTTTAAAAAACGGTAAGCACAATAAGGCTCTCTATCAAAAATCACGACGAAGACCGAGTGTAGAGTTGAATTATGCACCGCCCATATTAAACAACCATAAGGCCAAACCGATAATTAGAATGGTCACAAATACCCATATAAACCAGCCGCCGCTCGCTTTTTTCTCTACATGACCTGCATGAGCAGGGTTGCTGATTTCTTGATCCATCGCATTATTGCCTTCGGTACCAAGATCGCGCGGCTGCCCTAAATTAGCCGTGCCTGAAAACTGTGCACTAGCTGCTTGTTTGGCTTTTAAAACTTCAGGGTCAGCTTCTTCTTGTAACTCTGTTTTTGTCGTTTTGTCGTGTTCGTCTTGGACTGCTGGCTGCTCATGCACTGCTGGCTGCTCATGCACTGCTGGCTGCTCCTCTACCACTGGCGCGCTATCAGTAGATGCTGTCTGTAATGGCTCTGTAGACGTCACAGCCTCTGTTTCAGTTGCTGTTGGTACAGATGTGTCAGTTACTACCTCTGTGGCAACTGGCGTTTCTTCTACTGGCGTAGGCGATGCTGCATCAGCGTCAGACAGTACTTCATCAATACCGGTTTCTTTGACAATTGGCTCTGTAGAAACGGCTTCTTCAGTAGCTAGCTCTTCAACAACTGGTTCAACGGTTTCGTGCGTAGGGGTTACTGATTCTTCGGTCATATCTGAGCCGGCATCTGCAGATAAAGGCTCTACAGGTACAGTATCATCTGTAGCAGGTAACATTTCTTCGATACCAGTTTCTTTGATCACTGGCTCGTTGCCTGTTTGCTCTATGATCGGCTCTTCTTCAAGAACGCTTTCCTCAACTACTTGCTTTTCGGTCACAGGCTCACTAGCAGGAGTTTCTGTCAAGGCAGCTGTGTCAGCATTTTCATGTGCATCTGCTACTAACTCCTCTGTGGTCACTGGCGCAGCAGATGCCTGTACTTGAAAGCTAAAACTTGCAAAGCCAAGCGTATCATTTGCTTTTAGATGACTAGATTCATTACCTGCAATACGTTGCTCATTGATGAACGTACCATTAGAAGAATCTAAGTCTTTCACGTACAGCTGACCATCTAGCACACTGAGCACTGCATGGTTGCGAGAAACCTGCTTGCTACCTAGTACTACGTCGTTATCACTACCACGACCTATAGATAAGCTATCACTAACTGTCAGTGTCAGGTCACCTAGCGCTTCAGTTAATGCATTCAGTTGCCAAGTTGTACTTGCTGCCGTATTCATACTGTCTGTCTCGTTCGTCATGTTATAACTCCTTATTTTTCTATTGAATATCCAATGATGCTAAAAATAATAACTCTAAAATATTACTGCCAATTTATGATAAGTATTGTCGCTATTCCTTTAATGATATCTGCCCAGCACGGTTTATTAAGCACTTTCCTCAAACACTGTACAGTATTTACTTTGGTATAAAGTGAGGTTTTATAACTTTATCAAGCTTACTATAGGGGATATTAAGGACAGGCATACCGTAAGCATATGGACCAATAGAATAATGCTGATAACGAATGCTAACGCCTGTATCTGTCAAGGTCACATTATCGCTTAACGTAAATGGCCAGTTTTTCTCATAACTGCTCACATCTTCAGCAACCGTTTTAACCCATCCTTTATACGCATCATAGGCAAGCGCCTCAAAACGAGGTTTTTTACCTGAGATAAGCATATCGTCAAGCGTGACTTGCTTTTTGGTACTTGGGTCAAATACTAGGTACTCGCTATAAGGCATGCCGTGTGCACCGCCAGTATAGATATAAGAGCTAATCTCAAACAGTTCAAACTCATCGACATGACCTAGATAATTGGGCGTTACCATCAGATTATAACCCCACGACACATCATCAGGCATATCTCGGAATTGCGAGCTCACAAAGCTATCAAGAGCAGCCGTAACTTCCTTCTTGCTGCTTTCACCCTTGATAGGTGCTGACTCTGTCATCTGACTATTGACGACTAAGTTATCGATACGGGCATTGGCAATCTCATCTATCCAGTTTTGACTACTTTTGAGATATTTAACTTCAATCTCTGGACAGTTATCACGCTTGTCACATGTCTCTTGTATATTACTGGGTAGTTGATACGGTAGATATTCAGTGCTACTAAGAAAGCTTCCTGCATTTACCGACATACTAACGGCACTTAATAATAGGCTGCCAGTCAACATAGCAATTGAACGTCTCTGGCTTACCTTTATCGAAAATAGATCAGCCGATATAGATTTATCATCAGTTTGAGTCGTAGTGTGCATATGTCCTCTTTTATAAATATAAAATGTTGTTTATCATTCTACCGTAACAATTGCACTGTATTGTAGGAACACTGTTTGTGTTTTTAAGGTTCTGTTCACAATTAAATGCTTATCTCCTCGCATTTATCACATAAATAACAGACAATAAAAAAGACACGGCTAGCGTGTCTTAATAGATAAACAATACAGCGATGTGGCTGATTTTAATGCTCACGCGTACTGCTAAAAGTCACTTCTGGATAACGATCTTGCATCAACTGTAAGTTAACACGTGATGGTGCAAGGTACGTTAAATAACCACCACCATCTATTGATAATTGGTCATGAGCTTTCTTCTTGAACTTCGCCAATGCTACTTCATCATCGCAATGAATCCAGCGTACCGTAGCTATCGATACTGGCTCAAAGGTACATTGAACCTTGTACTCTTCTTTGAGACGATGCGCGACCACTTCAAACTGTAGGACACCGACTGCACCCAAAACCAAATCATTATTAATCTGCGGCATAAACACCTGCGTTGCGCCCTCTTCACTTAATTGTTGAAGACCTTTTTGCAGAGCTTTTGATTTGAGCGGATCTTTTAATACCACACGGCGGAACAATTCAGGGGCAAAATGCGGAATACCCGTAAAGCTCAACTCCTCGCCTTCAGTGAAACTGTCACCAATAGAGATGGTGCCATGGTTATGCAAACCAATGATATCACCTGGATAGGCTTCTTCTAACGCCTCACGGTCACCTGCTAAAAAGGTCAACGCATCAGCAATACGTACGTCTTTACCCAGACGCACATGCTTCATTTTCATACCCTTCTCGTACTTACCAGAGCACACTCGCAAGAACGCAATACGGTCACGGTGACGCGGATCCATATTGGCCTGAATCTTGAAGACGAAGCCTGTAAAATCTGTCTCGGTGGCTGATACTTCACGCTCAGTCGTTGAATGGGCTTTTGGCGGTGGGGCATATTTGACCAAGGTATCAAGTACCATGTTTACCCCAAAGTTACCCAATGCTGTGCCAAACAATACTGGCGTCATCTCGCCAGCCAAAAATGCTTCAACACTGAACTCTTCTAGCGCCATCTGTACCAGCTCAAGCGACTCTTCGAAAGCGTCAAACATCAACTGTCCTAGACGCTCACGGATATCTGGATAATCGTAGCCTTCTCTGGTCTCAGAGACCGTCATCTTGCCGCCATTACCTTTTTCATAAAAGTAAGTTTTATTTTCAGTCAAATGATAGACGCCAATGAAGTCTTGACCCATACCGATAGGCCAAGTCACTGGGATACATTTGATTTTTAGAACGGCTTCGATTTCGCTAAGCAACTCAAGCGGCTCACGAATCTGACGATCTAGCTTGTTGACAAATGAGATAATAGGCGTATCGCGCATACGGCACACTTCCATCAGCTTGATGGTTCGTTCTTCGACACCTTTTGCACCATCGACCATCATCAGTGCACTATCCACTGCGGTCAAAGTACGGTAGGTATCTTCACTAAAGTCGGCGTGACCTGGGGTATCTAGTAGGTTAACCATATGGTCTTTATACGGAAACTGCATGACAGACGTCGTAATCGAGATACCACGCTCTTGTTCCATGCTCATCCAATCTGAGGTTGCATGACGATCGGTCTTACGGCCTTTTACTTCGCCCACTACCTGAATCGCTTGACCCCACAACAGGAGTTTTTCGGTCATGGTGGTCTTACCAGCATCGGGATGCGAGATAATGGCAAAGGTGCGGCGCTTAGCAACTTCTTTGTTTAATTTCTTTGGATCTACGCTCATAATTTTCAGCTTCAACAGTTATGTGATTTAGAAGTGACTCTAAATAAATAAAATAAATAATGGGCTTATTGTAGCGGATTTAGCATCAGGGTGCAGAATTAGCGTATAAAAAAACACGCTCCGTTATTTCAACGAAGCGTGTTTTTGGGCTTTTAAATTGCGATTATCCTGCTTAATTAGCGCGACTAATAACCATCACTCCATCTCAATAGTAGCGTTCGATTTGCTCAGCTAAGAAGTCGCCAGCCACCTCATTAACAATTGTACAATCGACTACGTCAAAACGACTGTCTGTGTTCGGATCGGTGCTACCTTTGGCGACATAGTTTGCCTCATAGACGTCCTTTCCGTACTCAACACCGCTATATTCATAAGCAGGTTGATTTTTGTATTCAAAAAACATGACTTGCGCGGCTTGCTGCTGATTGCCTACGCCCACTCCGAATTGAGAAGTTCTATGATCTCTATCCGCACTAAAGCGGGTTTTGGCCACGTCAATCCACCTATCTATTGAAGCGTAACCGGTCTTGTTTTTATCATTAAATGCCAAAAACGAACGCTCACTGGTTATTACAGGGATATAACAAACCGACCCTTCAGGAAAAGCAACATTGGTCGGAATTTCAGAATAGTTGTTTAAGTCGGTAATAATACCGTACCTATTGTTCACGTTTGTACTAGCAACATAGCTGTTCGCACGCAGCCCTGATAAGTTAAGCGTCTTATAAGTGGTTTGGTAGTCTAGCTGGTTATTGGTGTTTTTTTCATAAATGGGGCGTTTGACCGTCCGATTATTAACCTCAATGTCTTTGTTTTCAAGTCGACCCTCGAAGTCATCTGCCAGCACGGTTCTGTCTAAATCATTCAGGCTTTGATTGCTATAACTATTGATGAGATTGGTTGTTTTGATCTCGCGCGCACCAGTACGATACGTTTCATCAATTCGCGCAATTGCCGTAGCATTGGCTTTGCTATCGTAACTATTAGCAAAGCTTGTCAATGTAATCTTGCTACTAGCCGTCCCATAAGCGCCGTCTTCTTCCTCGCACCCTATCAAAGCAAGCGTCGTCAAAAAACAAACACTAGGTATCGCAATCCATCTATTCATCAAACAATGTCCTTATGATTCAGATTTCTATTATCCGTACTGATAACGTATATATGGCTCATTACCGCTATTGTACCTCTTTGACGACTGTACGATAAGCTTGTAAATCTAGAAACGAATAAAACTGTGCTCAAAATCTCATTTACAAACTAGCAGTATATATTTACTCTCTATGCACTGAGCTGCGTGAGCGATTTGTTATGCTAGGTTTCATATTAAGATTTACCACTCAAATATAAACATAAAAACTCACAACAAAGGATGTGTCATGAAATCTCTATACTCTACCAAATCTACTGTTACTGGCGGCCGCATGGGTACAGCAACCTTAAGCGATAGTGATCTTGAAATCAATATGGTACCACCAGGCGGTAATGAAAAAGGTAATAACCCTGAGCAATTACTCGCAATGGGTTATGGCGCTTGTTTTGATGGCGCCTTAGGCGTAGTCAAAAAGATGGAAAGCGCAACATTTGGCTCAACTGTTGAGACCTCTGTAGACCTATTACAAGGTGACAATCACGAATATAAGCTTGCCGTAAAAATCCATGTCATCGCTGATAATACAGACCTGTCTGCTGACGAGATTCAAAAATTGGTCGAAAAAGCGCATGAAGTATGCCCATATTCGAAAGCAACCAGCGGTAATATCGATGTCGAAGTTTCTTCAGAAGTAAAATAACGCATTCAAAGACTCGTTATCAACGTCTATTAAATGACAAATAGCTGATAGTTATCAGACATTAAAAGAACTCAGATTATCTGGGTTCTTTTTTTTGTTTTTAGCAATTTATTTATCCTAGACATAAAATATCGAAAACTCAGTGTAGATTTCAATAAAAAAGAACACGATAGAACATCTCGTAACGGTTAAGCAGTTCGGCACGCGCTAATTTTATCGTTATAATAAGCGTATATATTTTTATCTAATAGCTGATAAGTGACTTTTATGACTGATGACATAGCTGACAATACCACCGATAACGACCACAACTCTCACCAAGCGCTTGACCCAAAAGCATTACCGAACTTCGATACCATGCCCAACGTGGCGCTGATGGATACCAGTCATGTAGACAAAGATCAGCCGCCTTTTATTTTGGTTGATGGTTCCTATTATCTGTTCCGCACTTATCACGCCTTGCCAAAAACCATGCAAAACTCGAAGGGCCTAATCACCAATGCGATACGCGGCACACTCAACGCATTGCTAAAATTGATGCGTCGCTATCACCCTACTCATATGGCTGTTTGCTTCGATACTAAATCACCGACTTTTCGCCATCATATGTCTGCTGATTATAAAGCCGCTCGTCCACCCATCGATGTCGAGCTAGTAGAGCAAATTCCTTATATTCATCGTTTAGTCACCGCATTAGGTATTCCGCTGTTGCGTATCGAGGGTGCAGAAGCGGATGATATCATCGGTACACTTGCCCATCGTGCTGTCGAGCAAGGCCATCATGTGGTCATTTCAACGGGTGATAAAGACATGATGCAGCTGGTCAACGACTGCGTAATACTGGAAGATAGCTTTACAGGTAAAGTCACGGATACGCCAGCAGTAATCGATAAATTCGGTATTAACCCAAACCAAATGATCGATTTCTTAACGCTAATGGGTGATGCCTCTGATGGTATCAAAGGCGTACCTGGTATCGGTAAAAAGACCGCTAAAGACCTACTCGTTGAGTATGGTGATATTGAAAACATGCTCAAGCATATCGGCTTTATCAAAGGTCGCGGGGCGAAAGGTCTGATTGAACACGCTGACGACATTCCTTTTAACAGAAAGCTTGCTACCATCGTCACCAACTTAGCCATCGGTCAAGATTGGAATGACCTAAAAATCAATACTGACCCTTGTGCCCATATAGACGAATTGCGCGACTTATATAATGAGCTTGAGTTTAGAAATGAGCTGGCATCACTCGATCACCCAAATCACCCTGCCAATGGCTCTAAAAGTGTTGCTGATAGCCAAGCCAATACTGAGTCACAGGCACAGGTGGCAAAATCGCTCCAATCCACTAAGAGCGACAACATCAAAGACAGTACTAACCATGATAAAGCGTGGCACACTGTACTCGACAAGCCAGCGTTTGATAGCTTGGTCAAATTACTAGAGGCAGCTCCGCACTTTGTCATTGATACTGAAACTACCAGCGTCCATTGGCGCGACGCGCAAATCGTCGGGCTGTCTTTTGCGGTGCAAGCGCATGAAGCCTATTATATCCCGCTCACCCACAGCTTAGAAGGTGATGAGCTAACAGCGAGACAACTCGACCGCGATACCGTACTGGCGCGCTTAAAGCCTGTGTTAGAGAATCCAAATATCGGTAAAATCGGTCAACATCTGAAATATGACGCGCATATTCTTGCTCACTATGATATTGACTTAGTCGGTGCGATACATGAGCAGCCAAATAACTGGGCGATGGATACCATGCTTGCCAGCTATGTCATCAATGCGGCAGCGACTCGACACGGTATGGACGATTTGGCACGCCATTATCTGCAAACGCAGACGATTAGCTTTGAAGAAGTCGCAGGCAAAGGCGCGAAGCAAGTTACATTTGACCAAGTGGCTATCGATATTGCGAGTGACTATGCTTGTGAAGACGCTGATATTACTTATCAGTTATTTGACGTGTTCAGCGTTGAGCTGGCAAATGATACCAATAATGCCAAATTGCTACACGAGCTAGAGATTCCAACGGCAGAGATACTTTGCCAAATGGAAGCAAACGGCATTCTCATCAAACGCTCTTTCTTAAACGAGCTATCAAAACGCTTTGATGAAGAAATCATCGCGCTAGAAAAACGTGCTTATGAAGTGGCAGGGGAAGAGTTTAACTTAGGATCACCGAAGCAGCTTGGTGAGATGCTGTTTGACAAGCTTGGCGTGCCGGGTGGCAAAAAAACCAAATCTGGTCAATACTCGACTGGTGAAGCGGTTCTATCAAAAATCGATCATCCATTAGTCGATATCACCTTAGAGTATCGCGGGCTGTCTAAGCTAAAAAGCACTTATACCGATGCACTCGATAATGTTGCAGATGCTGAGACCGACCGCGTGCATACCAGTTACCATCAAGCACTAACCAGTACTGGCCGTCTGTCATCAACTGATCCTAACTTACAAAATATTCCCATTCGTACTGCGACTGGCCGCCTGATTCGCCAAGCCTTTATCGCCCCAGAAGGTCGCGTGATCTTGGCCGCCGATTATTCACAAATTGAGTTACGTCTAATGGCGCATTTCTCAGGTGATAAGCACTTGACGCATGCCTTTAACGAAGGCCTAGATATTCATGCTGCGACTGCTGCTGAAGTGCTTGGCAAGGACGTTACGGACGTTACCTCAACTGAGCGCCGTAATGCCAAAGCCATTAACTTTGGTCTGCTATACGGGATGAGTGCCTTTGGACTTGCCAAGCAATTACAGATGAGCCGCGGTGAAGCACAAGACTATATCGATATGTACTTTGAGCGCTATCCGGGTGTCAAAAACTATATGATTAATACCCGTGCTAGCGCGTACGAGCAAGGCTATGTCGAGACGATATTAGGCCGTAAACTCTATACCCCTGATATCAATCATAGCAATCGTATGGTCAAGCAAGGCGCTGAGCGCGCCGCAATCAACGCGCCGCTACAGGGTTCCGCTGCTGATTTGATTAAGCTTGCCATGATTGCCGTTGATAAGGTATTGCCAAAAGATCAAGCCAAAATGCTGCTGCAAGTCCATGATGAACTGGTGTTTGAAGTGGATGCCGATAAAGTAGACGCGGTTAGCCAACTGATTACCGATGCCATGCAAGATGTCTTGACGACTACGGCCGTAGATAAAGGCTGGCATGTCGACTTTGCTGTACCGTTACTAGTTGAGACTGATAGCGGTCAAAACTGGGATGAGGCGCATTAATCATTGATTTGGTCAACTTAGAACGCTAGCGAGCTTAAAGATATGATGGGTTATGATAGGCTTTGAAACCCACTGTATCATCTATATAAACAACCACTTATGACTACTTGGTTATATTCTATGACGTTATTATTACCATATTGGGTTATAATAGCGTCATAGTAAATTATGCATATTTCGTTAGATGTTTTTCGGTTTAGAGTGAGTCTACGGGCTCACTTTTTTGTTTTTGACACATTTTTTTGATACGCAGGAGCCAGTTATTTTGAGTTCAGATGGCATCGTTGAAGTCCCTGGCATTATACTTTTGATAGTATGCCTATTGCGCAGTTCACAGTATGTTATGAAAAGTCATGTCAAACAAATTAAGGCTTTTTGGCTAGCAGCCGTACTTATATTTGTTTCTGTCATTCGTCGAGAGCTGAACTATCTACCAGACTTACTGGTTCCAAGCGACTTTTTGATGCTTGGTCAATCTTATGACTGGTGGGAGGACAGCGTCCTTACCGTTATCTATCTCATCGCGCTTGGTTTGCTGGTCTATTCGAGGCATTACCTATGGGCAGTGCTAAAAAACGTGCCAGTTTCGCTCTATCTTAGCGTTACTGTACTTGCTGTCATTCAGTACATGGGCGAGAACGCTATTATGTTCCCGCATACATTTGGTGAAATTGTCGAAGAGCTGGCTGAGACTGCAATCTACGGTATTGCCTTGACCTATTTATGGCAATTTAAACTGGCTAACTATGAGTCATGTCTAGTACAGAAGTTAAATTACAAGTTCGACCACGCCAATAATTAACACTATAAGTTTGATTGCTTATGTAGCAATCTGGCTATCGTACAGGGCCTTAGCACAAATTTCATAAATAATTACGGCTACTCATCTTGAGTAGTCGTTTTGCGTTCTAGTCATCGTCTTACATTTTTTGAACATCCTGTCACACCTTACTACTAGTGAAAAGTTGATTAAGCGTACAAACTGAGAAGCATATTATCTACATTGCAATGAGCGATGCTTTAACAAGCCAGCGCGATATTTTTACTTCTAATGATGGCGACATCTAATAACTACAATAAGGAATTATTCATGGAAAACTCAAAAAACCCACTACCAGAAGAGATGGATCATATTGACGGTAATCGTCGTGACAATAATGACAACGTCGATAACTTAGATAACAATAATCAGGATGAACAAGACAACCAATTGGTTGATTTGGACAATCCTATGCTGCATACCATTGATAACGATGATGTGATTGATAATAGTGCGGGATTTAACAATTCAGAAGTCGGTAGTGATGCGACCCAGGGACTCACACCTGCGCATCGTCAAAATATCGATGAGTCACGTGTCGATGAGATTTTGGTTCAGGACAATCTTGATGACAGTGATTATCCTGATGCGATGGATATTGTTGATAGAGAAGCGGCCGAACGTAGCAACGATGATGATTTTTAGAACTCAATACGATTGTTTATCTACCCCTCTAAACCAAAAAAGCACGCTTAACTATATTAAGCGTGCTTTTTTTATTCTACTATTCAACTTACTGAAACAGCGACTCTCGATTGTCTAAACCCAGCCATCTAACGTGCCAGCCCAACCTTTTACTAAAGGCAAGCTCAACGCTTCAAGCAACTCAATATGTGTCTCATCAAGGTTTAATGCAGGGATATAATGATATTCTTGCCCGCCAGCATCAAGGAAGTTATCACGGTTTTCAATGGCTAGCTCCTCTAGTGTCTCTAGACAATCTGCCGAGAACGCCGGACTGATCACCTGTACCGAGCGCACACCTGACTTACCCCAATCTTCCAACACCACATCGGTATACGGCTTGACCCACTCTTGCTTACCAAAGCGTGACTGAAAACTAATAATCCATTCGTCATCGTTCAGGCCAAGCTCATGTGCCACTTGTGCAGCGGTACATTTACAGCGCTTAGGATACGGATCACCTTTATCAGCATAAGGCTGCGGAATACCATGAAAACTAAACATTAACTTTTCAGGCTTGCCATGCTTCTCTTGAAAACGGCGAATAGAGTTGGCCAAAGCTTGAATATATAGCGGATGGGCAAAGTAGTCTTTGACAATCGTATAATTTGGCAAGTTGCGTTGCTTGAGCGTCCACTTCGTCAGCGCATCATATACAGCACCGCCTGAAGAGGCAGAGTACTGTGGAAACAACGGCAGTATGACAAAGTGATCAACCCCTTCACCACGTAGCGCGTCCATGACATCAGGCAAACCAGGATTACCATAGCTCATCGCAGGATGCACAGAGACACGAAAGGGTGCCACACTATCGGCCAAACGTGGTTCTAATAGCTCAACTTGGCTTTTTAGTATTTTACGAATCGGTGAGTCACCTTCCCAGATACTGGCGTATGCCTTTGCTACGCGCTTAGGACGACTGGGCAAGACAAATAGATTCAGAATAATAGCCCATAGAAATTTGGGAATCTCGATTACTCGTGGGTCTGACAAAAACTGTTTGAGGTAGCGACGTACGGCAGGGGCCGTTGGCTCATCTGGTGTACCAAGATTCACTAACAAAACGGCAATACGTGGGGGCAATTTAGGTTTCATAGCAGCACTTTATTAGCAGTAAGTTATTAAGGGTGATGTCAAAATAATAAGAGACGATACTGTTAAGACACAGTTGAATAGACACCTCATTAGTGTAGCATTTTATCTATTAATAACGCGGGCTAAAAGCGCTCCTATACAATTTGATACGCAGTTGCTATTTATTAACTCTTGATTACTTGATGCTGGCGACTTACTCGTTATTCATTTATAAAGTATGTTCCATAAAAACTACGATCGATACGCTCGAAAGGCGCGCTCGACGGTTGTACTCCAACGCGCATCACCATACAATAGGCAGGCCCAGTTTATAAAAACCGTGTAGCTAAAATAGCCTGTTAACAATGTGCTATTTTGCTTTTATTTTATTGATGATTGTAGTCTTGCGAGGTAGCTTTGAACGCACGCTCTGATAATACCAGTGACCAGCATCCTAATTCACAACCTCACCCTAATAGCTCAGCCGATACCGACAGTGCTTTAGGATCAGTGGGTGTCGTTACGCCTCAGAATTTCCATTTTGCTGAGCCCTTAACGTTAGAATGCAACCGTACCCTGCCCTCGTTTGACTTGATGGTAGAGACTTATGGTACGCTCAATAGCGACAAATCAAATGCAATTCTGATTTGCCACGCGTTATCGGGCAATCACCATGCAGCTGGCTTCCATAGCGCTGATGACAAAAAAGCAGGCTGGTGGGACAATATGATTGGCCCTAATAAGGCGATTGATACCAATCAGTTCTATGTAGTATGTGTCAATAATATCGGTAGCTGTTTTGGTTCAACAGGGCCTACCACTATTAACCCCGATAGCGTTGGTTCGGACAGCCTTGATTCAAATAGTAGCGATGAGCCGCAGGTGTATGGCCCTGATTTTCCGCTGATCACCATCAAAGACTGGGTAAAAACCCAAGCAATGCTCTCAGATCGTCTAGGCATTGACGTTTGGCACGCCATTGTCGGCGGCTCAATGGGCGGTATGCAAGCGCTACAATGGTCTGTTGATTATCCAGAGCGGTTAAAGCGCTGTGTGGTCATCGCCAGCACACCAAAGCTATCTGCTCAAAATATCGCCTTTAACGAAGTGGCGCGCCAATCTATATTATCCGATCCTGACTTCAAAGACGGACGCTATATACAAGAAGGCACTTATCCTCGTCGCGGACTGATATTGGCACGTATGGTTGGACATATTACCTACTTAACTGATGACGCGATGAAAGCCAAATTTGGCCGTGATTTAAAATCAGGTAAATTCATGTATGGTTACGATGTCGAGTTTCAGGTCGAAAGCTATCTACGCTATCAAGGCGAACGCTTTAGTGAAAACTTCGATGCCAATACCTATCTGCTTATGACCAAAGCCTTAGATTACTTTGATCCGACGCGCGACTATCCAATACGCGACTACCCATCAACCGTAGCAAAAGATACTACAGAGTCGGCAGTGCAAATAGAAGACTCAATCGCGGCCTCAGTCGAGTCTAGCAAAGCCAAGGCACAGAGTGAGTTAGAAGATGCAGTAACGACGATTGAAGATATTGAGTCTGATCGTCAGCAAGAGCTTTCTGCGCTTAAAGCTGCCTTTGCTCATACACAATGCCAGTATCTAGTCGTGTCATTTACCACTGACTGGCGCTTTGCACCTGAGCGCTCGCAAGAGATTGTCGATGCACTGATGGCCACTGGCAAACCCGTCAGCTATATCAATATTGACGCGCCGCACGGACATGACTCCTTCTTGTTCGATATTCCTCGCTACATGGGTGCGGTTAAAGGATTTTTGACTGCGCCATTTATTACCCCTAGCCGCCCAGCCACAGGAGAGCGCTCATGAGAATGGATCACCAACTGGCAGAGCGCTGGATTGCGCCGCAAGCACACGTACTGGACTTAGGTTGTGGTAATGGCGAGCTGCTTGCCCACTTACAGCAGAAACTAGGCGTGACAGGTTACGGACTAGAGATTGATGAAGACAAAATCAATGAGGCGATTGGTAATGGCTTATCAATTGTCGAGCAGGATCTCAATGATGGTCTAGCGCGCTTTGCTGATAACAGCTTTGACACGGTTGTCATGGCACGTGCCCTACAAGCAGTAAAAGCACCTGATGAGTTGTTGCTTGATATGCTGAGAGTTGCTCGTGAAGCAGTTATTACCTTCCCTAACTTTGCGCATTGGCAAAACCGTATCCATTTAGGGCTTAAAGGTATGATGCCTGTCTCTGAAGCGCTGCCTTACGAATGGTACAACACGCCAAACATTCACCTATGTACCTTTAAAGATTTTGAACTATTATGTGCGCAGCATGATATTCATATTATTAATCGTTTTGCGGTTAGTGATTCTGAGAAAGGACATACACCTTTGATGAAGGCACTAATAAGACAAGCCCCTAACTTGTTAGCAGACGTCGCTATCTACCGAGTGACCAAGAAATAGCCGCTAAATTCTCAGCTATCTTTATATTTTATAGACTACTAAACAGTGCTGTAAGTACTGATATTAACCTTAATAGATTGTTAACTTAATATAATTTTTTAGTAACTGTCTGATTTTGTTAAGGACAATCAGGTACAAACGTCTATTAGGCCTTGTAATTAGTATTTGAGTTTCGTAAGTTTGGGTGTTAAGCTAGCAAAATATTGTCAGCCACCCCACTATTACGACCGTTTGTCTAATCAGTTAGGGTGAAATCTCTGATTTAGAGATGACAACCCCCTTTTGCTAATAATTAGGTAAGTTCATATCGCAAGATTCCACCTAATTGTTATCGCCGTCTGACTGTCTTTAGCGAGACAATGTTTAGCGGTACAATTTTTTTTTGCTTATTAACTGCCTAATTTTGGAGCTGCTATGAAATTATTAAAAGCTGCGTTGTTTACTGCATTATTTTCTTGTGCTGGTTTAGCCAATGCTGAGTTAATATCAAACGTACCGCTTGATACCTCACGTTTTGAGCTGATGCCTGTGAGCGAGTTGTCTAGTCGTGCCGCCCAAGGTAACGATCATGCTCAGTTCTATCTGGCCAAGCGTTTGCAAAAAGGTGAAGGTATTGCGCAAAATACCCAACAAGCAATCCAGTGGTATACCAAAGCCGCTCAGCAAGGCGTTGCCCCTGCTCAGCTGAATCTTGCTATCATGTATTTGCGCGGCGAAGGCGTACAGCCTAACTTACAACAAGCCCGTCTGTGGTTAGAAAAAGCTGCGATGCGTGGCGATAATCGTGCCAGTTACACGCTTGCACTATTGGATGAAAAGCAAAAAAATCTGGTCGATGCCTATAAATGGTATGACTTGGCTGCCCGTGATGGCATGTTAGACGAAAAAGTCCGTAACAAAGCACGCGGTAAAATTGGTCAGTTGGCATTAAACTTATCAAGTGATGACATCGCCAGTGCTCGTAGCAAAGCAGATACTTGGTTCCAGAGTAAATAGTATCTAACTTTCGTACTACGAATTGAATATAAAAAAGGCTCAGTATTTTACTGGGCTTTTTTGTTTTTTATAGCAGCAAGCCAAACTATTCAAAAATCTAGCAAAATTTGCTACACTACGCGCGCATTAACCAATTCCACAATTTTGTTAATGCTTTAAACTGAAAAGTTACTTTAACCCCAACGCACTAGGTTTGCGGCCTAGCCAGCAGGAGAAAGACATGAGCACCAACAAAGAAACTGCGATAACTGACAACAATTCAGCCCCTGTATACGATAGTGTAACTAATAATATCGTCGTTGCTGCACTATATAAGTTCACACGCTTTGCTGATTTTGAACAGTATCGTGAGCCTATACTAAACACTATGCTAGATAATGACGTCAAAGGCACGCTGCTCATTGCCTCAGAAGGCATTAATGGGACGATTTCTGGCACACGCCAAGGTATCGATACCGTACTTGACTACCTGCGTAGTATTGAGGCGATTGGTACGTTTACTTTTAAAGAATCCTATACTGACGCACAGCCTTTTTATCGCACTAAGGTAAAGCTAAAAAAAGAAATCGTTACCATGGGTGTCGAGAATATCGATCCATTGGAATCCGTTGGTCGCTATGTAAAGCCAAGCGAGTGGAATGCGTTGATCTCAGATCCTGAAGTTACCTTAATCGACACGCGTAACGACTATGAAGTGCAAATCGGCACCTTCCAAAATGCGGTTAACCCAAACACTGAAACGTTCCGCGAGTTTCCAGAATACGTCTCAAAAGAGCTTGATCCAACCAAGCACAAAAAAGTGGCAATGTTCTGTACAGGTGGTATCCGCTGCGAAAAATCTACTGCCTATTTGCGCGAGCAAGGGTTTGAAGAGGTCTATCATTTAGAAGGTGGTATCCTAAAATACCTTGAAGAAGTCCCTGCTAGTGACTCTATGTGGCAAGGCGATTGCTTTGTTTTTGATAACCGTGTATCGGTCAACCACAACTTAGAGAAAGGCAGCTACGAGCAGTGTTTTGCTTGCCGTATGCCGATCACTGTCGATGAAATGCAAAGCCCTGCCTATATCAAAGGCGAGTCATGCCCACACTGTATCGACAAGGCAACCGATGAGCAAAAAGCCCGTTTCCGTGAGCGCGAGCACCAAATGCAGTTAGCCAAAAAGCGTGGTGAAGCCCATATCGGTAGTGACGTGATGGATGTAATAGAAAAACGCAAAGCTGCTAAGACGGAAGCTCGTCTACAAGCGGAAGCTGCAAACAATACTAAAGCCAATTAAACTTAGCATTAGTACAATAAAAAAGAAGTGAAATAAAAAAGAGAGGCTCTAATCAATAGAGCCTCTCTTTTTTTATGATAAATCTTCAATGCTTATCAAAGCTATTAGCACTGATATAGTTAATCCAACTTTATAGTGGATTGACTATATTAGAATAAGATACGTACGCGGATAGTCTCTTCTACATCTTTTAACTGGTCTAGTGCAGCGGTCGAATCATTGTAATCGACATCCATCACTAGATAACCAACATCACCTTCTGTCATCAGGCTCTGCGCTAGGATGTTAATACCAGCTTCAGCAAATAGGCGGTTAATCTGAGACAGTACGCCTGGCACGTTTTTGTGAATGTGTAGTAGACGATGCGAGTTTTCTTTGAACGGGATAGAAACTTCTGGGAAGTTCACAGCCGTCGCCGTATCACCTTGATCAGAGTATCTAACAAACTTATCTGCTACTTCCAGTCCGATATTGGCCTGTGCTTCTTGTGTTGAACCACCGATATGCGGCGTCAAAATCACATTATCAAACTTACGTAGTGGTGACTCAAACTCTTCGTCAGCTGATTTTGGCTCTTTTGGGAACACATCGATAGCCGCGCCCAAGATTTTACCAGACTCAAGCGCATCTGCTAGATCATCAATCTCGACGCACGTACCGCGTGCCGCATTGATAAAGTAGCTGCCTTCTTTCATCTGAGCGAACTGCTCAGCTTTCATCATATAGCGAGTGCTTGGCACATCAGGTACATGCAATGTCACGATGTCAGCCGTTGATAATAGCTCTTCTAGGCTACCAACTTGTACCGCATTGCCTAGTGGCAATTTGGTCACAGCATCATGATAGATGACTTTCATACCGAAGCTCTCTGCCAAGACAGACAGCTGCGAACCGATAGAACCATAACCGACGATACCGATAGTCTTGCCACGCACTTCGTGTGAGTTGGTCGCAGACTTGCCCCAGCCGCCGCGATGTACGGTTGCATTCTTTTCGGGAATACCGCGGTACAGCATAATAGCCTCGGCCAATACTAGCTCAGCTACCGAACGAGTGTTCGAGAATGGCGCGTTAAAGACAGGGATACCAAGATCACGAGCGGCGTCTAGATCTACTTGGTTGGTACCAATACAAAAGCAACCAATGCCGATAAGCTTGTGTGCGTGCTCAAGTACTTCACGCGTCAACTGAGTGCGCGAACGAATACCGATAAAGTGAGCATCTTTGATCTTTTCGATCAGCTCGTCTTGATCTAAGGCGTGACTGATATTCTCGATGTTGTGGTAACCAGCTCCTTCCAATACTTTTAGGGCATTGTCATGTAGACCTTCAAGCAATAAAAACCGGATTTTGTCTTTTTGTAGTGATAACGCCATATGAGAACTGTCCTATAATTGTTTTATAAGATTACCTGTTGGATAATCTATGATGGAGGAAACGAAAACAGTCCCGATATCTTACACAAAATTTGAGGTCGATGTTAGCAGATTAGATGAATTATTGGTTATCAAGCCTGAAAAATTTTTATGCTATAGTGAATTATTCTGTTTGAAACCGTTCGAATCAATTATTTATTACTTACCTCTTCTTATAGGTAAAAATTATCACCCCCTTATTACTTCTACGAGCTGACTCATCACTGAATTTATAGTTATTTCACTATATAATAAGCAGCCCCAGCATCGTGCTTACGCCAATATTGAGATTTGACCATGACGCCAACTACCGCTCAAAACACATCCGAAACCAATGCCGTGCAAACCATCTTGAGCACGCTCACTGATACCCATGATTTTGACCCGACCCAAATCAAAACTGATGCTGAGAGCTTAGAGCATTGGGGTAAAGACTGGACCAAACACTTTGCTCCTGCTGCTGCTGCCATCGTCTTTCCAAAGACCACCGAGCAAGTACAAGCTATTGTGCTACTAGCTAATGAACACAACGTCGTCCTCACCCCTAGTGGTGGTCGTACTGGATTGTCTGCTGGTGCAGTAGCAGCCAACGGTGAGATCGTGGTTAGCATGGATAAAATGAACCAGATCGGACAGTTCTATCCTGCCGATCGCATGGTTGAAGTCGAAGCCGGTGTCGTCACCCAGCAGTTGCAAGAATTCGCTGAATCAAAAGACCTATACTACCCTGTCGACTTTGCCTCAGCAGGCTCTAGTCAGATAGGCGGCAACATCGGCACCAACGCAGGCGGCATCAAAGTCATTCGCTATGGCATGACCCGTCAATGGATTATGGGTCTGACTGTCGTCACGGGTAAAGGTGATATCTTGCATCTCAATCGCGGCATGGTAAAGAACGCCACCGGCTATGATCTGCGCCAATTGTTCATCGGTAGTGAAGGCACACTTGGCCTTGTCACTCATGCGCAAATCAAACTTGAGCGTCAGCCACAAGACTTAAACGTCATGGTGCTTGGCATGGACAGCTTCAATGACGTCATGAACGTACTCTCTGCTTTTCAGGCACAGATTGATTTAACAGCGTTTGAGTTCTTTGACGATGTAGCGATTGATAAGCTGATGGCACATGGTCAAGTACAAGAGCCGTTTGAGTCACGTACCAAGTTCTATACGCTATTAGAGTTTGAAGCACCATATGAGCCAATCATGGACAAAGCCATGGCCATATTTGAGCATTGTATGGAACAAGGCTGGGTGGTCGATGGTGTCATGAGCCAAAACCTCACACAAGCAGCAGAGCTATGGAAGCTACGTGAGTATATCTCAGAGACCATCTCAGTCTTTACCCCTTATAAAAACGATGTATCAGTGCTGATAAGCCACGTACCGACCTTTATCGAAGAGATTGATCACATTGTCAGCAGCAACTATCCAGACTTTGAAGTCTGTTGGTTCGGTCATATTGGCGATGGTAATTTGCATCTCAATATCTTAAAACCTGAAAACATGAGCAAAGATGATTTCTTTGCTGAGTGTCAGGTCGTCAATAAATACGTGTTTGAGACGGTACAGAAATATGGTGGTTCAGTGTCTGCTGAGCATGGGGTTGGTATGACGAAGAAGCCGTATCTGCACTATAGCCGCAGTGAGACTGAGATTGATTATTTACGAGAGGTCAAAAAAGTCTTTGATCCAAACAACATTATGAACCGTGGTAAGATTTTTGATATGTGAAGAGCATGCTAAACGCTTATCGCAAATAAAAAGACGCTAACCCGAAAGGCTAGCGTCTTTTTTATGACTTTATAATTCGCAAAAACTACAATCTATAAATATAACAGTATCAATGCGACGACCAGTAATATGCTCAAAAACCCTTGAATAATCAGAAACGCCTGATGCGGTGCCGCGATATGACGCACCATATTACCCAATGCATTATAAGTAATACCTGCCGCCTTAATATGGGGTGGACTATCGAAAGTTTTGATAATTTGCAAAAACTGTTCGGTCCGATCAGATGACCAACCGTGCGGCACAAAGGGTAAAAACGGAGATAATTGTACGGCTTGTTTCTTGGTCGCGGGTGACCATAACCAACGCTCCAAAAACAGCAAACGCATACGCCAGTCGGCAAAGCTGCGATGATTGATGACTTGTAATAGCAATACTTCTACATTTTTATGACGACTATCGAAAAAGATACGCTCTTGCAGATTAAATACGTCTGACTTTTTACCTTCAATACATTGTAGAAAATGACCATTGCCGTAGCATAGCGTGCCTGTGATGTTATGCTGCTGATTGTAGTTACGTGCGTGGCCTTCTACTTCATCAAAAATAGAAGTGCTCAAACGCGAGCCCAGAGTCAGCGTACTGACATAAACCAACTGAACCAAAGCGGAGTCATCTATGTCATCCCACTTCATGATTCTATTGGTATGATTTAAAGGCATAATAAAATAATCCTAAGAAGCCGATGAGATACGGCTAAACGAAACAAGCAACACAATACTATGCCTGAGTTGAACCAAAAAATTGACTCACAAAAACGTAGCAAATATTTACTACGTGAGACTGTTATTACCGTTACAGCTTGCTATGATAACAAGCAAAACAAAAGGTGCTGATAGATATTATTTAGATTCTATATTGAGATAATAAATAGCAAGACAGTCGCAGGTACAATGATAATGCAGAGTTGTGCGCTTATCGGTGTTTACAAACCCAATAGATATAAAGCGATATAGAATGTGGCAGTCGCTATCCTTTAACCCTTTGCGTTAGCCAAAATCACTACTAAATATAGTGAGCAAAACAGCCTGATATATCAACATAACCTATTGTAAATACGGCAATAAATTATTGTAACGACAATATCTTCCTATTGGAATGTTTTTATTACTTTTTTGCACCAAAATCGGCACATCAATGTGCCATGACCCCATTATTTAATCACACTACATTCAATAGCTATTTAAAACAGGAAACTTATGAGCAAGATGGAAAAACTAGATGATTTTCACCTCACGATTGCTGAGATTAAGAAAAAAGATTATCCACAATTAAAAGCTTTGATGGATCGTGTCTATGTAAACTTGGGTGGCGCATGGTCAAAGACAACCATTCATACTTTGATTGACGCGTTCCCTGAAGGTCAGATTGCCTTATTTGATCATGATCAGCTGATTGGTATCGTGCTCTCCATGCGCGTTGACTATGCCAAGTTTTCAAACCCGCATACCTATGACGATTTGATTGGTCAAAAAGAAATCATCAGAGACAATCCAGAAGGTGATGCCATTTATGGCTTAGATGCGCTCATCGACCCTGATTATCGCGGCTACCGTCTCGGTCGCCGTCTGTATGATGCACGCAAGGAGCTATGCCGACAGTTGAATTTCCGTGCTATCTTAGCCGGCGGACGCATACCTAACTATCATAATCACAAAGATCTGACTCCAGGCGAATATATTGATGCCGTTGAAAGCCGTGAAATTCACGATTCAGCTTTGTCGTTCCAGCTATCTAATGGCTTTATCGTTAAACGTATCTTGACCGCTTATCTGCCAGATGATAAGCAATCAAAGGGCTTTGCTACCTTGCTTGAATGGGCAAATATTTACTATGAGCCTAAAGACTATAAGCCTAATACTCGTAAGTCTGAAGTGCGTATTGGTGGTATTCAATGGCAGATGCGTGAAGTCGAATCACCTGAGGAGCTATTGCAACAGGTTGAGTTCTTTGTCGACATCATGGCTGACTACAACTCAGACTTTGCTTGCTTACCTGAATTCTTCAATGCGCCATTGATGGGTTTATGCGAAGAAACCGATCAAAATATTGCCATTCGATTTTTGGCGGGTTATACCGAGTGGTTCAAAAATGAAATCTCGCATTTAGCCGTCAGTTATAACGTCAACGTCATTACCGGTTCGATGCCGTTACTGGACGAAGACGATACCTTATACAACGTCAGCTATCTGTGCCGCCGTGATGGTACGGTTGAAGAGCAACGCAAAATTCATATTACTCCGCATGAGCGCAGCGCTTGGGTTATCGAAGGTGGCGATGAAGTCAAAGTATTCGACACAGATGCGGGTCGTATCGGTATCTTGGTCTGCTACGATGTTGAGTTCCCTGAGCTTGCACGTTTGATGGCACTTGATGATATGGATATCTTGTTTGTGCCCTTCTGGACCGATACGAAAAACGGCTACTTACGTGTGCGTCATTGTGCCCAAGCACGCGCTATTGAAAACGAATGCTATGTGATGATTTGTGGTTCAGTCGGTAACTTACCGCAGGTAGAAAGCCTAGATATTCAGTATGCTCAGTCATCGATTTTTTCACCGTCAGACTTTGCATTCCCGCATGATGCGATTATGGCAGAGACTACTGCCAACACGGAGATGGTGTTCTTCTCTGATGTAAACTTGGACAAGCTGACTCACGTTCGTCATGAGGGCTCAGTACATAACCTGATTGACCGCCGTGATGATTTGTTTAGCTTGAAATGGAAGCGCAAGGCCAAAGTTCCAGCGAGCAAGTTGAGTGATGAAGAACGCCGCGAAAATTCAGGTAGCGTACTGATTGGCAATCCATTACAACACCGAGCACAAAAGCCATAATAGGTTGACGTAGTACACTTATAGTAGACTTTATAAATAATACGGCTGATTTTCAGCCGTTTATTTTTATCTACTGTCTACTCTTTGTGCAATGGCTATATAGATAGTTACGATAAAACAGGCAATCACTGTAAGCCATAATTTGACAAAAATATGCAAACTAAAAAGCAGATGTCATGAAGACTGATATTGAGCAAACAGAAGTAAAACCAAAGAAGCAGCCGAAGCGAAAGATCATTTCGATACTTAAAACGATAATCTTATACGGTCTTATGTTTGTCTTGATCTATAACGTGGTCAATTGGTGGCGACAGCCTATCATGCCTGCCAACCCTCAGTTGCAACTGACCGACTACCAAGGACAAACTATCGACTTGGCAGCGATGAGCCACGAGCGTCCTACGCTGGTATACTTTTGGGGTACGTGGTGTTCAGTCTGTAGTTTTACTTCGCCCACTATCAATAAACTAGCAGCAGATAACTATCCCGTTGTCACTGTTGCCGTACAGTCCGGCTCAAACCAAGAGTTACGCGGCTACCTCGATCAGCATCAGTTTGATTTCACCACCATAAATGATCAACAAGGCAATATCTTTGCAGATTGGCAAGGACAAGTCACACCGTCTTATGTGGTATTAGAAAATGGCGAGATGACACAGGGGCTAACAGGTATTCAGCCATTATGGTCATTGAAATTGCGCTTATGGTTAGCATCTGTTTTTTAGCACTTGAGTCGTACTTTATGCTTCAATAAGTCATTGTGTAAAAGGCCTATAGCTATGTCTTCACCAATGATATACAACACAGATAAACGATTGATATTGGACAAAATTGGGCTGACCTCGCACAGCTCTTTTTACCCTACCCTTTTTGTCATATAATAGCTGCCGATCTAAATATTTTTTTGAATTATTTTTACTAGCATATTTTATGTTGCAATCGTCTCGTTACCATTTATTATTGACGTAACTATTTACCGACTAATGAGCGACAATGGGTATTTATTGACATGATGGTTGATAAACCGACTATGATGAGCAATATACCTACTATTAGTAATTAAGCATTATCAATACCGCGTGACACTCAGTACTATATTGAACTACATTGAACATCGAGCCTTGTATCCGGTTTTGAACCGACACACAAACCTACCTTTTAAAAAGACACCTTCTATGACTGATAAAAGCACTGACACACCAAGCCAAGATTACAAAGACACGCTGAACCTTGCGGATACGCCATTTGCGATGCGCGCAAACCTTGCCAAACGCGAGCCAGATTGGCTTGCTGCTTGGGAAGCGGATGACGTGTACGGTAAAATTCGTCAAGCGCGTGCTGGTGCGACCAAATATATTTTGCACGATGGCCCTCCATACGCCAACGGTCAGATTCACCTGGGTCATGCGGTCAATAAAGTACTAAAAGACATTATTGTAAAATCAAAAACCTTATCAGGATTTGATGCGCCTTATGTCCCTGGTTGGGATTGTCATGGTCTGCCAATCGAACAAAAAGTCGAAGCCAAGGTCGGTAAAGTTGGTCAAAAAGTGTCTGCGACCGAATTCCGTGGTCTATGCCGCGAATATGCGAGTACTCAGATTGAACTGCAAAAAGCAGATTTCAAGCGTTTAGGTGTGTTTGGTGATTGGGACAACCCTTATCTGACCATGAACTTCCATCAAGAAGCCAACATCGTACGTGCGCTTGCCAAAATCTATGACAATGGTCATGTGACTCGCGGTATGAAGCCGGTCAACTGGTGCTTGGACTGTAGCTCTGCCCTAGCAGAAGCAGAAGTAGAATATCAAGACAAAGTCTCTGACGCGATCTATGTCAGTTTTGATGTACTTGGTACAGATAAAGTAGCTGCATTGGCTGAAATAGCGGGCAATATCGCTGCTGTTATTTGGACCACCACGCCATGGACACTACCTGCCAACCAAGCTATCTCAGTACATCCTGAGCATAACTATAGCGTGGTCGCTACTAAAAAAGGCAATCTGTTACTCGCAGCGGACCTTGTCGAAACTGCGTTAAGTGAGCTAAAACTAGAAAATAACGGCATCCTAGCAACTGTATCAGGCAGCGAGCTTGAAGGCCTACATGCCCAGCATCCACTAATTGCAGACCGTCAAGTGCCACTCATTTTGGGCGATCATGTAACTACTGATAGTGGTACTGGTCTGGTACATACTGCACCTGGTCACGGTTTAGACGATTATATCGTTGGTCTAAAATACAACTTACCAGTGGAAAACCCCGTAAGCGGTACGGGCGTTTATTTAGATAGCGCTGCAGTATTTGCAGGCGAGCACATCTATAAAGCCAATCCAAAAATCATTGCTGCACTACATGAAAATGGTCATCTAATCAGCCATACCAAAATTGAGCATAGCTATCCGCATTGTTGGCGTCATAAGTCGCCAATTATTTTCCGTGCTACGCCTCAGTGGTTTATCAACATGGAAACCAAAGGCTTACGTGCTCGCGCGCTTGCTGATATTCCTACAGTCAACTGGACCCCAGCGTGGGGACAAAACCGTATCGAATCAATGATGACGGGGCGTCCTGATTGGTGTATCTCGCGTCAGCGTACGTGGGGCGTGCCGATTACTTTCTTTACGCATAAAGAAACAGGCGAGCTGCATCCAAACACGCTTGAGCTAATGGAAACTGCGGCGCAAAAAATCAATGAAGGCGGCGTAGAAGCGTGGTTTGATGCTAGCTGTGAAGATTTCTTAGGCAGTGAAGCCGCTGACTATGACAAAGCTACCGATACACTAGACGTTTGGTTTGACTCAGGCACAACGCATTTTGCGGTACTGGATCAGCGTGATGAATTGACCAATCCAGCTGATATGTATCTAGAAGGTTCTGACCAACATCGCGGTTGGTTCCAGACGTCACTACTGACGTCAGAAGCCATGTATGAGCGCCCACCGTTTAAGCAAGTACTGACCCATGGTTTTGTGGTCGATGAAAACGGTCGCAAGATGAGTAAGTCACTTGGCAATATCATCACCCCGCAAGAAGAAATCAATAAAACAGGTGCGGATATGCTGCGTCTGTGGATTGCCTCAAGTGACTATCGTTATGAGATGAGCGCAGGTAAGACGGTCTTTAAAGGTGCGATCGATATGTATCGCCGTATCCGTAATACCCTGCGTTTCTTGCTTGCCAATACTGATGACTTCAATCCAGCGACCGACAGCATTGATATCAATGAATTGGTTAGCCTTGATAAATTCATTATTGAACGCGCACAAACCGTCCAAGCGCAAATTATTAGCGCTTATGATGCAATGGACTTTCACCAAGTCACTCAGCACGTCACTGCGTTTTGCTCGCAAGACTTGGGTAGCTTCTATCTAGATATTATCAAGGATCGCCAGTACACCACGCAGGCGGATGGTCAGCCTCGTCGTTCTGCGCAGACGGCTATCTACCATATCACTCATGCGCTGATTCGCTGGATTACCCCAATCCTATCATTCACGGCGCAAGAGGCTTGGGAAGTACTGAACCAACGTGATACGGATAAAGGCGGCTATGTATTCACTCAAGAGTGGTATGAGTTCCCAGCGTTTGAGCTAAGCGCTATCAGCAACGATGACTGGCAGCGCATCATGTTCGCAAAAGACATGGTAAACAAACATATCGAGACTGCACGTGGCGAAAAAATCATCAATGCCAACTTGTCTGCCGACGTGAGTCTATATGCTGACGGTGCTATGTATGAGAGCTTAGCCAAGCTTGATGAAGAGCTACGCTTTGTATTGATTACTAGTAACGCTGCACTAAAGCCAATGAGCGAAGCGCCTGCTGATAGCATCGCACAGACAGAAGAAGCGACCGACACTAATACCGAAGAAGCTGTAGATTTAGTAGTCCAAGTAAGCGCGGCTACTGGTACTAAGTGCGTACGCTGCTGGCACATTCGTGATGACATCGGTACAGATAGCGCACACCCTGAACTATGCGCGCGCTGCGTGACCAATGTCAGTGGCGATGGCGAGGTGCGTCACTATGCCTAACCCAACTGATTCGCCTGAAAGCCAGCGTGACCAGCAGCCGCAGGTTGAGATTGACCATTCGCCTAAGCCTGCTCATGCAACCACAGGTAGCTCGACTACGCCTAGAAGTCGCCTGACCAAGTCAACAAATAGGACACCAAAGCTGGTGGCCAATGGCAGTCGTGCGCTTGTATGGTATATATTGGCATTGGTTATTGTCATTATCGATCAGTGGACCAAGTGGTTGGCAGAAACCAAACTGACCTTTCATGATCCAGTGCCGGTAATTGAGCCATTTCTCAATTGGACATTGGCTTACAACTATGGCGCGGCATTTAGCTTTTTGGCGGATGCTGGTGGTTGGCAGAAGTGGTTTTTTTCAGGACTGGCGTTACTCATGTCGCTATTTCTAATCATTTATCTGATTAAAGCACCGCGCAAAGCCACGCTGTTATCTTTCGGTCTAGCCTTAGTATTGGGCGGTGCAGTTGGTAATTTAATCGACCGCTTATTACATGGTCATGTGATTGATTTTATCCATGTGCATTATGCTGATGTTTGGCATTATCCGATTTTTAATATCGCTGATGTTGGTATCTCTATCGGTGTATTATTGATTGTCATTGATATGCTGTTTTTGGAGAAGAAGCGTGAAATGCCACGTTCATAACCGTCTATAGCTAGAGACATTAATTCAATTTATAAATAAAAAAGGTGGGTTACGCAGTCGTAACCCACCTTTTTTTATCTGCTATTAATAATAACATTTTATATAAACAGTGATATCACCAACCATAGCAGTATCTATAATATGGTTATAGCAACTCTGATAGTAAATCAGTGACAGTCTCTAAGCCGCCACCTGCTAATAAAAATAGCAAGCCTGCCATGTTCACAACGACGGTCAAATAATAAGTCACTCGAAACTCAGGCTTTTGTGATTTGTGACGCAGATACGTCTGAGCCAATAGCGCGCCTACCCAACCGCCTAGCGCGCTTAGTATATGCAATGTAGACTCAGGCGTACGCCAATCGCCACTTTGCGCAGCAGCTTTGTCTTTGGCATACATGCCATAAGTAATAATCCCTAGCACTACGTACCAACCGACCACTAGCCAGCTCAGTTTATCTGTCGCTGCTAATAAAGCTAAAACGCCATAAAAAGCCAGTCCAAGAAATGAGCGTTTCTTTTGACCCGCTTCAAATTCCGCTTGGTGGCTACGTTTCTGATTGCGCTGACGGATCTGCTGATTTTTTTGTGCCATTTTTTGCTGTACAAAGACAAGTTCTTGTACTTGCTTGGCTCGTCTACGCCCCTCCGCATCTTGTCCAATGCTAAAGACCACTGCCTCACCGATATTAGGACGGCGCTGAGCCTTAAACTCACTCACATGAAAGAAAACAGACTCGCCTGCTTCAGTTTCAATAAAGCCAAACCCTTTATCGTCCTGCCATTTTTTGACAGTGCCTTGTTGTTTATTCACCATCGACACCTCATATCTTTTAGTATTGCCAATTATAGTACACCATCTGCGTTACATTATTGACGCTTACATCTGGTCTTAGATGGCTTATTATTTCTTACACTATAATACTGCAATTAAAGAGACTGTAATCAAACGCATTATTTTCTATTCTTTTATTCTAGCAACCGATGGCTTTTTATTATGACTCAATCTCAATTTATTAACCCAAACGAAGACACTCGTATCGCTCATGGTAGCCTCGTTAAGCTGCACTTTGAAGTTTCATTAGAGAACGGCACCATCATCGACTCAACCTTTAATCGTGATGCACCTGTGTCTTTGACCATTGGTGATGAGAGCTTGTTACCTGGTTTTGAGCAAGTACTGATGAATCTGCGCGCCGGTGACACTCGTACCGCACACCTTGAGCCAGAGCAAGCTTTTGGCGAGTGGAATCCTGAAAACATCCAACATTTTAGCCGTACTCAGTTTGCGCTAGTCGCTGACAATCCAGAGATTGGCATGATGGTTGAGTTCGAAGACAAAGGCAAAAATACGCTGCCCGGTACGATCAGTGCCATCGATGAAGACCAAGTCGAAGTAGACTTTAACCACCCATTGGCAGGACAAGACGTATTATTCAAAGTAAAAATCTTTAAAGTCACACCACCCGGCGTCACTGGTATCAAATTGATGTAAACATCAATAAATACAACTCATCTAAAAATAAATATTGATAAAAAACAGTCAAAAGGGAGACTTATATGCAGTATCAAACATTACCGCAACTCGATGAAAAAGTATCTAAAATCTGTCTAGGCACGATGACATGGGGACAGCAAAATACTGAGTCCGAAGCACATGAGCAAATGGACATGGCACTCAGTGAAGGTGTGAATTTTTGGGATACCGCCGAGATGTACCCGTCACCACCAGATAAAGACAAACAGGGTGATACTGAGCGCTTTATGGGCACTTGGTTCAACAAGACCAAACAGCGTGACAAAGTTATTCTCGCAAGCAAAATATCGCCAATGAACTTTTTGCGTGATGGACAAACGCGCTTTAACGCCGAGCACATCAGCAGCGCTATTGACGGGAATTTGGAACGTCTACAAACAGACTATATCGATATCTATCAACTGCATTGGCCTGAACGCCAAGCGAACTTCTTTGGTCAGCGCGGCTATGATGCAGAGATGGCGGCACAGTCATTAGACGATTTAACCCCATTTTTAGAAACCATTCAAGCGTTGAACGATGAAATCAAAAAAGGTCGTATTCGTGCTTATGGCTTATCGAATGATACCGCGTGGGGACTCATGCGCTATCTATGGGAAGCAGATAAAAATGGCCTAATTCCACCTCTTACCGTGCAAAACCCATATAGCCTATTGAACCGTTTATACGAAGTTGGTATGGCTGAGATTGCCCATCGTGAAAACGTTGGTCTACTTGCGTATTCACCGCTTGGTTTTGGTGTATTGTCTGGTAAATATCTTGATGGCAAACGTCCAACTGGCGCCCGTCTGACCATGTATGATCGTTTCGGTCGTTACGTGAATGAGCAAGCCAAATCAGCCACTGAGCAATATGCCAAGATAGCTGCTGATGCAGGTCTGGACATGGCGCAGATGTCATTGGCTTTTGTAAACTCTCGTCACTTTGTCACCAGCAACATCATTGGAGCGACAACGACCGAGCAACTCAAATCAAACATCGACAGTGTCAATGTGGAGCTAACAGCAGATGTATTAGAAGCGATTGAAGCGGTGCATACACAGCAACCTAATCCATCACCATAGTTGGTATTTTATAGAGACTGGATGTTAATAGAGCCTGCTGAATAAATAATATTAAGTTCGCTCTATTAAATCTCCTATAAGAAAGGGCGCAAATCGTTTCGATTTGCGCCCTTTCTATTAACTGGCTGAGATTAGCTGCACTAGTTCAACTCTAACTAGCTCAACTATAAGTAATCAGTCTTCAACTGGTGCGCTAAGTACTCTTGAGTGCAGCTCAGCCAACCCTTCATTCATGCGTGCTTGCAATAAATTGGTCAGCTCGCTTTTGTTACGACCCTCTGGATCTATAGGCGCGAGTGGCAATACATAAGCGGTCACGTTTTTGCTATCGAGCACTTTTTTCATACTTTCTTTCATCGTCAGCTTACCATAGTATGGCAATGCGTCGCTTAGTGTGCCGTCTTTATTGACATAAGCGATGATGATCGGTCTGATAGGCACATCAGCATCTATGGCTGCTTGCAGCAATGTTCCATGAATGCGCTTTACTTTTTTACCACTAGTGGTCGTCGCCTCAGGGAAGAAAATAATCGAAAAACCTTTGGCTAAAAAGTCAGCAATCTGCGCCGATACTGAGCTTGCATCACCGGAGCCGCGCTCAATGAAAAGCGTTCCTGCGGCATGAGCAAGTTTGCCAAATACAGGCCATTCACCGATTTCAGCCTTGGATAAAAAGAACGCTGGGCTCACAGTACCAACGACAGGGATATCCATCCATGACACGTGATTCGATACCCACAAGCCATGGAACTGCTCTACAGGTTCCACTTCTACCACTTTTACCCCAAAAGAGCCTGCCATCTTGCGGCAGAATGTCTGGATATAGCGTGGTAGGGTCTCGCGTGGTGGCTGCTTAAATGCACCGATACGCTTCGCCGCGCGTATGCCGCCGACCATGGTCGTGGTCATACCAGCCACCTGTCGGCCTCGGCTCAACTGTCGTCTGAGTGAAAAGCTTGATTTAGCTTGGCTCATCTTCGCCCTCATGATTAAATAACGGGTGTTTAATAGTCAAAAAACGAGCCCAGTATAACAAAGTTCACACACTCAGTGATAGCTTGTTCACTCAGTGAGTGCTGACTTTTATACAAACGGGCAATAAAGCAGATTTATAAAAAATTATCCGCAGCAAACGCTGTAACATAAAACCATCGCTAATTATGCTAATACGCTTTAATATCAAGTGATAAGACCATATATAGATAATCACATGAACGCTACGTCAAAGCTTCTTGAGCTGATTATAGCGAGACATTTACTTTATTAAATAGGTGATACTCTTTGGATTATTTTGAGAGACATGAAGGTGGCGAACGCGCCATTTTAGTACATTTAGACATCCGCCAAATCCAAGATCCTGACGATCTTAGTGAGTTTGAGCTGTTGGCTGATTCAGCAGGTGCCGATCGATTGGCACTAGTCACTGGATCACGCTCACGCCCTGACGCCAAATACTTCGTTGGTAGCGGAAAAGCAGAAGAAATCGCAGAACTAGTGCGTGAGCACGAAGCAGACATTGTACTGTTTAACCACAGCTTGTCACCCTCACAAGAGCGTAATATCGAAGCGCTAGTGAAGTGCCGTGTGTTAGACCGTACTGGTTTGATTTTGGATATTTTTGCGCAGCGCGCCCGTACTTACGAAGGTAAGCTGCAAGTAGAGCTGGCTCAGCTTAACCATCTATCAACGCGTCTGGTACGTGGTTGGACGCATTTGGAACGTCAAAAAGGTGGTATTGGTCTGCGTGGACCTGGTGAGACCCAGCTTGAGACCGATCGTCGTCTACTACAGACTCGCGTCAATCAGTTAAAGAGCAAGCTAGAAAAAGTCCGTCAGACCCGTGCGCAAGGTCGAGCCCGTCGCCAAAAATCAGACGTACCGACCATCTCATTGGTCGGCTATACCAATGCGGGCAAATCTACTTTGTTCAACCGTTTGGTCGATGAAAATATCTACGCTGCTGACAAACTATTTGCGACGCTAGACCCTACTCTACGCCGTTTAGACTGGCAGGGGGTTGGTCGTGTCGTCTTGGTCGATACGGTTGGTTTCGTCCGTCATCTGCCGCATGAGCTGGTTGAGTCTTTTCATGCGACTCTAGAAGAAACGCTAGAAGCAGATTTGTTATTGCACGTCATTGACTCCTCTAGCGAGGACATGCACGAGCAGATTCAGGCGGTCAAGGAAGTATTGGCAGAAATCGATAACGATGTACCTGTGCTCAATGTCTATAACAAGATTGATTTGACTGACGAGCCTGCACATATCGGCTATGCTAGCGAAGGTCAGCCAAACCGCGTCTATGTTTCTTCTAGACAGAACCTCGGTATGGAAGAGCTAACGCTTGCCGTACAGCAACTGCTGACAGGTAAATTGACAACGTTTGATTTGACCTTGCCGTATGATGCCGGACAGTTCAAAAACACTCTATATGAACTGGGCGTTATTGAAGAAGAAAGCTATGACGATACAGGTCGTGAATGTCTGACGATTCGTTTGCCAAGTGACCGTCTAAGACAGCTACTGGGTCAAGCCAACTTAAAACCTATCGATGTGTTGCCGCTTGCACAAGCAACACTGCTGATGCCGGTACTAGAAGAGTTTGAAAAAGTTGATGACGTTGAAGAGCCAACCATGACAGAGGCTGAGGAAAAAGCGTTTGACGAGTTTGATGCATTACACTCAGAAACAGCTGATTCAGAAAAATAATCGTTGTTCCTGTAAAATAACAGCTATTATGAATAGTGAGTCATTTGCGGCAGTAATTGAATGAGCATTTGATTCATACTGTTAGCCCACAGACCCTTATATAGGACGTTAAAATAGAATAGACGATATCCAGTGATATCGTCTATTTTTTTTGGATATGACGAGTCACAGTGTATAGGCTTTATTAGTTGCCTTAATCTCTATATAATCGCCTGTTATACATTCAACAAATATTGATAGATAGCGTTAATACTTTAAAAGTGAATCATTGCTACTATCAGTATGCATAGCATCATTTTCTAAGTTGTGTTCTTGGTGCGATCACGCATTTTGTTTTGTACGCCATCCATTTATATCTGACTTGGCCAGAATTGCTTATGAAGCCTGCTCACTCTCCCCATCTCCCACTATGGCTTGCGTTAATTCTAACGTTGACCATGGTTATCGTTGTCCGAGAAACGGCGGTTGTCCTCTGTCAAATGGCAGGCATCGAAAAAGCGGCCAATATTGTCGGCTTGGTTGCGATGTTTGTTATCTTGATGGCGTGGCGACTGCTCAAGGGGTTACCGAGCTGGCTCACACAGGCCAGTAATACATTGCTAGTCGATAGTGGTTTTGCCTTCTTACCAGTTTCTGCTGGTGCAGGCTTGTTGCTATTTGCTCTAGGAGATGAGCTATTGGGTGTGATGATAACGATGATCGTTAGTACGCTCATACCGCTGTGGGGACTAGCATTATTGGCCAATCGTTGGCTCAATCACGCTGCAAACACTGATAGTACGACTACCACTGAGCAAAAGGGACAGCCGTGAGCTGCGGAGAAATATTATGACTTTTGACAGCGTATTTATGGCAACCCTAGCCGCAATATTATTGACATTAGCAGCACACGTAATTGCACGTGTATTGGCACGTAAATTATCATGGCTACCGATGGTCATTACCGCACTTGTCCTAGTACTTGTTTTCCTATTTGTACTGCAGTGGGATTACAACAACTATTACAGCGCGGCAAAACCTGTATTTGACCATCTGTTGGGATATGTGACAGTACTTCTGGCTGTGCCATTGGCGGCGATGAATTTTAAAGGCTTACCAGTCAAAAAACTCACTCTAATTGTCGCTATTGCTAGTGTCGTTGGCGCATTATTGCCTATGTCACTGGCCTATTTATTTTCGCTCAGTCATGAGACCCTATTGGCTTTCGCTACCCGTTCTGTTACGACGCCTATTGGCTTGAGTGTCGCAGATTTAATCAAAGCACCACTGGCAATGGCTAACCTAATTATCATCGTCTCAGGTCTGATAGGTGGTACGGTCGCTCGCTTTTTGTTCCGCGGTATCAATGACGACCGAGCCAAAGGTCTAGCACTGGGGTTAGCAGCTCACGCGTTTGGTACAGTAGAAGCTTGGCAAATCAGTCACACAGCCGGACGTTATGCCGCATTTGGCTTGGCAGTGAACGGGTTAGTTACCGCAGTTTGGGTACCTATTTTTATCAGTGCTATCGGTATCTAGTCATCACTGAAAGCCTACCTAGACTATTCTTATATTTTTAAAAATTTAACCATTAATAGGCTTACCTACTGTTAATTTCAGATTGAAAATAACCTCGATTATTCAAATGTCATTATTATTTCTTAAAACATTGAGACACTTTATTTGTCTAAATTTATCAACTCAAAAAACCTACTACAAATGGCTCATTAAATCACTTAGAAAAGTTAGCATATTGATTTATCTAAGGTTATTTAATAATAAAAATCTGATTTTACAACTTAGTTTGTCAATCTGATGCGCCAAAAAGTTATTATATGTTATAGTAAGCAACTATTATTTTTTGTATCTATTGCAAGTGGTTCCTTATTGAAAGTGATAATTGCTAAGCTGCTGTCTTCACAGTGGGCTAAATAATTCTGCAAAATCAGTAACCGCTTAAGCGCCTAAATCAATGCATATGTAGGCAAAATAATTTGCTGTTATTCGATAAAAAGTGATTTTACTATGATAAATACGGCTACTTTGATGACTCGCTGCTTATCTCCTCTTTTGCTAAGTGCCATTGCTCTTTCGACCTTTTCTGTCGCTGCAAATGCAGGCAACATGTATATCTACAAAGACAAAGGTGGACAAGTACTGTTGACCAATGTCAATCCTAGTGGAAATTTTGATAAGTTTACGAAAAAAGTAAAAGTAACTTATTATAAAGACTCTAAGATGTATGACGGAAGTAGCGATAGCTATGGTAGCAGCGCCGCTAGCAATAGCGGAAGTCGCAACTCTTACGACAGCTATATTCGTGCGTCCGCTGAGCGCAATGGTGTTGACCCTGCCCTTATGAAAGCGATGATGCATACCGAATCAGCTTTTAATCCAAACGCACGCTCACCAGTAGGCGCACAAGGCCTGATGCAGTTGATGCCAGCGACTGCGCGCCGTTTCAATGTCAGCAATCCTTGGAACCCTGCAGATAATATCGAAGGATCAGCCAAGTATATTGCGTGGCTCATGCGCCGCTTCAATAATAATATCGAACATGCTGTCGCAGGCTACAATGCGGGTGAAGGCAATGTCGATAAATACGGTGGCATCCCTCCGTTTAAAGAAACACGTAACTATGTTCAAAGAGTAATGAGCCGTTATCATAGCTTGTATAAGAACGATGCAGGGCTTTTTGGTGCAAGTATCAGTGCTAACAATCAAACCAGTAGCACCAGTACCAGTAATGGCTTACAAAATGTCAGTTATGGCACCAGCAGCAATGTGAATAGTGCCAGCTATGCCAACTCAGCCTATGCGGCTTTACGATAAGTCAATTATCTAAAAGCCAGACACAAAAAAGCCCATTAACGAATCAATGGGCTTTTTTATGTTTGGATGCTTTATATCATGATGCTTTATATCTTGATGCATTAAGAGTAATAAAGCCAAACTGTGAGCCACAATTAAGTACTCACAGCCTGATCCAATACTATTTGGTACTTACTTGTTAGCAGCCTGAGTTGCAGCAACTTCAGCAGCGAAGTCTTCTTGCTTCTTCTCGATGCCTTCACCAACTTCTAGACGTTTGAAGCCAAGTACTTTTACGCCTTCAGCTTTTAGGACTTCGCCAACTTTTTTGTCGTTGTCCATAACGTATGGCTGACGTAGTAAAGTTACTTCGTCTAGGTACTTACGTAGGCCACCTTCGATCATTTTTTCAACGATGTTGTCAGGCTTGCCAGACTCACGAGCTTTTGCTTCGATGATGTCTTTTTCGCGTGCCAATACGTCAGCAGCAACATCTTCGTCATCTACAGCAATAGGGTTGAATGCAGCGATATGCATAGCAAGGTTTTTACCAGTGTCAGCGTCGCCACCTTCATAAGATACCACTACACCGATACGCAGACCATGACGGTATGCAGCGATGTTAGCACCTTCAAGTGTTTCAACGCGGCGAATCTGGATGTTTTCACCGATTTTCTGTACTAGAGATACACGTGCTTCTTCAACAGTCTGACCTTCGCCATAAGACAATTCAGAGATAGCAGCAACGTCAGTTACGTTGTTTTCTAGTGCAAGGTTAGCAACTTTTTCTGCAAATGCAGTGAAGCTGTCATCTTTTGCAACGAAGTCAGTCTGGCAGTTAACTTCCAACAAGAATGCTTTGTTCTCGCCTTGAGCGATGATGATAGCGCCGTCAGCTGCGATGTTACCCGCTTTTTTAGCTGCTTTAGCTTGACCAGATTTACGTAGGTTATCAATGGCAACTTCAACATCACCGTTTGATTCTTCTAACGCTTTTTTACATTCCATCATGCCAAGACCAGTACGGTCACGCAATTCTTTTACCATTTTGGCAGATACTTTTACTTCTGTCATAAGAGTCACCTTAGTATAGTTATGTATAGGAGTGCTGTATTTCTAAATGCTGTATTTCTATTCGATATCTTCGTATTACTTAAAATCTAGCAGACAGCTCGTTTTGAACGATTACTAATATAGCCATCAATGATGTCAAATAAATAACATCTCTACAATATAGCGATATGACCAGTAGGAGCGATAATACTCGCCCAATAGCTACTCGCTTATACGCATGGCATTATTAATAAGGCTTTATTCAATAACAAGGCATGACGAGTAAAACTACATCATGCCTATTATGAGCTTATACGCTGTTCAAAACATTATATGGATGCTGATAGATACACTATCAAGGCATCCTTACAAAGTTAAACTTTTTAAGTCAGCTACTTATTCTGCTGGAGTTGCAGCAGCTTCTTCTGCAGCTGGCGCTTCTTCAGTTGCAGCAGGTGCTTGCTCAGCTTTACCACCAGCTTGAGTTTGTGCGTATTCTTTACCAGCGATGATAGCATCAGCCATAGAAGTTACGTACAAAGTCACAGCACGGATAGCATCATCGTTAGCTGGGATGATGTAATCAACGTTGTCTGGGCTAGAGTTAGTATCAACGATACCGATAACTGGGATACCCAAGTTCTTGGCTTCTTTAATAGCGATAGCTTCGTGATCTACATCTACTACGAAGATAGCGTCAGGTAGGCCGCCCATGTCTTTGATACCACCTAGTGAACGCTCAAGTTTTTCCATATCGCGAGTACGCTCTAGCGCTTCACGTTTAGTTAGCTTAGCGAAAGTACCGTCTTCTGCTTGCTTTTCTAGCTCTTTTAGACGGTTGATTGACTGGCGTAGAGTTTTCCAGTTAGTCAACATACCACCTAACCAGCGATGGTCAACGTATGGCATGCCAGCGCGAGCTGCTTGCTCACGTACGATACCGCTTGCAGCGCGTTTAGTACCAACAAATAATACTTTGTTTTTCTTAGCAGCTAGGCCGTTTACGTAAGTCAACGCTTCGTTGAACGCTTTTACGGTGTGCTCTAAGTTGATGATATGGATTTTGTTACGTGCGCCAAAGATGTATGGACCCATTTTTGGGTTCCAAAAACGTGTTTGGTGACCAAAGTGAGCGCCTGCTTGTAGTAAGTCGCGCATTTCGATTTTGGTTGGATTCTTTGTAGCCATGAGAATATATCCTATTGGTTGGGTTATGCCTCCACATCACAAAAACAGCCTATTTAGCGACACGCATCTGCTACCAGTTAGTTTTCATTAGTAAAGCACTAACAGATCACAAATTAATCAAGTCGCCAAACACCCAGCAATTTTTTGCCATGATGTGTGTGTCATTGGTTGGTTTAAAAAAAGAAGCTATCGCTAGATTGAAGCAAATGCCCGAATCTAAACTATAAAGTGAATTATAAAAAATAGCTGCGCTGTATTTTATCACATAACGCCTCAGAATCTCCAGCAGTTTGTTCGTAGCGTATCAATAAGATAAAAACAAAATATGGCGATAATAAAACAAAAAAAGCGACACATTTGCATCGCTTTTTTCATAATTATCTTTTTAATAGCTATTTTCAAGCAGGGATACCGCCGTCGCTCTTTTATAGCTATCACTCGTTTATAGAGGATTGACTATAACTTATACAATGCAAATACCGATGACCGCCTTGTAACCACGCCACGTAAATGGTGTGATATAGCTTTGACGGTCTTTAGGTAAATAAGACACGCTTGGCGCACTCTCAACAATGTGCGGCGGCGAGATAATAAACTCTGAACCAAACTCTGTCCGAGCGTTACCTGAGATTGTATTGGCCATTTCACCCAACAAATCTTTCATCATCGTGATTGAAGAGTCAGGCTCGCCCATCACTTTGATGACTTCTCGCAACATCACGCTTGGTGCACTGACATAGACGCAGCCTTCTAAAGGGCCCGATATCTTAATGACACCGCTATAATCAAAGCCAATCGCGCTTTTGTTGTTGTTCAAGTAAGGGGTATCAATTGACACTTCCGAGCCATCGATTTGCGCAAAAAATGCATTGATCGAGCTTAGAAATACACCCAGTTTTTCTACTTTAACCATAATATATTAATATCCATCTGTATTACGTGGCAGCATTAGTCTTGCAAACAAACCACAATCTCGCCTACTTGAGAAAGCCAAGTGATGGGGATGATAAAAGAACGCTCATCGTTCGGCAATACAATACTTTGCGGCGCACCTTTGAACACAAATGGTACAGAGATATGAAACTCTGAGCCAAACTCTTTGCGTGCATTGCCTGCGATTGTATTGGCCACTTCCCCAGCCAGATCTACATAGTTCTCTTCACTTTTATCGGTTTCGCCCATGCTGTCTAAGATTGAAGACAGCAAGTCACGCGTCGCCGAAAAATACACCACGCCTTTTTGGCCACCAGATATACCAATCACGCCCGTATAATCGTGGACTTTTGGCTGTTTGTTTTCTAGTAAGTAAGGGGTATCAGCAATAAGCTCTTCTCCCCCAAACTGGTCAAAATAATTACTAATAATACTTAAAAAAATCTGTAGCTTTTGCTCTTTCATAATGACATCTGCTTTGGTCGATGAATAGTATTAGTCTTGCATCAGCTCATACAAAGACTCTACAAGCTCCTCTTCCGAAAAAGGCTTGCACAAAAAGCCGCTAGCACCTAGCGACAATGCTTCAATGCCGGTGGCTTTGTCCGATAACGCTGATACCACTAAAATGCGTACTTCAGGATCAATCGCGATGATTTTTTCAATACACTCTAGCCCATCCATTTGTGGCATGGTTAGGTCCATGGTGATCACATCAGGACGGTGGACATTGAACTTTTCGATGGCTTGAACACCGCTAGTCGCTGTTGCAACCAACATAAACTTTCCTGAATCGTATGCGCGCTGAATACGGTTTCTAATAATATTTGAATCATCAACAATCATTAACTTATGCATAACTTATCTACTACCTTTAATGAAGTGCTTGTCGTCCCTGACAATATAATTACTATTTTGATTAAGCTTTAGGTAAAGTAATGACAAACCGTGTCATCTGACCCAGCTCACTATTTACGTTAAGCTTGCCATCATACTCTTTTACTTTTGCTTTGATGATATCAAGTCCAACACCGCGGCCACCGTCTTCATCTGCGTGCTCTTTGGTAGAGAATCCAGAAGAGAACAGCTGTTTGAGCAAGTCACCTTTGCTAAGCTGATTTGCCTCTTCCGTACCGAAACGACCTTCTTCAATCAGCTTATTACGGATGCTGTCGTAGTTGATGCCTTGTCCGTCATCTTGCACAACCAACATAAAGTTTGAACCGTTGTCCTGTACTTCTAAATCAATGGTCCCAACGTCAGTTTTGCCAGTAGTATGACGCACACTTGGCGACTCGATACCATGGACTACCGCATTACGTAGCAACTGAATACTGATTTCTTTGATTGGCTTTGCAAGATGCGCCGGAATGCTCGTTTGGGTCAGCGTCGTACTTTTTAGCTGTACTCGCTTGCCTTGTCTTGCAGCAATTTCTTTTGTAAATTCACTGTAAAAAGACAATAAATCGTCATCTGCTTCATTGTCTAAGTCGATATCTAGCCCACCATCAAAGTCAGCATTGCTAGCTGCATGGTCTGTTACTGGATTTTGAGTAGCGACTGGTGCTTGTACGGTTGACGCCTTAGCTGCTGACGGTGCTGAGCGGTTGATACGCTCACCCAACGTCGCAATCGTATTCGATAAGCTAAGCAAGTCATCCAAATGTACCGCTAATGGTAAGAAGTCATTACCAGACAACTGACCTTGGTTTTGTAATGCATGCAGCTTGTCTTCAGCATCAGAAGCAATCTTCGTAAAGCTATGTAGTTTTAGTGCTGATGCTTCACCTTTTAAGCTGTGCATTTCACGATAAATAGCTTTTAATTTGCCTTCAAGCTCATATTGTGAGCTACCAGGATTTTTCAAGATATTATTCATCTTCTCGATATGCGCTTGTGTATTACCAATAAACTCGTTAATAATCTTTGGATTTACATTCAAGATAGTCGTTAACATCTCAATCTGCATATCGTTTTGCGAACGCTCTTTTTCTAGGCGCTGTTCTAAATAGACTGCATCTGATACATCATTCACATTGACCAAGATACGGGCAATGTCTTTATTGTCATAAACACGTGAGAATTTGAAATCTAAGAAGCGGTTATCAAGACTCTTGTCTTCAGATAGGTTATGCAGCATAACCTTGTTTAACGGGTTAAGTGAATCTACCAGTTTTTCTTTAACGCGAGGGTTATAGAGCTGCTCAATGAATTGCTGTGTAGTCTTAAGGTCTTTATCAGAGATACGACCACGCAAGACATTGGTAAAGTTTTCCCCTGCCAAGCGATCAGAGCCGATGATATTGTTCAGCGCGCGAGAATGCTGTTGACCAATATTCAAGTCTTTATCCAGTAGGAAAAGACCCGTGTTTACTGTTTCCATAATTTCTTGCGTTTCTTGGCGAGCGGCAAGTGCTTCAGCATCCGTCTCACGTAGACGACGTACAAAGAAGAATACGAAGATTAGGAAGTAGGTAAAGATAGCGGCAACACCAAGTACCTGAATAAGACGAATGGTAGTTGCTTGACGTTCTGCACTATTAAATACATCTTTTGTTAGATTATCCAAAGATTCGTTAATAAACAAACTTGATGTCTTAGCCTGTTCAACTGCTTGAGTCAATTCATCAGCAGAAGGCACCATGACGTTGTCAGCATCTTTTAAGTATGCTTGAATTTTGGGCTCTAGTGTTTTCCACTGCTCGTTGGCAGCGGCTATGTTGGTTTGTGCATTACTATCAATTTTTGGTAAATCGTAGCTATTACCTTCTGCATCTGTGATCGTACTGCCTTGCTCAATGGCGGCGATAGAGCTGGTAATTAGCGCAGTGTTTTGCTCTAAACGGCTTAGCACTCGCTGTATGTGTGGAGACTTAGTATCCTCACCATAACTGCTGTCCAAGTCGAAAAGATCTTTAATTACCGCCTGTGCGCTGTTTGCAACTTGGTTGGTTTGGTCAATTAAAGCGGTATTTCTTTCTAATAAGTTTGAGGTATAAAACGTGAACGCTAGCAAAGCACCGATTAGAGATAAAAATAGTGCAATTGAAATAATCAGACCTTGATAGCGCTTATTGTCGACATTAGGTACGGTTGCCATCTTCAGAATTCCTTAGTTCACTTGCTTAGTATTAGTATCAGAATCACTTTCTTCAGCAGTTTCTGCTGCACCTAACCAACGCGCCTCAATTTCTTTAAATGTCCCTTTTTCTTTTAGTTTGGCAATACCTTCATTAACCGTTTTGATAAGCTGGGTATTTTCTTTTGCCATGAGCACCACTTGCTGGGCTGAAGGTGCATCTGCAGCTTCATAAGGTACAATTTTCACTTTATGCTCAGGATAGCCTTTGACGATATATTGCAAGACTGGCATATCGTACAAGAAGACATCCGTATTACCTTGAACCAAATCCTGATACGCCAAAAATGCTGTAGGTCTCGAAATTAGCTCAACTGAACTGCCCATCTCTTTTAGCGTGTCTTCTTCTTTAGAGCCTTCTAACGTACCTGCTTTTAGACCTTTTATATCGTTTAAGCCTTTTATATCAAACTTACCTTCCAAATACATGATAGTAGCTGGGTTGAAAAAGTATGGTGTTGATAGACCATATCTCACTGCCCGATCGTCTTTGTAAGAAATACCAGAAATCGCTAGATCACGCTTTCCTGTTTCGACGCTATCGAACATGTCTTGCCAAGTTTCCTTATAAAACTCGACTTTGAATCCCTGCTCTTCACCAATAGCACGAATTGAATCAACATCAGTGCCTTGCATATTGCCATAGTCATCTTGGAACGAAAAAGGCGGCAAATCACCAGTCATGGCAACTTTCAATGTTGGCGCTGTATCAGGTAGCTTACTCACAAAGCTATCTGTGTTTTCCTTTACTGGTGCGTTTGCACTTTCTTGAGTAGCAGAATTACCACAGCCAAATAGGCCAACACTCAATAGAATTGGTAACGCTCGATATAACTGCATCATAATCTATCCTTGAAACCTAACGTTGTTTTACATTTTAATTAATTGACAATCTAGCAAGGTTAAGCAATGTCTATACATATTCACTTACAGAAAGTTACGCTAGATAGTACTTGTCTAATTTCATGATTGCAATAATTATGTTTGGTCATTATTTAAGGTAAGCTATATATAGCAAAGGCTGCATATAACTATAAAAAACATATACTTGTTTATAATCAATAAATTCCATCATATAAAATATCTATAAAATCTAATTTTGCTCTGAAGAAAAATATATAGAGTGCACAAAAAAGCACTCATACGCTATGAACGTATGAGTGCTTTTTAAAATACAGCTATCTTAAAATCGAAACGCTTTTACTCTGCGTCATCCAAATTTAAATTACGATCTATTTTCCAAATCAGGAAGGAACCGAAACTCATTAGTGAGAACAGGGCAATACCAACCTTGAGGACTGGATTGACTGGAAACAGGTTCAATAATAAACCGCCAAAGATACCGACTGAAAACATTAGCGAGCCTTGTAATGCACTTGCCATACCAGCACGGCGTTTCTGAAAAGCGAGCGCAATTGCAGAAGCATTAGGCTGAGTCAAACCCAGTCCTGCGATACAAAAGAAAATACAAGCCAGCACTAGTGGTAGCCAAGCATCCGTCCCTAAAAGCAAGCCAGTCACGAATAGCACACCCGCAGAGATAACCTGCATCATCGCCCCAAATCGCAAAATACTTAGTATTCGAAAGCGATTGGTAAGCCATTGGTTTAACTGCGTCAAACCGACAAAACCCGCCGCATTCATTCCGAACAACCAAGCAAAATGTGTCGCTGAGACGCCATAGGTATCCATAATTAACTCTGAAGCCGAGCTGATATAGACAAACATCGCTCCCATTAACAATCCACCACCAATTGCTGGGTAATTAAAAGTCGGATCTTTTAATAAATCCCAATATTGACTGAGCACTTCTCTTGCAGGGCGTACGTTACGGTTTTCTTCAGTCAAAGTTTCAAAAAAGAAAAACTTAGTAAGTAGCAAGTTTAGAGCGCCAAATGCAGCTAAGAACCAAAATATAGAGTGCCAATCAAAAAACTGTAAGAATAGCGCGCCAAGCGATGGTGCCAATATGGGTGCTAAGCCCATCACTAAAATCATGATGGAAAAAGCTTTTGCCGTTTGTTTGGCAGTGAGGCGATCTCGAATCGCAGCGCGAGTAACTACTGCACCGACGCACGCGCCCAATGCTTGTAAAGTACGGCCTGCAAACAGTACGTACTCATTATCAGTGGTCGCACAAAGGATAGAAGCGATAACATACAGCGTCATACCTATATATAAGGGTTTGACACGGCCAACACGGTCACTGAATGGTCCGTAAAATAGCTGCCCAAATACCAAACCTAAAAAATATGCAGGGACAGAGTTGGCCATAAAGGCCGTTGAAACACCGAAATCATCGGCCATCGATGGCAATGCTGGCAGATACATATCAATCGATAATGGGCCTACCGCAACCATCAGCCCAAGCATCATAATCCATGCAACAGGCAAATCAGCAGAGCGCACTCGTTCAGAAGCGATAGGTTTGTTTGGAAGGGAGGGTTTTGAAGCAGACATATTTAGACCGTTTTATATAGTGGCTATTATTTTTGATATTTTATTTTTCGACGTTTAATTGCTTGCACGTGTTGTTAGGTAGGCTTTCGTCATTTTACTGGCTTATCCAGTAATCAAAATAGATACCTTTAACAACAATAGTGCATCTTTACCCACATCGGTGCAAGCAGACAATGCTATATCGTGCTATCTGCTTGCATTTCAATGGCTATAAGATAATGGCGAAACAACCGTTAACAATTAAAAATCGTCAAAATAATTTATCAAAATATGTCTGGTTTTCTTAGGTAGCAATTTCTTTTATCAGAATGAATCAAACGAAAATAACACTAGAAAATTTACTGATAGCAAAAATTTAGCGGAATTGGCGTTTGCCAAATAAGGTGCTGGCCTGCTTTGCTTTTCTGAGGGCAAGCTTACGATTGCGACCAAGCATCATTTTCAGCTGCCATGCTTTTTCTTTATATAAAGTCTTAGCAGGTTGATCATACATCGCATTTATCACGCGTTTGCTTGCTAGCACTGCATCAGGAGAGCGCTCTGCAAACTCGGCAGCAAGTTTTTGTGCCTGTTCAAGAGGTGCTTCACTACAGTGGCTAATCAAGCCTAACTCTTTGCCTTCATTAGCATCGATGATACGGGCGCTCATGGCGAGCTCTTTTAGAGTATCTTCTCGTAGGACCCCAAATGCTGATTGGGTCAGTCCCATATCTGGCACTAAACCCCACTTAGCTTCCATAATAGATAACTGACAATCAGGATGGCTGATACGTACGTCACAAGCCAACGCCAACTGTAACCCAGCGCCGATACAATACCCTTCCAATACTGCTATGACGGGTACTGGCAGATCACGCCATACCAAGCACACCCGTTGGAACGCACTTTGCCATGGCTTAATCAACTCCCAAAGCGCAAATGCTGTATTCTTTGGATGATTTAAGTCCCCTAAGTCGATCCCTGCACAAAAAGTTCCCTCTGCCCCATTTAGAATGACTGCGCGTATGGTTCTGTCCTTGCTAATGCGACCTGCCAGCTTAATCAGCTCATTGATTACCTGAAAACTCATGGCATTTTTTTTATGTGGACGATTTAAGGTAACCGTCAGTATGTTGTCTGTAATACTAACTTGTAAGGTCTCATACTGGTAACTTGCAATTGCGTTCATAACAATCCTTATTAATGAATAAAATAAATCTGGTACTGATATTCACAATATTAGCAGGCTTGTCTTTGTTGTACCGTAGTAATAACTGACTGCCACGATACTATAGTCAGTTTCATATACAGCAAACACAGGTTGTCTAGCTGATAGCGATAAGCAAATCTAATGAGGTTACTTATCGCTTTCTGAACCTGCATGATTTTGTCTGTCTTGCCTTACCCTCAACTTATATCATTTTCCACGTCATGTCATTTTCGCTCAAGCGATGATAATTAAGCTGCGGATAAGAAGATAAATCTACTTTTTGCAAGTTGTCTAGCGCCGTTAATAATACCTCATAATATGGCTCAATCATTGCAAATTGCACAGGTGTCGTATGCTGTACATTTAGCAAGCACTTATCTTCCAAATCTTGGCTAGCCTGACGCAATTGTGGTACACCCGTATATCGACTACCGCCCAATATACGATGAGCAATTTGTGCCAGCATATTGCGATCATGCGATTCCCATGCCTGAATGAGTGCCTGTTTTTCATCATTGATAGTATCGATCATCATGATAATAAGCTTGGCCGCCAATTCAGGTTTGTTCGCTGAACGAGTGAGCGCATCTTGCCAATCTAAAATGTTTGAGGTATCACTTTTGCTTATATTGTTGTTACTAAGGTCATTATTGATTTGCTCGTGTAAAGTCGTATTATCGTGAGCTGTTCTATCGTGAAAGCTTTGGTCTTGAGGCCTTTTATCTTGAGAGCTGTCGATAGACTTTGTTGGTGATTGTAGTAGTGGCGACTGACCTTGTTTTTGTAAACGTAAGCTTTCATAGCGCGGTTGAATATCACGCGCAGTATCTCGTCTATAGCCCTCACGAGGCTGACTATCGCGCAGATAGTCATCACGGATTTTTTTCAGGGATAGTGGACGGGTAATTTTCGGCTCGCTACTGACAGAAGTACTATTACGATCTACCCCATCTCCTCTTATTATTGGATAAGTAGCGGTTGAGTCATCTGAAGACATATCTGAACTGGCTTGAGACTCTTTATTATTTACCTTGTTAGAGAGTAAGTCGTTCGATAAATCATTGTCATTAATTGAGTAACCGCGCAGCGAGTCTATAGCAGTTAGTTCAGCCTCTGATGAGTCGGTATCCTTTACGTTAGCACCTTGTACATTAGCATCTTGTAAATTATCACTCTGCAAATCAGGATGCTGTAAGCCAAAGCTTTGCAAATCTGTATCGGGCAGCGCGGTCAATTGTGGTGTGGTACTCTTACGACCAAGCCATTTCTGTAGCACTTGCAATAACTGAGGTTGGCTAATAGGTTTGCCAACATAGTCGTTGATACCGCTGGCTATAAGTTTGTCACGTTCATCTGCCAACCCGTGAGCTGTCAGAGCGATAATAGGGATACGACTATCCGCATTTTCGATATTTCGAATCTGCTTAGCCGCCTCATGACCTGACATACGCGGCATTTGAATATCCATAAATATCAAATCAATATTGTCTTTGTCTTGAGTAGCCGCCTTATCGTCAGCGCTCGTGTCCTCATGATAGAACGCGCTATTTGTTTTCTTGTTTATCTCATCACGTGTTTCTGCTTTAGAGAGTTGCGTTTTATTCGATAGGCTTTGCTTATCGCTCTTGGCAGTTTTGATATTTTTGGTTTGCTGTTTACTGATAATCTCAATAGCATCAAATCCACTGCTCGCAGTAACTACCTGAATCCCTAGCTCGCTCAATAGAGCATCAAGCACTAGTAAATTGGGCAAATGGTCATCAACTGCCAGCACAGTGACCCCTTTCCAGCGTGGTTCCTGAAGGCTTTGCGGCGTACTACGGCTTTGAGTATCGAGCATCGCATACAGCTGTCTTTTGTCTAATGGTTCATACAATATATTGGCATGATAGCGATTGAGTAGCGCTTGATCGGCCGCCACTTGGTAGCCAAACACAGCAAGCTTGCCTTGATAATGCAGACGAATTTGCTTAAGAAGCGCCATCATATCGTCTTGAGTGTCATCATCAACGATGACCCAATCCCAATAGTTACCGTGCTCTTTCAACGACTCCAGTACACCCGGCAACGAGTTGGCTTGAGTCAATTTAATTGGTAAGTATTGCAAGCTAGCCTTGAGTACTTGTATCGAAGCGGTATGATTAATCCAAACCAGTACATTAAACTCATCGGTCTCGCTTGCCAATGGCGCTAATACTGGTAATTCGATCGTCTGCCCTGTGGCCGCCTCTAGCACGTCGACATGGGCTGGCATGCGAAACCAAAAAGTCGCGCCTTGATTGGCAATATTTTCTTGAGCATTATCATGAAATCCAATATCCCCGCCCATCAAGCGCGTTAACTGTTTGGAGATGACCAGACCCAACCCTGTACCACCATACTGACGCGTGATTGATGGATCGCCTTGGCTAAAGCTTTGGAACAGCATTTTTTGATCTGCCAAAGAAATGCCTTTTCCGCTATCTTGCACGCTAATCATCAGATAATTATCACGGTGATCATCTAAGCTCACACGCACCACCACATCACCACTATCCGTAAATTTAATGGCATTACCAACGATATTGGTCAATACTTGCTTAAGACGTAACGCATCGCCATTGATACGCATCGGCACATCATTGTAAAACAGTACTGCCATGCGCAAACCCTTCTCCGCAGAGACAGGAGATAGCATATCAACCACATCATAAATAGTGTCATAAAGATCAAATTCATGACGATCCAGTACTAGCTTGCCTGCCTCAATTTTAGAAAAATCTAAGACATCATTTACCAAAGCGAGCAAGTGTGCTGAGGACTTACGTATGGTCTGTACATACAAGTCCTGCTCAGGATTAAGCTCACCGTGACGTGCCAGCAAGTTAATAAAGCCATCGATACTGTTCAATGGTGTGCGCAGTTCATGACTGATATTGGCTAAAAACGCAGATTTTGCTTGGCTGGTTGAAATAGCTGCATCACGTGCATTTCGAATAGAGATGTTTTGCATCTCCATCTCATCAAATGCCAAACGTAAATCATCCTCAGTTTGCTCGGCATGGTCTTTGAGCTCTTGAAAGCTTCTATGTAAGCGGCGCAACGTTCTGACTAGATCTTGCTGTAATAGATTCAGTTCACCATCTGACTCAACGGGTACAGGTTGGTATAAATTATCGACATGGGTACGCTGCAACTGCAAACGCAGCTCATAAATGGGGGCAATCCAACGTTTCGAATAGATATTTAGACTCAATAGTAGAATCAGGATAGTAAACAAGCCAGTAATTACTAACGCCATCGCAATACGGTAGCGTGCAATGTAGAGCGGCTCATTATCCATATCGACGAGCAGCCACAACGTCTGCCCTTCAAATTCTCCCAATACACTGCCATACGCTGTGCCTACAGGCGTTGGGCGTTGTGACAAAAAGCTTGCGGAATCACTGATTAATGGCCACTCTTCATTGAGGCCATAACCGACTGTTGCTAGTACTTGATTGCCTTCATTAATAATAGCAATGCGCTGTACATGCTGCTCAGACTGCATACGTCCAAGCTTATCTTGGATACCCTCTAGCGTCGTCATTGCCGCTTGCTGGGTCCTCTCTGCACTACTCCCTACTTGCTGGCGCTCTTGTTCTAGCAGCTCAGGAATCAGTTCAGCTATGACTGGCGTATAGCGAATAAGTACCGCTTCGGCCAATACTTCTTGCTCCGAGTCGCTCGCACGCATGGTTTCGTGAAATACCAAAATGCCGCCCACTGCTGCCAACACACAGATGGGCAAAAACACCAGTATGATCAGCTGACCATAAGCACTACTGGTATCGAAACGTTTTT
>NZ_PJBF01000061.1 GCF_002836505.1 Psychrobacter sp. Choline-02u-9
GTTTTCCTAAAACTTTATTTTCGTTAAGTGTTGACTGCTATTTAGCAGAGCTAAAATTTTTAAGATTTACTGTCGTTAGTAACACAGTTTTTTTGGTACATTTGCTTCATTTTACCCATGTTAGCCATCATTGCTTTCATAGCAGGATCTTTCATATCCATCTTGCTATGATCCATTTTTTGCATCATTTGCATATGCTTTTGCATTTTTTCACAGTTCATCTGATCTTTTTCAGCGTGCATTTTAGGATCATGTGCTAGAGCTGAGGTCGATACGACAAGAGCGATGGCCGTCATTGCGATTGATTTAGACAGTAATTTAAATTGTGACATGATTAATTCCTATTGTTTGGATTAAAGGTTATTGAGTTCAATAGTTGTTAAACCAGCCTAAATGATACATTAATCATTCTGACTGGTAGATGACGTTAAGATTACAATTCTGTCATTCTCACCGCTTTAGATTTTAATGCGCGATATATTCATTTAATATGGCTTCAGCATTTCTATCACGATCGCTACCATATTTTTTCACAAAATACTTTTCAGACTGCAAATGTTGATCTTGATGTTGAACCTGACAAGCCACTCTGGCGTCGACATAACTTTTCTTTTGCTCTTTGGACATTTGTGCATCATTATGATCTGCGTTTCTTGCAAAACTAGTGAGCGCATCACAATTACCAAGAACAGAAGCATCTAAGTTTGTGGTATGCGCATTGGCCGCTGACATGCCCACTAACATCGATACTGAAAGTAAAGCTGCTTTTTTTAATGAACTATAATTTTTCATATAAGACCCTTTAAAGATAAATAACAAACTGTTTAAGTAGGATAATTGCTTTACTCGTAGAGGCAGTCTGTATCAGAGACAAGCCAATATGCGGAGTTGATTTAGAATACTAAATGGTGGCTGACAGCTAGATGACACGGATATTACATGTTCGTTAGGAACAGCATAATATTGTCATCTTCTTGTCATTAAAACCAAGTACCAGCATCTGTCTCTATCCAAAGAACACTGTTATAACAAGGGTTCCTGATAAATATATGGCTGATAAGCTAACAATGTTAGTGATACGCTGTTGACAACTATAATGATATAAAGGTAAGCAACGATGAAAGTACTGTTAGTAGAAGATGAGAAAAACCTTGGAGAATATATTAAGAAAGGCTTAACTGAGGCCGGTTTCATCGTGGATCATCACATGACAGGTTTAGATGGCTATCATGCGTTAATGACTGAAGATTTTAGTGTGGTGGTGATGGATGTGATGCTGCCTGACGTCAGCGGCTTTGAGCTGATACAGCGCTACCGTGCTGCTGGAAAGCATACGCCTGTTTTATTTTTAACCGCTAAAGATGATTTAAGCGATCGGATTAAGGGCATTGAAATTGGTGGCGATGATTATCTGACCAAACCTTTTGCTTTTGCCGAGCTAATTGTCCGAATAAAAAGCCTATTGCGGCGTGCCAATCAATCAGACTATAAAAGCTCTGTCATACATATGGCTGACCTAAAAATAGATATTGCTAAACGCACTGTATATAGAGGCGATACCAACATAAAATTGACTGCTAAAGAATTTGCTTTATTACAACTTTTCTTAGAACGTCAAGGTGAGGTACTGCCACGCACTGTGATTGCCTCACAAGTATGGGACATAAATTTTGACAGTGATACAAATGTCATTGACGTGGCTATAAGGCGCTTGCGGATAAAAATTGATGATGGATTTGATATAAAGCTGATTCATACGGTACGCGGAATGGGCTACAAGTTAGAGCCACTGAATGTCGACGTGGATAGTGGCATGGGCGACGATGATACCAACAAAGATGATCTAAAATAAAATGAGAGATAAATTTAAGAATCGACGCTGGCCTTTGTTATGGCGTACTGTTTTTTTACTGACAATATTTGTTGTTATCTCTCAAGTTGTTATTTATATATGGGTTCAGCGCTCTGTTAACGAGCACTTTGAGCAAATGGACTCAGAGATTATTACCCATGCAGCTTTTAACCTGCGTAAACGCATGGTGAATTTTAACGATCACATAGAACCTTTTACAGTGTCAAAGTCGCAAGCGCTAATTGATGCCAATCATCTACATTCTTCTTGGTTAGACTATGATTTAAAAACGTTAATATCAGACAAAAACGGCAATTTATTGTCCAGCGATCCCAGTAATTTCATCAATGATCTACCGGCAGATTTTAGCTTGTTACAACTATTGCAGGACTATCGCGATCAGCAGTTTATGATCAAGATAAATAATAGGCATTACCGAGCCATTATCATTACACATCAAGAGGTTTTGGCATTTATTGCTCTACCTATCGATGTGCATCATCAATATCTTATCCAGTTTAATCGCCAGCTGAGCTTGATACTTATCGCCATTACCTTATTATTGGTTTCAGTAGCAGCACTAAGTGTACACTGGGGTTTTGCTCCCCTAGCTACTATCGTACAAAAGATGAAAGGCATTAATCTTCAAAGGTTAGATGAAAGAATTGTGGTTGGCGATATGCCGTTAGAATTACGTCCACTAACGGAGTCTTATAATTCTATGATGATCAAGCTTGAAAGTAACTTTGAATCATTATCACGGTTTTCAGACAATATCGCCCATGAGCTACGTACGCCAATAGCGACGCTGAGTACGCAAACGCAAGTCATGTTAACTAAGCCAAGAGAAAGCGACGAATACATTGAGCAATTGCATCATCAGCATGATACGTTAAAGCAGTTATCCGCCATGATTAACGATATGTTATTACTGGCAAAAACTCAAAAAGAGCTGAGTGATTCGCAAATCAGTCATGTCGATATAGAGAGCTTGATCACAAAGCTTATAGATTATTATGAGATGATTGCTGAGGATCGTGAGATAATCTTTGAAAAATCGGGTGATTTTAAAACAGTACTAGGTGATAAAGGCTTATTGCAACGGCTGTTTGCCAACCTGATGTCAAATGCGATTTATTATGCGGCTAGTAATAGCACTATTATGATATCCGCTACTGTCCTCACTTCAAGCACCTCGCTTAATGCGCCAAAAGACGATATTCAATCCCCAGAGCAGCTCTGGTTAAGAATAACTATGACCAACCGTCTAGACAAACCATTAAATCAGATTGAAGCCGATAAACTGTTTGAGCGATTCTATCGTCATGATAAAACGAATACGATGCATTCAGGAACAGGCTTAGGCTTATCTATTGTGCAAGCTATCGCCAATGCTCATAATGGCAAAGTTAGTATTACTATCAAAGATGAGTGTCTTTTTGAGGTTGCTGTAAAGTTGTTGATTGCCAGGTAGTAAATACCTTCATACTGTCTATGAACGAGCCTTTCCTAAATTTCGTGTAAGTACTTCTACAATCTAAATGATAGTTACACACTTTTTAGGAAAGGCTCGACAATGCAAGAGCTAATCTTAGCATGGGAAATATATCAAAATTTTTAATTCCTATACCTCCTCTAGCTGAACAACACCGTATCGTTGCTAAAGTCGATGAACTAATGGCTATTTGCGATCAGTTAAAAGTTAAGCTACAGCAGTCTCAAGAGACGCAAATTCAGCTTACTGATGCGTTGATTGATAGGGCTTTAGGGTGAGTTTTAATGTTGGAGCAATCACGTTTTATATGCCTTAGTACAACTAAAAGAAATAAACAAGACCTTCTATTAGCAGTGATATTTTAAAATCAGGTATAATAACCTTGTATGTATAACCCATATTGTGCAGAATTAAAAGTGCACAATGCTATTATAGCTTTTAAGGCTATGTTATTAGGCGTCTTGTGCATAAATTAGGGGTTATAATATTCCTAGGTGTGCCTTTCAACATTGCGAGCTATGCGCTATTGACTCATATGATCGCGCAGGTGTGTGGTCTAGAAGTTGGAGAGTTTGTCTGGACAGGTGGTGATTGCCATATCTATCAAAACCACCGTGAGCAGGCCGAGCTACAGTTGACACGCTCGCTATATAAACTGCCAACATTGTCTTTGAACCCTGAAGTAAAAGACATATTTGCGTTTGAGTACGAAGACATTAACGTCAATGACTATGAGTCGCACCCTGCTATCAAAGCCAAAGTTGCCGTATAAAGTTAGTTTGATTAACTACGCTAAATAAAAGTAAAACTTAAGAATATAATAAAAAGGATATATTATGAGCTATGCCCATACCGAAGTTGCCCAAATCGCTGCTATTAGTAGCAATCGCTGTATCGGCAAAAACAATGAGCTACCGTGGCATATCTCAGCAGATTTGCAACATTTCAAAAGCATGACGACCAAAGAAAACGATAGCAAGATTCAAGGTATCGTGATCATGGGTCGTAAGACATTTGAGTCAATGGGTAGTAAACCATTACCTAAGCGTGTGAGCTTCATTGTCACGACACAGATGGATTATGCTGAGACAAAAGGTCTCGCAGATAGCAACAATGCTTATGTGGTACACAATCTAGACGATGCTCTGACACAAGCAGCTAGCCTAGCACATGGCGCGCATCTCGATACGATTTGGGTGATTGGCGGCGAGCGAGTATTTAGTGACGCTCTGATGTACACCGACCGTATTGAGCTGACTCATGTAGATACTGACATTGCTGATGGCGATGCCTTTTACCCTGAGCTGCCAGAACGCTTTAAAGTAGCAGACGAATCTGAGCAGATGCACGATGAAAAAAGCGATTTAAGCTTTAAATTTACCACTTATAAAGTAGAAGCTGATAAGTAGTAAAAGCTTATTAAAAAAGGGCAGTCTTGGATAATTTTACTTATCTGAAATTGCCCCTTTTTTTAATCTTCACACAGTCTTATTTATAGACAATCAATAAAAACTGCTGCTTGATAATATCTAATCCATTACTCGTGCAATACTTTATAAACCGTTTTTGCGAGTACTGGTCCGATGCCTTGTACGCCTGCCAACTCTTGCTGTGAAGCACCAAGCAGCTGCTGCATACCACCAAAGTGATTGAGCAAGTCACGACGACGTTTCTCACCCAGTCCCGGTATCACCTCTAGCACTGATGATGAGCGACGCTTATCGCGTTTTTTACGGTGAGCGGTAATCGCAAAACGATGCGCCTCATCACGAATATGCATCAGCAAATGCAATGCTTTGCTATCCATCGGTAGATCTAACGGCTCGTGATCTAAAAAGTGCAATACCTCAAGCCCAGCCTTGCGTCCTTCCCCTTTTGCCACACTGACGAGCAAGGTGTCGCCAAGAATACCCAATTCAGTCAATACTTCTTTGGCAATGCCAAGCTGACCTTTACCACCATCAACCAATAGTAAATCCGGCAATGGTTGTTTCTTGTAACGCCGAGTCAGCACTTGTTTCATCGCTGCATAGTCATCGCCACCTTGGATATCATGGATAGCATACTGACGGTAATCGCGACGGCGCGAGCCACCTTGGTCAAACACCACGCAGCTACCAATGGTCGCCTCACCCATAGTATGGGAGATATCAAAACATTCAATGCGATCAATCGTCCGATCGGTGACAGTTGACAATACGTCTTTTAGTGCGCCAAAGCGTGCATGCAGCTCTAGATAATCGCCAAGCTTGGTTTTTAGTGCATTACTGGTATTTAATGTTGCTAAGTCTAGCCACTCTGAACGGTGCTCACGCACATTGGTCTTGATGACCACCTTATTGCCAAAATGCGTTGCCAATGCTTCACTCACTGCTACCTGATCTGGTATCTGATGGCTCAATATGATTTCAGCGGGCAAATCATCGGTTACTTGGAAATAGAATGACGTAATAAAGGCCGATAGGTTATCTGCTAACGACTCACTACTGTCCACATCTGGGAAATAATTTTTTCCGCCTAGTACACGGCCGCCACGTACCGTCAGTACGTTCACACAGGTCATGCCAGCTTGACTGGCAATCGCAATCACATCTGCCTCACCTTGTACGGTATAGACCGCTTGCCTGGCTTGTACTTCGCGTAACATAGACAGCTGATCACGATAAAATACTGCTTTCTCAAAATCTAACGCTTCAGCTGACGCTTCCATTTTTTCAATCAGCGTACTATGGATATCGCTAGAGTCGCCCTTTAGAAAACGAATCGTATTGTTGACGTCTTCTGCGTACTCTTCTGGCGAAACTAAACCGACACAGGGCGCACGGCAACGTTTAATCTGATACTCAAGGCAAGGACGCTGACGCTGCTTAAAAAAGGTATTGGTACATTGACGCATTTGAAACATCTTTTGCATCAATACCAACGTTTCTTTTGCCGCATGTGCAGAGGGAAACGGGCCAAAGAATCGACCTTTTTGGTGATTGCCCTTACCGCGACCGTAAGCCAAGCGTGGATAAGGCTTATCGGCTGAGATAAACACATAAAGATAGGATTTATCATCACGCAGCAGCACGTTATAGGGCGGACGATGCTCTTTGATTAGATTCTGTTCAAGCAACAGCGCTTCGGTCTCACTACGCGTAATGATAGTCTCAATATTATGAATCCGCGCCACTAGCGCCCGTGTCTTTGGATGATCTATCGTCTTAGCAAAGTAGCTATTTACCCGACTTTTTAGCGACTTAGCTTTACCAACGTATAATATATCGCCGTTCTTACCTAGCATCTTATACACCCCTGGCAGGTTAGGCAGGCGTTTAATCAGATGCTTAAGACGGGCTTTTTTATCATCGACAGGACTCGATTCTGAGACATTAACCATAGAATTTATTGCTCTTAAAAATCTTAGTAATACTGCTAGTTATGGGGCGGGAGTCATTGTTTTACAAGCCAATTATTATCGCAGCGCTACCCATAAAAAAGCCAGCTTTCGCCGGCTTAGTTTGTTCTATTATCGTTTATCCAATCACATACTACTAATGACGGAAGTTTGCCATCAGTGCTGGGATACCCGGCAGCATACCGACGATAGCCATGACGCCTGTCAGTACCACGAACATAATACCCGGTATGATCCAGCGGCTCATCTTAGTCAAATTGGCACTACGTTCTTTAGAGCCGATCAGACCTAAGTTATCAAGCAACAATGTGAGCGACCAACCGAAGGCTGGGTTGACCAATGCCGATGCGAATACCACGATAGCAGCAGATTGCGTGGTTTTACCTTCACGCGTCATCTCCATACCAGCTTCTAGTAATGGAATAAACACCCCAACGATCAAGGCCACACACATCACTGGCTGCCAAATGGCCAAATCCATCGGATAGCCCCAAACCCCTGCGATAATACAAAATAGAGCCGTCAATAAAGCACCGGCAGGAATTGGACGTTTAGCAATCGCCGCAGGAACAATATACGTTCCCCAAGATGACGCAAAGTTGGAGCCGCCCAATACAGAGCCGACTACCTGACGAAATGAAGCACTGGTCATGGTGTCATCAATATCCATAAGCACTTTTTCAGTACGCTTAGGATAGCTGATTTTTTGGAACACCTGATGGCCCAAGAAATCTGGCGACCACATTGCCACGGCCAAAATAGCAAACGGCAGTACTACAATGAAGCTTTCAATCGTCGGCAGACCTAACATCCAACCTGTGTTTTCGCCCCACCAATACATTGGATTCATGTTTGGTAATCCTGGTGCTGTTTTGAACGCAAAAGGTGCACCCAATGCAAATGCAAGACCACCACCCAGCACACAGCTTAGCGGAACCGCGAGCCAGCGTTTTTGCCAATGCTCAAGCAATGCATACAGTAGGATAGTCGCCAGAATAATAAAGAAAGCAATATGCGACATGCCAATCCCTTCTGCCCAAGCGAAGAGGTTTTTGACCTGTGATGTGGTTCCGATAAAGCCCAAGTAAATCAATAGGCCACCGCACACACCTTTACTGGTTAAGTTGGCTAGTAGACTCCCCCCTTTACTAATCGCGAGGAGCAGACCAAAAGCACCGATAAGCAAACCAAAGGCCATCGGGTGCCCACCAGCTGCTACCACAATAGGAATCAAAGGAATAAGTGGACCGTGAGTACCAGCAAGGTTGGCCGTCGGCAATAAAAAGCCCGAAAATAAGATAATAAAGAAGGAGACGATCAATAGCTCGTAGCGTACGTTTTCTAGAACAAACGCATCACCTAAGCCGAGTGGACCTGCAAAGGTTGCTGCAATGGCGCCCACCATAACAACTTTACCGATGGTCGCGGCCATTGCTGGAATAGTATCTTCGTATTCAAAACGGTAATCACGGAATGGTAAATTAGGACGCCAGCGTTTCGGCTGCATGATTTGTAATTCATGGTTTAAGTAAGCATCACGACTGTCAAAACTAGAACTGGGCTTATGCAAATCTACATAACTGCCTTGTACTTGACTGTCGTGGTTTACGTTCGAGGTCGGCGGATTAGACCCTGAAGAGGGGGTCTGAGGGTTACTCATCACATTTCCTTGTGTCGATTACGTCTTTGATTGACTACACACGCTCTGCTCTAATGTCATAGACCAAAGCGCCTATTACAAACTGCGAACTATTGTATGCCAAGACTTGATGAAATGCGAACCTAAAACCATTTAAAGATACTATGTATCTCATTATAATATATAAACTAAAGTTTCTATTTGAGACAAAATTAACCTTAATAGAAAACCATGAGGAAAAAATCTCTCTGTTATGGACTTTGAATTAGGATAAATGACCATTTTATTGATAATGATTTGCATCTAGATGATTTTTTATCACATAGATGAATAGCAAAGATAGTTATAATAAATAACGATCGTTACTTATAAGTGGGCATAAATATGTCATTTCGGTTACGCTTTAGAGCTAGCGGGCTGAGTACTTTTTAATTATGATAAATACTTTTTATCGATTTATTTCTCAGTGACACTGTGTAAAACCGCATTATTGATACAATCAAAAAATTGAGAAAAAAGGCAACAGGACAAGTTTATGAGCGTATTACCTACCAACCTTGAGACCTTGAAACGTCGGGCCAAGCAAAGCATCATGCCGCTGCTGACACCGCACTTATTAAAGCTGCGCCTTAATACTTATGCACCATACATTGGCGCAGGTATCAAAATCGATCATATCAGTCTCGATCAAGGTTTATGTGTGGTAAGCATGGGACTAAATACTCTGAACAAAAATATCGTCGGTACTCAATTTGGTGGTAGCTTGTATTCGATGGTTGACCCTTTTTATATGCTCATGCTGATGCATCAACTGGGTAGCAACTATGTAGTGTGGGACAAGAGCTCACACATTGATTTTGTCGCGCCTGGCAATAGCAAAGTCACTGCGCGCATGAAAATACCTAGCTCTGAAATTATTACTATTCAAGATCTAGCAAAAGAAGGCGAAGCGGTATTCCGTGAATATAAAGTCGATATCGTTGATGAGCAGCAAAAGCTCATTGCAACCGTTACCAAGACTTTATACATTAGACTGCGCAAATACAGTAAGTCCAAAGAGCAAGTCAACCGCATCGATACATTTGATGCTCAATAAACTTTAGCTTATAACTGGCACTATCAGAGCTGATAAAACTCAAATTATTAATGCTATACATACAAAAACCCCAATCTAGCTTGCGCATAGATTGGGGTTTCGTCTTTTTTGGTATGGCCCGCTTATTTATAAATAAACCTATGAATAAGGGCTTGTATCTACTATTACCTTGTCTTGAGCCAATCCTAAAATTATAGGACTAATTCAAAACGGCAAACTTGTGCTTAGATACCAGGTGCAGTATCAACTGCATCAGGTACACCAGCGTCAGTTTTTTTCTGAGCTGGACGTGGCGCAAGTTTTTCGCGGATACGTGCTGATTTACCAGAACGCTCACGTAAGTAGTACAGTTTCGCACGGCGAACAGCACCGCGGCGTTTCACTTCAATGCTATCGATGATTGGTGAATGCAATTGGAATGCACGCTCAACACCAACGCCGCTTGAGATTTTACGTACGGTAAACGCTGAGTTTAGACCGCGGTTACGCTTAGCAATTACAACGCCTTCAAAAGCCTGTAAACGCTCACGCTCACCTTCACGTACTTTTACTTGTACCACAACGGTATCGCCGGGTGCAAAGTTTGGGCGCTCAAGCAATTGAGCGTTTTCGATGACCTGAACCAATGGATGCTTGTTGCTCATGAGAGTTATCTCCTCACATTAGATAATAGAGGCTTAACGCATATCACCTGTTTGTAATAATTAATCGCATCTCTTTATAGTGAGACACAACGTAAATGGGTTATAACCAACGGCCACTATGTGATGACTCGTTTTATTATTGCTCAAAATTCTGTTTCTTAACTGTTTATCAAACCTAGTAACAATAAAGTCAGATTTTAAAAATCTACTTTTTATCTGCTTTGGCCAATGCTTTCAGCCACTTTGCTTGCTCTACCGTTGGAGTAAACGCTTGCCATAAGTCTGGACGACGCGTTTGCGTACGACTGACTTGCTGACTAAAACGCCACTTAGCGATATTGGCATGGTGACCTGAAAGTAATACCTCAGGAACCGCCATACCCGCAAACTCATGCGGCTTAGTATAGTGTGGACAGTCAAGCAAGCCATCGACAAAAGAGTCTTGCTCCGCTGACTTGTCATCACCCATGATATCGGGCAGACGACGTATCACACTATCCATCAGCACCATTGCTGGCAACTCGCCACCAGTCAACACGTAATCACCTAACGATACTTCCATATCAACATATTGTGATAGTAAACGCTCGTCAATACCTTCATAACGACCGCATAATAAAATCATGCCATCGTAATCAGTCATATTGACTACGCTACTCTCACTAAGCGTTTGCCCTTGCGGTGACATATAGATCACCGGACAGTGCTCACTATCGACACGGCAACCATGTTGACTGGCACGCAATCGTGCATCCTCAATGGCTTTCGATAATGGCTCAGCCATCATCACCATCCCAGGACCACCCCCATAAGGGCGCTCATCAATACGGCGATAGTTATCGGTGGTATAATCACGTGGATTGATGCATTCAATCGTAACTTGTTCTTGAGTCACTGCTCGGCCTGTGATTCCAAATTCACAAATCGTGGTAAACATCTCAGGAAAAATACTAATTACGGCAAAATACATCTGATGTCTACTTGCGTTAAGGCTAAAACAATCGGTGTAAGTACTAACAACATCTGACTAAAAAGCCAGAAACGCTATTAGTAATCACTTGGCCATGCCACAAGCACTGTTTTTTCAGTCATATTGACTTCTATCACAGTTTGCTTATGCCATGGAATCAGGCGTTCTTCATTGTCCAAACTGTCTGAATTTGCCGTTACACGCATGATGTCATGGGCACCGGTTTCAAACATTTCAGTGATATTACCTAGATACTCATCCTGCTCGTTCATCACGCGCAGACTGACCAAATCCGACCAATAATATTCGTCTTCAGCTGTTTCAGGCAGGACGTTTTGTTCGACCCAAACGGTAACACCGTTCATAGTCTCAGCAACATTACGATCAGGAATCTGCTCAAATTGAGCCACAATTCCTGTTCCTTGCTCACGCCAAGCTTTCACAGTCAAAGGTTTCATGCCAGTGGCAGTTTTCATCCACCACGGCTTCATGTCGAATATCGCTGTACGGTCATCCGTATCACTGAATACCCAAAGCCAGCCTTTAATGCCGTAAGGCTTCTTAAGCTGACCAATTTTCATAAGGGCACTAGCGTTTGGAACAGATGACATAGCAGCTAACCTAACAATGATTAAAACAGCAATTGCAAAAACAATTGCGTCAAAAGCGATAAACAGTTAATGGCGCACCCTGGTCAGACCAGTTACGCTATGTATTCTAAAGTCTACTGAGTCATATCGTAGTTTTGCTACGAACGTCTCAATAACAACCAAAACTTAAGCAGTTGCTTCAGTTTGAGCTGCAGACTTGTTGTAAGCTTTTGCTAATGAAGCAACACGATCTGAAGGTTGTGCACCTTTTGCGATCCACGCATTGTACGCTTCCATGTTTAGGCGTACTGCTTCTTCAGACTCTTTAGCGAGTGGGTTAAAAAAGCCGATGTTTTCAATATAGCGACCGTCACGCGCGCGGCGTTGATCAGCAACAACTACTTGATAAAATGGGCGTTTCTTGGCACCGCCCCGTGCTAAACGAATAACAACCATGTGAATTCTCTCTTTCGCAGGTATACCAAAAAGGGCATAATTATATCACAGTCTTTATTTGTTGAAAACATAAACTGTGCATATTTAATTATTTATTAACAATAGCTTAAATGTCGACCTAAGTAAAATATAACTGATAATAATAGTTTATTTTTAAAGTTTTTCTTTAAGTTCTGTAGACTCCTATGGTTATTTCTAAAGGTTTTACAGTTATTAGATGGTCTCACCCTTAAGTTTAACTTTATACCTATTCCAATAACTATCTGGCTCGCTCGTCGATTGCATACTGTATCAGTACTATTTATTGATTATGCTATTCTATGATATACCGCCATAAATTAACGCACATACTCGCCTTAAGACGACTATGTTTAGAGAACTACAGGCTATATCACACTAACTTTTCTTTTACTCTGTTGGACACATATGATCTCTCCGAACCCAAAGCCGCGTCGTAAAGGTTGGCTGCCACGCTCTTATTCCAACACTTGGCTAACGACCTTAATGGTTGCCTTTATCGTGCTTATCAGTGTGAGCTTATCAATTTTGTTCTTTTGGCGCAGTCTATATCTACCAGAGTTAAAAAACCATGCGCGTTATTTGACGAGTGAGTTGCAGCTGATCAATAGTGTTAATAAAGACTGGCAAGGTCGTCCCGAAGTACGCCAATGGATTTACCAGCACTCTCATGTCGTTGTGGTAAACAATCCGAGTGACTTTCCAGAAGTCGCTGATAAGCCGTTCGTAAGCTTTTTTACGGACGTACTACAACGTGAAATCGGTGCGCAGCTTGGTCGTCCTGTAGAGGTCTATTTTAAATTTAAGCCAACGCCGCAGCTATGGGTACAAGATAGCCGTGATGACAGTTTTTGGGTGCGTGAGCCTGTCGTCTACTATTCGCAGTATAGCCCGACATTACTGGTGCTATTTTTGATTGGACTGCCTATCCTATCGTTACTCACGATTATTCTATTAGCCCGTCAGTTGAATCGCCCGCTACGCTACCTACAACGTGCAGCTACTAACTATATTCGTCTCGGTCATGCAACCACACTGCCCACTCAGAAAGGCCCCACAGAAATACGTCAAGTTAATATGGCATTTAACCGACTGTTCACGACCTTGAATCAGGCGCAAAAAGAGCGAACAATCATGCTTGCCGGCATCTCACATGATTTGCGGACGCCGTTGACACGTATGCGCTTAACCGCAGAAATGCTACCAGATGATTTCTTCCGTGAAGGGCTGATTTACGATATTGAGGATATGGATGCTATTTTGGAGCAGTTCATCTCATTTATGAAAGACGGTTCTGATGAGCCAGTCAGCTTGACCAACCTAGACACTATATTTAACGAAATCATGGTGCAGTTTGCGCCAATGAAGTTTGTATATGAGTCAGAATGCGACAAGGTCGTTCCCGTACGTCCATTGTCCATCAAGCGCCTGATTATCAACTTGGTTAATAATGCCAATCGTTATGGAAAGCCACCTATTTATTTATCGGCAACGGTTGTACCGACATTTATAGAAACTGTCGAAGACGAAGATACGGATGTGGTCAGTGAAAATGTAGTGAACAAAGAAGCTCAAGAACAGTTAGTGATTTGTGTACGAGATTGCGGTGATGGCGTCGCTGATGATCAATTAGAGCGGATTATGCAACCGTTTGAACGTGGAGAGACGGCACGGACTACTCAAGGTAGCGGACTAGGTCTTGCAATTGTTGATCGTATTGCACGATTACATCACGGTACTGTTGAAGCCATTAACCACCCTGAAGGTGGGCTACAAGTATGCGTACGCATTCCCCTACTCTCTAAAGTCGCTGGAGATACGACATTAGCGGCTGAAGTAGAAGAGGTATCTGAGGTAGACAATACGGTACCAAATTCAAAATATTGATGAAACTTTAATCTGAATAAGCAAAGAGGTCAACGCTAGTCTTTGCTACCAATAGCCGGCGGAATATACTCAGCACTGTTAGTAAAAGCTAGTGGCTGGATAATTTCAGCCTGAGCTGTTTGTAGTGTTCGGGTCGTTGATGGCTGTTTTAAGAATAAATAATAGCCTAGCGTAATCGCATTCAATACTACCAAGCCACCAAATAAATATGGCATCCTATGCCCTCCTATGACATTGTCCAACTGTCTTAAAAATAGCGACAAGCGCCGCACCCAGCTATAAAGCTGTATCCTGTTATACCATTAAGATGACGCTGATTGTCTTTAGCATCATGACTAATAATTATGGCCTAGTCTGATGATTTAGTCTGATAGCTTGCTCTTATAGCTTAGCCCTATAACTTGGGCTAATCTGACAACTTAGTATCGAAGTCGCGCTCGCTTTTCTCTTGCGTCAATTCATCAGCAGCAAGAATTTGCGTCAATGGTTTCATAGGCCATGTCATCACAAACCTTGCACCGCCTAACTCACGACTCTCATCTACTTTCATACTACCATTAAACCAAAAGGCAATACGCGATACAATAGACAAGCCTAGACCATAGCCACCTGACGCGCGTGTACGGCTATCATCTAAGCGTGAGAATGGAATGAATACTTTTTCGCGATCTGCTTCAGGAATACCATGTCCATCATCTTCAACACTGACGAAGGCATTGCCTTTTTTGACACCTGCACTAATGATAATAGTCGTTTCTGCATAGCGTAACGCATTACCTGCAAGATTCTGAATCACACGGTGTAAGTAGCGTCTATCTGCCACTGCTGTTACTTTTGCATTTGGCAGACTGGTTACTATTTTGATAGGTTTACCTAGCGCATTGGTTTCGCGCTCGATCTGCTCTAACAGCTCTCTTAAGTTTACTGGTTCTAAATCTAACTTTGGTGACCCTTCCTCAAGCTTAGCATAGGTCAAAATCTCATCAATCAAACCATTAAGCGATTCAATATCTTCATCAATATAATCACGCTGCATAAAACGTGAGTCTTCGTCATCTGTATCAGCAAGCATATCTACGGCAAATCGAATACGAGCCACTGGCGTACGAAGCTCATGTGAGACTGCTCGGGTAAGCTCTCGCTGTGATTCAATCAAACGCTTAATATGCGAGGTCATAGCATTAAAAGTCGCTGACAAACGCGCTATTTCATCTTGACCAATAACCTGTACTTGAATATCAAGGTTACCTTGACTGACCTCATTCACACCTACCTGAATCAGTTGCAGCTTACGCTCAAGCGGGAAGATGAGCGCATATACACCCAAGCTAATTAGGAACATGCTGATAAGAATCATACTAATAATTAAGTTAAGCGGGAACCAGTTAAATAAAGGTATAGGCCCAATCAAAATTGCCATATCATTGATTTCAGAGGGTACCACTACCCTAATCGCAGAGTTACTCGTACTACTGTTAGTATCTTGCAGCGATATGACAACTTCGTCACGACGCAGACGAGCCATCTGATCTGAATCTAACTCAAGTGTATTGACTGCTTTAAACGCTAAAGGAAAAGAAAACTTCTTCTCCAATTCAGCCAAACGTGCGCGTTTGTCCGACAGTGTCATGTGATAAGACAAATCGTCTAACAAAAAGACCGCGATTGCCCGCACTTGCTGTTCGGTAACTTGAGAGATTCTCGCTGTTAAAACACTCTTGTTATCCGGCAAACGATAATAAACATCTGCATATACAGGCTGGTTAAAATAACGTACAACGGTATTATCATTTTTAAAGCGGCGTAGCTCACTGGCACTAAAGTCTACTTCGTCAATAGGCAAGACTTTAAAAGTAGTACCAAACAAACTGCTCGCATCTGATAACCAATATTCACGCTCTTCCTCGCTATTTTGGTGAGAGATTCCTTCACTCACCAAATGGAACGCCCCCATTGCCATATTTTCACGATAGGACTGCACACGTTCCTTATTGATGGTATCCATCAATAACTGCGCAAAGAGTGCCACACACAAGCAGACTATAAGTAGCCCAGCATAGATACGAACAAAAATACTGTGTTTTAAAGAAGAGACTAATGACATACGTGCCGTGACCAACTTAATAAATAGAGATTGCCAATATCATCAAACATATAGGTAGTGCTATGTGTTTGACGATATCGAACATGATCGAATAGGGATAGACTTTAACTTTGACTTTTAATTACCGTATTTTAATCCATATGCAGCAATCATCCAAAGACTTATATGTATGACACATATTTAGTCAGCGTCTATAATAATGGCTTAATTAAACCACATAACACTGCATTTAAGTTTAAAAATTAAAATTTAGCCACAAAAAAAACCAGCATCGTTGCTGGTTTTTTCGAATAATGATTAATAATTAATCAACCTATAGAAGCAACAATATTAGTTGCCTTCTTTTACGAATAGATAGCCTTTACTACGTACGGTCTTAATACGTTTTGGATTTTCTGGATCATCACCGATTTTTGGACGAATACGTGAGATACGTACGTCAATTGAACGATCTTGACCATCATACTCAATACCGCGTAGACGCTCAAAGATATCTTCACGTGACAAGATGCGACCTGCATTAGAAGCAAGTAACCATAGTAGATCATATTCAGCACTGGTGAAATCAACCAACTCATCACCTAGGTTAACTGAACGACCGCCGTTATCAATTACTAACTCGCCAAACTCCAGACGTTGTGGCACATCTTCTGATGGTGCATTTTCTGAGCGGCGCAGTAGCGCACGAATACGGGCAAGCAATACACGTGGCTGAGCAGGCTTGGCAACATAGTCATCAGCACCCATCTCAAGACCCAATACCTGATCCATGTCTTCAGTACGTGCAGTCAACATCAAAATTGGATTTTGATAATGCGGGCGTACTTCACGGCATACGGTCAAACCATCGCTACCAGGTAGCATAACATCAAGTACAACCATATCTGGCTGCTCATTGACGATACGGCGAATAGCACGATTACCATCAGTTTCAATTGCCACTTCTAAACCATTCTTGACCAAGTAATCTTGAGTCAACATGGCCAGACGCTCATCATCTTCAACAATCAAGATTCGGGGGGTATTGTCTTCTTCATTCGTTGTCATTGTTATATCCTCTAATACATCTAATTTAAAAGCAGTAAAAGTAAGAGCGGTAAAATTAATAGCACCATATAGTGGCACAATTGATGTTCGTATAGCTGTTACAAACTTGGTAGCACAGTATACTATTAAATTATCAGCTTCCTATACTATAGCTGATAGTCGGTAACAAAACCTATAAACTACCCCTATCAAAACTTTAGTTTGCGTCCAGAAATTACGTCAATTACTTCGTTAGTACATTGCAATTTGGATTATCTATCGTTTGCTTATTATCCAAACCATCGAGCCAATATTATTGCGTACAGTTACTGCTCATTACTTATAATACGTTATGTCTAATATAACCATATATTACCGTTGTCGCCAGTGTCTTTTTAAGAAAATTCCAATAGGCGATGATTCATTGATAATAAAAGATTTTTCCTGAGAATAGAGTGAACTGCCACAAATATTATCCAAGTGATAACCATGTGTATTCAATGCAGAACCGTTAATTTCATAATGAATAGGCATAAAAAAACAGCCCATATAATGGACTGTCTTTTTATCATTATTTCTAGCGACAACTCTAAATTATTAGCTAGAGCCATCAGTAATAAATTACGCGCGGTTTTTGTACTTACGAATAGTCTGTAATTGTCCTACAGACTCTGCAAGTGAGGCCAAAGCCGCATTGGTTTGTAGCGTATCAGACTGGTTAACTAACATTTGCTCAGCTTTTTTACGTGCTTCGACGATTTTGCTTTCGTCAAGATTGTGTGCACGCATAGCTGTATCAGCCAATACCGTAACCATCTTAGGCTGTACTTCTAGTACACCACCTGAGACGTAAATTACTTCTTCTTCACCGTTTGGTGTTTGCACTCGCATTGCACCTGGCTTTAGCAAAGTAATAAGCGGTGTGTGACCTGGCAATACACCAATCTCGCCTTCGGTACCAGTAGCTATTAACATGCTAATTTCGCCTGAATACAACTCTTCACGAGCACTTACGACGCGACATTGTAACGTTGCCATACTTAATTCCTTACCATCAAAGCGCGATCAAAAAACAGTAAAACTGCGATGCGTTACTGAAGAGTAGATATAAGGTTTATATTATATCTACTCGTTAGCTTATGCTCATACAACTTACGCTGACTTAGACTTCATTTTTTCAGCTTTAGCGACTACTTCATCGATGCTACCAGCCATGTAGAACGCCTGCTCTGGTAGGTCATCGTATTCACCAGCGATGATTGCTTTAAAGCTAGCAATGGTATCGCGTAGTGGTACGTATTTACCAGGTGCACCAGTGAAGACTTCAGCTACGTGGAATGGCTGAGACAAGAAGCGCTGAATCTTACGAGCACGATAAACAACCAGTTTATCTTCTTCTGATAACTCATCCATACCCAAGATAGCGATGATGTCTTTAAGCTCTTTATAACGCTGTAGAACTTCCTGAACACCACGAGCAACATTGTAATGATCTTCGCCGATTACTTGTGGATCTAACTGACGCGACGTTGAATCGAGTGGATCAACCGCAGGATAGATACCTTGTGATGCGATATCACGGCTTAGTACAACTGTTGCATCCAAGTGAGCAAATGTTGTAGCAGGTGATGGATCGGTCAAATCATCCGCAGGTACGTATACCGCCTGAACTGAAGTAATAGAGCCTGACTGAGTTGACGTAATACGTTCTTGTAGTAAGCCCATCTCTTCAGCTAGTGTTGGCTGATAACCAACCGCTGACGGCATACGACCAAGTAGTGCTGATACTTCTGTACCCGCTAGTGTATAGCGGTAGATGTTATCAACAAACAATAGTACGTCACGACCTTTGCCAGTAACAGGATCTTTGGTATCACGGAAGTACTCAGCCATGGTCAAACCAGACAGTGCAACACGTAAACGGTTACCCGGTGGCTCATTCATCTGGCCATATACCATTGCTACTTTAGACTTACTAAAGTCTTCAGTGTTTACAACGCCAGCTTCCTGCATTTCGTGATAGAAATCGTTACCTTCACGAGTACGCTCACCAACACCAGCAAATACTGACAAACCTTCATGTTTTAGAGCGATGTTGTTGATCAGCTCCATCATGTTAACGGTTTTACCAACACCAGCACCGCCGAACAGACCAACTTTACCACCTTTAGCGAATGGGCAAAGTAGATCGATAACTTTAATACCAGTCTCTAGTAGTTCAGTGCTGTTTGACTGATCCGCGTAGCTTGGTGCTTCACGGTGGATAGACCATTTGTCGTCAGCAACAACAGGACCTTCTTCATCGATAGGACGACCAAGAACATCCATGATGCGACCTAGCGTACCAGTACCAACAGGCACAGAAATCGGTGCACCAGTATTAGTAACAGGTAGGTTACGCTTTAAACCTTCGGTTGAACCCATTGCAATAGTACGTACGATACCGTCACCTAGCTGTTGCTGTACTTCTAGGGTGGTTTCGGTACCATCTACTTGCAAGGCATCAAAAATTTGAGGAACTTCATTACGGTTGAACTCAACGTCAAGAACCGCGCCAATAATCTGTACAATACGACCGCTACTCATTGCGTTCTCCTTGAACTTCTATATATAGGTGTAGTCAATTATGAAACAGCAGCAGCACCGCCAACGATTTCCGAGATTTCTCGGGTAATCGCCGCTTGACGCAGCTTGTTATAAACCAACTGTAAATCGTTAATAAGGTCACCAGCATTATCTGTTGCCGCTTTCATCGCAACCATACGTGAAGACTGCTCAGAGGCAATGTTTTCCATTACCGCTTGATAAACAATCGACTCAATATAGCGACCAAGCAATTCATCAATTAACGTCTTGATGTCAGGCTCGTAGATATAATCCCAGCTAAGTTCTGTCTGTAGACCACTGTCTTCATCATCAAATGACTGCTCTGGTAGAGGAACCAACTGATTAACCGTTGGTTTCTGAGTCATTGCATTGACGAATCGGTTATAGACTACATAAATACGGTCAATATTGCCGTTATTATAGTCTTCAAGCATCGCTTGAACCGGTGCATTCAATTGTTCAAACGTTGGTTTATCGCCATAATCGGTCACAGCCGACGTAACTTTACCACCAAAGTTTTTGAAGAAACTCACACCTTTGGCACCGATGACTGCAAACTCAGCCTGTACAGACTGATCTTGATAATCTTGGATACTTTTAGTTAGGGCTTTGAATAAGTTAATATTCAAACCACCCGCTAGGCCACGGTCAGAGGTAATGACAATATAGCCAACCTTATTGACTGGACGCGATACCATATACGGATGTTTATAGTCTGATGAGGCATGCACCAAATGTGAAATAACCCGGCGCATACTATCAGCATACGGGCGACCCACGTCCATGCGCTCTTGCGCACGGCGCATTTTACTTGCCGCTACCATTTGCATAGCACGAGTAATTTTCTGGGTGCTTTTAATACTGGTGACTTTGGCACGTATCTCTTTTAAGCTTGCCATAATGATTCCAATATAAGAGGGTTAAAAAGCATTGGCGCATGCGACAATCGTTTGATATACAACATCAGTCCTACAGAATAACATTTTATATCTTGTGGCATTACGCGATCTAATACCGATAATGGTTAAAACAGTGGCGCAAATATCTGGTCAGACAACGCGCCACTTTATCAGCTCTAAGCTACAGTTATAACCAATTCGGCTTAACCCGTTAAATTAATAACTGTGATTTTGTTTAAAGGTCTCTAGAGATGACTTTAAACGACCTGCGATATCATCATTGTAGTTCGCAGTGTCATCAATCTCACGCATCAATTCACTTTGCTCATCATGCATATAACGTAGGTACGCTTCTTCGAAAGAACCAATCTTTTCGACAGGTACGTCAGCTAAGAAGCCTTCGTTTGAAGCATAGATAACGGCTGCTTGCTCAGAGATTGACATCGGCTGATACTGCTTCTGCTTCATCAATTCAGTCACACGCTCACCATGATCAAGCTGTTCGCGAGTTGCGTCATCAAGATCTGATGCGAACTGAGCAAATGCTGCTAGTTCACGATATTGAGCTAGAGCGGTACGAATACCACCAGATAGCTTTTTGATGATCTTAGTCTGAGCGGCACCACCAACACGAGATACCGAGATACCAGCGTTTACTGCTGGACGAATACCTGAGGCGAATAAGCTAGACTCTAGGAAGATCTGACCATCAGTGATCGAAATCACGTTGGTTGGTACGAATGCAGATACGTCACCAGCTTGTGTTTCAATGATTGGTAGAGCGGTTAAAGAACCAGTTTTACCTTTCACTTCACCGTTAGTGAATTTTTCTACATAATCAGCATTTACACGTGATGCACGCTCAAGTAGGCGTGAATGTAAATAGAATACGTCACCAGGATAAGCTTCACGACCTGGCGGACGACGTAATAGTAGTGAAATCTGACGATAAGCGACTGCTTGCTTTGATAAGTCATCAAATACAATCAGTGCGTCTTCGCCGCGGTCACGGAAGTATTCGCCCATCGTACAACCTGAGTACGGTGCGATATACTGAAGTGCTGCAGGCTCTGATGCTGAAGCAACCACAACAGTGGTGTATTCTAGTGCGCCAGTTTGCTCAAGCTTACGTACGACGTTAGCGATAGTCGAACGTTTTTGTCCGATAGCCACGTATACACATTTAATGCCTGAAGCTTTCTGTGCGATGATCGCATCAATAGCCATCGCTGTTTTACCAGTCTGACGGTCACCAATGATAAGCTCACGCTGACCACGACCGATTGGAATCATGGTATCAACGGCTTTATAACCAGTCATTACTGGTTGATCTACTGATTGACGGTCGATAACGCCTGGAGCGATCTTTTCGACTTTATCAGTCATCTTGGCATCGATAGGACCTTTGCCATCAATAGGATTACCCAAAGCATCAACAACACGGCCTAACAGCTCAGGACCTACTGGTACTTCAAGAATACGACCAGTACAATAGGCTTTTTGACCTTCTTGCAGCTTTAGGTAATCACCAAGTACTACCGCGCCAACAGAATCACGCTCTAAGTTTAGAGCCATTCCGTAGATTTCGCCTTCAAACTCAATCATTTCGCCGTACATGGCATCTTCAAGACCATGAATCTGCACGATACCGTCAGATACTTTGACAATCGTGCCTTCATTCTTTGCAGTTGCACCCGCATCAAGGTCTTGAATACGCTGCTTAATCAGGTTACTGATTTCCGCTGGATTCAATTGTTGCATTGCCTTGTTTCCTTTAATTTATGATAACCCGCCCACTGACTTAATTGCTCTTATAATCATACAGTCAATATTTGACTGTATTGATGATTGGCATTAGGCAGTTAGCTGTGTTTTTAACTGTTGTAACTTGCCGCGCATCGAATCATCAATGACTTTGTCACCGACTTTGATTGTAGCGCCTGCCAATAGACTTGGATCAACTGATTCGTGAATCACTACACTAGCATTTAGCGAGGCAGCAAGACGCGTTTGTAGCGTTTGACGCTGTTCATCAGTCAATGGGTAGGCAGAGGTCACATATGCGTCAAGCTGCTTTAAGCTTATTGCCTTGTGACGGCGATAATGCTCATAAACTTCAGGAAGCAGCGCCAGACGCTCTTGTTCTGATAACTGTTTAACGAAGTTACTAAGTGCTACTGATACTTTTGGATAGCTTACGTTACTGTCAAGGCTAGTCCCTTGAGCTTCGCTTAATAACTGCTTAAAAGCAGAATCATTAGCGCTAGCTACTTGCGTATCATAAAGATCGACCAAAGCAGCTGACTTATGCTCAGCAGAAACAGCTGGATTGTCTAGCCAAGTACTGAACGACTTGTCATTGACAACAGTGCTAGCAACAAGTAAGAAGTTTTCCCACTCGTTGACTGCGCCGTTTTCGTTGGCATAGTCAAACGCGGCTTTAGCGTACGGTCGTGCTAAGGTTGATAAGTCAGCCATTATATCCTCACAATTACAGCTTCGCCGCCAGTTGGTCTAACATACTGGCATGTTTTTGCACATCGACTTTGTCTTGCAAAATCTTCTCTGCACCAAGTACAGCCAGTTCAGCAACTTGGGCACGCAATGATTCACGCGCTTGATTGATTTCTTGATCGATAGATGCTTGCGCTTGTTGACGAATGCGCTCGCCTTCCGCTTGGGCTTGCGATTTTGCATCTTCGACGAGCTGATTGGCACTCTTGTTCGCTTGCTCGATTAGAGCGGCAGCCTTGGTCTTTGCAAGATCAAGTTCCTGCTGGACATTTTGCTCCGCGGTCGCCAAATCTGCTTTTGCTTTTTCTGCGGCATTCAGACCTTCAGCAATTTTACGCTGACGCTCATTGATGGCACCGATAAGTGGTGGCCACACGAATTTCATGCAAAAAATCACAAATATTGCAAAAGCAATGGCTTGACCGACGAGGGTAAAATTGATATTCACGTGATCACCTCTTTGTTAATGAAAAATCAGTTTCATTGATCATGTTTGGTAGTCAAATCTTGACTATATTTGATAGAAAGTCTCCGAATACCAAACATTTACAACTGAGCTTTCGGATTAACCTGCTAGAGGGTTAGCGAACAACAATAGCATAGCAATACCAACACCGATCATCGGAATAGCATCAAGAAGACCTGCTACGATGAACATACGAGTTTGCAATTGTGAGCCAAGCTCTGGTTGACGCGCAACGCCTTCTAAGAATTTTCCACCTAGAATAGCAAAACCAATACCTGTGCCAAGTGCGCCAAGACCGATAAGTAGTGCTACTGCGATAACTGTGTAACCACCTAATACTGGATCCATTGATGTATCCTCATTTACCTATTGAATGTCTAATTAATGTTCAGTTGATGATGCAAGCGACATGTAAACTATCGTCAGCATCATGAATACGAACGCTTGAAGTGTAATAACTAAGATGTGGAAGATAGCCCACGGTACCGATAACGCCCATTGAATCCAAAACGGCATTAGAGCAATCAGTATGAAAATCAATTCCCCAGCATACATGTTGCCGAATAGACGCAAACCAAGTGATACAGGTTTGGCTATTAGAGTAACTGCTTCTAGGATGAAGTTGATGGGAATCAAAATCGCTTGTACGATTGGGTTTTTGGCGCCAAACGGATGCAGTGTTAACTCACCGATAAAGCCGCCCAAACCTTTTTCTTTAATGCTATAAAAGATAATCAGTGCAAAGACAGAGAACGACATGCCAAGCGTGATGTTAGGATCAGTCGTTGGAACAATCTTAAAGAAAACATGATGTGGATCATGACCCATAGCGGCACCGATTTGACCAGCAATACCTGGAATGAAATCAACAGGTATCAAATCCATCAAGTTCATCAAAAAGATCCAGACAAAAATGGTCAACGCCAATGGCGCAATCAGTTTTGATGTACCACTGTATGAATCACGAACGTTGTTATCAACAAACTCAACGATCATCTCAACTGCTGCCTGAGTTTTTCCAGGCACGCCTGAAGTGACTTTTTTGGCAACCATCCAAAAGACGGCGCAAAATAAGATACCTAGACCAATCGACCATAGCATAGAATCAAGATGGATAGCGTTAAAGCCCATTGCCCCTGCTTCTTCAGCAGTATGAGCAACTTTCCAACCTTCGCCCGGCAGATAGCCATACGTCCAATTCGTTAAGTGGTGAGAGATATATTCTGATGATGTTTGCTCGGATGCCATAATGTAAGCTTCTTATTAATCAACGATTTAATCAACTACCAAAAATATGGTTGTCATCTGATGAGGTGTAGTATTTATATCTATCTTGCTATTAAACAAATAAATAAACCGTACTAAATCACTCATGTAACCAACAACATCCAACCCATAGTTCTATTACTAATATGCAATATTTGATAGCGTGAGATAAATTTTAGCTATCAAAAAAGGGCTTATGATAACTCAGTAATAGCCCTTGCATTTTTATACGCAAAATTATTATATATGTGCTTGCTCACTGACCGTTTTTTACGATCGGCACTTAATGTAGCGCTTATAAGCAAAATATTTAGCCGCCTATATTAATGCAGCGTTGTATTCGTGTAAAGTCAATTGTGATTTTTTTATCCACTGTATGAATAAGTTAGCCACCAGTTTTACTTGCTAATATAGCTACTAACCATAATCAGATATCAGTAATCTAATTATCAGCAATACAGATAGTTGAGTAACCCCTACCCTCTCACTGCATACTACGTCTAACATTGAGACTCATAGTGCGGTCTTTATAATCACTGGTGCTATCCTAAGACAGCGTTGTGCTTCGACTTTTCGAACTAGTCATAGAGAAGCTGGACGGCAGGGTGACTTGCCAGTACTATTAATAAACCATCTGTTTAGCGATCATTTATTAGCGCTAGCGTATATGCCACAACATCCAACTGTGACTAATTTGCATTACCATAAAACCGATAAACAGCGCTGGCGCAGATAGGGGTTGTACGGTAATAAAAATTAGTGCAAAACCAAACACGGTCAATAACCATTTTGACATTTGACCCCGATATAGCTGGCTAACGATGCGTTGGCGCGCGCGATATCCGGTATACCAAAAAATAAAAAACGCAAATACTGCTTGAGTGATAAAACTTAGTAGCGCACCAATTGCAGCGCTTTTTGCTATCGTAAGCTCACTATGTAGCCAAATAGTATCCACTATCCAAGCAATAATAATAAGGATAAATAGTATCCATGCTTGTCGTTTAATATAGATGCCAATCTTGTCTTTTTGCGTGCGTTTGGCAGGCTTGGTCATCGGTATTCCTATAGCCCTTACAGCATTGGGACAATATATCATACTTATGATAATTTTATCCGTGAATGACTTACTCTACAGGCATTACCTTTCGGCCAAAATAAAACGCTACTTATTATAGGTAGAGCGTAACTATTAAGCAAGTAAAATATGACTTTTATCAGTCACCTAACGCATCTTGCTAAGATTATTATATTATTTAGTCTGTAATAAATGCTCGAAGCGAAGCTGTACAACCAACTCAAATAATCCTAGCAAAGTACTGTTTTTGGCTACATTACGAGATACATTGATATATCTGTTTGGCCATATTCTGCCAACCACTGATAAAGTCATCGCTACTACTCATATCTTCTGGCTGTACCGTATTCTTCACTGGTTGTAACTTCGCAAGTAAGCCTTTTGCTGGCTCACTTGGACTGACTAAACACATTTGCTTAGCTGGGCGTTGCTCGTTTAACCAACGTAGTTGGCTTGCTTTGGGTGATAGATGATGATCTACGCTAAGGCTACCGACGAGCGTTAAGTGTAAGCTGTCTTCGATATATTGATAAGCATCATGATAAGCCCAATAAGGTCGTGTTTTTGAGGTACTTTGAGTAGAGCTTTGCTCAAATGCAGTAACTTCTTTGTCTAGTTGCTGTGCAAATTTTTTCGCGTTGGCTTGGTATAGGTCTTTATATTGCGGATTGGCATGGCTATGAATCACAGCCAATGCACGGGTAATGGCTTTGGCATTTTCAGGGTCTAACCAAATATGTGGATCTAGTGTACCCGCGATAGCGTCGCCCTTTACATCACGTAATGGATGACGATTGAATGCATCAAACTCAAATAAAGCAATGGCATTTGGGGCTGTTTTTAGACTTGCTGCTACATTGTTTTCTAGCGGCTCACCAAACCATACCACAAACTTACTTTCTTTGATTGCCTTGATATCACCAGGGCTAATACTACCATGATGTCCTACCTCCCCCGCTTGCAATAGTCGATTGGCTGATGGCGCGCCTTCTGTTACTGCTTCACTTAACAAGAATAGCGGATAATTACTAACACTGACCGTTGCAGCTTGTGCACTCAGTGTGAAAGACCCTAGGACTATCAATCCTGTCATTAGCAAGCGCTGTAATGTGATAAGCGAACGTACGGAGTAAGTAAAAACAGCGTTCATAGTAAGCTCTTGTATTGTTAGATAGCATTGTTGGATAACGAACGTATAAGTCATAGTGTCCTGCCCCACTCCTGTAAAAAGGGTAGATATACAAGACTACTATAAGACAATTCACTCAGTTATTATTTTAGTATGTTATACTATAACAATAAAAAACGCTATCATAAAAAACGTCATGCGATTACCATGCTATTTTTAGGAGCTTGTACCATGTCTATTACTTCATCGATCTGCGAACATTTGCATGATGTGCAAGATCTGACTCCGCATGATGTTCATGAACGCTTAGCAGCAGCTAAAGAGCATTGCCGTGTAAATGGCGCGCGATTTACGCCTTTGCGTCAGCAGATATATCAATTGGTCTTGGAGGCAGATCAGCCCGTCGGCGCTTATGACCTAATCACTCAGTTGCAGCAAATGCGACTGTCTATACCTAATGATAGTAATATTCAAAAAGTAGCGAGCCCACCAACACTTTCGGTAGACACTAAGACAACCAAAAAACGAGCGCCGAAAAATGTCGCGCCACCGACGGTTTATCGCAGTTTAGAATTTTTGCTAAGTGAAGGATTAATTCATCAATTAACGTCTATCAATGCTTATGTTCCTTGCTGTCACCCGCGCGCCCAGCATACAGCCGCCTTCTTGATCTGCGATCAGTGTCAACGCGTGCAAGAATGCAGCAGTCTGCCCGTTCAGGAAATGATGAGCTTTGCCGAGCAAGATGTGGGGTTTGTGGTTGAGCGTAGTGTCATTGAGCTTAGCGGTCGTTGCCAAGCTTGCCAGTAAAATTAAAGCTACTGTGGTTTTTGTGAATGTTTTAAGCATGATTCGTCGATTGTCTATTTACCTATGCGTTGTCATATTATGAATACCTCTACCCTACCTTCTAATCAGTCGAATACTGCTGTTGCGAATAGCAGTACTGTGAGTAATGCTGACAAATTATTGAGCTTAACCAATATCAGTTATCATATCGGGCCTCAACGCCTGCTCTCTCACATAGATATCGACATTGCTGTTAATGAAACGGTCAGCCTTATCGGTCCCAATGGCGCTGGTAAGTCAACGCTAGTCAAACTTATCTTAGGTTTGATTGAGTCAACTGATGGCTCTATGACAGCACATCATCCGCTACAGCTTGGCTACGTACCGCAGCGATTTGCTGTGCCACCGATATTGCCGCTACGTGTCTGCGACTTGTTGGGGCAAGCAGATAAGAAACGTTTAACCCCTGAGCAGCGGCAGTTTATCTTTGATAACTTATCATTAACCCATCTACTGTCACGGCAGATGTTGCATTTATCAGGTGGTGAGACGCAGCGCGTACTATTGGCCAGAGCGCTACTAGACAAACCCAACTTGCTTATTTTAGACGAGCCGATGCAGGGTCTCGATCCCGATACTGAAGTTTGGCTATATCAGTTCATTGATGAGCTGCCTGATTTCTTACGTTGCGCCATGCTGGTGGTGTCTCACGATTTGCATTGGGTCATGAAAGGCAGCCGCCGCGTCATTTGTTTGAATAAGCATATTTGCTGTGAAGGACAACCAAGCGAGCTGGCCATTAGTACTGAGTTTCAAAAGCTATTTGGTCATCATTATGAGCAGCCATACGTGCATCAGCCCCATGCCTGTGAACACCATGCACCAAGCAAGCTATAGCGTCAGTAATCAAGGCTCAAAATCGCCAAAATCCAGCTCATTAAAGCCAAAACTATTAAACATATAAATAATACGGCTTTACTCTTTTATAAAAAATTTTACGGACATTCATTATGACTGCTTGGTTAGCCATCATTGCGCCTGCTTGGATCGCTGGCAGTATATTAGCGTTATTATCAGCGCCGTTAGGTTGCTTGGTATTGTGGCGGCGCATGGCGTTTTTCGCCGATGCCTTAGCTCATGGCACGTTGCTAGGTGTGGCTTTGGCTGTGTGGTGGCAATTACCAATGGGTATCGGCATTGCATTAGTCAGTGTCATGGTCGTACTGGGGCTGGTCTTGATTGATGATGAGCGTCTGCCAGTGGATGCTGTACTGGCAGTCGTTTCGGTATCGCTCTTATGCCTAGGCTTGCTGGCTTTGACCCAATTGACTGACCAACAGGCCAATGTGCTCGGGTTTTTATTCGGCAACTTGCTAGATCTTGATTGGGCAGATTTGCCTTTGCTTGCTGGTAGCGTATTAGCTGGCTTGGGACTGCTTATTTACATTTGGCCTGCGCAAATCAAGCTGGCAACGCATGAAGCATTGGCACGTATTCAAGGTATCAACCCAACGCGGCAACGGCTGTTTTTTATGGGTGTACTGGCAGGGTTTTGTGCGATTGCACTACAAGCGGTTGGCAGTCTATTAATCAGCGGATTATTAGTGCTACCTGCACTGACCGCACGTCTATGGTCGGCATCGCCAAAACAAATGGTGATTATAGCGTTGATAATCGCTCAACTGGGTGTGACACTTGGTGTGTGGGGTAGTATTTGGTTAGACATTCAAACAGGTCTTTCTATCGTCTTGATATTAGCTGCTTTATTTTTTACTGCACTCATTTTTTCGAAGTTAATAAAGATAAAACTTTAGTTAGCGTCGCTGTAAATACGTTATAATAAATAAAATATGACTGTTTTTCGCTATCTTTTTGTTCGACTTTATTTTATTAATATAATGAATACTTTAGTTCAATATTACTATAAGTTGGCTCTAACTTTGATATTACTAGTTAATAGTATAAATATCGTTGATTAGAGTCAAAGTAAGTTCAAAGCAAACGCTGTGCTCTTTTATAGTAGATTGATGATAATTATAAATACCCAGTGAAAAATAGTAGCTCATTTATCCATACTCGCGCTAACAATACTTATTGTTGTGACTCGATAAGGGACTGAACCAATGCCAAACTATCCTGCCAATAAGTTAAGCACCTCTGATAAAACGATAAATATTTTACAGATTACTGATTTGCATTTATCGACGCCTGTCTTTGTTGATGAAAGTAACACCTATAGTGATGACGTAACTTGTCAGCGTAGTTTTGAAGCCGTGCTTCAGCAGGCGCTTAGTGAAGATATTCGCTGTGATTTGATTATTGTGACCGGTGACTTGGTCAATCGAGTAAAGTCTTCAATTTACGATCATATCTTTACTGTATTACAAGCGACTCAGATTCCTTTTGCTTGTATTGCTGGTAATCATGATGTGACGGACGAGAATGGTAAAGACTTGCCATTTTTTCAGCGAGAGCTTGTCGCTCAGCCTGCTGACTCACGTTTGTTAAGTCGTCATGTCATTGAGACTGACTTCTGGCAGCTGTTGTTATTAGACTCATCCATTTCTGGTAAGGTCGCAGGCGAGATTACGCCTACTGATATTAATTGGTTATGTGAGAGACTCAGTACCTGTAATAAGCCTGCATTAATCGCCCTACACCATCATATTGTTCCAGTTGACTCTGACTGGATTGATACCCATATGGCAGAAAACACTGAGAGCTTTTGGGAGCATATGGCACCATTTGAACAGCTACAAGTGGTGATCAGTGGGCATACTCACCAAGAGCAAGTTCGACTGCGCCAAGGCGTCACGGTGTATAGCACGCCATCTACCTGCTATCAGTTCAAACCCTATGAAGATGATTTTTCTTATGATGAGCATGCATTACCAGGATATCGCTGGTTGCAATTAGCCAACAATGGAACAGTTGCAAGCTGGGTTGAAAGACTGGATACTTGATGCCCAGAATTATTGGTACTAGTAAAAGCTATAGCCCTTTATAATTATAGCTTACGCCAATATTTTTTGATAAAAAATACAGTAATAAACAAATAAAATATGCATTCAGTATAAAAAATCACTTCATTATTATTACAAACAATGATACAACTTATGAAATAAAGCTAGGGTGGCCCAATATCTAATATGAAGCCACTGCACGATAGCTAGGATGGCCCATTAACCACAAGCTCAGTTTTCACAATCAATGACCTACGGCATGCTTTAGACAGTATTATTAAAACCGAAGTTTATATAACAATCTATCTAACAATCGGTATATAACTGTCAGTATATAAAGTCTACGATATTATTTGATCAGCTGTGTTACTTGTATTACCAAGTGGTGAAACGTTTGATAAAAGGACAAATTGTAGCGTTTGTAGCATTAATAACGTCTTGTCTTTTGATACGTCGTTTTATTGAATTAATTTGAAAAAGTAGGATACCCATATGAGCACCCTGACCACGAATCCGAGTGAAGTTAAATTTACTCCTTATGTGCCGGCCAAAGACGAAGAGTATATGTCTGATGCGCAGTTGGAGCACTTTAAGGCTATTTTATTGGATTGGAAAAACCAACTGATTGGCGAAGCGGATCGTACCAAAAACTACATCCAAGATGAGTCAAGCGCCATGCCAGACATCAATGACCGTGCCACTCAAGAAGAAGAGTTTGCATTGGCATTACGTACTCGTGACCGTGAGCGCAAACTTATCCGCAAAATCGACAAATCTATGTTAGAAATCGAAAATGATGACTATGGATTTTGTGAGACTTGTGGTGTAGAGATTGGATTACGTCGCCTTGAGGCACGTCCAACCGCTACCCAATGTATCGACTGCAAAACCTTATCTGAAATCAAAGAACGTCAAAACCAAGGCGCTTAGATCAGATATTACAGATATGAATGTAAACAGAAGCGACCTTATAATAGGTCGCTTTTTGTATTTTAGACTGTCACTATTTTGTTGCGTTACTGACTTTGCTCTGATAAATACAATCGCCTGAATAATGACAGTACTAACAAAACAATCTCACTTAATGAATATCTTTTGTTACTCATATTTATTATTCTATCTTTATTACCTCTTATAGACAGCCATTTATTTTGAAAACAATGCTTACCGCCATGCCGACTCAAACGCTACCATCACAGCCTATTGGCCGCTTTGCGCCTTCACCAACGGGTGAATTACATCTCGGCTCTTTAACGACTGCGCTTGCCAGCTTTTGCCATATCAAATCAATTGGTGGTAAGTGGCTTTTACGTATGGAAGATACCGATACTGAACGCTGCGATAGACAGTTCACTGAGCAAATTTTGATGGATCTTGAGGCACTTGGATTACATTGGGATGGTGATGTTATTTATCAGTCTGAGCGCATTGATATCTACAACGACTATCTATCATCATACCTGCGACCATTGACCTATGGCTGCCAATGCTCCCGTAAGGACTTAGAACAGTACTGGGCGCAAGAAGAGATAAGTAGAAACCATAGTCGTACCGGCTTAACCGCGGCGACCGATCAGACATTATTAGACGAACAGATTTCGTTAATTGACCAAGTACAGCCAAATCGGCAGCGGTATCCACGTCGCTGTGTGGCAGCTGACCTTGATAGACAGCAGCATAAGCTACGTATTCAGCTACCAGACTATCGGATTGGCTTCAATGACGGTATTCAGGGACTACAATGGGATAATCCGCAGCAGACGTTAGGCGATATGGTCGCTCGTCGTCAGGATGGTATGATTAATTACATACTGGCAGCTAGCCTCGATGATGGTCTACAGCAGGTTAGTCATATCATGCGTGGCCTTGATATTCTACCTATGACGACTGCGCAAATCGGTATCATGCAAGCCGCCCGCCTACCTACTATTGACCAATGGTATCATCTGCCATTGATTAATAATGCTGACGGCCAAAAACTCTCTAAGCAAAACCTTGCTCAACCAATCGACACATCAAACCCGAGTCAACTTATTGCTGAAGCACTATCGCTACTGCAGCAAGCAAAGGTCGATATCGATACCCCAGAAAATATGCTTGAACAAGCCATTGCGCAATGGGATAACACCCCGCTACAAGGCAAGCAGCAGTTAAATTTATCTTATTAACAAATAGTTAATACATCAACAGCCGTAAAATAGACAATAAAAAGCGCCACTAAGAGTGACGCTTTTATTGCAATAATGCTAAACACTATTTACCGAAAATCTGAAGCTATGCAGAGACTATTATATATAGAGCCTATTAGTAATAACGGCATTGGCTTTTCTCGATTTCAGGGCTTTCTTTATATATTTTCAATAATAGCGCGACCATAACCAAGCTAATCAACATAGACGATCCACCATAACTAAAGAACGGCATAGTGAGACCTTTGGTTGGAATGGCACCCATATTCATCGCAGCGTTAATAATCGTCTGGGCAATAAACACCACACCGATTCCGAAAGCGGTATAGCTCATACGCATTTGACGACGTTTCAGCGCGTTGTAACTGATACGCATCGCACTACCGATGATCAATGCTTCAAGTATCAGTACCATGCTAACACCGACGAACCCTAACTCTTCACCCGTAATGGCTAATAAGAAATCCGTATGCGCCTCAGGCAAATGCGACAGTTTCTGTACACTTTCACCATAGCCGACACCCGTGAACTGGCCACGACCAAAGGCGATCAAACTACGTGCCAGCTGATAATCAGTATCTTGCACATCATCAAATGGATCCATAAACGACATCACACGCACCAGTCGGTACTCTGCCGTAGTCACCATCAATACCGCCCCACCGATAGCAGCAGCACCCAATGCTAAGAAATGCTTATAAGGCGCCCCAGCGATATAAAAAATCGCGAACAGCGTACCAATGATGACGACAAAAGAACCAAAGTCTGGCTGCGACAATAGCAGTATCGTGATCAGCGCCACTACCAACATAATTCGTAAGAAACCATCTAGGCCATTACGAACTTCAAAAGATCGCCGCACCACAAAGTCAGATACAAACACAATCATGACCAGTTTGGCTAACTCAGCTACCTGAAAATTAAAGCCGCCTACTGTGAGCCAGCGTTTAGAGCCATTAATTGGTGTGCTAAACAACGTGGCAACAAGCAATAGCCCCGTGATGCCTAACAAAGCAAACTGGGTCTCGGTCTTATAAAGTGTGCGCAAAGACACGCCATAATAAGGAATGACCGCAACGATTAAACCAATCGTCATATACAACAGCTGGTTTTTGAAAAAATATAGCTCTGTCATACCGCGGCTGAGCGCAAAAGGGATAGAAGCAGAAGCCACCATCAGCAGACTAAGCACCATCATACAGCCGACGCTTGATAATAAAATTGCGCGCGCTGACGGCATAGACAGAACACCGTCTGAGCCAGAGGTTTGCTTGGTTTGGGGCGAGTAACGAAAAAAAGAAGAGAGCGCCATAATTTTATATACACTAACAAACGAAAAAACACGGCGTCTATGAAACGCCACCGTTTAAAAAATTATAAAGTAAATCGTACTAAATAGATGGTGATAGGAAACCTTTAACCATTGGCAAACGCCTTAGCCAGCACCTATTTCAGTAATCAGGATTATATGCTTGACAGTAGCAGCAATCTATAAGCAAAACAATCATTTATCCAGAAAATACTGGCTGTTGCTAGAGAATAGACATCTGCTATGCCAACCTATATAGCTGCTTAATATATTCGACTACCTATCAAGCTTCTGATTGTATGGTACCTAATTGATTGACCAGTTGGCTAAAGTGGTCACCGCGAGCCGCATAACCACTATATTGGTCAAAGCTAGCACAGGCAGGTGACAGCAATACAGCCTGTACTTGCGATAAACTACTGGTAGTGACTTGTTGGATAGTCGCAAAGGCATTCTCTAGTGTCTGACACTGATGTAATGCGACATCATCACTCAATCTTGCAGCTCTTAGATGTTGTTCAATCTGCTGACCATCTTCACCAATGAACAAGACTTGGCTCACGTATTGATTGATAAAAGGCGTTAATTCACCAAACTGTTGCCCTTTGCCTTGCCCGCCTAAGATCAATAATAGCTTACCGTCTTTTGGCGCATAGACTGCACCCAAGCCTTCAATAGCGGCCATGGTCGAACCAATATTGGTGCCTTTAGAATCATTGAAATAATCAATACCAGCAGCGTTAGCTACATATTGGCAGCGATGTTCAAGACCTGTGAACTGCTGCAAAGTGGTCAGCATACTCTCTAGCGGTAATCCTGCCAGTTCACCAAGTGCTAGAGCCGCTTGCGCATTCAGTAGATTATGACGACCTTTAATCAACAGTTTGTCTGCCGACAGTAATCGTTCTGTACCACGAGCAAGATAAGTTTGGCCTTCTGTGTCGGTAATCAGACCATACTGACCTTTATCAGGGGCATGAATACCCGTACTAATTCTCGGTAGGTTGTCTGCGACCAATGGACGAGTGAGTGCATCTTCACGGTTAATCATTACCGACTTTGCACCTTGGAAAATACGATGTTTGGCTTGATGGTAACCGAGCATATCTCCATGACGATCTAAGTGATCAGGCGACATATTGAGCACAGTTGCTACTTTTGCGCCCAAGTTGGTGACAGTTTCTAATTGGAAACTAGACAGCTCAAGCACTGCAAGCTCCATATCAGGATTATCTAGCAATGTTAAAGCGGGTACACCGATATTGCCACCGACGCCCACGTTAACGCCAGCATCTGCCGCCATTTGGCCGACTAGCGTAGTGACCGTACTTTTGGCGTTAGAGCCTGTAATTGCTACAATGGGTACGGTACACGCTTCACAGAACAGTTGAATATCGCTAACTACAGGAATATTGGCTTGGCGAGCAGCAGCCACAGCGGTAGTCTCAAGAGAAATACCTGGGCTAATGATAATACGTGCCGCTTGCTGTAATAAATCGGCATCTATCGCACCAAACTGACGAATCTCAATCTCAGCTGGCAACTGATCGGCCAATTTAGGGGTAACTTGAGCATCAGTGACTGCGACTTGATAGCCTTGCTTGGCCAGATAATGCGCGACTGACAATCCAGACTGCCCCAAACCCACCACGACTTGTAGACCACTACCCTTATGAAGTAAGGCTTCTGTTGCTGTATTAGTGGTCATATCTATTCCTTCTATATAAACGAGAAAAGTTGTAACAAATAAACTTGTTGTATAGCGACTCTAATCGACGCCGCTAAGATGTGAAGCATCTTAACGCCATCGTTCAGATTTCGGTACTGATTTTTTATGAGTTTATGCTATTATTCGCCTGTTTTTATATTAAGTGGCTAATGCTATAATAGTCAGCTTGATTAATATTTATCAGCATTTTGCTGAGCACATTGCTCAAGCATTTTAGTTTAGCATGTTGTCACATTTATCGCGCGATTGTCACGTCTCTTCATCAACGATTCTTGTTGTGATAAGGGTGTATCAGACAATTTTGATAATTTGACGAGTGATATATCACCTTCTACTACAGCAAGTGATTGCTGACTCTATATATTATTGTAGGTACATCTATCTAGTTGCCTATTTTAAGCAATCTTTTAAAAAATATTTTTAGGTAATTTACTGCCCTTATCATCGTATTGATTATTGATGAGCGTATTTTTGATACCAAAAAAATCAGTAGATACCTCGGTTATTAGTTAGATATCTTAGTTATTAGTTATATACCTCGGTTATTAGTTTCTCACAATCCAACACAGCAACATGACCTAGTGCATGTTGAAGTAAAAGAAAAATGAATAGCTATTATTAGCAACGCGATCATTTTATAAATGAGTAATGATTACTTTTTTTGCCTCTAACCCTATGTAGTTTACTTATGACATCTTTTATTGATAACTTGCGTGACGAGTGGTTTTCCAATGTTCGCGGTGACGTTTTATCGGGTTTGGTTGTAGCCCTAGCCCTTATTCCAGAAGCCATTGCCTTTTCTATTATCGCTGGTGTTGATCCAAAGGTTGGCTTATATGCCTCATTTTGTATCGCGGTAGTGATCAGTTTTGTCGGTGGTCGTCCAGGTATGATTTCGGCGGCGACTGGCGCTATGGCATTGGTCATGGTTGATTTGGTTGCTGACCACGGTCTGCAGTATTTGCTTGCCGCAACTTTGCTTTGCGGTGCCATTCAGGTCGTGATGGGCATACTAAAGCTTGGTAATCTAATGCGCTTTGTTTCTCGCTCAGTGGTTATCGGTTTCGTCAATGCTTTAGCAATATTGATTTTTGCCGCGCAATTACCAGAACTGAACCCAATGACTGAGCGTGTCGGCATGACCGTTTATATCATGACGGCAGCTGGTTTGGCGATTATTTATCTGTTTCCACTTATTCCTAAAATCGGTCGCATCGTTCCTTCACCGCTTATTTGTATTGTAGGTTTGACCGCTGTTGCAATGTATATGAATCTTGATATTCGTAACGTTGGTAGCATGGGTGATTTGCCAGATGCATTACCAGTATTCTTGTTGCCTGACATTCCATTGAACCTAAATACCTTGCTGATTATTGCGCCATACTCTATCGCGCTTGCCATCGTTGGTCTTTTAGAGTCTATGATGACAGCAACGATCGTCGATGAATTGACCGATACACCAAGTGATAAAAACAAAGAGTGTCGTGGTCAAGGTATGGCTAACGTCGTATCAGGTTTCTTTGGTGGTATGGCAGGCTGTGCGATGATTGGCCAATCAATGATCAACGTCAAATCGGGTGGTCGTACGCGTTTGTCTACTTTGATGGCCGGTGTAGTCCTTCTGATTATGGTCGTGTTTTTGAGCGAGTGGGTCAGTCAAATTCCAATGGCAGCCTTGGTTGCAGTCATGATTATGGTATCGATTGGTACGTTTAACTGGCAATCTATTCGCGAATTTAAGACACACCCAATGTCGTTTAATATCGTCATGCTAGCGACTGTATTGACTACCGTCTTTACTCACAATCTGGCTTACGGTGTGGGCGTAGGTGTCCTGCTATCTGCTTTAGCATTTGCCAATAAAATTGGTCAGTTCCTAACCATCTTTAGTGAATATGATGACAGCAGCAATACCCGCTACTATTATGTTCAAGGGCAGGTATTCTTTGCTTCTACCACCCAGTTCTTGCATAGCTTCGATACCAAAGAAGCTGTAGATAGTATTCAGATTGATGTAAGCCAAGCACATTTTTGGGATGTTAGCGCTGTTGATACCTTGGACAAACTAGTGATGCGCTTGCAACGTGAAGGCATTGATGTCAAAGTGGTAGGACTCAACAATGCGAGTCGAACACTAATTGATCGCTTCTCTGTTCATGACCGCCGAGACATTGGCTTGTTAGACTAAGCGACACTGCTAAGTAAATCTACGCGGTTGCCATGTGACTGTATTATTAGTCTATGGATAATGTATCGGATATTAATAGACAGTTATATTGGTAAAAGGGTTGGATGTATTTTGCATACGCCAACCCTAAACTGAGATAGCCGATTTTTATTATTAAAATGATGTGGTCGTTTTATGAGTAATTTAAAACCAGATAGTGTGATTGCTTGCTTGGACTGTCCTGATCATGTTCAAGCGGTACTAGAGGCCAGTATGTGGGCTTCTATTCGCCTGCGCGCGTCTGTTGGCTTATTGCACTCGATGCCAAGCTTGCAGCAAAAAGCCGCTATTAATTATTCTGGTTGCCTCAATATTGATGATGAAAACGCTTTGCTCGAACAGTTCACATCCAAAGAGCATCTAAGTAACTGTGAGCTAAAAGCGCAGGGCCGACTGCTATTATCTCAAGCGACCTCGTATTGTGAGCAGCAACGTCATAAGTTAAAGACATATACACTACATCGTCATGAGAACCTCAATCAGAGCATTGATTACGTCGATGACCAAGCACAATTGATCGTTATAGGCCATCACGTCACCTGCAAATCAACGCTGAGCCAACTCATTCGAGTCAGTCATTGCCCCATTTTGGTGACACATGCACCATTTTTGCCCCCTACTACTGCTTTATTTGCGTTTGATAACAGTCCAACGTGCCATAAACTACTAAATTGGCTGTGTAAAACGCCACTGGTGCGTGCACTAACGGTTCATATTGTGATGGTTGGTAAGGAAACTTCTGATAACTGTGATGCGTTGCGTGAAGCCTACGCCAAGCTCAAACAGGCGGGTATCAAATCCAAAAAGACATTGCTTGACTGCCGTGATGTAGCTGCGGCTTTGAACTACTATCAAAACCAACATGATATCGGTTTACTTATGACTGGGGCTTTTGGCCAATCTCGTCTACGCGAATTACTACAAGGTAGCGACACTAAAAAGCTATTGGTCAGCACAAAAACCCCTTATCTACTATTTCCTAAAGCATAACGACGTATATATAAATACGCCTTAGTCCTTTATCTACCTAGGCTCAGGGGCCTGACTACTATGTTAGGCTCTGCCGCTTATCTCTATTTTCTCTCTACCTTCCCGCCATTCATCTTTGATATGCTTGCATGAAAAGGCCAAGCTAACGACCAAACTCAAGTTAGCAAATCGTCACATGAAATAAAGGGATAGCCTCCCCAAGCACTCAAAAAGTTGGTTATAATAAAGTTTTCGTTAACCAAACGCTAAAGATTGATTCACCTTTATTATGCTTGTAGCGATGGCTCTAATCGTTGCATCGTAGCCCATACTCTATGTTACTACTGTCATTACTTTTTAATGAACAACGCCAATTCTACCTCCCCCCTTGAGTAGGTTGGCATAGTTCTTGAATAACTTACAGTAAGCAAGGCAGAGATATGATGATGCATCATAGTACTTCTATCAATCTGCGGCATCACACAAATAAGGAATTTTTTATGAAGCTAATCACTGCGATCTTAAAACCGTTTAAGCTCGACGACGTGCGTGAAGCGCTTTCCGACATCGGTGTTAAAGGTGTCACTGTCACTGAAGTCAAAGGTTTCGGTCGTCAAAAAGGTCATACAGAGCTCTATCGCGGCGCAGAATACGTGGTGGACTTTTTACCTAAAGTAAAAGTCGAAGTCGCTGTGATCGACGAGATGGTTGAGCCTGCTATCGAGGCAATCACTCGTATCGCTAGCACTGGTAAAATTGGTGATGGCAAGATTTTCGTCACTGCACTTGAGCAAGTTATCCGCATCCGTACGGGTGAAACAGGACCTGACGCTATCTAAATTTGAAGACCTACCTACGGGCATAAACTTATAGGTACAGACTCTTACAGCATTTTTATCTATCGGTAATGCCGATATCTATATTATAAATTCAAGGGGGAATTTAAATGGAAAGTCAAATCTTTGAGCTCCAATATGCGCTTGATACGTTTTACTTTTTGATATGTGGTGCGTTGGTCATGTGGATGGCAGCAGGCTTCACTATGTTAGAGGCCGGACTGGTCCGATCAAAAAACACAGTCGAAATCTTAACCAAAAACATTGCCCTATTTGCAACGGCTAGTATCATGTATATGGTATGTGGCTATGCGATTATGTATGGTGGCGATCTATTCTTAAGCGGAATTGCAGGCGGTGATACGTTAGTAGAAGACGCCCTAGCAGCCTCTGCTGAAAACGGCTTCGGTGGCGACTCTGTCTACTCTGCCGCATCAGATTTTTTCTTCCAAGTAGTCTTTGTAGCGACCTGTATGTCAATCGTATCAGGTGCGGTTGCTGAGCGCATGAAACTGTGGTCATTCTTATTATTCGCTGTGGTCATGACTGGTGTTATCTACCCACTAGAAGGTAGCTGGACATGGGGCGGCAACGATGTCTTTGGCCTATTCAACCTAGGCGACATGGGCTTCTCTGACTTTGCAGGCTCTGGTATCGTACATATGGCAGGTGCAGCAGCAGCTCTAGCAGGTGTACTACTATTAGGCTCACGTAAAGGTAAATATGGCCCTAATGGCGAGATACGCGCTATTCCTGGTGCCAACCTACCATTGGCGGCACTCGGTACACTAATCTTATGGATGGGTTGGTTCGGTTTCAACGGTGGTTCAGTGCTCAAATTAGGCGACATCGCTAGTGCAAATGCTGTTGCAATGGTATTCTTGAACACTAATGCTGCTGCTGCTGGCGGTGCTGTCGGTGCCTTGATCTTAGCCCGCATCATCTTTGGTAAAGCGGATCTAACTATGCTTCTAAACGGTGTACTAGCAGGTCTAGTTGCCATTACTGCTGAGCCTTCAACCCCTTCTGCATTACAAGCCACTATTTTTGGTGTTATCGCCGGTATTATTGTAGTGCTATCTATTTTAGCCTTAGACAAAATCAAAATTGATGATCCAGTTGGTGCAATCTCAGTTCATGGTGTGGTCGGTCTATTTGGTCTGCTAATTGTACCTATTACTAACCCAGCATCTACCTTTATCGGTCAGATTGTGGGTGCTGCAACCATCTTTGCTTGGGTATTCATTGCCAGCCTAGTGGTTTGGTCTATCATCAAGCTAGTTATCGGTCTACGTATCTCTGAAGAAGACGAATACGAAGGTGCTGATATTGCAGAATGTGGTATGGAAGCTTACCCAGAATTTATAAGATAAGCTCCTTTCAAGTAAGCTAAAGATTGATGTTAAATGCGCTGATACTACCCACTGTAGTATCGGCGTTTATAATTTTAGTGTTTAAAGTTCTCCCCTGTTGAAGCCATAAGCTTAAATCTAAAACGTAAAAAATCCCGCGAGACCTTTCGGTAACGCGGGATTTTTATGTATTACACTAAAACTAATTTTTTAGTTTATTTCTTTTTCCACTCTTGGCTACGAGAGAATGGTCCGATATAGCCTTTTAGCTTCAATGTGTTGCCGCTTAAGCTTGCAGTCATACGATAGTCTTTGCCTTTTTCAGGGTCAGTAATCGTACCACCACTATATTTACCACCACCGTCAGCTTTTAGACCTTTAATAATGGTCGTACCAACGTGCTTTTTGCCTTTAGCTGAGTTAGTAGCAATAAGAGTACCGGTCAACACACCATTTGACTCAGTGATCTTTACCGTACCTTTTGGCTTGCCTTCATCATATGTCTGCCAAGTAGTGTTGGCTAATGGGTCAGCGGCGAATGCCATGCTAGCAATACCAATACCAGCAACTGCTAAAGTGGTCTTTGTAAATAATTTCATAGATTGACTCCCTTCATACAATGATTACTCGAAACGTTATGTTTCTGTTGTCCTATGCTTATCCTTTGCTAGAATCTTTCATTACGAGCTTTATGATTTCGACCTTTTTAAATGATAGTTACCATTACAACTTATAAGCTTTTGGTTAAAGATTCAAGCGACACAAGCGATGTCTTAACTCATTATAAGCAATTTTTAGGTTTTGCCTAGTAATTTTTTTACAGTTTCTTATTTCTATAAAAATAAAACCATATCAAAGAGTTACAGAAAAGGATTGTCGATATCTTTATCTAATTGGTCATCATTTTCCTTTGACTTAGCATCATTCTTGCTATATAGATTTTTATCTTCAAATGCTTGTACGATTTTTCCCGATAGCTCATGCAACTGTTGGGCTTGCTTATATCCTAACTCATCAAAAGTGAGATCAATATCACCATATATAATAATCTTGTCTTTTTGATTTTCAATGACAAGATCACCAATCTGCATGCTTTGATGGTCGTTGGCGAATGGCTCAATCATTTGATTATCCTTATTATCAGTAACATTGTATTTTTTCAGAATGAGGCGGTTTTAGGGTCTTACTTTCAGCTTAAGCCTGTAATTGTGCAATCAACCATTCTAAAATAGCCCAGACAAACAGTATCCACTCAGGCTCTTCTACTGGCACCTCGGGGGTATCTGAGCTCTCACCTGCCTTCAATGGTAAATCAAACGCTTGAGATTTGGACTGACTATCTAGCATAGGTAATACATCGATGCCAATCTCAGTGGTCAGCTCATCGATACTGATCACATCGATGCGTTCTGACTCATCATTTGGTGCGTAATACACGCCTGCTTGATTGGTTGCTGGGATATATACCGCTTTGAAGAAGTGGCTAGGCACAAGGACACGGTTAGCGAGCTGCTTGGTTTTTTTATCAGTAAATGCCACACCCGTGATGGTATACACCTCACCGTATTGCTGCGTTAAATACCGAGTGGCAGATTCAATATTACGCCAAATGTAGCGATTGTTACGTGGTGACTGCGGAGCAATATTGGCTAAACTAAAGCTATCATACTGCTGGCTGCGATTGGCCATATTGGCATTGGGTGCCAAATGACCTCGATCATAGCCAGAGCCTGAATAATCGGATAATGAGGCTCGTGCTGACTTTGGCAGTTTACTCTCTTCGTGAAAGCTATCTTCACGATCGATCTGCTTAGCTTGTTGTAGACGTGTGCGATCGAGATGCTCTGCTGACCAAAGCGGTGTACGCGATACCCCCGAGTACATGACCGCAAAGCCATCCATGCATAGCGCTTGTGTGTCTTTTTTTAGCTTGGTATTGGTAAATTCAGGATAAACACCCCCATAAAAAGACTGGCTACACTGGGTCAAATCATCAGCGTGTGCTTGGGTAATACCCGTCGCGACAAGCAATACTGCCATCAGTGCACTATTCTTACATCCGTACTTGATCCTGCTAAAACTTATCATTCAACTTTCAACCATTTATACTTGCCGTTACATACTTGCTATCCTAGCAGGCGCTTGCCAATAAAGAAAGATAGCGCGCAAGTCGTGACATTCTAAATGGTATCCGCTATACTTAGGCGTTCAAAAAACGGTGAAGTGGGTGAGTGGCTGAAACCGCACGCCTGGAAAGTGTGTATACGTTCATAGCGTATCGAGGGTTCGAATCCCTCCTTCACCGCCAATCTTATAAAATCTTAGTTTTCCCACCTTGACCCAATTCCACTCATATACCAATTAAACCCTTTATAAATAACGCGTCTAGCGTTTTTTTTATGTCTGCTGTTTTCCCAACCCCACCCAACGTGACCCACCTATCACGTCGCTTGTGTTGGTCTATTCGTTGGTCTATTATTCATATAGACCGTAATTAGACCAACATTCGATCTAGATTTATACGCCTTAGACCAACATAATTGTCTTAACGCTTTGAATGTATAGCTCGTAGGTATGAGGAATAGACCAACATGTTAAGTGATACCAAAATTCGTAAGCTTAGACCAAGTGATAAGTGCATACCTTTGCGGCCTGACAAGTATACTGACAAGTATGGATTACAGCTTTTTGTGCGTAGCACGGGTACAAAATCATGGATAAGCGTTTATCGCTTTGATGGTAAGCAAAAAAGTATTACTCTTGGTACTTATCCCTTCATGTCCCTATCTCAGGCTAGACAAGCCAATACTGAGATCAAAGCACTGTTGGCTGACGGTATTGATCCAAAAAATAAAAAGCGGCAGGATAAGCTTGCCAATATTCATGCGCAAAAATTCAATGACTACGCATTAGATTGGCTTGCTGAACGACAACGTAACGTCAAGCCGCGTACTTATCAGCAAGACTATAACCGTATGCATAAAGACGTGTTATCACATTTTGAAGGCATCGCTTTAAAAGATGTAAGCTTTGAAGACTGCCGATCAATGGCAGACGAGATCGAAAAGCGTGTGAACAAGAATGGTGAACCACCACGTGAGGTTACCAGACGCACTATTGATTTGGTTGCTAATGTTTTAAAGCGTGCCAAACGCGAACGTATCATTGAGCAAAACCCAATCGATGATTTAAAGGCACTCTATCCTAAAGCCAAAAGCCAGCACATGAAGCATGTGGATATCCATGAGCTGCCTGCCCTACTCCAAGCTATCGAGGGCTACCATGGTCACGATCAGACTCGCTTAGGTATGAAATTCTTAGCCTATTCATTCTGTCGTACCATCGAGCTGCGTATGATGAAGTGGTCACATATCGATTTTGCCAATCGCTTATGGCGTGTTGATATTGATAACCTTAAAATTGCGCGTAAGCATGTCGTACCACTCTCAGATCAAATGCTAGCAGTGTTAGAAGAGATGAAAGCCATCACAGGGCAATATGAGTACGTGTTTTATCATACAGGCATGCATCAGCCATATAGTGAAGAGTTCATCAATAATGCGCTTGATATCTTAGGTTATGCTGGCAAACAAACAGGTCACGGCTTTCGTCACATCGCCTCTACCAATCTAAACGAGCTTGGCTATATGGGCGACGCGATCGAAAAGCAGATGGCGCATGATAAAAAAAGCAGCATTCGCGCGGTTTATAACCACGCACAGCACTTAGAAGAGCGCCGTAAGATTATGCAGGTCTGGGCAGACTTTTTAGATCTGCTTAGAGACAAAGGCGAAGTCGTAGACTTCCAGACAGCGCGGCAGCAGATCGAAAAGTCGTTAGAAAGTAAGCAGCCTGAACCATTACAACACACTGATAAGCACGACCTCATTAAGGCATTGTTGAGCCAAGGAATTACTATAGATGAGTTACAAAGCTATGTCGATAAGCATTAGTATAAATCCTTACCATTGACATCTACATACTCCATTTCGTAAAACCGATTAATTAGTATATCAAGCATGGCTGTCTCTGACAGCCCTTGTACCTGCGCCATCTTCTCTAACCTACTTTTGGTTTTTTTCGTCAATGGTAGGTGATATGGCTTTTTTGTCTTACCTGCATTGCGATACTTCTGTTGGCTCCAACCTCGTTTCATTTTATCGATTATAATTTCTTTATTTGCACTAGTACTATAAGAATAATTAGTATTTTTTATTTTAGTATAGCTAGGGTAATCAATAAGATCTAAAGAAGCCAATATTGTGGCTTTTAATTCCTCATCTGAATCTATATTGTTGTTCACGTTTGCCATTATATTTCTACGATTTAAATAATTAAATACCCAAAATAGTATTTCTTGTCCATGGTTACTTAACCATTTAGTATAATTTTCATTTGA
>NZ_PJBF01000062.1 GCF_002836505.1 Psychrobacter sp. Choline-02u-9
GCTTTTTTATTAACTATTTAAAGGCTTATTAACTTTCTATAACTGATAAGCTTTTAAATGGACGCTTACTGATTAGGTTCTTGGCAGTGTCACGCCGCGCTGACCTTGGTATTTACCGCCGCGGTCTTTGTAACTGGTCTCACAGACATCATCAGCATCGCTTTGGAAAAACAGCATTTGCGCAACGCCTTCACCAGCATAGATACGGGCTGGCAGATTAGTCGTGTTACTAAACTCTAAAGTAACATGACCTTCCCACTCAGGCTCAAGCGGCGTTACATTGACGATAATACCGCAGCGCGCGTAAGTCGACTTACCTAGGCAAATAGTCAATACATCACGCGGAATACGGAAATACTCCATAGTACGAGCTAAAGCAAACGAGTTAGGTGGAATGATACACTCGTCACCAACGATATCGATAAAGCTTTTATCATCGAAGTTTTTAGGATCAACGACCACTGAATGTACGTTGGTAAAAACTTTAAACTCAGGAGCACAGCGCACATCATAACCGTAGCTTGAGGTGCCGTAGCTCACCAAACGCTCGCCTGCATCATTAAAGCGCACTTGACCTGGCTCGTACGGCTCAATCATGCCGTGCTCTTCGGCCATTTTACGAATCCAGCGGTCAGACTTAATAGACATTGTTGTTCCTTAGCAAATATTTAATAGCGACGATTATACGGAATTGATGGCTGAATTTATAGAGGAGCGGCTACTTAAAACTGAATACAGCCAATAATCTCATTTACCCCCATGTTATATCTCAGAAGCTACCACTTGGCAAAATGATCTTCTGCGAGCCCCATGACATTATCAAGCCTAATAACTTCATCTCTTATTCGAATTTCACCATTATAAAACCCTATCCACTGCTCAAAGATACTGGCTATCACACCAAAATTATCGGTCTTTTTATAGACGGTAATCGGTGTGAAGCTCAAATCAATATCGACATTGCTCCATCCAAGATTTTGATGATAGATACGCCATGGCTTTGAGATTCTAGCGTCAGTTTCTACATTTTCTATACTTGGCTCAAGACTGTCTGGCTGACTTGATCGAATATTGGAATCCTCACGAGCAAACATAACGGGTGGTAAATAAAATATTTTCCCCTCAAGCCAACAAGCATTTTCACTGGCTCCTGTCTCATTGACACCCATAGACAGATTGAGCAAAAAGTGTCGACCATCTGACAAATAGCTAGTGATACAGCTCCAAAACCAATTGGTCTCATGCCGCATATAGCCGAGCGTCCAATCTAGATTGGCAATAGTAGCATCGGTGAAGGTTATTTTTTGAGGTCGAACGTCAGGAGTATCAGTATGAAATTTTGACTTGGCTTTAATGAGCAAATGCCCAGATAGTGCGGTCAACGGCTCTTTTTGCGTAAACGTCCAGCCACGCCTACCAGTCGGCGTACATATGGCTAACGGTTGTGCGCTTCGTGCTAACGCTGCCGTTATTGCAACATACTGACTGTCGAGCGCAATATTCATCTGAGCAGGACTAAAATCTAAGGTGACGCTAAGCTTTGTATGTGTAAATGCCATCTGCCCTTGATAACCATCACCGTCTAAGTGCGTATGATGCGTCAAAGGCTGTAGCGCCTCACAGACTTCCAGCTGCTGAGTATCCTCATTATAAATGTAAACGAAAGCACTAGTCGCAAGCTTAATCGTTGCGAGCGCGAGGCACACTCGATACGGGGGCTGGAGTATCTGAATGAAACAGAATTGGTTGGCTTTTAGTTCTTTACGCCAGTTAGGTAAGGAGTTTTGTGAAATGAGATAACTATAATAGTCTAAGTAGTTGATACTTTTGACTTGGGAGAAAACACCAAAAACAGGCTGACCATTTTGGATAAGATATTCGAGATTTGCCAGTTTTAAGTTAGCGGCAGTATACGGTTTGTCGTGGCTTTTATTCATGATATCGGCATCCTAGCCAAATTTTTCTAAAGGTACTATCTGTCCTTGATAGCTCACGGTGCTATGTGAAATTCTTCTTTTTGCCTGTACAGCACCCACAAAAAATGCTTCAGTTATCACCTTAACTTCAATATTGGTTAATCCATCTGCTAGTGTTTCTGTAACATTGATTGATGCAAGCGCACTCACCCATAAAAAGTGTCTTGGAAACTTTTTTAATAGCTCAGCGAGAGCCTTTGTGAATTTGTTAAAATCGGCAATTACCATTCGGCGATTGCTAAAGTCAGCATTAATCTGATAGCGTTTGCTACTACCATCTTTGTAGTAGCAAACGGCAATCAACTGATTGTTTAAGAGTTCAATGATGTATATCGGCGGGCGAAATAATCGTAAGACTCTATACTGCTTGGGAGTATTGTCTAAATGGCTTTGATAAATAGATAAGTTCAAAATACCCTCTTTTTAGACAATACATTCACTTTAAAAGTTGCCAGCTTAAGCTACTTCTCCACCATCAAAAAATCCGCTTGTCATCGACAGGTTTGGCAAATTTATTAATATTGGCTTCGATATTTGTAGCGATGCTCAGATAATAAATCGCAAACTCGTCATTAGCCAAGACGCTTGGCACGCCTTTATCCACTTGTGCACGAATACCACTGGCAAGGGGGAGCTGCCCTAACAGCGGCACTTGATACTGTTCAGCGATTTTTTCGCCGCCACCCGTACCAAAGATCGCTTCGGTATGGTTACAGTTGCTACAGGTGTGTAGCGCCATGTTTTCAACTACGCCAAGCACAGGAATGTTGGTTTTGTTAAACATCTCAACGCCTTTTTGCGCATCAAGCAGTGCAACGTGCTGCGGTGTCGTGACAATGACAGCACCCGTGACTGGAATACGCTGCGCTAATGTCAGCTGTATATCACCCGTACCTGGTGGCATATCAATCACTAGATAGTCCAGCTGCGGCCAATTGGTTTGATTATATAGCTGCATCAATGCACCCGTTGCCTTCGGTCCACGCCATGCGACAGGGGTATTATCTCCATCGAGCAAGCTACCGATAGAGAGCATTGCCATACCATGCGCATCGACTGGTACGAATTGCTCGTTTTCTAGTTGCGGCTTCACATCAGCAACGCCTAGCATCGTTGGCATACTAGGACCATAGATATCTGCATCTAGCACCCCAACGCGATTACCAAGCTTCTGTAGTGCTAGTGCGATGTTGACCGTCGTTGTCGATTTACCAACACCGCCCTTACCTGATGCCACGACAATAATATGACGGATACGAGGATGCGCTGCCAACGATGCTTGGGTAGGTGCAGCTTTCGTAATCGGTGGCTCAGCGTTAGTGCTATTAGCATTGTTATTAGCGCCAGATGAAGGCTGAGATTCCATCGCATTGGTTGTCTTTGGCATCTGCTTTGGTAAGCTTGAACCTGAACCCTTTTCTGGCGCAGGCAGACGCACATTCATATGAATCGTGGTAATACCATGCGGGTGTAGCAACTGCCCGAGCTCCTGCTGGATAACTTCAGGATTGCTATCTTTTGGCAAACGCAGGTCTAACGTAAGTGCTTCGCCATCACGCTCAAGTCCTGTGACCATCGTGGCAATACTGACGGCACCTATCTCATATCCAAGTAGGACTTTGTCGACGGCACTATCACGCTCTGCCTGCTGCTGAGGCGTTTCGGTTTTTGTGGTTTTTTTCTTCATAAAGTTAAACATAGCTACTATTATGGCCTATACAAGTGGGTAGATCTGACAAATCGCTCAAGTCGTCTCGTTGCGCATATTACAACCGATAACGTTAATGAGTATATTAGCCAAACCTTCTATCGTGACAGTGTAGCTGAATTGGACGCATAAAAAAACCACAACGCCAGTAGGTCTGACGCTGTGGTATATGCAAATTGTATATATATTAATTCATAAACCAACCATGACTGGCAACGATAGATTGTCCAGTGAATACATTGGTTGGGAAAGCCGCTAAAAATAGCGCCAATTGGGCAATGTCTTCTACTGTCGTAAACTCTTTATCTACGGTATTGACCAGCATGATATCGTTAATAACCGACTCTTCACTGATGCCTTTTTCAGCTGCCTGCTCTGGGATTTGTTTTTCGACCAATGGCGTTTTGACAAACCCTGGGCAAATCACATGCGAGCGTACCTTATGCGCTGCACCTTCTTTGGCTAACACACGGCACAGTCCTAGTAGTCCATGCTTAGCAGTCACGTAAGGGGCTTTGTATAATGAGGCCTCATGCGAGTGCGCAGAGCCCATATAAATAACTGTGCCGCCCTTATCGCCTTTATACATGTGCTTAATCGCTGCTTTAGTGGTCAAAAAAGCGCCATCTAAGTGGATATTAAGCATTTTCTTCCAATCGCTAAACGCCATTTTATCAATAGGGTCGATGATCTGAATACCAGCATTCGAAACCAAAATATCAATACTGCCAAAAGTATCAACTAGCTGTTGTACACCATCGTTTACCGCATCTTCTGAGGTAACATCCATAGCAATCGCCAGAGCACGTCCACCAGCAGCTTCAATAGCATCAACCGTCTTTTGTGCTGCTTCGAGATTAATATCAGCAATACCAACCGCTGCGCCTGCTTTTGCATAAGTTTCAGCGATGTCACGTCCGATACCACTTGCAGAGCCAGTGACCAATGCTACTTTGCCTGTCAAATCTTGTTGTAATTGGGTCGCCATACATATTCCTTATCATGGTCTAAAATATTATTAGTTTTTATAAAAATTGAACTGAACAAATACGCCACTATAATCATAGTGGCGTATTTATTTGCGGGATAAAACATATTAATCTTACGACAGTCGCTTTACTGTACAAAGTTTACTGAATAATACTTACCGGCGTTTTTTCTTGTAGCTCGTCAAAGCTCACACCATCTGCTAACTCAACCAGTTTCAGACCCTTATCAGTAACATCTAATACAGCAAGCTCAGTGATGATACGATCAACCACGCCTTTACCCGTCAATGGTAGCTCACAGTTTGCCAAGATTTTTGGTTCGCCATGTTTATTGACCTGCTCCATCAATACAATCACACGCTGCACACCTGCGACCAAATCCATCGCCCCGCCCATGCCTTTAACCATCTTTTTGGGAATCATCCAATTGGCCAAATCTCCTTTTTCTGAGACTTCCATTGCGCCCAATATTGCCAAGTTGACATGACCACCACGAATCATCGCAAAAGACTCTGAGCTGCTAAAATAACTGGAGCCTGGCGCTGCTGTGACTGTTTGCTTGCCAGCATTAATCAAGTCAGCATCGACTTTATCTACTGTTGGAAACTCGCCAATCCCTAGTAAACCGTTCTCTGATTGTAACCACACATCCACGCCTTCAGGAATATAGTTGGCGACTAACGTTGGTAGGCCAATGCCTAGGTTCACATAGTAGCCATCTTGTAGCTCTTTTGCAGCGCGTTGCGCCATTTGCTCTCTTGTCCATGCCATGCTGATTTCCTTATTTTTTACGATATTCTATTTTTACTTATCTAAACGATGAGCTATCTAAACTGTCATGAATATAAAAACTGATTATTAGTTTCAAACATAGTTAAGCTTTAGTCGTGGTTTTTTCGATGCGTTTTTCAGGGCTATTATTCAATACAATACGTTGAACAAAGATACCCGGTAGATGCACTTCATCTGGATCAAATGTGCCCGTCTCTACAATCTCTTCAACTTCGACAATCGTGATTTTACCCGCCATTGCACAGTCTGGGTTAAAGTTACGAGCGGTTTTGTTAAAGATTAGATTGCCCGCTTTATCTGCTTTTTGCGCTTTGATCAATGCCACATCAGCACGTAGTGTATGCTCTAATACATAAGTGCGACCATCGAAATCACGTGTCTCTTTACCTTCAGCAACAAGTGTACCAACACCCGTTGCGGTATAAAATGCAGGAATACCTGCACCACCTGAGCGTAATTTTTCAGCCAATGTACCTTGCGGGGTCAACTCAACTTCTAACTCACCAGCCAAATATTGACGCTCAAATTCTTTGTTTTCACCCACGTATGATGAAATCATTTTTTTGATCTGGCGAGTCTGCAGTAACAGGCCAAGACCGAAGTCATCGACACCAGCGTTATTACTGATACAGGTTAAACCTTTCACCTTGCTATCGCGTAATGCTGCGATTAGCGCCTCTGGAATGCCGCATAGACCAAAACCGCCGATAGCAAGTGTTTGCCCGTCACTAACGACGCCTTTTAGCGCTTCTTCAGCACTGTTATATACTTTTGACTGACTCATGCTTGTCTCCTATGACTGTTATTTATATTTTTAATCCGTGCATAACCTAATGCTGAATTAAGTATTTCAATTATCCATTTGCTTGTTGCTTTTAATGAAACCTAACAACGAAAACTCATCATGCTTATTTTTCTTTTGAGCGTTATAACGCCATATAGTCGATTCAATTTAAAAATAGTACAAGGCAACCGAGTGTAGATGTATATTAAATACTTCAAGCGAGGTTAGCCCAGTAATACTTTTATAGTGGAATGACTATACCAATAGCCAAAACACGCTCATGATAATGGCACCAGATACTGCTAGTACGATCAGGCAATAACCCATGATGGCTCGCGCATCCAAACCTGCGATACCCAACAATGGCAAAGCCCAAAACGGCTGAATCATATTGGTCCACGCGTCCCCCCACGCAATTGCCATCGCAGTGATGGCTGGACTGACACCCAGCTCAATGCCAGCTGGAATCATAACGGGGCCTTGCACAGCAAACTGTCCACCGCCCGATGGCACAAAGACATTGATCAAACCTGCACTCAAAAATGCAAAAATCGGAAAGCTGTCTGCGGAAGCGGAATTGACAAAAAATTCGGTCACTTGCGTACTGATAGAGATACCACCTGCATTGGCACCCGTCATAATTCCCATGATGCCGCCATAGAAAGGGAACAGCAGTACAATGCCTGTGATGCCACCGATACCTGAGTGTACAGCGCGATAATAACGCTCTAGCGTGCCATGTGATAGCAAACCTATGAACAAGAATAGACCAATGACGATGTTTAGCCCTAGGTTAAAACCGTTACTACCAAACTCGCTGATATAGTACATTAGTGCTAAGCCCAATAGGATGACAGCGATAATACGGCTATCATCTAATTTTTGTGCAGGCGTGTCTCTTTGGGGCGCGACGTAGATCTCTTCTTTGATCAGTTTAGGATCAATAACCGTAGGGTTCTTTGGGTGCATGAAGCGATTGACGAGTGGTAAAATAACGATCAGCAAACCTACTAGCAGCATGTTGTAGCCTGCAAATACCGTTTGAGATAAAGGCACTGCTTCGGTCATGGTATTGCCTGACAGTGTCAGTAGCGTATCACCGCCCGAGCTAAGTGTCAGCGGTATCGAGCCTGAAAAACCACCATGCCAAATTACAAATCCTGAATAGGCAGCCGCGACCAATAGCGGATAATCGACGTTAGCCACTTTTCTGGCCAGTGCCTTTGCAAAGATTGCCCCGATGATTAAACCAAAGCCCCAGTTTATCCATGAGCCGACCAACCCAACTAGGGTCGAGACGATAATGGCGGTCGTAGGAGAATGAACTCTGCTGGCAAGATTGTCCAATAACCGTTGAATAAAGGGTGCACTGGCAAACGCGTAACCTGTGACCAAAATCAGCGCCATTTGCATCGCAAAGCTATGTAACGACCACAGTCCATTACCCCAGTGCCCTGCCATCGCAATCATATCTTGACCAGTAATAGCTAAGCCAACCGCGAACGCAATGAGGGTTAAAACAATTGAAAAGACAAACGGAGATGGTAGATAGCGATTGACCAGCTGTACGCTCACGTTAGTGATGGCACTAAACATATTCACATTCCTTGTAAATTTGCTGTTTGTGATGAGATTGATGACCAGTTTTTATGGTTAGCGCTTATTGTCAATAGCCTTCCATTTGATAAGCGCGGCTCATATCAAACATTATACTTTATATTTTTATTTATAATAATACATATTATATCGGTATATAATGTATAAAATACTTATGCTAACTTAACATATTATTTTCGTAGCGCCTAGTTGCTTAGTGATTAGAAAATAACCCCAAGAGGACGCGAGTCAACAAAGTATTCCTTATCCTTCAGTAATATCGCAACTGGATTTAAGTTTAATAAAATACAATAAATAAGGTTTTTTGATTAATTTTATTGATCTAAATCTTATTGACCTACATCGATAAGCGCGACATACTCGCTGTCTTAATTTTGCCAAGGAGGGCTATCATGTTTAGTACATTTGCGATTGTCATTACCCTATTATTACTCATGTTTTTTGCTTATCGCGGTTACTCTGTGCTGATTCTAGCACCGATTATGGCGACGCTAGCAGTCTTGTTGTCAGGTGACTTCTTAAATACCATCCCCGCTTATACCGATGTTTTTATGGGCGCGTTAAGTGGATTCTTGCTTAAGTTTTTTCCTATATTCTTGCTAGGGGCACTATTTGGCCGCCTAATGGCAGACTCTGGCGCAGCAACCGCCATTGCCAATACGGTCGTCGAAAAGCTCGGTGCTAGCAAGGCCATCCTTGCGGTGATTTTGGTCTGTGCTATTTTGACCTATGGCGGCGTATCGTTGTTCGTTGTGGCTTTTGCTATTTATCCAATCGCCAAAGACTTGTTTAGAGCAGCCGATATCCCAAAACGTTTGATTCCAGCAGCGATTGCTCTAGGATCATTTACGTTTACGATGACTGCACTGCCAGGCACGCCAGCCATCCAAAACGCCATTCCAATTCCTTACTACAACACCAACGTATTTGCCGCGCCTATTTTGGGTATCATTGGCGGTACGATAATGTTTATCTGTGGTTGGTTGTGGCTTCAGTCACGTGCCAACAAAGCAAATGCAGCGGGGGAAGGTTATGGTCAGCATGATGAAGAGGATGTAGGCGGCGTTGGAGCGGCTGCAAAAGAAGCTGAGGTATTAAACACTCATCACACTTCATTCACCGTTGCCATGATTCCGCTGATATTGGTCATTGGCTTGAACGCTATATTGACCTATGTGGTTTTTCCATCGATAGATTTCAGTAGCCTAAAAACTCAATTCCCAGATGGGCTTTTTATGGCTGGTTTATGACCATCAACATGCGGTGTAAACCTATCGTTCATGGCTAATAAATGCTTGCCAAATGAGAAGTAATTACCAAGGAATATCACAAAATTATCTGAATTACGGTATCATAGGCGCACTTTTTGAATTTTTATTATTTTTAGAAGTTTTTAGCATTAACGATGTCGCATCGATGAGTGATGAACCGCTTAAGATGTTCGATAACTAACCCGTTTATATAAAAATATAGGTGATTTTGTGCGTGAGATTCTAGTAACCAGTGCGCTGCCCTACGCCAATGGCTATATCCATTTGGGGCATCTTGTAGAGTATATTCAGACTGACATTTGGGTACGTGCGATGAAAGCGCAAGGCCATCAGGTCACCTATGTCTGCGCGGATGATGCACACGGTACGGCAATCATGCTCAAAGCAGAAGCCAATGGCGTCACGCCAGAAGAGCAAATTGCCTCAGTCAAAGCCTCACACGAAGCAGATTTTTCAAAGTTTCTGATCAATTTTGATAATTATCACAGCACCCATTCAGAAGAAAACAAACAGTTCTCTGAGCTGATTTATCGTCGTCTCAATGATGCTGGTCATATCAGCACAAAGGATGTCGAGCAACTATTTGATCCTGAAAAGCAATTATTTCTAGCTGATCGCTTTGTCAAAGGTACTTGTCCAGAGTGTGATTCACCAGACCAGTACGGCGATAACTGCGAAGTATGTGGCACCACTTACGATGCAACAGATCTAAAAGATCCGCATTCAACATTGTCTAATGCAACGCCAGTACTTAAAACATCCAAGCATTATTTCTTTGATTTGCCAGAGTTTGAGCAGTTCTTACAGGACTGGACACGCAGTGACAATCGCTTGCAAACGTCAGTCGCCAACAAACTTCAAGAATGGTTTGAGGCAGGACTTGCCAGCTGGGATATCTCACGCGATGCACCCTACTTCGGTTTCCAAATCCCAGATACCCCAAGCGATGAGCCAGACAAATACTTTTATGTGTGGCTAGATGCGCCAGTTGGCTACATGGCAAGCTTTAAAAACCTCTGTGATAAGCGTGCAGGAACAGACCAAGCGCTTGATTTTGACCGCTACTGGGCACAAGAAAACGAGCACAAAACTGAAGTTTATCACTTCATCGGTAAAGACATCGTTTACTTCCATGCCTTGTTTTGGCCAGCGATGCTAGCAGGTAGTGAACTGCGTACGCCGACTGGCGTCTTTGCCCATGGTTTCTTGATGGTCAATGGCGAAAAAATGAGTAAGTCACGTGGTACTTTTATCAAGGCCGAGACTTATGCTGAGCACTTACATCCTGAATATCTGCGTTATTACTTTGCCAGCAAACTGTCTGATAAAGTTGAAGACATTAACTTAGACTTAGAAGACTTTATGCAAAAGGTCAACTCTGACTTGGTTGGTAAAGTCGTCAATATCGCCAGTCGTAGTGCAGGGTTCTTGGTTAAGAAGTACGACGGCATGCTGTCAGAAATTTGCGTCGAGTCAGAGCTATTAGAAGACATTACCAAAACGGGCGATGAGATTGCTGCTGCCTATGAGAATCGTGAATTCTCGCGTGCTATGCGTTTAATCATGCAATGTGCGGACAAAGCCAACGAATATATCGATGCCAAAAAGCCATGGTCGCTAGCGAAATTGGAGGGTACTGAGCAAGAAGTTCAAGACGTCTGCTCGGTCGCTATCAACATCTTCCGTCAATTGATGGTCTATCTAGCACCAGTATTGCCTGAGCTAACTAATAATGCTAAAGCGTTCTTAAATCTTGATGATTTAAGCTTTGCCAGTCGTAATGAGTGGTTACTAGGTCATAAAATCAACAAATTCAAACCACTGATGCAGCGTATCGAAGAAAAAGATATCGAAGCCATGGTAGAAGACTCCAAAGCGTCATTGGCTCAAGCCGATGCACCTGCCGCGACTACAGACAGTAAATCTGCTGCTAAAAATGAAGCGTCAGCAGAGATGAATACAGATGATGAGCAAACGGACTACATTGGTATTGAAGACTTTGCTAAAGTTGAGATGAAAGTCGCACACGTTTTAGAGTGTAACCATGTAGAAGGCGCAGACAAATTACTACAGTTCACCCTAGATGTCGGCGAAGACAAGCCACGTAATGTGTTTAGCGGTATTCGTAAGTTCTATGAGCCTGAGCAACTGACGGGTAAGAAAGTCATTTGCGTGACCAACCTTGCCCCGCGTAAAATGAAATTTGGCGTATCAGAAGGCATGGTATTGTCAACTGGCGAGCCAAAGACAGGCTTAACCGTCGTTACCTTACCTGATGCTTGTGTTGTTGGTGATGTATTGGCTTAACGGTTATTTTTAGGATTAAGAAATAAAAAAGATGCCCTAAGTGGCATCTTTTTTTATGGTTGACTTAGCAAATGACTAAAAACCAAGCCTGATACTTATCTACTCAAAATACTTATCTACTCAAAATATCGATAATCTGCAACGTATCATTAATCACCGTCACAATGTTATTTTCTGGCGTACGAATACGAACGTAACGGTCATCATAACGGTCTAAAACGACAGAGCGGTCATAATCCCTTCTATCAATCTTGCCGACTACTCTATAACCGTATCTATCAAGATCACGCTTAAATGAGGCATTCGGGCTAGCATTGCGATAAGCGTTAATACTTGGGTGGGCGTTGCCATCATGCTTATAATTTTTACTGATATGGGCAGAGTTACCTTTGCTATTACCATGTCCATTACCGTGCCCGTTTCCATGACCATCTTTTGCCATAGCAGGCAATCCAATCAAAGAAGTAGCAGTGATACCCGCGATAATTAATAATTTAAGATTAGCAGTCTTCATAATATTATCCTTAAAATAGTCATTCGAAAAAGTTAGATAAGTTATAAGGACTATTTCACATCCATTATGGCAGCACAATGTCACCAAAATGACTGGATTATCTTTAGACCCATCATGTTTCTCGTATGAAAATTAGCTTACGTTAATTATGAAGTGAGTACGTAATAGATGCGTTGCTAGGATGTAAGCCTTTTGCATATGGTTTGAGCAAACAAAAGTAACCTAGTGGCATCTGTTATATTCAGATCTACATAAGAGCTTCAATGCATTACGCGTCTTAATAAGATAAAAAGAAGTGATGATTTTTTTATTATCCATCACCATGACCGCTACACATTAATTTCTTATTGCGATAACTTACATTACTGTCATAATATGAACATAATAATCGATGGAACGATTACTTTATTTAATTGTTAGCCTGCTATCTCAGCATCAACATAGCATTGACTTGGCTAATCTGCATTCTTCAATATCATGGCAAAAAACCAAAGTACACCAAACAGATGAGTAAAATTACTGCTATACAAGTTAGTAGGCTCAGTCTGGCGGTATCCATTTGGTTTTTGCGATTGATATAACCTATGAGTTAACCTAATAATGACTATCGCTTCTACTCTACGCTTAAGCCTATATGGCGTTGCTCTTAGTGCCATTAGCACACTTGGACTAATCGGCTGCTCAAACTCCTCTACCGAGACCGCAGCGACTGCTGAAAATAGCACGGCTACAGACAAACCTGCCAAATCTATTGCCATTACTCAAATCGTTGAGCATCCGTCATTAGATGATATGCGCCGCGGTATTATTGATGAATTGGCTGATAATGGTTATGTCGAAGGTCAAAACCTAACTGTTAATTTTCAAAGTGCGCAAGGGAATACAGCGACTGCAGGACAGATTGCCAAGCAATTTGCAGGAGACAACCCTGATGCGATCGTAGCAATCTCAACGCCTTCTGCGCAGTCAGTGGTAGCCGCGAGCACCACTATCCCTATTATCTACACCGCTGTGTCAGATCCGCTAGGTGCCAAACTCATCACAGCCGATGGCAAGCCTTTTCAAAGCAATTTGACTGGACTATCAAGCCAGTTGCCACTAGAGCCGCAGTTGGATTTGTTACAGCAGATAAAACCTGACTTAAAGACCATCGGTTATGTCTATAGCCCAGGTGAGGCAAACTCAGTGTCATTACGTGAAAATCTAAAACAAGCTCTGCCAGCACGAGGTCTGTCACTATTAGATATTCCTGCCAATCGTCCAACAGATATCGGTATGGCGACGCGCAGCTTGCAAGGACGTGCAGATATCATCTATACCTCATTTGACAACAATGTTGCTTCTGCCTTTGAGGCCATGACTCAAGCAGCAAATGAGCTAAAGTTACCGATTATCGCGTCTGATGAATTCAGTGTAAAACGCGGCGCGACTGCTGCGCTTGGTGTTAATGACTATGACTTTGGTCGTACCACTGGCAAGATGGTATATCGCGTGTTAAATGGCGAAGCGGTCGACACCATCAAACCTGAAGTCATGAATGATCTGACCTTATATGTCAGTCCTAAGCATGCCAAAACACAAGGTGTCAGCTTGCCAGCAGAGTTACTAAAAAACGCCATCAATGTTGATATTGATGCCGAAACCAAATAAAAAGTAGTAAGCTATCTATTAGCTCGTCAATTATTTATATAGTGTACGGACACACTATTATTTTAGGAGTAAGACCCATGTTGTCTCAAAATCGTTTTGGTCGTTTTAATTTCGGTAAGGCTTTATTATTAGGCGGTGTATGTACAGCTATCCTGACTGGTTGTAACCAATCAGCGCAAGATGATGGCTCCACGGATGCTGCCGCTACTGGTGATGCAACGACAGCTATAAAAACCGTTGCTATTACTGCTATCGTCGAACATCCAGCGCTTGATGATGTACGTAAAGGTGTCATCGACGAGCTAAACGAAGCAGGATTTAAAGACGGTGAAAACTTAACCGTTAACTTCCAAAGCGCGCAAGGAAACACTGCTACTGCTGGTCAGATTGCCAAGCAATTTGTCGCTGATGCGCCAGACGTTATCGTCGCTATCGCAACACCGTCTGCGCAGTCTGTTGCCGCTTCTACTAGCAGCATTCCATTGGTATTCTCAGCAGTTACTGACCCAGTAGCAGCAAAACTGGTACCTAAGCTAGATGGATCTGGCACTAACGTCACAGGCGCATCAGATGCCCTACCGTACGAGCCACAAATTGATTTGATGCGTCAAATCATTCCATCATTAAAGAACGTCGGTTATGTGTATAGCCCAGGTGAAGTCAACTCAACGATTATCTTAAAAAATCTAAAAGAGAAGCTAACACCACTCGGTATCAATGTACTTGAAGCACCTGCACAGCGTAGTAACGACATCGCGATGGCAGCCCGCAGTCTCGAAGGTAAGGTCGATATGATCTATACTTCAACTGACAACAACGTAGTATCAGCATACGAGTCACTTTATCAAATCGCCAAACAAAGTAAGATTCCTTTAATTGCCTCAGACACCAGCTCAGTTGAGCGCGGTGCCGTTGCTGCTCTAGGCGTGAACTACTATGAGCTTGGCCGCGAAACTGGTAAAATTGTCGTACGTATCTTAAACGGTGAAAAAGCAGGCGCTATCCCTGTTTACACTCCACAAGCGCTTGATCTATACGTCAGTCCAAAACATGCTAAAGAAGAAGGCATCACATTGCCACAAGCGGTTATCGATAAAGCTAAAGAAGTGGTAGAATAACGCACCTTTTTATTTGGCTCAAAATAGCAGGTATAAATAGGAAAGCGACACTACTTGATACTGTGTTGTATACCTTAAATATACGGCTAATGATTAAATAAGAAACCCAGCTATGAGTCATTAGGCTGGGCTTCTTGTCTAAACAGAGTCTTTTTTGGAAGTGCGTTTAATAGTGCTGTATTTGTCTGGCCATTTATCTGATACTTGTTAAGTAAATGATATGTCGATTGATTGCATTGCCTTTAACCATCGCTTCAAACCAAGGTAGCTTATGATCGCTGTTAATAGTGATATGTTTTGGTTTACCCTAATCGCAGATTGCTTAATCTGTTAAATTCACCGCTTAGCTGTTTAGCAGGTAGATGATTTTGGCAATTGCCACTTACTTATCTTGGTACCATACGCTAGACACTTGGTTATGACTTACTGATCTCTTATGTCTTTAATTGCTTTTTTTGGTGCGCTTGAAAGTGGTCTGATTTATGGCCTAGTAGCACTCGGTGTGCTTATCTCATTTCGTACGCTCGACTTTCCAGATTTAACCGCTGACGGTAGTTTTCCGTTAGGTGGCGCAGTCGCTGGTATTTCTATCATCGCTGGTATCAACCCATGGTTGGCCTGTGCTTTTGGGATGTTAGCAGGTTCAGTCGCTGGTATCGTCACTGCGTGGTTGCATGTCAAACTTGGCATCTTGCAACTGCTTGCCAGTATCTTGGTCATGGTTGCCTTATATTCTGTCAACCTACGTATCATGGGCGCGCCAAACCTACCCCTCCTTGGTGAAACCACAGTGTTTAGCACCTTGGTGACTGATGGTAATGGTTATTGGATGCGTTGCTTGATTATCGGTGTCGTTGTCGCAGCTGCTATGTTATTTTTGAACTGGTTCTATAGCACTGAGACAGGTCTGTCGATGCGCGCTACTGGCTCCAACCTAAGAATGGCACAGGCGCAAGGTATCAATACCTCGTGGATGACCATCATCGGTATGGCGATTTCTAACGGTTTGATTGCCTTAGCGGGAGCACTATTTGTGCAGACTCAGGGTGGCGCAGATATCTCGATTGGTATCGGTACGATCGTTATCGGTCTAGCAGCAGTCATCATCGGTGAGACGATCATTCCTGCCAAGCGTATTTGGCTGATCACTTTTGCCGTTGTTGTCGGCGCGGTATTGTACAAACTGTTTATTCAGGTCGCATTATCAAGCGATACGCTACGTAGCATCGGCTTTGGTCCACAGGATTTGAACTTGATTACCGCATTGCTCGTGGTACTAGCCTTGGTATTGCCAAAAGCGAAAACCAAGTTTTTATCACGCAAGGTTCGCGCCTAATGACAGTCAAAGCAGGTGTTTTTAACACTTGCTTCGCTTGAAGAGACAATAAGGAATAACGATTATGATGCAAGCCACCGATTTACGGTTGACCTTTAACCCAGGCACGCCTATCGAAAACCCTGCCCTACGTGGTATCAGCTTAAACATTGCTGACGGTGAATTTGTTACTGTCATTGGTACCAATGGCGCAGGTAAATCTACTTTTTTGAATGCAGTAAGCGGTACGACGCGCGTCGATAGTGGCTCAATCTTGCTAAATGGCATTGATGTGACCAAAAAGTCTGCCCATCAACGTGCGCATTGGGTTGCTCGCGTCTTTCAGGATCCGATGGCAGGAACTTGTGAAGCGCTAACGATTGAAGAAAATATGGCTTTGGCCTACAAACGCGGCGGTAATCGCGGTCTGAAATTTGCATTGAACCAGAACAACCGCGATTTGTTTCGAGAAAAACTATCCGTTTTAAAATTAGGTCTAGAAAATCGTCTAACCGATCGTATGGGTCTGCTCTCTGGTGGTCAACGTCAGGCAGTAAGTTTGCTAATGGCATCATTGCAGCCCTCTAAGATTTTGCTGCTTGATGAGCATACTGCAGCTCTCGATCCTAAGACTGCGGCGTTTGTCTTAGAATTGACTGATAAGATTGTCACGGACAATAAGCTGACTACGATGATGGTCACCCATTCAATGCAACAAGCCTTATCACATGGCACACGCACCGTTATGCTGCATCAGGGTCAAGTCGTGTTGGATGTGGCTGGCGACATTCGTAAAGGTATGACCGTACATGATTTGCTCGATATGTTCGAGCAAACACGTGGCGAAAAAGTTGAAGATGACAGCCTGATTTTAAGCTAAGTTTTTGAGCTAATGCTGTCCATGACTTACGACTTATAAATTTGTACCTGTCGAATATAACCATTTCCGACAACCTCAAAAACCTTCAAGAGAATTGATTTTTCTTGGAGGTTTTTTGTTATCTATAGTTAATGATCATATGAACTTCTCACTGGCCATTATATAGTTGTCGTCTATCAAAGCTTCGCCGTTGTCACTTACTATATGAGGTCTGTCATGCGCAAAATTCCTATTTATTCCCACCCTGCTGCTGGTTGGCCTGCGCTGATCTCATCTACCCAAAAGCTAATGGACTATAAGACATTTTTGCGCGGCGGTATAAGTGTATTTAAAAGCAATCAGCCCCAAGGCGGATTTGACTGCCCAGGCTGTGCTTGGCCTGACCATAAGTCGCACAAAGCTATCGATGTCTGTGAAAACGGCATTAAAGTCATTGCCAGTGAAACCATGACCCATAAAGCAGATGCTGAGTTTTTTGCAAGGCATACCGTTACTGAACTACAGGGCTGGACTGGTTATGAGCTTGAGCACAGTGGTCGTTTATCAGAGCCGATGTATTACGATGCGGCGCAAGATCGCTATGTTCCTATCCCTTGGGAAGCCGCCTACAGCTTAATCGCTGAGCAGTTAGGACAGCTCGATTCACCGGATGAGGCGTTATTTTATACATCAGGACGTGTGACTAATGAGCCTGCCTTCTTATTTCAATTGTTCGTACGCTGCTTTGGTACCAATAATTTGCCTGATTGCTCAAATATGTGTCACGAGCCAACCTCAGTAATGCTAAGCAGACAGCTAGGTATTGGTAAAGCGACGGTCATGCTAGAAGATTTTGAGCAAGCCAAGCTGATATTGATGTTTGGGCAAAACCCAGCGACTAACCATCCACGTATGCTAGAGATGCTCGCCCATGCGCATGAGCAAGGCTGTCGAATTATTTCAATCAACCCGATGCGTGAACAAGGTTTAAGCAAGTTCAGAAATCCACAAAAACCAACTCACATGGCAGCTGGTCAAAGTACTGACATGGTCGATGATGTTATTCAAATTCAAATCGGTGGTGATGCAGCGTTATTAACGGGCATTGCCAAATGGCTAATCGAGAACAATAAAATCAACCATGAGTTTATTACCACTCATACTTCAGGATTTGAACCTCTAAAACAGTGGCTGACAGAGCAATCATGGACAGATATCACACTTGGCTGCGGTATTTCTCAGACAGATATTATTAATCTCGCTGAACTCGTGGCCGATAGTCCAGCAACGATTTGCACTTGGGGCATGGGCATTACTCAGCACGTACAGGGTGATGACAATGTCGCAATGATTACCAACTTGCTCCTTCTGATGGGCATGATTGGTATCGATGGCGCTGGTGCATCTCCAGTACGTGGACACTCCAACGTACAGGGCGATCGCACCATGGGTATCCATGAACGACCTAGCAAAAGCTTACTAGACAGTTTAGAGCACGTGTTTGAGCATCCTATGCCGCAAGAGCATGGCTACGATGTCGTCACAGGTGCCAAGGCTCTTATCGCAGGTAAATTAAAAGTCTTTATGGGCATGGGTGGTAACTACGCAGTGGCTGCCCCTGATACCAGCGCCATTGAACAAGCACTAACCACTACTCAGCTTAATATATTTGTCGGTACTAAGCTCAATGAGACTATGCTATACCCCGGTGCTAATAATTTGATCTTGCCATGCCTAGGCCGTACCGAACGTATTGTCACCACAAAGGGTGAGCAGTTTGCCACTATCGAAGACTCTATGTGTCAGATCGTACCAACTCAAGGTAAGCTCAAACCTGTTAGTGATACTTTAAAATCTGAAGCACAAATCGTGGCGGATATTGCGACCCATGTACTCGGCGCCGACACGTCTATTCCTTGGCTGGCGATGAGTGAAGATTTCGATATTATTCGAGACTATATCGCTCAAGCGATTAATGGATTTGAAGACTTCAATCAACGTATTCGCACCTTTGAGCGTGGCTTTCATTTGTATCATGCGGCGCGTCATCGTGTATGGAATACCGAAAGCGGCAAAGCTCAGTTTGAAGTACCACAATATCCGATTACTTTTGTCGCCGCACAAATGGCAGCCGCAAACGATATCGATGATGTTGAAAATACAGCACAAAAGGTTTGGCAATTGACCAGTGTCCGTAGCCATGATCAATTCAACACTATGATTTTTGGGTTTAAAGACCGCTATCGTCAAACGGATCGTCGTGATGTGCTATTCATGCATCCCGATGAAATAAGCCGTTTGGGTTGGCAAAAGGGTGACCGTGTTATGGTCACTCGCCAGCGTGCCAAAGATAGCCTAGAGCAACCGCGTATATTAGGTCCGTTGGTATTAAGCGAGATGGATATTGCCTCTAACGCTGTTGCAGCTTACTATCCTGAGTGCAATGATCTCTTTGATTTGGAGACACATGCGCCAGACTCCCATATCCCAGCGTACAAATCGACGACCGTCGTTTTAGAGCGCGTAGAGGCAAATACGTCGATCACTACGCCTGCGTAAATCATACTGCGGAGAGCCAATAATGATGTTTTCATTGGCTCTCTAAATGACCATAAGCACGCCCATACTTTTAGGCCTTGATAAACCGTGATAACCATTGAAGATAACGCTGAGCAAAGTGGGGCTTTTATTGACCCCACTATGATAGATCATTCAACTGGTGCTCAGATAATGGCAACTGAACGACCTAATGATAATAGGTTGTCAGAGACACCGCTTGCGCGCAGCCATGAGGCACACAAACATTCTTATCCCTCACACGCTCAGGATGGTAGTGATAAGCCATCTGTTCGAGTAGAAGACCAACATGCCAGTCTCGCCGTGGAAGCCGCTGTCTCTATTATCATTAATGGCATTCATTATGCGGTATTAATGGCCAGTCCTCACCAGTTAGAGTATTTGGCCATCGGGTTCTTATTTAGTGAAGGTTTGATCCAGTACAGTCATGAGTTACTCGATTGGGAAGTGACTCATCTTACGGATATTGCTAGCTACCAGAAGTTTGCTCAAGATTCGAGCGATGAGAGTTTTCAGCCAGCATCAATTGAGCAAAGCCTACAGCGATTTCAAGATTATGATATCTATGTCGTGGAGTTGGTATTGAGCCAACGCTGCCATCAACGTATACAGGCACAAAAGCGGCAGCTCGCAGGGCGTACAGGCTGCGGTATGTGCGGTATTACTGGACTAACGCAAGCTTTGCCTGATTTAAGTACTCACTCACAAGACCATTTATACCATGAACATAACCGACAGACAGGTATAAATGGCATTCAAACGAGCGCACCAAGTCTTGACTCCCTATTAGCACTGCGTCAACAAGTGGATGCCGCGCAACATACGCATCAACTGACAGGTGCGGTACATGCCGCAGCGACGATACATAATCAGCAGCTACATTTATTTGAGGATGTAGGCCGCCATAATGCACTTGATAAACTCATCGGTTGGCAATTACGCCAAAAAGCAGACGTTAGCTGTGTGCTTATGACTTCGCGTCTCTCTATTGAACTGGTTCAAAAGTCTATTCGAAGTCAAATCCCGTGGCTAGTTGGCATGTCAGCGCCTACCAGTACAGCAGTGCGCGTGGCTGAGCGTTATGGCCTTGGATTGGCTGGATTTTTACGTGATAACCGAGTCACTTACTATACCAAACAAGATAATATATAAAAATTCACTTCTACTTGTTCATTGAGAGCAACCATCATCTATCGCTCATTATCTATTTTTCTAATGAAAGCTTCAGCTAACCATTCATGGTTATAACTTAGCTCATAGCGATATATCACTCGATGCTACTAATAATAAAACCTTATCTTTCAATGCTTTATTAAAAATCTTATTAAATCTCTTTAAATAAATACTTATATATCATCTTCGGTCATTGTTTGGTAAATATCGGATAATGTTTGAGGTTAATGACATAATAGGTTACTCTTATCCCGCAAATATGTTACAGGCACTTAACAAATATGTAGTTTTATTTATTAATGCCGCTTAGTAACACATCAATCGCAATAGATGAGTAGAGATTTCTCAGCTATTGTTTATTACAGCTGATAAGGCTGTCTAAATCGAGTTCGGGTCATTTTATCATGGCTTAGTGCTTATTCGTAATTCCGCTATAGACACTCATCACATGAGTTTTCTTTAGCATGTAGCTACCTTTGTGTATGCCTATTAATAGCGTGATGGTTTACCCATTAACTGACGCCTATTGAAAGTAGTCCCTGTCTTTTTGATTTGACAGTATCTGTCTCATTAAGATTTGGGCGTAACACTTAGCATTTGCTTACCACTGCAGTTGGTATTTTCGCTATTTATATTAGCCACATACGTTCGGTATGAGGACTGTGTAGGCTATGCTGTATTCCTAATGGTTTGGTATCTTTCATTTTTGCTGAACTTTATTCATCAACTAACAATTGCGAGGTCTGAGTTTGAAAACTGAGTCATTGTTCCAATTTTCATCATTAACGATTATTTTATTATTATTAGCATTTTATGGCGGCACCTATTTACTGTCCTTATTAATCAAAAAAGATAAAGAGACCACTTCTGGATTTATGGTCGCAGGTCACGGTGTTGGCTTTGGTATGGGTGCAGCCAGCATGACCGCCACTTGGATTTGGGCAGCCTCATTTTACGCTGCGGCCACCTCTGGCTATAAGTACGGCGTATCAGGGCCGATACATTATGGCTTTTGGGGTGCATTGATGATTTTATTCATCTACCCTTTTGGTATGCGCTTTCGTGAACTGGCACCAGATGGTCATACACTAGGTGAACTTATTCACGCCCGTCACGGTTCATCAAGCCAATTAATCTTAGCTATATCCAATATTATGGGCAGTTTAATTAGCTTGATGGTCAACTTTACCGCTGCTGGAGCATTGGTGTCAGTCCTGTCGCCATTATCGTTCCAAACAGGGGTAATGATCGCAGGTATCGGTGTACTAAGTTACACATTGACATCAGGGTTTCGAGCATCCGTTTTTACGGATTTCGCCCAGTTGGTCGCTCTAATGGCCATTGGTATTGTCATTATTCCCGCCGTATTATTTGCCATGGGTGGCCCTGAGGTTATGGTTAGCGGCCTGTCGAACCTGACGTTAGAACAGCAGAACTTCTTCTCCTCTGAGGCATTCTTTCAACAAGGTGCGCCTTACTTCGTCGCTGTATTAGCATATGCTATCGGTAATCAAACCATCACTCAGCGACTATTTGCGATTGATAAAACCAAAATTAAAGCAACGTTTATCACTGCCACAGTCGGCTACGCTGGTATCGTTATTGGTCTTGGTATGATTGGACTAATGGCTGTGACGATTGGCGTCGAGCCACTCGATGGCAATATGAATAACCTTATCCCTCAGATGGTCAGTACTTATCTGCATCCCGTCTTTATCGCCTTATTCTTTATTTTAGTAATTGGGTCATTGTCCTCAACCGCTGACTCAGATTTATCAGCGCTATCAACCATTATGATGGCGGATGTCTACGGTAAAAACATCGCCAAAAAAGGCCATGTTAGACCTAAAACAATGATGCTAATTGGTCGAGGCACGATGATTGTTGCGACAGCAGCTGGACTAATTTTTGCAAGCTTTAAGCTCGATATTCTCGTCATGCTAGTGTTTGTTGGTGCACTATGGGGTGCTATTGTCTTCCCTGTTATCGCCAGTGTATTTTGGAATCGCGTCACCAATACCGCCTTTACCTCAGCAGTTATCGTCGGACTACTCTTATTTTGCGTTGCCCGTTTCGAATTACTCCCAATCACTGGTGTCACCGCCCTATTCTTTGAAATACTGGCCAGTGTCGGTGCAGCGGTTGTTATTGGGCTAATGGTCTTTGGATTCTTAGGTCGTAAGATTGGCATGGTCGCCGCAGTTATCACGCTAGTGCTGATGCTTATCTTCGCTACTGGCTTCTTACGTCAATATATGGTCCTGCTAGCCTCTCTAACAGCTTACGGCGCTAGTACCGTCGTCTGTGTGATTATCAGCCTGATGGGAGACGAACACTTCGACTTCGACTTAATTAAGCAGCGTGTGGGCAATTACGATAAAAAGTCGGAAATCCCATCGTCACTTAAATCTTAAATCAAAGTCGCTTTATCCAAGTGCCGATTGGCCAGAAGTATTTGGCTAATCGCTACTTACTTAGCAATATTATAAGGAGATATCATGGACAACGTTTTTATCTACGGCTTATATATCTTAATTTGGCCCGCCATTACTCTTGGCGTACTCGTATTAATTTGCACGGCCACTTATCGTGATGTGAAAAGTGCCAAACGTGACAATAGAGATATAGTTTAGCGTATTATATTTTAAACCATCATCATTAAACGCTGGTTTACTGACGGCTTGAAAAAGCCTATTAATAGCGTAAATGTCCTGAAATTGGTGCTAAATATAGATAAGATAATAAATAAGCTGTTTTTAACGAAAAAAGGACTTGTAATTTACTATATTTTTGCTAATATAGGCGACCTTGATTGGCTGGATGGCAGAGTGGTCATGCAGCGGACTGCAACTCCGTTAACGCCGGTTCGATTCCGACTCCAGCCTCCAATTATTTATTAACTTTACGTTAATTTTGGCTTGCATTATTATCACAACCGATTATAATAGCGACCACTTATCTAGTAACTAGATGGTCTATCAGCTAGTTTACATCTTAGATAAAACAAGTTTTGCCCGGGTGGTGAAATTGGTAGACACAAGGGATTTAAAATCCCTCGCTAGCAATAGCGTGCCGGTTCAAGTCCGGCTCCGGGTACCATTATATAGTTCTATACTTCTTTTTGAAGTCGCTAAAGCCCCTGATATCAGGGGCTTTGTTGTATCTGACGTTCCATACTGTCCTATGAATCTATCCTAATCCATGCACTTTGAGTATACTGTCAAGTATACCGAGTTTTGAGTCTACTCATGGAGATCTAGGATATGGAAAGAAAAGCGATCAGTTCAGACAGAAGCATCAGCAGCCATAAGCCTGAAGATAGAAAGTACTTCGTTGCTGTCAAAAATCATCCTAAACTCTTCCTAATGGTACGTCCTACTGAGACTAAGTCATGGATGTATCGATACTACCCACCTTCCAATCCTAAACAAAGCATTATCTCCATCGGTATATATCCAAATATCTCGTATGCTCGTGCCTGTGAAGTTTGGCGTGAGTATGAAAATCTGTTGAGCAAAGGTATTGACCCAAAACTCCATCGTGAAGAAATTAAGAAAAGTATTATTAGTAAAACTAAAAACTCTTTTAATCATTTTGCTTGGGAGTATTTTGACAGTCTAGATCAGACTCAGAAGAGCAATACCCTCATTCGTAAGAAAGGTCGTCTTGAGCTTATATGCAAATATATTGGTGACGAGCCAATCAGCGATATCACCTCACCTAAAATGCTTGAAGTGCTGTTAGACATTCAAGCAAACTCATTGAACAAGGATGGTAAGCCCACAGACAAGGCTGAACGCTGTGCTGGCATTGCCAGTGATGTGTTTGTCTATGCTGGAGCACGAGGCTTCTGTACGAGCGATCCTGCGGCGCTCATTAAGAGCCAGTTGGCTAAGTCAAATTACGGTCATCGTCCTGCGGTTACTAAACCGAAGGACTTGGCTAAATTACTTAAAGCTATCGAGACAATAGAAGGTGACCCAAACACCATAAATTCCCTTAGGCTATTAGCTTTACTCTTTGTGCGTAACGGTGACCTAAGGCGCATGCGCTGGGCAGATCTAGACCTAGAGGCTGGTAGGTGGCAATTAAAGCCATTGAAGGGTCAAGGCAAGGTAAATATGGTCAAGGACATGGTGGTTCCCCTACCTCGTCAAGCTGTGGCTATATTGCGCGAACAGCAAAAGATTAATGGCCATACTGAATATGTCTTTTTTAGCCAGACGGCAAAAAAGCATCAGATTATCTCTGATGCGACTGCTAATAAGCGTCTAAAGGATTTAGGTTATAAAGATATACATTGTGCTCATGGCTTTAGAGCGACGGCTAAGACCATACTGCAAGAGCAGTTGAAGTACCCTCTAGTGCTTGTAGAGATGGCACTGGGTCATACAACGAAAGATCCTAATGGAACGGCTTACGGTCGATTTGAGTACATTGATGATCGTGCGGAAATGATGCAAAAATGGGCTGACTATTTAGATGCTTTGAGAGAAGGTAGAGATACAGCAGAGTTTAAAGCAGATGCGCAAACCAAAGCTGACTCTAACGCGCAACTGCAAATATTGATTGATCAGCTGGGAGAAGATAAAGTGCTTGAAATGCTTAAGAGTAAATCCTGAGACTGAAATTTGAAATAATATTGAGTAATATAGTATCTATTAAAAACTTAGTTTTACTTATAAAACAGTTATAGCTCTTATCCTACCAATTTATCACACAATTAAAAGCTGAATTATGAAACTTATAGACAACTTAAATCACAGATTTGGCGATGACATAAAAGAAAACCTACATGCTGGCTCTAAGCTACAGATAGCAGCCTCCTTTTTCTCTATCTATGCTTATGCTGCTTTAAAGCAGGAGCTTAAGAATATCGATGGAATGCAATTTTTATTCACCTCTCCCACCTTTGTAGCTAATGATGTTACTGATAAGTTTAAAAAAGAAAAGCGTGAGTTCGTCATACCCCAGCTCAATAGAGAGGACAGCCTATATGGTACTGAGTTTGAGATACATCTTAGAAACAAACTGACTCAGAAAGCCATCGCTAAAGAATGTGCTGAATGGATACGTAATAAAGCTGTCTTTAAGTCAAATACTACTAACGCACCAATGCAAGAGTTTGTGTGTGTTAAGGACAAAACATCACTACTTACTTATATGCCTATCCAAGGCTTTACCCCTGTTGGGCTTGGCTATGAGAAAGGTGATGCCGTCTCAAACATGGTTAATCGATTTGATTCAGACTATGCGCTGCCCTACTTGAACCTGTTTAATCAAATATGGCAAGATCAGCAAAAGGTCACTGATATCACTGACGAGATTGTTCGTCATATTGAATCGGTCTACCAAGAGAACGATCCTGAACGTATTTACTTTTTAATACTCTACAATATTTTTAAAGAGTTTCTTGAAGATCTGAACGAAGATGTCATGCCTAACGATTTGACAGGCTATCATGACACGCTTATTTGGCAGAAGCTTTACAACTTCCAAACAGATGCAGCGGTCGGCATTATTAATAAACTTGAGACCTATAACGGTTGTATCCTAGCGGATAGCGTAGGTTTAGGTAAAACATTCACTGCTCTTGCGGTCGTTAAGTATTATGAGCTACGCAACAAAAGTGTCTTAGTACTTTGTCCTAAAAAGCTCGGTGCTAACTGGACTAACTATAATGCCAACTTGACGACCAATATTTTTGCTAAAGATCGTTTCAATTACGACGTCCTCTTTCATACTGATCTATCTAGAAATAGTGGTGAAACCCTTGGAATAGACTTAGCAAAAATAAACTGGGGTAATTACGACTTAGTGGTTATCGATGAATCACACAACTTTCGTAATCGCGATAACTTCAAGGATAAGAAAACTCGCTATGATCGATTAATGGAGCAAGTCATACAACAAGGTGTAAAAACCAAAGTGCTGATGCTTTCAGCAACGCCTGTGAACAACCGCTTTAATGATCTAAAAAATCAGCTGGCGCTAGCATACGAAGGAGATAGTAAGAACCTAGATGATAAGCTCGATACTAAGCGAGACATTGACACTATCTTCCGAAATGCTCAGGCTAGTTTCAACAACTGGTCAAAACTGCCCGTAGAGAATCGAACCACTAAAGCCATATTGGATATGTTAGATTTTGACTTTTTCAAGCTATTAGATAGCGTTACTATTGCACGCTCACGCAAGCATATTCAGCGATTTTATGATACCAAAGAGGTTGGACAGTTTCCTACACGCTTAAGACCGCTATCATACCGCTGCTCTATTACAGCAGATGAAAGCATTACCTTTAATCAGATTTATAAAGAGTTGGCATCCATTAGAATGGTTGTGTATGCACCGCTTACATACATATTTCCTAGCGCTTTAGAGAAATACGAAGACCTATATGACACTGAGGTCGAAGGCAAAGGACGATTCAAACAACAAGATCGAGAAAAAAGCCTACAAGCATTGATGACAGTGAATTTACTTAAACGACTAGAAAGCTCTGTTCATGCCTTCCGTTTAACATTGCATAATCTAAAGAACCGTTTAGAACAAGCCTTATCTAGCATAGCTGAGTATCAGGCTCGAAAAAGTAATGACCTGCTATCTATCGATATTGGCACAGGATACGATGATGATGCCTATGACGAAGGGCTAGATGGACCGACTAGCCCTAACGATTGGGTAGGCGGTAAACTCAAAGTTCATCTTGATGACATGGATATATTAAAGTGGCACACAGATTTAGAGGCGGACTACGCTGTCGTTAGACGATTAATAAGTACTATTAGTACAGTTACGCCAGAGCGTGACCATAAGCTCCAACACCTCAAAAAACATTTGATCGATAAGATTAACAACCCTATAAATCCTGGTAACCAAAAGGTACTGATATTCACTGCTTTTGCGGATACTGCTAATTATTTATACGAGCATATAGCGCCAGAGCTATTGCATGATTTCAGTTTACACACCGCTAAGATTACGGGTAGCGAAAACCATACCACGATAAAGAGCATGGTAAGCAGCCGTAAGGGCTACGACATGCAAGGGTTATTGACACTTTTCTCGCCTAGATCTAAACAAAAGAATGATATCTTTCCTGACGAAACTAGAGAGATTGATATCTTGATAGCAACAGACTGTATTTCTGAAGGTCAAAACTTACAAGACTGTGATTATCTTATCAACTATGATATTCACTGGAATCCCGTACGTATCATCCAGCGTTTTGGGCGAATAGACCGTATCGGCTCTACCAATGATCAGATTCAACTGGTGAACTACTGGCCAGATATCAGTCTAGATGAGTATATTAATTTACGAGAGCGAGTCGAAAACCGTATGGTTATCGTAGACATGTCTAGCACAGGCGATGATAACGTACTGAGTTCTAAGGCCAATGACATTGCGTATCGTCACGAACAGCTAAAACGTATGCAGACTGAAGTGCTTGATTTAGAAGACGCTAATACTGGTGTGTCTATTACAGACTTAGGCCTTAATGACTTTCGTATGGATTTATTGAGCTACATAGAAGCCAATCCTAACTTAAAGCGACTGCCTAATGGACTACATGCCGTCGTTCCTGCTAATGACAGATTAGGACTACCTGCTGGTGTCATTTTTGCCCTAAAAGCACGTGAGCTTGCTCAAGTTAGTGGACGCACCAATAATAAAACCGATGGTGAAAAAACCAACCAGCTCTATCCTTATTATCTGATGTATATCGATAATGACGGCAATATAATAGCTGACTATACACAAGCGAAGCATCTACTGAGTTCAGCGCGGCAAGCATGCCGTGGACAGCCTGAGCCTATACTAGCAGTATGCGAGACCTTCAATCAGCGCACCGCTGACGGTCAAGATATGAGCCATTATAGTTTGCTCCTCGACTTAACCATTGAAGCGATAAAGAACGTTAAAGCGGATAAAGACATCGACAGTCTATTTAGTGGCATGACGACTACCGCTTTAAAAAACGACTTAAATGAGCTGAATGATTTTGAGCTCATTGGTTTTATCGTAGTAGAAGAGCTTACTTCATCCAACGTTCAACAGACCAACACAACTAGCGAATTATGATTTTATACCAATACCCTCAATCAGCTATCGTCGATAGACCTATACCTAAAAAAAAGCTCTATGAACAGGGTGCTGCTAATAGTAAGCTTAAGCAGAAGTTTATCGATGAAGTGGCAAAAATTACATGGGCGTATAAACTATCGGCTGGCACACTAAACATTCAAACTGATACTTTATTTCAAGAAGTGCAGATATTTAGGATTGTCGCACGCACCGCTGACATCGATACCAAAATCATAAAATACATTGATAAGCTCATACCGACACCCGTTATTTTTGAGGTTGTTTATAATGATAAAGTTCAGGTCGTTGCCACCTATAAACGTGTGAGCCAAGCAGATAAGTCAAAGATCGTACTGAATAAATACTATAGCTCAGAATGGCTCGCCAGCGATCAACGTGAGCCGTTGCCGTTGATACTTAATTTGACTGACCTATATACCCATCTGATTGAGCAATTGCTGCCTAATATTACTAATGATGTCGTGACTGACCAGCCTGCTAAGACACCAAAGCCGCCTAGTCAACATATTCAACCAAAAGCTATTGGGGGTAACGCGCTTTCTACTGAAGTGAGTATCGTTGCAAAAGCAGAACTGAAGCCGACAGCTACCGTCTCTATCAGTACCACAACGAGTATAGAAGATAAGCTCAAGCACGTGCAGCAAGTCGAGAGCCTGACAAAGCAAGTCGAGCAACTTCAAAAAAAGGTCAAAAAAGAGCCACAGTTCAACCGTAAAGTTGAGCTTAATATGCGTTTACATAAACTTAAAGAGCAGCTCAATCAGCTCATTAATAAAGCCCATTAATAAAACTTATTCAAAAATAATGGCTACAACCAATTGTCGTACTTTATTCATACTCACCAGATTTAGGAAGACCTAGATGACTAACACTGCCCAAGCAAACCAACCTGATAACGATTCTCTCGACATGCACAGCCCTAACCTAGTCGATGACAATGTGCAAAAAATCATGGCGCTATTTCCCAACTGTATCACTGAGTCAAAAGACGATAATGGTAATCTAAAAAAGGCTGTAGATTTTGATTTGCTGCGTCAAGAGCTGTCACAGTCATTGGTCGAAGGCGGTCAAGAACGCTATCGGTTAGACTGGCCGGGTAAGCGTCAAGCGATACTAGAGGCCAACTCCCCTATTGCCAAGACGCTGCGCCCAGCGCGTAATGAGAGCGTGAACTTTGATACTACTGAAAATCTATTTATAGAAGGTGATAATTTAGAGGCGCTCAAGCTATTGCAAGAAAGCTATTTAGGTCAGGTCAAAATGATCTACATCGACCCACCCTACAACACAGGTAATGATTTTGTATATGAAGATGACTTTTCTGAAGATACAGCAGACTTCTTAGAGCGTTCAAAGCAAAGGGATGAAGAAGGCAATCGGCTGATTACTAATACTGAAAGTAATGGACGGTTCCACTCTGATTGGCTGACTATGATGTACAGTCGCCTTAAACTAGCTAGAACGTTATTGAAGGATGATGGCGTTATTTTTATTAGTATTGATGATAATGAGGTATATAACTTAAGAAAAATTTGTAATGAGGTTTTTGGTTTAAGTAATTTCTTAGCTGAAATTGTTTGGCAACATAGTGTTCAACCTAAAGGATATACTGGAAAATTTTCTATTCATCACAATTATATTTTAGTATTTCAAAAAAGTAATAGCTTTGAGTTACAGCTACTAGAGCGAACGGAAGAACACAATAAAAATTATTCAAACCCAGATAATGATCCTAATGGTAAATGGAGAGCAGGAGATGTACGAAATGCTCTATATAGACCCAACTTAATATATAACATTAAAACACCCTCTGGAAAAACTATCTCGCCACCTGAAAAAGGATGGAGATGGAGTAAGGACACGTTGAACAAAAAAATAGAGACTGGAGAAGTTATTTTTAACGAAGACGAAACTAAAATAACACGTAAAATCTATTTAAATAACTTAGATGGCCGAACGCCTGAAACACTATGGTTTGGGAAGGATTGTGGCACTACGAGGAGCGCAGCAGGACAAATTAAAAGCTTATTTGAATCAAAAGCTGTGTTTGATACGCCAAAGCCCATAGAGTTACTCAGTCATATTTTTCAGATTTCGATTAAAGAGAATGACTTAGTTTTAGACTTCTTTGCAGGCTCATCTACGACTGCGCATGCGCTAATGGAACTGAACGCTCAAGATGGTGGTAACCGCAAGTTTATTATGGTTCAGCTTCCTGAGAAAACTACTGACGACTCAGTTGGAAATAAAGCAGGTTATTCTACTATCTCTGAAATATCCAAAGAACGTATCCGCCGTGCCGGTCAGAAAATACTAGAAGACAATCACGATAAAGAAGGTATCGAAAATCTAGATATTGGCTTTCGCGTGCTAAAAATTGATAGCACTAATATGAAAGACGTCTATTACACACCTGATGAGTACTCGCAAGCAGAGCTTGATAACCTAGAGTCACATATCAAAGAAGACCGCAATGGTGAGGATTTACTATTCCAAGTCATGCTCGATTGGGGCGTGCCTTTATCCTTACCCATTGAAGTCAAAGACATTCAAGGCAGCTTAGTCTATTACGTGGGTATAGATAGCTTAGTTGCTTGTTTTGACACGCTAACGACGAACTTAATAGATGAGATATCAAAGGACAAACCACTAAAATTTGTCTCAAGTGAGCTAGCGATAGCCCATGACCAAGACAAAACCAATATCAAAGCACGCTTTGCGCAACTGTCACCTGACACGCAAGTGAAGTTCATCTAAGGGGCTAAAACATGGAAATTAAATTCAAAGAGCTCCAGTATCAGCTAGACGCCGTCAACGCCGTTGCAGATTGCTTCAAGGGGCAACCGAAAGAAGTCGCTCAACGATATACTATTGACCAAGGTAAACAGAAAGTACCAGCTAAACCAAAAGGCGAAAACTTATCCTTATTCACCAATGACGAGCTGGCTAACACTGGGCAATCTTCATTATTCGATGAGCTACATATCGGCTATGCCAATGCCCCGATTAACGACTTATCAGCGGTATTACAAAATATTCAAAGTGTGCAGGCAAGCCAAGGCTTAACTCAGTCGAATGAGTTAGTAACTGATGATAGTTCCAAAAAAAGCGGTAAGGGTGAGAATCTAACGTCCAGCCCTATTAATCTGAACATTGAGATGGAGACTGGTACGGGTAAAACGTACTGCTATATCCGCTCTATGATGGAGCTAAATAAGCGCTACGGTTGGTCAAAATTCATTATCGTCGTACCAAGTATTGCTATCCGTGAAGGCGTGGCAAAGACCTTTGAGATGACCGCTACGCACTTTCAACAGTTAGATAGATACAAAAAAAGGCCTCGGCATTTTGTTTATAATTCCGATAATCTACATGATCTTGAAGTGTTTAGCTCAAGCTCAGATGTTTGGGCAATGATTATTAACGTGCAAGCTTTTAACACTATAAAGCAAGGCGCTAACAATAAAGCTGCCCGTAAGATTTATGCTGAAATGGATGACTTTGGCTCACGTCGTCCTATCGATGTGATACGCCGCAACAGCCCTATTCTTATTCTTGATGAACCTCAGAAGATGCAGTCTAAGAATACCTTAGAGAGTCTGAGTTATTTTAATCCATTGTTCATCATGCGCTACTCAGCAACACATAAGCGAGACTACAATCTTGTTTATCGCTTAGATGCGTTAGACGCCTACAATCAAAAGCTGGTCAAAAAGATTACCGTCAAAGGGGTTGAAGTTAAAGGTTTGTCAGGTGCTCATGGCTACTTATATCTGCAAGATATAGAAGTGTCTTCATCCGACCCTACTGCCAGACTTGATATAGAAGAGAAGACCAAATCAGGCGTCAAACGCCGTATCCGCCGTGTCAAAAAAGGTGACGACCTCTACGCACTGTCCAAGCAAGCTGAGCAGTATAAAGACCGTTATGTGGTCGCTGAGATTGATGCACGTGAGCAATCATTGACCTTTACTAATGGTATCAAGATTTATGTTGGTCAAGCACTCGGTCAAATCGATGAAACGCTTATGCGTACTATTCAGATACGAGAGACCATTCGCGCCCATCTAGAAAAAGAACGAGTGCTGTTCAATCAAGGATTGAAGGTATTGAGCTTATTTTTTATTGATGAAGTGGCTAAGTACCGTCAATACGACGATAAGGGCAATCGCACAGATGGTGAGTATGCTCAAATCTTCGTTGAACAGTACAATCAAATCGTTGAGGATATGATAGGGCTAAATATAGACAATGATCCTTACATCGACTACCTACGCAATATTGATGTCGATCATACTCATAATGGCTATTTCTCAGTCGATAAAAAAAGCCAACAGATGATTGACCCTAAAACCAAGAAGTTCGATGACGAAGAGCTGGGCGGTAAAGTCAATTTAGCCGATGATATCGATGCTTATGACCTTATTCTAAAGGATAAAGAGACCCTACTCTCATTCCCTGAGCCACATGACTCAGAAGAGACACGCCATAAGAAAAACGTTCGCTTTATCTTCTCACATTCTGCTCTAAGAGAAGGCTGGGATAATCCAAACGTGTTTGTTATATGTACCCTAAAGCATTCTGAAAACACCATTTCTCGCCGACAAGAAGTAGGACGAGGCTTGCGTTTGGCAGTACGCAAAGACGGTATGCGTATGGATGCCAATCACTTGTCCAAAGGTGATATTCATCTTATAAACAACCTTACTGTAGTCACCAATGAAAGCTACACCGACTTTGTGACTAACTTGCAAAAAGAGCTGGCAGCAGCTTTGTCTAGCCGACCTACTAAAGCCACAAAAGACTATTTTTATAATAAAGTACTAACGCTAGATGATGGTAGCAAGCATGAGGTAAGCGATCGTGACGCTGATATGATTGTCCATTATCTTATTAAAAATGATTACATAGATTTTGATAAAAATATCACGGATAGCTATCATGAAGCCGTTAACAACGATAGCTTAGCACCGCTACCAGAGGCACTTGTACCTTTAACAAATCAAATAGTAAAACTAATCGGCGGTATCTTTAATCCCAAAGACCTTGAAGGTATGACCGAAAATGATAACAAGACAACACCCAATCCTATCAATGAGAATAATTTTAAGAGAAAAGAATTCTTAGAGTTATGGAATCGTATTAATCACAAGGCAGTATTTGAGATTAAGATAGATAGTGCAAAACTTATAGCGCAGAGCATTCAATCCGTTGAAGCAGCAGCAAAGCAAAGGAATAATAACTTTGTAGAATCACTTAGCTATAAGCTCGCTCAATCTACTCAGCGCGATACTATCTCTCATGAAGAATTGACCGCTAGGCAGTCATTTGATAGCCCTACTACCTCAACTGAATCAGCAGATATTTCTATACGTTCACAAGTGAAATATGACTTGATAGGCTCACTCAGTGAACAGACGGATCTTACCCGTCGTAGTATCGTGGCTATTTTGAAAGGCATTAATAACGCTATTTTTGCGCAGTTTAAAAATAACCCTGAAGCCTTTATACGTGAAGTGGCGCGCCTTGTTAACGAAGCACGTATCAGGATGGTCATTCAAGGACTGACTTATTATACGATCGACCAGACCTACCCACTTAATGAGATTTTTGTGTCCAATCAAAAAGTTCCTAGTGACTCACTAAAAGTTAGCCGACATGTCTTTGACTATGTAGCGACTGACTCGAGCATCGAACAACGCTTTGCTCAGGAGCTAGAAGGTGCGATTGAGGATGTTGCTGTATACGCTAAGCTGCCTGATAGATTTAAAATTCCGACTCCTGTAGGCGACTATAATCCTGACTGGGCCATTGCTTTCAACGAAGGCAAAGTGCGGCATATTTATTTTGTCGCTGAAACTAAAGGTTCAATGGTCGATGCAGACTTGCGTGAAAAAGAAAAGTATCGGATAGAGAGTGCTAAATGTTTCTTTGATGCATTAAATTTAAAAGCCAGTGAGGACAACAGCCTTGCAGGTCAAGCTGTAAAGTATGGTGTGATTGACAGCTTTGATGAGTTATTAAAGCTGGTTGGATAAAGTATCCATGACCTAGTAAAAAACCAAGCCACCTTGCGTAATGCTAAGGTGGCTTTTTTATTGAAGTAAGATATACGTAAATAGCTTAGTTTATGTGCATTCAATAACTCGGCACACCTAAGAAGTAGCCATTCATCGTCATCCTATTAAATCTATATGCATGAGAATGAGGCGACCCCTTACAGCGCCCTACTAGCGGCTGCTTTTGATCAAGATAGTGATAGATGATTATTAATAAGATAAATATTTTTATCACCTCTCTAGAGAGACCCTTAAACCCTTGTTTTATATATGTTTAATAGTGAAAAATAGTCTTTGAAGAATCTTTAAATAGTCTTTTAGCCTGTTTAAATAGTCTTTTATTCGAAAGACTATTTGCCTATTTCTATGAACGCCAAGTACCACCCTACACAATTTTTTCCTAACAAGATTTTGCGCATGAAATAGCCTTTTAATTGCGATAAAACTTTAATTGTAAACACAAAGTGGCTGAGGCCTTTTCTTCTGCCTAAAGTATATTACTTAGTGTATTAGATTAAGAAACCTCTCATAATACAAAAAAATAAACCGCCCTACTTTTAAAGTTAGGGCGGTCAGATAAATCTATACTGAACGTTCTGCAATCTTCGTATTAATCCATTCTGCAATCTCGCTTGCTACCCACACTACTCTTACCTGTGTCAGTTGTACCTTCTTAGGGAATGTTGGGTCATAACGATCAGAATTTTCATTAACCATCTCATAAATCGTAGAACGACTAAGACCAGTATAGCTACCAACATCTTTAATACTCAGTAGTTGTGGTATGTGATTACATTGCTCGATTACTGGCTGTGCTGCGTTTAAATTTTCCATGATTATCTCCGAATTATTGTATGGGAACATCTGTTCTCATACAGTCAGGGAGTCCTGTATTTTTTTATGAGACTTATATCGTCCGATAGACCTTATGCATAGAGTAATAACATAGAGTAATAAAAAGGAGCTGATGATTCAGCTCCTTTTTTTGTGTCAAAAACACTTTTAATAATAAGTTTCATACATGACTATCTTAACTATTTAGAGCTTGTCTAAGCCTTTTGTTTGTGTAACCTTTAGCCCATTTATAAACATACTCTTCAATGAGATATAAAATAACTCGATCTTTGAATAAACGCATCCTAATAGAACTTTGTTCATCTATATCTGATGGCGTACTCTTAGCTGAATCAGCTAGGATCGTACGCAGGCTTTCAATTTGAAGGTAGAGAGCATTAAATTCATAGTCTTCTAAAGCATCGACCAGTGAACCAACATATTCTACAACCATGAGCTCGTAAACCTTGCCGCAAAATCCTTCTGTTTGGAACTTATAGCAAATATCGTCCCATACATTTTCAAGAGGTTTTGTTGTTACTGTAGACTCACTAGATCTCTGTAAATAACGTTGAGTTTGATTGGTAATTCTTTTAGATATTTTCTTAGACAGTTGTACTGAAATACTTAATGCCATTATCTTTTCTAAATCCATTTTAGCTACCCTTACGTTAAAGAATAATAATCTATTTTTAATATGCTGCTATGAAGAACTAGCACATTGTAAAACTTAATTCAGGTATTAAGCCACTAAAAATAAACCGATAAAAAGTAAAACAAGCGACTCTAGGTCGCTTGTTTCAACCTAACTAATTTATGCCGTATACCTCACTTGATTGCTTTAGCTTACCGCTGTTACACTTTGCCGTAGCCCTTGCTCGATGCTAGTCACGTTATGAGTGGCTAACCCGTTCTGATAATTCCCCTGCTGGCTATTGCTTACGTCATCTGTCTCCATGGGATAAAACTCCTCAGCCACATCAAGTAAGCCATCGTTATCAATTTCAAAGGATGAATTGACGTAACCCTGTTTTGCAGCCTCTTCTAGCGCTGCTTGATCAAAGCCGTGTTCGCTAAGCTCCGCATCAATTGCCTGCGCATCTTGCACTGCTTGCTTTAGTGTCACCCCATCACGTAGTGTCAAATCCACAAAGTAAATCGGCGTACGATAGCTTTGCGTGGTGCTTTTGCCTCTTAGGGTTAATTGCAGTGGTAAGCAGGACAGCTTATTGCCTGATACCGCAGCAAAGTAGCTCAGCCGTGCGGCAAGCGTGCGAATACTATTAAAGCCTGTGGTGCGAAAGATAAACGTGCCTAACTCGTCGTCTTCACTGAGATTAACGTACAAGCGACCATATGGTTTACAAGCACCGCCTTGCGCTAATGGGCAACGATCAGGTGATGGGCAAGGCAGTGTTTCCACGCCATTGTTTGTACGGCGTTGACACTGCTCACCGTCACCCACGCATAGTGGCCGTCCGGTTTGTCTATCGAACAAGGTGTACTCAGCTCGCAGGTTTAGCTCAGGATCGTTAAACAACATGCGTACCGGTATGTGTCTCAGCTTACCGTTACTGTGCTCGCGTAGCTTTTCATCTAGTGGATGATTGATCCAGCCATCCTTGTTCTGCACTTGACTGGTAATGGTGAATTGATCGTCTTTAGCAGGCAAACGCTTACCATCTTTTTGAATGACACGTCCAATACTGATACGACCTAGAACTGGTGGGGTTATGGTTAGACCTTTAATCATGATGATATTCCTTATAGTTTTAATAAAATGTGTTTAGCCATAAAAAAGCCCACCGATTAGGGTGGGCAGTTATGCGCTTGTTTTGGTTAAGTGTAGTAGGTTTCTGCTTAATCGTTCAAAATGACGAAGCGGCGACTACCTTGCTTGGTTTTACTAAATTTAGCCAACAGCTCAGGATGCGCTTTGATAACGGCCTTGCTATCAAGACCGATACTATCTTTCGAGCGTTTCCAAGAAATAGTGCCTTTTTCAAACACAGCGACTTCATTAGCTGCAATCAGTGTTTGCAGCTGATGCTTTACCTGATCATGGCGCTGCTCTAGCTCTTGCATGTAATCACGATAACTCAGCAGTTGCTCAAATAACTTATTGGCACCATCGTCATCTCGTAGATCAACCTTGCTTGACGGCTTAGGCGTTGGATAAAGCAGCTTTAAGGCTTTGGCAGCTGACTCGCTATGATCAGGCGTTGGTGGGGTGTCGGTCTGCACGTATTGCCAGAACTGACGCTCATGCTCCATGATGGACTCAATCAAGCGCTCATCACGCTCAACCTTGTATATCTTGGCTTCATGTCCACAAAGTAGCACACAGATATGCGCCGCAGTTTTACCAGTGACCGCCAGCTGATGCTGCACTTGGCAGGTGACGTATAACGGCACGCCATGCTTCCAGAGCTTGGCACCATGTTCACCAGCGGTTTTGCACTCTAAAATCTGTACCTCACCACTACCAGTAATGGCATAGTCTAAATTTGCTAGCATGAATGGCTGCTCAGGATGCTGTAAGATAGCATTCACGCGGCGTACCTTATTGCCGGTATGTTCTTGATAGTATTTAGCGACCATCGGCTCTAAGGTATTGCCCCAATAGAGGGGTGAATAACCCTCAATGCTCTCATCGATGTCGGAGCTCATGCGTCCTGTCTTAATCATCCATAATTCCAGCATAGAGAGATACGGATGAATACCACAAGCAGCTGCTGCGTCAGAGCTGCCAATGCCTTGCTTGCGTACTTGTAGCCAGTCCTCACGGCTTAAATCTTTAGTATTAATTAAACGCTTGGCAGTCATTGATGTGTTCAGTTGGGTAGGTTTATCAGCGGTAACGCTTTGCTTGGCTTTCACTACTGCTGGTTTGAGTCTAATGGTTGCACGCTTCGCTTGTCTTGGCTGAGTCGTGCTGTTTAGTGCAATCATGTTCATAACGAACTCCTTTGATAAATGGTTTATTGGTATTAATGAAATAAGCGGCATAAAAAACCACGCTCGAAGGCGTGGTTGATTGTATTGTCAGGTTTTAAATGTGGCTAGTTAAGCCAGCATCAGTAGCGATTCTTCTAAACCCTTTTGTTTAAGCTTAGCGCCAGAGCCAAACCAAGCACCGTCTAATCGATGGTCTCTCGACATTGCTCTGCGTTCGTGATCGACGTATTCAGTGATACTACATAGCAAGCCATAAGCGGTATCTTTAGCAGCATCAAGATCGGCTCCACGACCTTGACCGTTAAACATGTTCATCACCTGATTCATCGCCTTGGCATTGGGCACGGCGTCTTTCTCTTTCTTAGCACTATTAAACAGAATGATGTCATTGTCCTGATCATTGAACACACGGCTAAGATAATTGGCGGCTTCTGCTTGGGTAACCCGGCGCTCAGATAATTGCTTCATCTCATAGCTGTGCTCATCCCACTGTTTGACTGACACGCCTAGTTGCTGCTTGACCTTTTCGGCATCAAACGAGGTGCTATGCGGTACTTTCACTATGCCTCCTGAACCATTCGCTAAGCTAATAGCCAGCGTGTTATTACAGACCACACGGATGGATGTGAACTGTGCTGTGGTCGCTAGTGTGCCATCACAAGCGGTTGCAAGCAGTAAGTAGCCATTACTAACATCTTTACCCTTAAGCGTTGCTGACTGCCCTGTACGAGCCAATGCCCATAGCTTACGACCTCCTTTAAGTACGCCAGCCGTTTCTAGCTCAAAGTCAGATTGCTCGGTAAGATCACGATAGAATTCTAGAATCTCACGCGGCTGTACTTCTTGATAGCGTTGGCTGACCACCGATAGCGGCTCGAAGTTATCGGAGCGGTATAAAACTTTTTGCTCAGCAAAGGGCAAAATCAGATTGTGACCTTTGTCATTGTTTGCCATATAACTGACGTCTGAGGATTCTATACGCCAATCCATACCCGCTTGCTTTGCCCAGATCTCGATAGGCTGCTTGGGAGCCAGCTCATTACCTAAGCCATGCCAAGGGGTTTCGCCAACGTATGCCATTGTGTCTATTAAATGTGCCATGATCATTGTCCTTTTAGATTTGATTAGAATTATGGGTTATGTAGATAGGTTAAATGCTGAAAGTTCTTGAGCAGGTATTGCAGGTATAACTGGGCTTTGCTGCTAAAACGAGTAAGGGTGGCTGTTGTAGCTTGTCTTTAGCCAAGCTAATCGCAGAAGCCAGTGCAGTACCTACCACTACACCGATTGCTGAATTGATTTTGTAGTACCTACAGATGCTTACACCAAGACCTGATAGGGCAGATTGTGAACACAGTTGCTCGAAGAGATTAAAGGGACTGTCAGTATCGGCAGTGCTTCTGACGTTCGCTGAATGACAGTGTGGGCAGATGGGTCTCATGAATAGCTCCTTTTTCGATTGCGCATAAAAAAGGCCTGCGATTAAGCAGACCTTTAATTAGGATAGTTTGGGGTTAAACAGTCAGGAGAGCGATGCTTCCTGACTGATCTCATAGGAATACTATATATCTAAAAATATTTTGTTATTCAGGCAAGCCTCTACGTTTTTTTGTACGATAAATACCATGACCAAAGGTACGCATGTTTGGTAACCAAAGTTTAAGTTGCTGCTCATTCTTGCTTGGCTTCGTTAGGTATAGAGCTGAAGCTAGAGCATTTTCAACTTCAATAGGATTATTTTGATGTATCATGCCGATACCTAGTTTGTCATGTTGCTTATACTGCTGCTTACGTTCTTTATCATGGTAGCTATAATATTCGCCTAGACCAGCGGTTACCTCCTTCCATTTCTCACCCACCTCTTTAGCAATATACCAATCATTCTGTCGCTCTGAACCATCATACATAAGCAGTAAATGACAGTGCAGCCCACCTTCTTCCCCACCTTGCTCAATAGCCCAAGCATTGCCTTGCAAATGCTCAAAGCAACTCTTTGGCTTGCAGTTTTTTGCTTTACCGATAAGCTCTCGAAACTTGCTCATGTGATAATTGAAGTCTTCAATGGTCACATGGTGGCTGGTTTCTTTTGCGTATTTTAGGTCGATACGTATAAAGAGCAGTCTTGAATAATGCCTGATTAGATTATTAATATAGCACCCTAGTTTATTTTTATTTTGAGATTCTTGGTAAATGAACGCATTACGTTCATTTTCAATATCATTTTTATAGCATGGCAGCATGTCGATAAAACGCTGAGTTTTATCATGATCCCAAATCACGTTTTCTGGATAAGTATCACCAACGATCGCTTGAGTGCTACTAAAAAATGATAAGACTGGCCGTGAATAAAATAGCTCACTATCGAAGTGAGTCATGAACGGATAATAAAATCCGTTCAGTTTATTTAAGACCTCATTAAAACAGATAGTGTTCGCTAGTATATCTGTAACAAGACTATGGACGTTTGCAGCAGCTAGCGGTTGGTTTAGGTGTGAGTAAGACATTATGGTATTCCTATGAAGTTAGTTTCATAGGGTGGGATCAGTCCGTATTTTTATAATGATGGTCGCTGAGAGTTATGCCCTCAGCAGTAGAACAAGTAGCTGCTGTGTTTAGATAATAATATAAATAACCCACTAAGGACGAGCTGCCGTAGTGCAGCTTTGTGTAGGCGAGCTCTAGAAATTATGGTGATAGGTAGCAGTGGATTATAGGACTTTAAAGACAAATGGTTAAAGTGGAGTTAGCTGAACGGCACTACCAATTAGTCTGAACAATTTTTCGCTATAATATTTTAGAAACAGGTGGATATCACAAATTTTTAAAGCTATCTACTCTGACTTAGAACTAGGTTTGATAAGCATATTTTCGCTATTAAACTACCACTTCCGATTAAAGCTGCTCATCATTATCTCTAGCAAATCCTAACTCAATAGTTGCTTGGCTTCGTCTACGCCAGTTTAGTATAGACTCGCGACATCCATCGCTTTAGCTAATCAGCCCATCGTTTAATACGTAATAAAAATATAGACTCTTACTGTAAGCTGGTATATATTAACTATAGGTAAATTATATCGCCTAATAACAAGGCCTGCATGTATTTATTGCTAGAAATAAACTATAAAAAAAACAATGTAAAACCTTATAAAAACTAGTTTTTGTATTGTGTTTTTCTATAATCTTTTATGAGGAAATGACATGGTGGATGGACAATTAACTAGGCTTCCTGACAACCAGCACTATCCATTTGATCAAGGATCAATGGAGTATCATAATTCTCAATACTTGAGAACTATGTCAGACTTGTACATAAAAAGTATAAGATCTGGGACTAAGCGTATTGAAGATTACTTCAAAGAATTAGATAAAATGAGTGTTACGGATGCAAAATCCCTACTATATACGTATAATATTTTACTTAATAAAAGTTGGGAAAATATAAATTATGACAATGATGATTATAAAAACTTATTGATCAAAGAGCTTAAAACCTGGAGTTCACCCATTGATAAATTTAATGAGTTATTGGATGTTAGAGCAACGAAGGTTTTACCAAAAAGTTATCTTGACTGGTTTAAAAATGATCTACGATGCTCACTTTTTATCACCAATCTTATCTATAATGTTTTTAAAAACTCAGCTTTTAAAGGTAAGGATGAGCTAATAACAGCAATTACAAGTTTTTTGCCATATAACATTATTTATTTTAATAGCCATGTAAATAACGAATTTGGTTATTTCAATAGAGTACAGATAATAGATGATTGGAAAGTTTCGAATTTACTCTCGATAAAATCCACGTATTTGAAAGGCCGTACACCTGATAAAGAATTAAAATGGCTTGATGTTGCTAACCATAATCAAATTGAATGGGTATATAGCTATATAGATAATGACAAGGATCAGCCTATAATCCTCAAGGATGTATTTTTCCCAGAGACTTTTGAAGAGAAATATGAGCTGGTACTAGCCCATTTAGACACACTATCAAACATTGAAAGCCCTAACATAGGAACTGAAAAGAATAAAGGTTACTCTGAGCGTAGCTATATGTTATACAAAATGAGAAAAGCTTGGGATGGTCGAAAAAATTATAGCTCTAAAAACGAAGAAGGCGATGGCATTATAAAAATATATAAGAAAAATCAGACTAAGTTAGAAAAACTTATAGCCTTTAGTGGCTTTACCGCTCAGAAAATGATAAACAATTCTATCGAACAGATGTATGATCAGCTTATTAAAGATGATACTGAAGCAGTAGATAAGAGCCTTTCCTAAAAAG
>NZ_PJBF01000063.1 GCF_002836505.1 Psychrobacter sp. Choline-02u-9
AATGCTGCCACCCTTCTGAGCAAAGTGCTGATATTACTAAAATGCTTGATGGGTTTGAAGAAGCTGTCACTAGCATGTTCATACAAGAGTGGCAGCGACAATCAGCTACTGCCATGCCTAATCGCATAGCTATTATCGATAATGACCCTAAGAATCAGTTCATGTTTTTGGAGTTCCAGTTAGCACGTCAACTGCTCCAAGCTAAGGGCGTTGACACTGTGATACTAGATCCCTCTGAACTCGACTATGTCGATGGTACGTTAACAGCCCATGGCCAGAAAATCGATATGATATACAATCGTCTGGTCGACTTTGCATTTGAAAACCCTAACCACGCCGTGCTTAAAAGTGCTTATCTAGAGGGTGCTGTGGTGGTGACACCCAATCCCCATGTACATGCTATGTTGGCCAATAAGCAAAACCTGACCTTGCTATCCGATTCGCAGACATTGCGCGCTTGGGGTCTAGATGAGGCTGCAGCGAGGTACCTTGAAAAGTCGATACCAAAGACTAAGCTTGTATCAAAAGACGAGGCAGCAGCGTTGTGGCGTACTCGGCGACAGCTGTTTTTTAAGCCAGTTGCTGGTCATGGAAGCAAAGGGGTCTATCGCGGTAGCAAGCTGACTCGACGCGTTTTTGAGAACATTCTTGATGAGGATTATATCGTACAGACCTTTGTTCCTGCAGGAGAGCGATCAATAAAAATTGATGACACTGTAACAACGAGAAAGGTGGATATACGTCTTTATACGTATGACGGACAACTGCTACTACCTGCGGCGCGTGTGTATCAAGGTCAGACGACTAATTTCCGTACACCAGGAGGTGGGTTTGCGCCCGTCTTTCAGGTGTAATGAGCTAAATAGCACCAACTGCTCTTAATGCTAACCTCTATTAATTGGATATCTGCCAACCTAGGAACATCCACTTGACAGTGTAGATTAACAGTATCGGAATGACCACCCACTGAACGAGCGGCAACGCACCTATGCTTAATAACGGAACATCAGGCATCAGCCCACTATAATTCCACCTTTGGCCAGCGCCAGTTGCCCAGTATTCAAAGAGTATTGTTACGGTCAGGCCAACGCCAAGGTATATCGATAAAGTCGACAGACGCCACGGCTTTGCAATCCAAAGCCAATCTTTTACAAATAACGCCGCAAGCACGTAGGCGCCAAAAGCAATATTGGCATCACCGACGGTCGCACGCGTACAAAGCCAGACCACGTCCCAGTGTCTCGCTTCGGCCATACCGGAGAAGAACGGTACCTGTGCCATCTCCCAAAAAAAATGGAGAAAGAAACTTACGCTCCATATCATTAGGGCAAGCACTGCTGATGTCGCTGCTCGGCGGGATAGGTTTGCAAGAGTCATCATTCCTCCAAAAATAGCCATAGCAATAAATGCAGTTCCATGTTTACTCGTTCGTTATTACCAGACCGAAACGCCGCTTACTGGCGTCTCCCAACGGCAGATTAGTATGTTACTTGCTGCGCGTGTTTATTAAGGTCAGGTGACTAACTTCCGTACGTCAGGTGGTGGATTCGTGCTTGCCTTTCAGGTGTGAAGGTATACCTCAGATCGTGTATGATACTCTTAGAACAATTTTTAAAACACCCTCTTAGTTCGGAAAAAGCGATGAGTCAAACCGTTATCCATTATTTTCTACATTTTGGCATGCCGTTGATTATCGCCTATATGTTTTTTCGTAGTGACTATAAGCGAGTTTATTTGATCCTAATAGCAACCATGCTAGTTGATTTAGATCATCTGCTAGCGACACCTATCTTTTCGCCCAATCGTTGTAGTATTAATTTCCATCCGCTACATACTTATTATGCGATGGCAGTATATGCGGGCATGTTGTTTCTACCAAAGCCCTATAAGATAATTGGTTTAGGGTTATTACTGCATATGTTGACTGATTTAAATGACTGTATAATGACCTATATTAATTGTCCACAGTGTTTGAGTCAGGCTCCTGCCCGTGAGTTGGTAGCGTGGTTAGGCAGAGCTATTAAGTTTTAATACGGTTGTGACTACATCCCTTTGTATTTCTCTCATAAATCATCTCTTTAATGACTCCTAGAAGTAGATATATCGCTATCCAATCCTGAATAAGTCCTCGCATTAGATCGCTTGTGTTCCAATTCGAGGATTAAGGTTGTCTAGCTTGTTACTCTAAGCTTAGTGAGATAGCTCTGTTTCTAATCAGGCATAGCGGAAAGAATTAACCGCTACTTCTTTAGTTTAGTATGACTATTCAATGTGCCACGTGTTGTATCAAGCAGATCGGCGACGTTATTTAATAAAATGTAATCTTTTGGGGTTTTTGATTCCCTATTGAATATTTCACTCCATATCTGACTTTTATACTCTTGCATTATTGTTTTAAGGCTTGGATACATAAGCCCAGGTTTAGCTAACGAGAGTATTGATATTGCTCGGATAAAGTCCATGTATATAAAGTCAATCACATCCTGATCAAATTCTTTCTTAACTTGTTTCTTATGCTCAGGCTTAGAGTCTTTTTTAGAGGTTTTATAACTTAAGAAAATAGTATTGTTGTTATTAATATCTTTGAGGTTAAATACAGGTGAAAAACAACCACCAATGAGTAAATACTCATTCACATCCTTATTTACTAACGATACATTATGAATAGGTAAACTGTTATAACAATCAAACTTAGTCTGCATAGATTTAATATAGGCTTCTTGACCACCACTTAAGTAGGCTTTCACTATTAGCTTAGTTAGTTGGCTAGCCAACGGATGAAGACTAATTTTAGTGCTACTATTAATGCTGATAGACTTTGCTGACAGATTCATGGCTTGTGATCTCCTAAATTAATTCTTTGCCCTATCATAATGAAAGCGTAATGACAGAAAATTTGTAAAGTTCTAACGGTCCATTGCTTGATTGGGAGATTTGATTTCTCTCTATTATTAAGCCTAGTCTGCTCAGTTTGGCTAGATAGTGATAATTCAGCACGGATCTGCTTTTTGTATATCTTGCCGTTTAATTTATCAGCTACATTGCACTTTTTTATTTGAGATGAGGCAAGTAATTTCATCACAGGCTTCCATTGCTCTTTATCATCATCGCTAGCTTGTGCATAATGGTATATTTTTAAATTAATATTTTTTTTAAAGACTAGTTGTCCTAATACTTGTATATAGCTATATAGATCTAATGCTTGATCAAAACTAATATGATTTTTATGGTATTGGGAGTTCATAAGCGTATGCGCTATAAACTGAAGCATAGATTCTCGTCTTTTTTCTATCTTATATAAGTCACGAAATTTATTGGTCATCTGCATGAGTATGTTGTTATCTTCGACATACCTGTCGAATACCGGTAATAAGCTCATATTATCATCAGGCGCGAATAATCTTGAATTACCATGTATGGTTTTAAAAGAAGGGTGATCTTGCAACTGCTGAGCGTTATTAAGCCATATTTCAAAAGTATTTTGATCAAGCTTATAAATATCCATTTTTTCCTTGAAATCTTCTTCCTTATCATGTACCTCAAGAGTCTGACGGACTTCATCGAATGAATATCTTTTTGGCTTTGTAGATGTTTTATCTTCTGTCTTTAGTAGTTCACTATGTTTTGGTTTAGGCAGTGGTTTAAGTTTGAGCTTGTTAAGCAAATAATAATTAATTGCAGTAGGTGTAGCACCTAACAGCTTTTCCCTACGTCTCGGAACGCTTAGTAATTTATAGTGTTTAGCCGTCAACTGGTAATCCATGTGCCAAAGTAGCAATCCAATCTGAATGTCAGTCAAATGCACATAAGAGTCAAAAGTAGTGCTAGGACTGGCATGTCCAGCTACTCCAGCTAAGGCATATATTTTTTTGTATTGTAGGGATGTCTCAATATAAGCCAATATTTTACAAGACTTGTCTTCGTCATAAGGTAATAAGTCTTTTAAAGTTTGAGAGCATTGATGCCCATTAAAAGCATTAGCTTTATCATACAAAAATGACATTAATTGAAAATTAGTTAAGAAGCTATGTCTTAAATGATGGGTCGTGAGATGAGAAAGTCCTGTTGTAGTTTTAATTAACTGAGATATGGTTTTTGATAAATCACTGGCACGATAAGCCATACCAGCTTGATTAGCGATTAAGGTATCCCCTTTACTTTTACTACGCCTAAGCTCGACTCTCTTGAAAAACGACATTTCTGAATTTGTTAAAAGTTGTTCTAACAATGTCCGTCTTAAGGCAGAACCCGTTTTATTATTACCATATTTATTATTACGCACTTCTAGATAAGCTGAAGTTATAGCCACATCTTTTAATCTAATCTTAACTATTTCACCTATCCTGAGTCCACAGCGCTGCCCTAAAATCAAAGCGAGCTTCACCGCTTCTATTTCATCCTTAGTCATTTCAAGATTGTCAGCATTATTAAGAATAGCCTGAAACATGGTTTCTGAAAGATAGCCTGTCCTATGATGCGCTCGCTTGGTAGATGAAAAAGGTGCAATAGGTTCAATGCCATGATGATTAACTAAATATGCATGTATCTCATCAATATTAGTGGCAATAGCATTTTGAGCGTCTTTAGACTTACCAAGTTCGATAAGTTCGCTATAAAGTTGAATATAATCCTCTTCAGTATGATCCTCAAATGCAACACCTTGAGTTAATGATAACCAGCGATTCGTAATACCACCGCTATGAGTCCGCATGCTGCTTACCTTTTTACTAGTCACTGTTTTCGTCAGTAACCAACCTACGATTGCAAGCTCACTCAAAGGAGCGTTGTTCGTTAATAAACGTTCATATAGCTGCTTGAGACCAATTGTGAATCTAGCCATTGAGGTTTTTCCATCTTTAGTCGTTTTCAATAGCTTTGCAATCTCAACGGTAATGGTAGGATTGCCTTTTTTAGGTTCCACTGCGACATCTTTGTGACACTCAATGTTAATAGCTATCTTAGTAGTGGGCTTATGAGATATGCTAAAGATTAAAGACTGCCAGTTAGCTATTGACAGGCCATATGTCGTCTCCAAACCAAGTAGTAGATACCAAGTATGTTCTGGCAGATCTAAAAATAGATAATCTTCTAAAACATAGACCGCACCTATCAAAAACTCTTCTAAAGTCATAGATAGGTGATTTTGGCTAAGAGATTTTGTCATCTTTAACATTTGATAAAGATTTTGAACATCAGTACTAGACTTTAATTTTCTAGTTTCATTCCCTTTGACATAGAGCTTGATCAAATAGCTCGTTAATGGCGATAAAAAGACTTTTACCTCATGCACCGCTTTTGAATTGCTATAAGTATTAGTATGATAGCTATCGTCGTCAATAATGAGAGTTACTACAGGCAGTTCAAATATGCTTTCTATAGTTAATGATTTGTCACTGATGCAAGATATAATCGTTTGCAATACTGGCTTTCTCAATATAGCACTGTGGAAAATCAGTGATAGCATCAAATCTGTGATAGTAATCTCGTAAGCTTTGCTAGCTATACTATCCATCCAATATAAATAAAAATCTAATATTTGCTTTTTTTCAGAAAAGGTCACTTTATTTCTAAAGGACTTTGGACGGTATGAGGTAACGATAAGCTTTGGAAAGCCAATAGCAATGTCCTTATCTTCAATATAGTTTTGACAGCAGTTTACTGCTTCGTTATATCCTTCTACATAACTAAGATAGCCCTGAAAGTGTTTGTTTTCTGATAATCTCTTATCAAGCTGCTCCCACATAGCATTAAATATTGTTTGAGGATCACTTGAGGCAATAATTTGGTCAAAATCTATAGACTCTTTGACCAGTCGTTTGGATAAGTTTTTACGCTTCGAGGTTTCCTTATGTCTATTTTCTGAACGCTGGTCAATAGCTGATTTACGCTGAGCCATTATCTAGTCTCCAAACTTATGACTTTAAAGCCGTTATATTTAATTATTCCATTAAGCTCATCAGAGAATCGGCGCAACTCGCTCCTTCTAAGTCCACTGTGCTTATCGTAGTAGTCAAAACCAAGCTCATCAGCGTGACCCATCCAAGCGCCAATTACATCGTGACCGAAGCTATTAGATAATGATGAGTTAGGCTTAGCAGAAAAGATTCCAACTTCTAGGCTTTTATAAGATCGTATAAAGTGACGATGCCAGTTTGATGGGAGATCTAAAATTTTAGACAGTCTTCCGTGAATAAATGTTTTGGTAAGACTAACTTCAGTAATAGTGTTAGTTTTTTCATCCAGCTTTAGATAAGTAATAAGGCCAATATTACTGTCAAGAATATCTGAGTAAATATCACCTAGACTATTACCCAGACTATTTAAAATAAAGGCATTACTCTTTAAATACTTGATGTACTGCTCAATCTGTTGATTTGCTATATCAGGTAGATAAATATATCTGCCTCGAGTATGTTGACGGTTTTCCTTGTCGCTAATAAAATATTTTTTAGTTCTAACATCTATATCTACAAGCCTACCAAAAGGTTCACGTACGGGACGATAACCGCTTGAGACCGAGAGCAGAACATATAAATAATCAGTAAAAATATTATGTAGGTCAACTATAGATCTAGGATTGAGAGTTTTTTTATCCCAAAGGGCAGAATTGATCTGAGTGATTAAATCGCTAACTATAGATGTTAAGCGGCTTTCTCTTATGGCTAAAACACTACCTATTTGTTTATCCCAATATCCTGTAACTCTTTCGTCAGGTAATTCAAAAAATTGATATTCTTCATTACATTTGGATTCATCGCTGACTGTATTAAATGCTATATCATACAAATGATCATTAAAATCATATTGGCATAAGAATAAATCTAGCTGGCTAACATTAAAGTAAGGAAGTGCTGAAGAATGGTGTATTGGTTTGCTAATTAGAACATTAACTAAAGCTTGATCTCGACCACTCTGTATGAGGTAGTGTTCTAAATAGTTCTTAACTTTATTAAAAGTTAATCTAGTTTTGCTCTTCTTATTTATAGCCTTTAGAGCCTCACTGGCCTTTTGTTTGACCTCCTCCAAAACCTTTGTGCTTATGTTACGTAAAAGATGAGAATATATATTGCCAACTGCAATAGGGTAGAAAAGATTGAGAGTAGATGTATTATCTGCGCATAGTTTAGAATCCCAGTTTTCTTGAACTTTACTACGAGTAGGTGCAAACTCTAGTGGATACCGATAGCATAAATAACTCTCCCTCAAATCTTCTGAGATAAGTAGTTCAGATCTACCTGTCAATAAAATTATTAGTAGATATAAAGAAGTTTGATGGTCTAGATCATATTCAATGTTTAAAGTACCTTGTTCATCATTGTTGTCAGCATTTATACTTCTGATATCTAAACTCATCAGACTATTGAGTAAATATGTGACTAAAATCTGTACTTCATCAGCATGTGCAACATTTACATCAGTTACCTGACTTAAAGTCCGTTGATGTCTACAGTTAACTTGTTGTTCAGCTCTGATTTTATCTAGATAGTAGTTTGTAGGTTGCTCGAAATTAACCTGCTCAAACGATTGCTCTTCATCGTCTTGGCGTTCTTGGTCTTCAAATCCATTTGCTTCGCTAGCATTTTCTGATATGTAGGTGAGATCGCTAACAGTATTGCCAGTGATATCATCTTTATCCTGTAAGATACTTATAATCTTATGAGTCTCAGTCGTCACGCGAGTAATGCCGGAGTCATTTTTGAAATAGTTTTCGATTGGTAAGATATATTCGTAAAGGTATTTAGCTATACGTTCATTGATTTCAAATTGAGCTTCAACAGATGATAGAGATGTCTCTTTACTTAATAATCTATTCTTGTACTTCTGTATTTCAAAATCAAAAGTTAGGGGCCGCTCATCAAGCCATCTAGTGTAGCTATCGTTTTGTTGAGCATTAATAAGAAACTCCTCAATATCCTTTAGGCTTTTCAATTCTGTTACATCAGGTAAAAACGGAACTAAAAATTCACGAGTTTTGTTCGTTAAAAATCTGCATTCATCGAGCGTAGTTTCAATTCGACTATCATAGTCAGTTAACTCAACCATCCTTAAACATAGAAAAAAGTAGACAGCACGGATAGTATTTATTTTAGACGAGTCTGCTCGATGGATTAAAAAGGTAATTAGATAGAGATCTTTTAAATGCAGATGAGGCTTTCTAATATTTTCTAAAAATACTTTATGAGCAATTCCATTTTCGTATATCTGTAATTCATGCGTCTTCGTCAAATTACTATTCACATCTAATGTTTTTATCCATTCAGACAATGTTCGATACTCATCTTTCAATTCTGATCTAAATTGCTCAGGTAAGGTATCTTTTAAAAATTTTAGCTCGATAAGTAATATTTCAAGATCATTGCCATTAGCGAAATCAAGGAGATTTAGCTTCAACCAATCCTTAATATTTGTAGAGTTACTATCTTTATTAGCCATTATGCTGCTACCGTTACAAGTCATTCAAATAACTGTAGCTTCATTAATGTAAAGCATCCAGCATTAAAATCGAAAAAAGACATCTATTTGGATGTCTTTTTGTTAAACATAGGTATTTTCATGGATTTTGTATTATACCTCGCTCTATCAGTAGCTTATCTAAAGCACTCCCATCCTGACGAGTTAGATTGGGCACATAACGTGAATACACTGTGAATAACATTGTAGTGCTGCTATGACCCATTTGCGCAGCAATCCATTCAGGAGACTCGCCTGCAGCAAGCCAAAGAGTGGCAGCCGTATGTCTACTTTGATAGGGATTACGTATATCAAGCTCCAGATATCGCAATAACGGATACCAAACTCTCTTTGTCACATTGCGATGACTCAAAGGAGTACCTGCTTTTGTACTAAACACAAACTCACTTCGATGTTTAGTGAAGCTCTGCTGCTCAATCAATGCATCGTAAACCAGTTGATTCATGTGGATAATACGATTAGAGCCGGAAGTTTTAGTGTCACCTATAACACCTCCAACAATTGCTTGATCAATAACGATTTGTCTACGTTCAAAGTCAATATTTTTCCACGGTAAACCGTCAATTTCACCTGTACGCATGCCTGTAAAAAACCGTACTGTGAAATATGGCTTATAGTCTACTCTGACGTTGTCAATGATGAGCATGACTTCCTCTAAGGTAAAAGGACTAACATTACTTTTAGGTACACTTAGTGGCTTTATATTCTTCCAAGGGTTCTCAAAATCAAAACGCTCAGATGCTTCGGTAATCACCATACGTAATGGCGTCATAATGTGGTTGATTCGAGATGCTGATAAAAGTCGTCCACTATTTCCTTCCTTGACTAGATTACCCCGAAAAGCCATTATTTTAGCTTTGTTTATGGTATTTAGTGGCACATTGCCAAAATGGGGAAGTAGATAAATCTTAAGTATGTTTTCTACATTAGTTATCTGAGAGCACCGCCATTCCGGTTTTTTTTCCTCTAACCAAACTCTGCTAAAGCAATCAAATCCTGAGCTTGAGTCCTTATGGCTATTCGTTGATCTCATGAGCTCTAAGCTTTGAAACTGCTCAAGCTTTTTACTCTGTGGAAAATAGTTTTCATATCGAAAACTACCTAATTGAATCTCTGCTTGCATTTTACTAACGAAATTTTCTAGACGCTTTCGATTAGGCTTAGTGTCTGCCAGTAAGGTTTGCTCTCTACAACGTTGGCCTATGTATCGAAAATCTACATATAGGTTGCCATTACGGCTATTGATACTCGCCATGATTACGCTCCCGCTGCAAATGGAATGTTATCGTCGTAGCCTGTCAGCATTAACTCTTCAATCTTTTGCCATATGAAAAGAATTTTTCTACCTCCAAATGGTTTGATGTAATGAACGCCCTCAATGAATACCGCATCCTTAAGTTGATTGCGTATTGTCTTGCTGTCATATTTAATACGTTGTGACAGCTCTTCGGTTGTTAAATAGGTATAACTCATAGTAAAATCCTTACTAAAGATTAAAGTGTTATTATCTAATAGCTTTATGACCTGCTATAGAACATAATTTACACTAAAAATCATCTTTTGCAAGACATTTTTATCTACAGTAGGTTATTTTATTATGGGGGAGGTTATGGTGAAATGTAATTTATCTAGAATTATGGGCGAAAAAAGACTTAAGATTGCCGATGTGTCTAGAGATACAGATGTCAACAGAGGCACAATCACACGTATGTATAACGAAGAAGCGACCAGAGTGGATCTAGAGGTAGTAGAAAAGCTATGCTTATATTTAGATATTGAAGTGGGCGACCTTTATGAGCTAGTTAAGGAAGAAGAATAAACTTTCCTCCTTTTAAAATTCAAGATAGTGCTGCGCTTATCAGTTATTACACCAAATAATACGCAGCAATATAGTTTCTCAAATGAGTTAAATGTTCTATTAAGTAATAAAAAGCTCTATAGAAGGTCATTTTGATTTGCATCAGCTCAAAATGTATGTATAATTCAATCTGTAGGAAGTCATTACGACTAACAGAAAGAAATATTAATCTACAGGAGGTTATACATGAACACATTTATTAAGTCACCGCATGCTTCAATCTGGTTAAGCGCCGAAGCGATATCGCTATCTACCAAGCTTATGGTAAACCTGCAAATACAACAGGGCTCGCAGTTAGCAAGAATGCTAGGCGTTAACCCCCTTTTCTACAATGATGAAGCGGTTAGGATATGGGTTCAACGTGAGCTCAATGAGGGGTTAGCGCTAAATCATTATGCATTAACGAATCTTGAGACCAAATTTTTGGACATTATGAATCACTACGATATTCCTTATTCGTTGTGATCAACGTTAACTATTTGGTTTGGAGATAACCATGAGCTTAAAACTTATTTTTAGCGCCAATGCAGATCAGTCCGACATACAACTATGTGAAGACTATTGGGCATACGGGCATAATGGACGGTATGTAGAGCATATAGAAACGCTCTGTAGACAGTATAGTGTTGATTATCATATTTTGTTTGGTGTATTAGCGGAGTGCCAAGCTTACTTAGATGATGTGCACTGTGAGTACTGTGGACGGCCTTATCAACTTGATGTACCAGCGGATATACCTTATATCAGAAAACAATCATCTTGGTTCTGCGAATCATGTATTAGTTTTTCTGGCGGGCAGCTTACAGTTGGTAGGTGAGATTTAAGAGCAGTAATAATAACCAAATAGTCTATCGGTTATTTGGTTATTATTATGTCATAAGATAAAGAAGTTTCTATTTAGAGCGATCTAGCTTATTTTGACTCTAATACCTTCTGAAAAGGTGGATTAACTATACCTTCTGGTACTAGAATATTATCTTCAGGGTGTATAGCTATTTTTTCAATATCATTAATACCGATTTCCCAAGCTTGCTTGACATGAATTTCTTTTATACTGATAGCGGAATCAAACTCAACTTCTGGATATTGATTTCCTTTGATCATATAGGCTGGCGCTAATCTAAAGCTTTTGAACTTATTGTACGATTCTTCAAACTGCATCCAACTTGAGTCATTATTAGGTTCCATTGTTTGGATTCTAGCTATCATAGTAAATAACTTTGCATTACTTCCTGTTTTAATATTTTCTGATAAAACTACACGGTAGTGAGCAGGGTTTTCTCTATCAATTCCCCTTATAACTGATACACGAAATCTTTTACCTATGTCTACATGTGTCAATTGTTTCAGTAAGTGCTCAAATATACTCAAGCCCTTCTTTTTATCTTTAAAGAGTAGGAACATGTAAGGGGGTTCATCAGGTGATCCCATGTAACCAACTCCCTCCCATCTTGTTGAGTCCCACAAGTCTGATCTGATTAGCTTTGTTACTACAATGTCTTTATGAGTATGTTTCTCCATATCGAATACAGGTATGTTTTCATGATCACCTAGCTCTATGGGTTCAATATCTATACTATCTTGTTTGGGTGCATCAACATCCCACGAGATGTTTCTCAGCAGTGGGAAATGTGTACCTTGAGTCAATTTTTTAAGTAAATCGTTATGTGAATTCTTACCTAGAATATTATAAATAGCTCCTAAACAGGTTTCAAACATCATTGATCGCGCAAAAATTTTATCTTCTGTAATTAGCTTCTCAAGAGTCATTTTAGAGTCTTTGATTAAAAAACAGCTATCAACAAAATCTGCAATAAAGAACATAAACCATTCACCTATAATAGGTTTGTTATTTTGGTTTAGATCTTCCCATAAGAAAGGGTGGCACAATATTTCGAATACTGTTCCTCTATCATTAACAATATATTCATGAGAAATTAAGTTTTCAGAATCTTCAAAAGAGACTATATCAATATTTACGATAGGTATTTTTGCAATAATATTATCTATCAGAGCAGTAGCTAAGAAGCTTTCAAGACTAGTTAAAATCGCCTCTGTCAATTCAATAAACGGTGTCTTATTAGGGAAGGATAATTTAATTTCACAACCTAATATTTTGGTACTATAAGTATTGTATTGAGGTAATGAAGGTAGCACTTTTGAAGTAGGGTGTTCTGTATCGTAATTTCTAAGGTCCAGCATTAACTTCAGTACACCTTCATCGTTACTACTTTCTAAAAGTTCCCGTACTTTATCTTTATATCCCAAAGTATATAATAAGGTTATCTGCGAATAAAATAGACCTAGCTCTTCTAAATTATCAACTAAATACTCGAACTCTTGAATTTCTTTTAAGTTACAACTAAGTATTAAATTAGCCATGCAGCCATCAAAATTAATAATCTTATCTTCATCTATAAACCTATCATTAATAACTTGCGAGCTCCATAATCCAGTTTTTAACCATGTTAATGATTGAGCAATACGGCCAAGAGTAAGTTCGTTCCAAGCTAGTGAGAAGTATGCTTCTATAGCCAATGGAAGAATAACTTTATTTTTATGAAAGTAGTTTGTCAACAACGAAGCTGCGTTTAAAAGAGTTCCTCTTGCTGCCCAATGCAAATCGACTTGTGAATATATATCCGATAATGCCATATTGGCGTAAGTCATCTCTTCAAGTGCTTCTTCTTTATTTAAGCCTACTAAAGTCTTTCCAATCAATTGAATAGCTCTATAGTAGTTACCTCTCTCTGCCTGCTTAATACCACGCTCAAGAGCTATTTTACTAGTCTTTAAGTCACCATTACGTTTGATAGATTGTTCAGTTAGGTAGTCTTGTAGCGCCTGATAATTTGGGTAAGTATGAAATATATCGTCTAACTGATCAATATACCCATAAATATTTTCAAATGAAAAACCTATTAGATATTCACCTTGTTGGCATACTTTCTGGATTCTTTGAAAGATTTCTTCCATTTTATCTTTACTATCAAAGTTCAGAATAAGCTGTAGCTGAGTCAAAGCTATTTCTGCTTGTAAAGCGTTACTAGGTCGGCTTTTATCCAGAATGATTTCATTTAACTGAGAAACAGTATTGTTTGTAACATTATCAACTGCATAAGTACCTTGTCCTTCATGTCTATATCGATGACTAATCTGAATAACTAATAAAGTAACAAAGTCTGCCCAGAGAATAGAGTTACTGGATTCAGTGATTGTTTCGTACGCGCTCTTAAAGTTACTTTCGAAACTTTTAAAATCTTCATGCCAGTAGTATGAAGCTCTAGCATAGTTGTAATAGGCATAAAATATTTGGTTTGTTGTACCATACCTTTGAGCTATTTTGACAGCTCGGTCATACAAACCTTGTGTCTCAAACACTGGATTTTCAAGTTGCTTACTCAACTCAGCAATATCTAAGAAAATATTAACTTGATTAAAAGTAATTTCATTAGGATTAATGTCACTATTGATTTGAAAAGTAAGTTTCTCAAGCCTTTGCTTCTTGCCATAGTCCTCAGGACTGAGGATAATTTCTCGTTTGAAATTAGTTGGAACCTGTAAAGTATCAATAGCAATATACTCAAGTTTATTTTTATAAGTCTCATCCAATAACCAGTTAATATCTAAGATGCAGACTTGAATACTGTATTGGTTTGAAAGCTCGTCTTCAAGCTTGCTTCTTTGATCAGCTTTAGCAAGCTGATTTGTAATACAAAAAACTTTAGTATAGCCTCGATTAGTTTCAACTATTTTCTCAACATCTTTTTTACATTTTGTTTTCCATGACTTTTGAGTGCTGACTGCGAATGCCCAACGTTCATTATTAGCATTACTATTTACACCTACATACCAAAGTAGTTTGTTCTGCTCTGAGACTGGAAAAGTCTGTGTGTCCGTTTTGCCATCGCCACCTGCTACAGGGCCAGTTTGCTCAAGCAAGTTTGGGCAAATAGTTTTTTGGCATATTTCTTTGACAAATGTTTCAAATGCGAGCTCTTTGCTCTTAGCATTTAGGTTAGATAAGTAGGTTTCAAGGTGTACTCTGTCAAGCTGACTACTAATCATTTTTTCAGAAGAAGAGAATTGTTCGGGACGTCTGTTTTTGAGAAACTGCTTCGGAGTAGGTAAGGCTTTAATATCCATATGATTTTTCCTGAAGACGATGAATACGTTATACGACTATTTGTGAATCTATATGATAGCAACTGCAATAGGCAAGCCAAGCGGTCACAAGCTATATTGAACACCTGCTATTCACTAAATCTGTTCAATATAGGTGTATCGACTAACTTACTTCTTTGTTTTCAGCCATAGATGGCTGACATGTTAAGTACTTAAGATGCTGAATGGTAATTTGTCATATGAAAGGCTCACTCTCTCCAGATATCGACTGATAATGCAATGTCTTATTAATTTGCTCTGGTAGAGCTACTTTAAGCTACTTCAGATATTTTTCAGCGTTGATTTGGCTAGTTGCGATATTACCTGTCATATACAAATGCTCTGTAACTATCAATTTTTGTGAAGTATTGGTATATTCCATAAATATAAATATTTGATTAGTATGACTGCTGCTGTCAAACCGCCTTCTCATGTTGATGCGGACAAACACACTACCGTATTTTGAAGTAGTGTTAAACTATAAAAATTTGAAAGTTACAATTAGGATCTAAAATGTACTCAACTCCCTCTAATACCGATATTTTGATAATGTGTGCATTAAAAGATGAATATGACCAACTCATTGAGGTAAATAGTGGAATATCTAAAAACTGGCAAGAATTTAATGTCAGTGATAGAAACGCTTCTAAAGCTGAATTTGTAACCGATTCGGGCACTACTATTACTATTGTTGCAACATGGGTAGCATCTATGGGAAGAGAAAGTGTACAAGCTGTTGTTGGACGCTTAATAAGTGAGTTAAACCCTAAATGTCTTGCTATGAGTGGTATATGTGCTGGCAGAAGAGGTAAAACTCAACTTGGAGATGTTATCTTTGCAGATCGTTTATGGTCTTATGATGTTGGTAAGCGAGTTGTAGAGAATGGTATCGAAGTCTTTCAAGGCGATACGTTGCAGTACAAACCAAGTGAAACAATAGTTCAAAACATGCAACGTACAAGTACGTTATATAAAAATCAGAGTATGGCATGGATGGAATTAAAGCCTCAGTATTCTTTAGAAGCGCAAGAAAACTGGGTATTGAGTCAATTAATAGATAATAAGAAACCAGTTGAACAAGATAATTTTGATGAAAAGTGTCCAGATTGGAGCGATGTTATCTTGAGACTTAGAAAAAGAGGTTATATCGAGAAACCAGTTAAGTTAACCGAAGCGGGTATAGAATATATTCAAGATTTATTATTACTCAACCCGAGAGGACTACCAGCAGAACCAGAGTTTTCTGTCCATGTTGCACCTATCGCAACAGGAGCAACTGTTACTGAAGATGAGCAAATATATAATAAGCTTTCAAGTTATATGAGAAAAGTGCTAGGACTAGACATGGAAGGAAGTGGGTTAGCTGCATCAGCTGATAGCTACGATATGCCATTTATATTTGCAAAAGGAGTATCAGATTTTGCAGATCCTTATAAAGATGATCGTTACCGTACTTTTGCAGCACGTGCTTCAGCTGAGTTGCTTATTCTCTTATTAAGGAATAGTGAGTCTTTATTTACTCGTAAAGAAGATAAGTTACCAGAAATTGAAAGCGATAATATGGACAGTGATGACATAGTGCGTCTGCTTGCAGAGTTGTATCCAGACTTTGACGAAACTCAAGTCTTATGGGAAAGAGCAGGAGGTAAGCTGAGTGATTTAGAAAATAAGTCACGCCCATATACCCGCTGGCATACCATATGGAAAAAAGTAAACCAAGGCTCAGAAGTAACACCGAAAGCGCTTTTACAAATCATTCAAAAAGATAATCCTCAATGCATAGCTATAAAATCTTTATTAAAAGCTTACCACTCATAAAATTTGGAGTACAGTAAATGTCAAGAGTATTGGATGGAGTCAATAGTTTAGGTTTAATTGAAAAGCTAGATGGCGATGATAGGCGTTTTGATAATATGGTTGAGGCAACTACCTTACTAGTAGAAAGGTTGAAAGAAGATGAGCCATTGCTTACCTCATTTGTATTAACCAGTATAAACCAAACGCCTAATAGCGATGATATAGCAATAAAAATTGCAGATGAATGTTTTACAGAAGTATGGAGGTCGGCCAGGTCAATCTACATAGACACCCCATTCTTACTTTATCGCTCTATGCTTCTAGATGCTTGTCAACAATTAGCATTAGATAATCAAAGGTATGCTTATATACTGTGGAATACAATTGCTGATATGCTACCCTTCAAACGGTTCGCAGAAGAAAAAGAAGTCTTTGAAAGTATATTTTCACAATGGTCTAAAGAAAGTGAGGAATATTCAAGTTTCGATCTTCTAGAGAACGGAAAAGGGAATAAAATACCATTTCCAAGAAAGCTTCCTACATTTGAACTAAGTACTGAGCTTGAAGGCATCCAGGACTTTCAAACCATGTATACTAAATTATCTGAAGATTTTACGACCCGAGAAAGTCTTTATCAAAGCCAGTATCAAAAATTTGAACAATACAGAAATAGTATAAATGAAAATATTAGGTCTAATGAAAATTTAAAGTTAGACACCATTTGGTGGAGTAAGGCTTTATACTCTCCTTCCTTAAATCAAAGCTATAGAGAGTTTGAAGGTAAAATTGCCTTAATAGTCATGGTGAGTGATTTACTGTCTCTAATGGAAAATGCGCCACCAGCAAGTATTTCTTATTTAATCTTTGAAACAGTTGCCGACTTACCTAATATAGATATTGAAGAAAAGTTTTCTTTAGAAAAGATATGGGAATTTTATTCAAAAAATAAAGATAGTGTCCCGAAAGAGACTATTCGGCAACTAACAATTGGTTATAAAGACAATTGGTCACTGAAGGACTTTGTTAGTTACGCTTTTTCTGATGATTCTTTCGATACAGATACCGCTATATCTAAACTGAGTATCTCCAAAGATACAGAAATTAGTCTTCCTAAATTGGCTCAAGCTATTTTTCGAGAACAATCTGCTGAAAATCAAGTAGAGACATGAGTATGAGTGATAGTGAAATAACCGTAGGTGGTGTTTGTTCTAGAGAGGGAAAAGATTGTTATGTCGGTGATGGCGGAGCTTGTAGTGAGGGTAAGGATTATCCTAATGAATGCCAATATTTTGAAGTTAAATTAAAAGAAACTACAGAAAATCCTGAATTAAAGCAATATAGGATATGGTGGTCGGGTAATAACTTAGGAATACAAGACTTAAGCCAAATTCGGGCACGAGGCGAAAGCCGTTTTATTGGTGTGTTTGGTTCGCATGACACGGGAAAAACCACATTCTTACTGATTGCTTATCTAAATTATATACGCCAAGGACTTAAATTAAGTTATAAATTTGCTGGTTCTAAAAGCTTGGTAGCATGGGAGAACCTGTCATCTTATTCAAGACTCGATACAACTAAGTCCACTTTCCCACCTCATACTTCTCGACAATCAGAGAGGGTTCCAGGGTTACTACACCTGGCATTAAGAGATAATGAAAGCAATTTGATCGACTTGTTACTTACTGATGCTCCTGGCGAATGGTTCACTACATGGTCATTAAACTCAGATGATCCTAATGCGGGTGGTGCGCAATGGATGGCTACGAACTCAGACATGTTTATCATAACAGCTGATTGTAATAAGTTTGCAGGAGAAAATAGAGGAAAGGCACGAAAAGAGTTATTTATGTTATTTGAAAGACTCATTCCATTTACCAAAAAAAAACCTACAGCTTTAATTTGGACTAAGTCCGATGAGTTAGTAGAAAACCCGATTTCAGACAGAATGAAAAAACAAATTACTGATAAGCTTTTATTTAATATTCCACATGCCAAACAATATAAAGTAACCATAGAAAACCCAGATTCAGTTACTAATGTTATACATGATTTATTACTAGAGAATGAGTCATTCAGACAACCGATAATAGTTTCTGACCCTATTGTGAGCAACTCACCTTTTATGTGCTACCGAGGAAGTCATGTCTAAGAAAAATATATTGGTTATTGGTCGAGCTAACAGTGGTAAAACACACTTTTTTGGACAACTTTATGGTCGTCTTAAAGAGCCTCGAAGCTCACTAAATATCAATGGAACACCAGCAAATTTAGAAATGCTTGGTGAGGTTTTTGAAGCACTAAGCGAAGGTAAAGCTTCTGCTCATACTGTGGCTGAGACTTGGAATAGCCTAAAAATACCATTAATAGATGAAAATGGTAAAGAGTTTGATATAAATTGGCCTGAATACGCAGGTGAGCAATGGGATACTATTTTCTCTACACGCTCGTTAGATGAGAAATGGAAAAGCCAATTAGATGATAGTGATAAATGGCTTATCGTGATTAGGGTGGAAAGCGAACCTACATTCCCAGATTTCCTTGAAAAATTGGCCAATAATGAAAAACCAGAAAAGAAGCATGAATCACCTAATTCCACAAATTGGGACGCAAATCCTTACTGGGTAGAAAAGTTACAGATACTATTACAATTATCAAAAACGCAAATAGCTAACAAAGTTCAAAGCCCTAAGGTAGCCGTTTTGCTTTCCTGTTACGATGAAGTAAATACTGAAAATGCCACTCCACATATGATTTTAGAGCAACGACTACCAATGTTAGCTTCGTATTTGGTCTCTAACTGGGACGAGGATAAATTAAGTATATGGGGGCTTTCTGCATTAGGAAAGGAATTAACAGAAGCGTCAAAAGATGAAGATTTTATTGATGAAGGTCCAGAGAACCAGGGCTGGGTTATATCGCCAAATGAGACTATTGAGCAGAAAAATATCGACCTAACTTTACCTATTAAATGGTTGCTTAATGACTGACTCTGATTTAGCTTTTCCTATTTATGCCACCTATGGTGATAAAGACAATAAGCATCAACTTATCCATACTACTAATTCCGAAGTAGAGCTTCCAAGTCAACTGCTATCTATTACTGATAAACCAGCAGGTTATTTGCCAGCGAATGTAGTTTGGTATCCAGTTCTTGGATGTGAGGTCTTTAACGATTATTGGTGCTTATGGTGTACGTATCCTGATTTTGGAGCTTTTAGAGGAGGAATGGTTAGAAGTAAGGTTGCCTTGTTACCTGTTAATCAAGCGATAGAATTAAACGATTTGACAGATATTTTAATATCAATTATGAATTCTGAAAAATTACCAGAAATTACTAATGAGCAGTTAAAAAACGTATTTGACTCATTAGTAATAGCAACTCACCCTGTCTTAATCTTAGAAAATCTAGCTTCTTTTGCCACTATCATTATGGAGCTTTGGAGAAGTTTATGGCCAAAAGCTAGGAAAAGGCTAATATGTAACGTGAAATGGAGTCCTTCTCAAATCTTAGCCGATGAGAGCGAATTCAATATTGTCGCATCTATAGCATCTAATAAGCTTCGATGGATTGAACCTTATACTGCTATTAGTAGTACTGGCAACAACAATGAGGTTAGCGATACTAGAGCGGTAAAATTTCTTTTAGACCATCAGGATACTATTCTTGAAAATCTCTTAGAGAACACATCATTAGCCATAGAAAAACCTCCGTTACAAAGACTGAGAAAGTTATCAAGAACTGTGGAGTTGATAGACACGTTTAATACAGAACCTTCAGCGTCTCTTGCAATTAACCTTATTAGAAATAGCTTATCATTTGAAGATACTGAAGGTGACTTAGATATATATGTAAACAAAGCACTCATATATCTTGCAGAGAACCTAACAAGTTTAAGCTTTATGGAAGTAGAAAAAATACAAAATATCGTATTTAAAAAGAATCACAACTATAACTTACTATGTCTTTCGTTAGCGAGTTACATCGAAAATAAATTTACTTTATTGAAAGATGAAGATAAAAATAGGTTGATAGCCGACAGTATAAGGAAGAATAGGTGGTGGTATATAGCCCTAAAGAAAGGTATTAGTCAGGGGGTTGATACATTGACGCCTAGTTGGCTTCAACAAGCTAAACAGCTGATTATAGATGAAGAATTGTTTGCCATAGCGAGTGATGTTATTTCAGACTCAAAAGATATTGAAAAGGGCATCTTAGAATTGACTCTTGAAAATGAGCCTAATGATAATGATATCGAAAGGCTAAAGGAATTTGCTAGGTCAAAAAACTGGGCAAAACTATATGCCTGGTGCTTATTTAGATTAGATCAACCTATAATGGCTCTGAATAAAATCTTAGATTTTGAGCATCCTGAGGTAGTTGGCTTTGATTACTTGATTGAGTTATATAACGAAAATGAACTATTAAGTACTTTTAGGGTCATCGATGATACGAGAGTAATTACAAACATTGAGAATACAGATACACTCGTTGAAAATTTACTACCCTATCTAGAACTAGATAAGAAGTTTGATAGATATTTGCTTTCACAGGGCTATCGCAGTAAGTTATCAATACCATCCAAAATTATCATCAACGATGGAATAGACAGTATTTTACGTAGTGCTACTAATGGTCATGAAACATATGGATTGATTGAAATACTAGCAGAGAAAAGCTTTGAAGAAAATCTTGCTGAGCGAGCACTGTTGCAGTTAACTGAAGGTTTTTCTTGGGATAAATTAAGTAAATCGGATACGCAGGTACTGATTAATACGGTAAGTAAATATGTCGTTGAAAACGGCATCAGTAACGTAACTGATAAAATCATTCAAGAAAATATAAAGGAGAAGTTCCTAAAATCAGAGATAGCGCCTAAGGTAATGGATTTATTAATAGGATGGAATGTTCATGTGAATGAATCTGAAGTAATTAATATTTTAGGTCAATATACTGACAACAACTGGAGACAGTATGGTAAAAATTTAGGAGAGTTCATAAACTCAAGTAAATGGATATCAATAACTAAGGCTTTATATACATTGTATGGAAATAAGAAGGTTGTTAATAATGCGCTGAAATATTGCTACAGTCTATTACCAAAAAAACAAAAGTGGGCCTATTCATTTAAATCTAAGATAAACCTTGATGAATTGCCAGATGATTATCTTATTAGTAGATTAGTTGACGAAGCCAGTTCCTTATATAGTTCAGAAGAATTAGAATTCCTGTGGGAGAAAGCAGGTGGCAAACTCAAAGATTTAAACTCCAATGGAAACCTTGGCAAACAATGGACTAAAGCGATTAAAAAAGCAAAAAAAGGTAACATAGAAGGAGGCGTGCTTACTTTGATTGATATCATGCTAGAAAGGTATCCATATAATACTGAATTAAATGAGCTGAAGACCTTTTTTTAAGCAAAAGTTATATGAGTTGTTTTATCAAATCATCGTTTCTATCGTTGGAGTGATAGAAGTTCCTGTGTTTCTCAACCTTGGTCACAAAATGGTCACCGTTTGGTCACTGATAACTTGGTCACTGATTTTTAAGAGAGAGAATGTATGTACGCAAACTTATAGCTAATACAGGATTAAAGAGAATGTGACTTCATGAGAGTTTAGAAAGATAAAATAGCCAGGCATTGTGAATAAAGGGCTTGATCTAAAATTCAGACACAAAAAAACCCCAAACAATCTAATGCCTGAGGCGAAATTTGAACAAAGCTTAAGCTATAAATAGTGGTGCGCTCGGCGGGAATCGAACCCACGACCCTCGGCTTCGGAGACCGATACTCTATCCAACTGAGCTACGAGCGCATATGATAACGATATGTCTGACTGTCACGCTTAGATGCGCATGATAATTAGCATAAGGTGTCTAGAAATAAAGACCGCTTAGTCTAACAAATAAAAAGCATAAAGCCAATAAATGACAGTCGCGATTGAGGTTTTTTAAGAAAAAACAGCCAAGTCATTAAACAAGCATGGCAATTTACCTGCCTTTTCCCTTATAATGTTGGGGAGAATTCATATTTATAATCACCGATTGCAAGTGCGCTGGCACGCGGGATGGCTGTCTGCTATTGAAGACTTAGAGGTCGTCAAAGGAGGACAGACAGAATGTCCGAGCCGTGCTAGTCCTTGTATACGTAATAAGAGAACGTGACGAATGAGAAAAGTAGTTATGTTATCGGCAGCTGCCATTCTAGGAATCGCTAGTATCGCGGTGAGCCAAGCTGAAGATGTTGTAGACACTCCTGTAACTGCATCAGACGTAGCAGAAGGCCAAGAGGTCGTAGAAGCTGCTCCTGAAACGCTAGGTGACGATACCCAAGCTGCTGCAGATACGACAGATGGTGCTGCACCCACTGACGAAGCCGCTCCAGCAGAAGGCGAAGAAACTGCCGCTGCAGCGCCTGCCGCTGATGAAGAGCCAATTCCACAAGATACGCCGCAAGTACAGAAGCTAATTGCTTTGTACCCTAATCTGATTGCGCGTATCCAGCCTGTTGCCAATATCTGTTTTGAAGACGGTGAAGCTTGTGATGTAACGGCACGCTCATCTGGCCCAGCTGCTGGCGACGGTCCTCGTGACGGTAAAGCGGTATATAACGCCGTATGTCATACTTGTCATACAGCAGGCTTGCTAGGCTCTCCTATCTTTGGTGATGCTGGCGCTTGGGGTCCACGTATTGCAAAAGGTAAAGACACGCTATATACCCATGCTATCAATGGTTTCAATGCGATGCCTGCTAAAGGTGGCGCGGATATTCCTGATGAAGAAGTTCAAAATGCCGTAGATTATATGGTCGCAGAAGCAAGCTAATCTTTGTTGATTACCTTCCAAGCTTTTACGATGTATATCTATAAAGCGCCTATTTCAGTGATGAGATAGGCGCTTTTTCATGATGAGTATTATTAATATGGTACTTCGAATATAAGGCAGTTGAAATTCGTCATGAGTAGCCTCATTTTATGAGATTAGTTCGTTTATTACCGTACATTGTCACCTTTAGAGAGTAGAGTGTGTTGAACATTCTTATACGGCTTTTGCCTATATGATAATGATAGTCGAATGTTCAACACGGCCTATTATTCTAAAATCGCATTTTATACAAATTGATAACAAATAAAGAGGTCTTCATGTCTGATGCACCAGCACTCTCCATAAAAAACCTATCCAAGACCTATGACAATGGGTTTTCGGCATTAAAAGGGGTTGATTTAACGGTACCACAAGGTGGATTCTTTGCATTACTTGGGCCAAACGGCGCAGGTAAATCTACTATGATTGGCATTATTAGCTCATTGTTTAAGCCAACCACCGGTAGCGTCCATATTTTCGGTACAGATCTATTAGAGAACCCTTCAATTGCTAAGCAGTATCTTGGCGTTGTACCGCAAGAATTTAACTTTAATATGTTCGAAAAAGTCGAAGATATCTTGATTACGCAAGCGGGTTATTTTGGTATTCCTGCAAAAGAAGCCAAACCACGAGCAAAAAGACTGTTAACCGCGCTAGGACTATGGGATAAACGCGACAGCAAATCACGTGAGCTATCTGGTGGTATGAAGCGCCGTTTGATGATTGCCCGTGCTTTGATTCACAAACCAAAACTATTGATTCTAGATGAGCCAACGGCGGGTGTCGATATCGAGCTTCGTCGCTCGATGTGGGAATTCATGCAGCAGATTAATATCGAAGAGAACACCACTATTATTCTGACGACTCATTATCTCGAAGAAGCTGAGCAATTGTGTAAACGCATTGCGATCTTGGATCACGGCGAGATTCGAATCAATACAGAAATGAAAGAGCTACTGGCGCAGCTGTCGGTAGAGACGTTTGTATTTGATTTGGATACGCCGCTCACCGAGCAGTTGGCTCTGACAGGAGTTACAGGGGTTTCGCAACCAGACGAGCAAACGTTAGAAGTTACCTTGACAGAAGGTGAGTCACTAAACGGTGTCTTTGATCAGTTGTCTGATAAAGGTATCAGTGTGGCAAGTATGCGCAATAAAGCCAACCGACTAGAAGAATTATTTATGCGCTTGGTAGACAAAAACATTCAGAGTGCAGATAGCATGAAGGAGGCGGGATTATGAGTCAGGAACTAGTCGATCATAATAAAACAATGTCATTGAGTAAGAAGTGGATTGCGTTTCGTACTATTTGGTTCAAAGAAGTACGCCGTATTTTACGTATTTGGCCGCAGACATTACTACCACCAGTTATCACAATGAGCTTGTATTTTGTCATTTTTGGTAAGATGATTGGTTCGCGTGTGGGTGAGATGGGCGGTGTGCCATACATGCAGTTTATCGTGCCTGGTTTGATCATGATGTCGATCATTACCAACAGTTACTCTAACGTCGTCTCAAGCTTCTTTAGTGCTAAGTTCACGTCTAGTATCGAAGAGCTTCTAGTATCGCCAGTATCCAAGCATGCTATTTTGATGGGTTATATCAGTGGTGGTATCTTCCGTGGACTGGCTATCGGTGTCATTGTCTCGATTGTCGCGCTATTCTTTACCGATCTCGGTATCGAGCATTTATTTGTCACTGTATTTACGGTACTTGGCACGTCTATTTTGTTTTCACTAGGCGGTTTTATCAATGCGGTGTTTGCACGCTCATTTGATGATATCTCTATCATTCCAAGCTTTGTATTGACCCCGCTGACCTATTTGGGCGGCGTGTTTTATTCGATGGAAAACTTATCACCATTTTGGCAAAATATCTCGCTATTAAACCCTATCGTCTATATGGTTAACTCGTTCCGTTACGGTATTCTTGGATATTCTGATGTCAATGTTTGGTATTCAATGGCGGCTATTTTTGTGTTCTGTGCGATATTTTATACCATCGCCTATCGCTTGCTAAGTAACGGTTCACGTGTACGTTTGTAGTGTGTATTATTCGCTAAGCATATTATTTAGAGCAAATTTTAAACGGTTTAATATTAGGAAGACAGATGAGTATTCACGGTATCTTGGGTGAGCAAACCACAGACTATCCAACTGAGTATAGCCCAGAAACGCTATATCCGATTGCGCGTAGCATGGGGCGTAATGCGATTGGTTGGCAAGACGATAAGCTAACCGTTGGTGTCGATTGGTGGCAGGCTTTTGAGATATCTTGGTTAAATCCGCAAGGTATCTCGCAAGTGGCTATCGCACGCTTTAGCATTCCTGCTAGCTCACCGTCTATCGTAGAATCAAAATCGCTTAAGTTATATTTGAATAGTATTAACTTTACCGAGTTCGCCAGTTGGAACGACGTACAAGCGTTGATTGCGAAAGACCTATCAGCTTGTTTGCAAGCAGACGTACAGGTAGCGTTATTTGGTCTAAACGATGATTTAAATGGTAACGAAACGGAATTGTTGATTGCTCAGCCTGAGGGTGTTTGTATTGATGAAGCATTGGCAGGCAACACGGATAAAGTTGCATTAACTGAACATCCTGACGCGTCATTGCTGAGTGCTAGCGAAGAAATAGAGGCGAGTAGTAGAAGTGTGGCAAATGAGGGTATGCAGCCCTATACCTTTTATTCCAATCTACTGCGTAGTAATTGCCCAGTGACCAATCAACCAGATTGGGGTACGTTGGCCGTATCGATTACGACTGATAAGCCTTTTAATAATGCAAGTATGCTGCGTTATATATTGAGCTTCCGTCAGCACAATGGTTTTCATGAGCAGTGTGTTGAGCAGATATTTGCTGATTTGAGCCAATACTATCAGCCAAGTGAGCTAATGGTACGGGCATGGTATACGCGCCGCGGTGGTATCGATATCAATCCATGCCGTGTCAGTGATATCAGTCTATTGCCTAAGCCAAGCCGCCTAATCCGCCAGTAAGTTCTCGCTCAAAATACAATGTTCATAAGAATACAATGTTAAATAGTTTTTAAGCCAACAAAAAAGCGCCTATCTCACATGATGAGATAGGCGCTTTCTGTTATATAGTCTTTAATTACAAGACTATTTACCGCTTACTTTTGCCATGACTTCTTCACGGCTTAGCATTTGCTTTTCAGCTTCACGGCGATTGACGTACTCATACTTGCCTTCCGCCAAGTTGCGATCAGAGACGACGATACGATGCGGTATACCAATCAATTCAAGATCAGCAAACTTAACGCCTGGGCGCTCGTTACGATCGTCCAGTAGTACGTTGATGCCTTGAGCTTTTAACTCTTCATACAGGGCGGTTGCCGTCTGCATGACCGTCTCTTCTTTAGACTTCATCGGGATGATGGCGACTTCAAAAGGAGAGATCGAATCATCAACCGTTGGCGTTTTTGGCCACATGATGCCGTTTTCATCATTGTTCTGCTCGATAGCAGCGGCAATGATACGGCTAACGCCAATACCATAACAGCCCATCATCAAGGTAACAGGTTTGCCATCTTCACCAGAAACAGTACAGTTCATCGCTTGTGAGTATTTATCCCCCAACTGGAAGATATGACCAACTTCGATACCACGTTTGATTTTTAGGCTACCTTTACCATCAGGAGAAGGGTCGCCTTCTTGTACATTGCGCACATCAACGATGCGAGTAATACGAGTATCACGTGCCCAGTTCATACCGATAGTATGTTTGTTCACTTCATTAGCACCGCAAACAAAATCTGACAACGCAGCTGCTGAACGATCAACGAATACAGGCATATCTAAATTAACACCGATATAGCCTTTGTGTAGGCCTGCCGCTTTTAGCTCTTCGTCAGATGCTAACGTCAATGGTACGTTGGCTTCTTCGATTTTCTCAGCTTTGATAGTATTGAGCTGATGATCGCCGCGCAACACGATAGCAATCAGTTGTGGCTCATCATTCTCGGTATGACCATGAACGATCAAGGTTTTAACCGTCGTTTCTAACGGGATATCCAAGTGTTCAGCAACCATTTTGCAGCTGGTCATGCCTTCGGTTAGAACGTCTTCACGCTCCATTTTTGGTGGTTGACGCTCAGCGGTGCTGACAGACTCTGCTAGCTCTACGTTGGCTGCATAGTCAGATGAGTCCGAAAATGCAATATCGTCTTCGCCGCTATCTGCCAATACATGGAACTCATGTGAGGCAAAACCACCGATAGAGCCTGTATCTGCTTGTACCGCACGGAAATCTAAGCCCAAGCGGGTAAAGATGCGTGTATAAGCGTCATACATATCATGGTAGGTCTTGGCCAATGAGGCTTGATCCACATGGAAAGAGTAAGCATCTTTCATGGTGAATTCACGGGCGCGCATCACACCGAAGCGTGGACGAATCTCATCACGGAACTTACCTTGAATCTGAAAGAAGGTAATCGGTAGCTGTTTATAACTACGTAGCTCGCCTTGTGCTAGATTGGTAATGACTTCTTCATGCGTTGGACCAAGTACAAAGTCGCGATCATGACGGTCTTTGAAGCGTAATAACTCAGGACCATAATCATCAAAACGTCCGGTCGTCTGCCAAAGTTCAGCAGGCTGAGTCATCGGCATAAGCACTTCTTGTGCACCAACGTTTTGCATCTCTTCACGAACAATACGTTCGACCTTTTGTAAGACGCGCAGACCCATAGGCAACCAAATATACAATCCAGAAGCAATCTTGCGGATAAGACCAGCACGCACCATCAATTGGCTTGAGGCAATGTCGGCGTCACTTGGGGTTTCTTTTAGTGTGGCAAATAAAAATTGACTGGCTTTCATAAATAAAGCGTAACCTTATCAACGATAAAAAAATAAGAAATAGTAGGATGTTGAGCGTATGGCTAATCGTTTCATTGCCGCCGCAAGCTTACCTTTATCACTTAGCAATAATCTAGGGTATTTCCTAGTTACCAATCTGCTTATATACAAAGCACATCAGTAAAAACCACTCTCAGAAAAGAGAGGCAAATTTGATTTGATGTATCAATATGCCAAAAACGCAATATATTCAGGTCAAAACCCTGATAAATGCTTCAAGACTGACATTTTATTCATACAATCTGACTATGTTAGGTAAAGTTCGCCTAAGACGCAATGACTTTTTGTCTTTTCAGACCGAACGTGACGCAAAGGGTTCAATAAGGGATAAATAATTGAACTATTCATATGATTTTATAGCGAAAGTACTGCTTATTTTGGCAACAGTTTATTGAGGTGGTTGCGTAGAGGTTTATGGATAAAGTTATGTAGAGGAATGGTAGCCATTACTTGAAGTTACTGCACAATAGTCGCATCTATAGACTAAGCATCTGTTCTATTTTTACAACGCTCTTAGCCTTACCAAACGATGCAACATTATAAAGGTAGCTTCTATGGATAATCCTGATATGAATAACGCTAATACCACTCAAAAGCCTGCGAAACGTCCTATTGCGACAATGTCGTGGGTGATATTACTTATCGGCGGTCTAGCAGCGATTGCCTTTGCTATTTATAGCGCGCAAAACAAACCAGAAGAAGCGCCGATAGAAACTATTACTCGCGAAGGCGTGGTTACGCAAATTCAGCAGTTAAATCGCTTACATACTGTCGCATTCAGTGTCGATACAGTGATTACGAGTGAGCGTCCGGGGAGTTGGATGAAGTTATGGCAAGATGAACAAAAAGCGCTGTTTATCGCTCATGGTCGCGTAGAGGCAGGCGTTGATCTGAGTGCTTTGACGCCTGAGATGGTGCAGGTCATTCAGCCTACTCAGACTATGACTGATGCAGAGGATGAGCAAGCAGCGAATAATTCACCTGCTTCAGCCATGCCACAAATCAATATTACCTTACCGCCTACAGAGATATTTTCAGTATATTTAGATGATATCGAGATCTATGACTGGCAGACAGGCGCTTTTGGCATGATGCAAGTCGATCCTAAGATATTGGCACAAGCACAGACCATGGCAAAAAAAGAAGTGCTTGAGCGTGCCTGCCGAGGTGATGTCATGAATATGGCATTGCAAAATGCGCAAACCCAATTGCAGCAGCTGTTTGCACTCACGGGAGCGGTAGTGACGGTTACCACTCAGGGTGCAGGTGCATGTCAGTTGCCAGTCACTACCAATAGCTAGCCTGCTGGTTGTTTTCTAAAATTAAGCTTCTTTTTTAAATTCGGCGATAGCTAGCTTGCGTGCTGATTTATGCTCGACCATCGGCGCAGGGTAGTCGACATCGGCAAACTTACCACCTTTTGCCAATTCTTTACGCATCTTATCTTCGTTATGTAAGATACTGTTAGGAATATCTTTTAACTCTGGTAGCCAAGTTTTAATAAACAGAGCTTTAGAATCGTGCGTATTGGCTTGGCTAAAGGGGTTCATAATACGGAAGTAGGGCGCTGAGTCCGTACCTGTCGACGCGCTCCATTGCCAACCGCCGTTATTGGACGCAAAATCCCCATCTATCAGTTGCTGCATAAAGTAGCGCTCACCCAAGCGCCAATCAATCAACAAGTCTTTGGTCAAAAACATCGCGGTGACCATTCGCAGGCGATTATGCATAAACCCTGTCGCATTTAAGCAACGCATTGCTGCATCGACCAATGGCACGCCTGTCTTACCAGTGCACCATGTCTCAAAATCATCGTTGTCATATGACCAATTAACCTTAGTGTCAGTCTCTTCTTTATAAGCCTTATGACGGATCAGGTTTGGTTTTTCGACCAGTACATGGCGATAAAAATCTCGCCACGCAAGCTCGCTTATCCAACGATTGATGTCTTCATTATCACCGTCATTGCCGTGTAGTTTTTCTTGTGCTTTGCTCGCCTGTAGATAGCATAATCTAGGACTGATAGAGCCTATGGTAAGGTAAGCCGATAGCTGGCTGGTTGCGTGCAAATGGGGGACATCACGGCTCACATCATAATTATTGATATCATCATCGACGAATGCCTCTAGACGCTGGCAAGCGGCCGACTCACCTGCAGGATAGGCGTCTCTTGCTTGGTCAAGCTGAGCTGTCATATCGATATGCTGCAAGGAGTCGTTCTTCTCTAATGTCTGCTGGTAGTCACTCAGCATTTTTTCATTTAGTGCTTTGATATCGTCGATTGTATTGGCAAACGTTTGCGATGATGGTAGTTTGATTTTATAATCGCTATCCACTGTGGGTACTTCATGCATTTGAATGGTGCTGACGTCCAACGTATGTCGCCATTTTTTATAAAATGGGGTGAAGACCTTATACATGCTATCGCCATCATTGGTCGTGATAGTTTGCGGTGGCAAAATGCATTGGTCATGCCAGCGCACGAACTCGATATCGCCTTTTGCAAGTTGTTTGCTTAATTGTTCATCACGATCAATCTCATTGCCTTCGTACTCGTGATTGGCCATGACGCAGCTAATTTCATTATCATTGCATAAAGTCGTGAGCGCCTCTATACAGTCAGCAAAGCTTGGACAGAGCTGTACTGTTAAAGTGATATTCAGGTTTGATTGCAAGTCATTGGCTAAGATAGGTAGCGTGCGAGCAATATGATCAACTTGTACAAGGGACGTATCATGCGCTTGCCACTGCTCAGGGGTTAAAAAGAATATGGCAGACACTGAAGCGTCGTCTTCTTTTGCACGTTCACAAAGCGCTGCTAAAGCGGTATTGTCATGGATACGTAGGTCACGACGAAACCACATCAAGTAATGCGGTGGATTTTTGCTAGTAGCATTGTCGCCAGTATCAGTATCAGTATCAGTAGCGGCTGTCTGTGCAGTCTTAGACATCAAAGTATCCCTATATTAATCAATCGCAATCATAAACAAAACTAAGGATAAAAGTATGCTAGGATAAGTTTTTGGATGCAATGGCTTTGCCGTTAGGTTAACAAAACCTCATCACATCTAACGATTTATCTTTAGCTTGAACTTATCTGATGCCGCTATAATCGGTGTCATATTCAGTACGATGAAACGCAAGGTCACAAAATGCACGTTAAGTTTTGCGGGTTTACTCAGCTTAGTGATATACAGACTGCGGCACAGCTAGGTGCAGATGCAGTGGGTTTGGTGTTTTATCCACCAAGTCCACGTGCAGTCACGATAGCGCAGGCGCAAACCCTGAGTGCTGCCGTACCTGCTTTTGTCAGCGTGGTGGCCTTGGTAGTTAATATGCCTGAAGATGAGCTGCTCAAATTAGCAAACAACGTCTCTTTTGATATTATCCAGTTCCATGGTGATGAAACGCCTGAGCAGTGCCAACAGCTGGCAGGTATGGTCAATAAACGTTGGATCAAAGCATTGCGTATCAATACAGAGCAAGACAGTCTCGATAGCGTTCGCGCCCAAATTAATCAATTTGCGACCGCAGGTGCCAGTACTATTTTATTGGATGCTTATCATCAGCATAAGTATGGCGGTACAGGCGCACGTTTTGACTGGAGTCTCATTCCATATGACAGCGCACTACCGATCGTTTTGGCTGGTGGGCTCGATGCTGACAATGTTGCTGCGACATTAGATTTGCCTATTTATGGCGTCGATGTGAGCGGTGGTATTGAGGTTGATAAAGGTAAAAAAGACGCTGCCAAAATGCGTGCCTTTATGAAAGCGGTCAAGCGTGATCGATGGCAAAACGCTACGGTCACTGGCGCCATCTAAATGGGTTTGTATCTAGCTATTTGCTATACGTAATCTGCTTAGTTGATCGTTATTCCGATTTTTCTGCTTAAATCTTATTAGATTATTATCCCTTTTATTATTTTCTCTCTAGTTATCTAAAGTTATCTAAAAAATACCACTTATTACAGTAGGAATTATCATGAGTCATGTCGAGAACAAAGATTTATCTGCTACCGCACAATCGGTTAATACCTTTAACAATCCTGAAAACGTACAGGACTTTAACCAGTATCCTGATGCGCGCGGTCATTTCGGTGTACATGGGGGACGTTTTGTCTCTGAGACGCTAATGGCTGCTCTAGAGGAGCTAGAAACGCTTTATACCAAGGTCAAAGCAGATCCAGCATTCTGGGAGGAGTATCACAACGACTTGGTCAATTATGTCGGTCGTCCAACGCCGCTGTATCATGCTAAGCGTTTAAGCGATGAGATTGGCGGTGCGCAAATTTACTTCAAACGCGAAGACCTAAACCATACTGGTGCGCATAAAGTAAACAACACCATCGGACAAGCACTGCTTGCCAAGATGTGTGGCAAAAAACGTATCATCGCTGAGACTGGCGCAGGACAGCATGGTGTCGCGACGGCAACGATTGCTGCTCGTTTAGGGCTAGAGTGTATCGTCTATATGGGCGCGGACGATGTCGAGCGTCAAAAAATGAACGTCTATCGTATGCGTTTGCTTGGTGCGACAGTTGTGCCAGTAACCTCTGGCTCACGTACGCTCAAAGACGCAATGAACGAAGCCATGCGTGACTGGGTAACCAATGTCGATAGCACGTATTATATTATCGGTACGGTGGCAGGACCGCATCCTTATCCGCTATTGGTACGTGATTTCCAAGCGATTATTGGTAAAGAAGCCCGTATCCAGCATTTAGAAAAAACAGGCAAGCTTCCTGATGCATTGGTCGCTTGTGTGGGTGGTGGTTCAAACGCTATTGGTTTGTTCTTTGACTTCCTAAACGATACTGACGTTAAAATGTATGGCGTCGAGGCAACGGGTGATGGTATCGAGTCAGGTCGTCATTCAGCACCATTGGCTGCTGGCCGTATTGGCGTACTACATGGTAACCGTACTTACCTAATGGCAGATGATGATGGTCAGATTCAAGAGACGCATTCTATCTCAGCGGGTCTTGATTATCCTGGTGTCGGTCCAGAGCATAGCTTCCTAAAAGATATGAAGCGTGTTGAGTATGTCGGCTGTACGGATAAAGAAGCATTGGAAGGCTTTCATGAGGCAACTCGCAAAGAAGGTATTATCCCTGCGCTTGAAACTGCTCATGCCGTCGCTTATGCATTGAAACTGGCTAAAACCATGACGCCTGATCAGACGATTATCGTTAATATGTCAGGTCGCGGTGACAAGGATCTGCATTCAGTGATGAAGGCAGAAGGGATTGAGTTGTAGTAACGAGTATCTTTATAAGTTATCAAATTTATAAGTTACTAGATTCTTCTTTATAAGAAAAATTGTTTGACCTCTTATTGTTCAATATAGATTATTAAATGAAAGGTCAAACAAGCCAGTTTATAACAATTAAGAGACCACTATGACCAGAATTGAAAGTACCTTTGAAACCTTAAAATCACAAAACAAAAAAGCCTTGATTCCTTATGTGATGGCAGGCGATCCTAATCCAACCACTACTGTAGGTCTGTTGCACGACTTAGTGAAACACGGCGCCGATATGATCGAAGTCGGTTTACCATTCTCTGATCCAATGGCCGATGGCCCAACTGTAGCGTTGGCTGGCGAGCGTGCATTAGCAGCAGGTACGAGTACTCGTGATGCATTGAAGATGGTTGCAGAGTTCCGTCAAACAGATACGCAAACGCCAATTATCCTAATGGGCTATCTTAATCCTGTTGAAATCATCGGCTATGACAACTTTGTCGCGCTATGCGAGCAGTCAGGCGTTGATGGTTTATTGATGGTAGATTTGCCACCAGCAGAAGCGGGCAGCTTCACTCAGCATTTGACCGATCATTCGATGAATGAGATTTTCTTGCTATCACCAACCACTTTACCTGAGCGCCGTGAGCAAGTATTGACTCATTGTGGCGGCTATATTTATTATGTATCACTAAAAGGTGTGACTGGTTCAGCCACGCTAGATACTGACGATGTAGCAACTCAAGTACAAGCAATCAAAGCAGAAACAGACTTGCCAGTATGCGTCGGCTTTGGTATCCGTGATGGTGCTTCTGCAAAAGCGATCGGTACTCATGCAGATGGCGTTATCGTCGGTAGTGCCTTGGTACAGAATTTTGCCGATATCGATGCCAACGATACCGCTACGGTTGCAAATGCACAGCAGAACATCATGGCAAAAATGGATGAGCTACGTGAAGCGTTAGACAGCTTAAGCGCCTAATAGCTATTGCTTTCATATTGTTGTTACTTGAAGAGATAGTTATTTGAAACAGCAAAGTCAAATCGCAGCTATTGTTTACCTAAAGACTTTACTTAAAAGCTTTACGTGAAGACAATACTAAATGACTTTGCTAAAATTAGTTTACGAGTGTAAACTAACATCACTATTATATGGTGTCTGATAGCAGTGGTTTATTTGTCATTTTGATTGGCAAATACATTATCTATCAACAAGCGCATAATCAAATTACCGACATACGAGATTTATTTATCAGTATGTCGCATGACTGCTCATGTTATGACTGTATTAGACGCTTTGTTTAGACAACCATTAAACTCTCAATGACAAGCGAATGAGCAAACTTGTCAATAAGCCTTTTATGATGGCAAATAATATGACTGATACAATAACAAAACCCGATAATAATACTGCTAAAGCCGCGCCAAACAGCAATACGGATAGGCAGTCATGGTTTAACCGTCCTATCCCAGGCATCAAGCAGCATTTGACTGCGCCACTGTCTGCGGTAGAGACTGAACCGTCAACTAAGTGTAGCAATTGTCATTCGATGATTACCAACACAGCGCTGATTTTTAACTGTTATGTGTGCCCGCATTGTGATCATCATTTACCGATGAGTGCTCGTGAGCGCCTGAACTGGTTACTTGATCAAGTAGACGGCGAGACAGGACAAGAGTTTACGGCAAAAGATCCATTGAGCTTTGTGGATAGTAAGCCATATCCTGCGCGTATGAGTGAAGCACAAGAAAAAACAGGTGAGTCTGAGGCGTTGGTTGCTATGTATGGCAAGCTGCGTAACCTTGATATCGTCGCCTGTGCTTTTGACTTCCGTTTTATGGGCGGGTCAATGGGCTCGGTCGTTGGCGATCGTTTTGTCCAAGCAGCTGAAAAAGCCCTAGAGCAAAAAGTACCTTTGGTTTGCTTTGCTGCTTCTGGCGGTGCACGTATGCAAGAAGGCCTGCTATCGTTGATGCAAATGGCACGCACGGCAGCAGCGATTGAGCGTCTAAGAATCGCTGGGATTCCTTATATTGTGGTATTGACCAATCCTGTTTATGGCGGCGTGACCGCATCCCTTGCGATGCTTGGTGATATTCATTTAGCAGAGCCAAAAGCGATGATAGGATTTGCGGGCAAGCGTGTGATCGAGCAGACTGTACGCGAGACGCTAGAAGAGCCATTCCAGCGCGCTGAGTTCTTATTAGAGCATGGTGTGGTGGATGAAGTAGTACATCGTCATCAGCTAATCGATACGATTTATCGTCTGCTTGCAAAACTATGCCGCGTACCAAATGTAGATGCTCAGTAAAATGAGATGCTCGATAAGGTAAATGACTCAGTATAATGAATCATTTATTGAGTGCATAATGACTTAGCTGCGTGCTAACATCTACTGCATATGCAAGACCCTCTAATAGCATTTATCGTCATTGCACGGTAAGTGCTATTTTTGGTTTTAGCTAGCACATATATTTTTATCTCTTATTAAATTTTATATAGGTTTTATCCATGTCTGACCTTCGCAGCCCCAACGCCCATAGTCCTAATGAAAGTGCTAGCCTAACTGAATGGCTCGATTATATGCAGCAGATTCATGTATCTGCAATCGATATGGGATTGTCACGTGTATTGCCTGTTGCAGAAGCGTTAGGTGTGGTGCAGTCAGCTAAAGATGACGCTTATGTATTTACTGTGGCAGGTACCAATGGCAAAGGCTCTACAACTGCTGTCATTGCCGAAATGTGTAAAGCCGCAGGGTACAAGACGGCGCTATATCAGTCGCCACATCTTAGCGCCTTCAATGAGCGTGTACGTATCAATGGCGAGATGGTCAGCGACCAGACGCTGATTGAGGCCTTTAGCAAAGTAGAGGCAGCGCGTTTACAGTGTGAGTTGACGTTGTCTTTCTTTGAGATGACTACACTAGCGGCGCTATTGATATTCGCTGAGGCAGACTGTGACGTGTGGGTATTAGAAGTAGGGTTAGGTGGCCGCCTAGATGTGGTCAATATTATTGATCCTGACATGGCAGTCATTACCAATATCGGCATCGATCATGTTGACTGGTTGGGTGACAATGTCGAGGATATTGGCCGCGAAAAAGCAGGTATCTTGCGCAACGGCATTCCTCTGATTTATGGTGCTACTGAGATGCCAGCCAGCGTGCAAAAATCCATCGATACCCAGCAGGCAACTTGCTATCAAATAGGACAAGATTTTAGCTACCACGATATTGATTCAACGACTTGGCAATACAGTAATGCGGCGGTTACCTTGCAGTTACCACGTCCTGCGTTATCGTTAACTAACACGACCAATGCATTATCAGCAGTATTAGCAAGTCCATTAGATGTGGGTATCAATGCGATTGAGCAAGCACTACAAACTGTTAAACTGGCAGGTCGCTTCGATTATCGTGAGAACCATAGCCGCCATTGGTTATTTGATGTGGCGCATAATGAGCAAGGCGTTGAGTTCTTATTAGCCCAGCTATCACCGTTTTGGCAGCAGCATGTAGCCAAGCAAAGTAATCAAGATAGCTCAGCGGATATCCCTACACCAAAGATAAAAATGCTATTTTCTATGTTAGGTGATAAAGATATTGATAAGGTTGTGCAGCGCTTAACCCAAGCAGGCTTACCGATTAGTGACTGGTTTATCGCTGAGATTGATTACCCTCGTGCCGCGACTACTGAACAGCTGCAAGATGTCTTGGCCAAATATGTTGATAGCACCAATATATATGAGTTTGATGGTCTGCATATAGCGACCCATGCAGTGATAGAGGCGAGCCAGCCGCAAGACCTTATCGTCGTATGTGGCTCGTTTCATACGATCGGGGAAGCGTTAAGTGCCCTTAGCGTATGATAATTTAAGTTAAAGTAGTGCCTGTTTAATGTTAATCTTAGTCATAGCCTGATGGCAGACAGCATGAAAAATATGCTTTATAATCAAAATGATTTGCCAGACCAGTAGAAGATGGTCGGTATAAATTTTGAACCCTGATGGCATTAACTGACAGTAACTGGCGGTAAGAGATCATGATTAAAGCGATTGGATATACTGCTTTAAGATAGTCGCTGCGCCGCTCAATCAACCTTATTACCAACTAAGAGACGTAAACGGATGAACTTTTCGAGACAAGCCTTATTGGGCATTGGGATGATTATCGGCGGTAGCGTGATGCTATACGCCATGGTGCAACAGATTGGTGATAGCGATCAGCCAGAGCCGATGTCAGCGATGGTTGACAAACTAAGCTCGGAGCAAGAGTCTCCGCAGCCGCTCACAACTGATATCGAAACAGAAAAACGTATCCTTGCGCAAAAGCAAAAAGAACGTGCAGCCCGCGTTGCAGAGCAAGAAAAACGTGCAAAAGAGTTTCTGACAGAGCAGGAAGTTGCAGAAGCAGAAGCATTGGCTAAGGCACGTGCTGAGAGCCAGCAATATGTTGATAATAGTGCGCCAGCTATTGATGACACCAGCAGTACAGAGGCTACAAAAGACGTTGCTACAGACCTAACGGTTCAGCTTCGTAATGAGAGTCAGTCTACTACTGATACTACAAAGTCTAGCGAAGCAGAGAAGCAAAAAGCGGCTCAAGAGCAAAAAGCGGCTCAAGAGCAACAAGAAGCTCAAAGGCAAGCGGCTATAAAAGAGCAAGCGGCCGCCAAAAAACTTGCCGAGAGTAAAAAACAGGCGGAGGCAGAGAAACTAGCCGAAGCAAAAAAGCAGGCTGAAGCCCAAGCAGCGGCTGAGAGAAAAAGAGAAGCAGCTGAAGCGGCTAAAAGTGAGCCACCAAAATCGCCTTCTGAATACCAAATCAAGAAAGGCGATGGACTCATCAAACTGGCAAGACAATACAACATGCCTGTAGAAGTATTGGCTCAAGCCAACAACTTATCACCATCGGCAGCGCTACAACTGGGTCAAAGTATCACCATCCCATCGAGCAAACAGGTACAACATTTAGAACGTGAAGCGGCTGCCGCTGAGCAAGCACGTGAGAAGAAGCGCCAACAAGAAGAAGCGCTAGCGAAGAAATCTGCCGATGCAAAACGTGAAGCGCAGCAAAAACTGAGTGAAGCGCGTAAAGAAGTCAAAGAAACAGACGCTAAAGGTAGCTTCGGGGTGCAAGTAGCTTTAGCAAACGACCAAGCCAAAGCGGATGAGTTAGCGAAAAAGTTCCGAGCAGCAGGTTATCAAGTCAAGACCAGTGCCACTAGTCGTGGAGTGCGTGTCGTAGTTGGGCCTGAACGTGGCAAAGTCGCAGCATTAGCATTAAAAGATAAAATCAATAGTGACCCTAAAGTAAATACGACCAGCGCTTGGGTGCTTTACTGGCGTTAAGCTAGAGCGTTTCTAACGGTCTCGATTCGGCTTTGATCTACTTTATATGAAAACACGACAAATACTGTCGTGTTTTTTGTTTTATAGATTGCTGATTGGCGTAGCCTTAGTTAAGATGAGCGCCATTTTTATAATCTGTTGTTGTATAACCTGTCAGCCTATATAGGTTGCCTTGTCGTGGTTGGCGCATTATTAATTGCTATTAATAATAACAATTAGCCCATCACTCTCATATTGTATAAGGTAGAACCATGTCGTTTGGTGTTATATTTTTAATATTGGCCGTTGGGTTTTTAGGGCTGATTACGTTACCGAAGCTGCTACCAACACTACTGACGAAGCGCCCCGTCGTTGAGCCTGATCCAAAACCTGTGCGCGGTGATGATTTGGCTATTTGGCCATTTGCGCCGATGCCAATCATGACCGATACGGAAGTAATATTTTTTAATAAGTTAAAAAATGCGCTGCCGGAGTATCACATATTTGTCCAAGTACAGCTGTCACGGATCATTGAAGCCAATAGTAGTGAGACATCAGAGCGTAGCTTTTGGTTCAATCGTATTTGCCGTCAGAGCGTTGACTATGTGATTGTGGATGTCGATGCTCAGACTACTTTGGTCGCTATCGAGCTTGATGACTGGACGCATAGTAGTAAAGCCCGCCAAAAAGCGGATGATAAAAAAGATAAGGCGCTTGCCAGTGCAGGTATTGCGATGGTGCGCTTCCATGCTGAGCGTATGCCGAGTGCCGATATGCTTAGATATGAGTTAATGCAAGTGATTGAGAGTTATTAAGCATTCTGTGAAAGCTGCTCGATTGTTAAGGCTAAAACATTATCCAAGCAGTTTCATTTTAAAATTTTAGGTTAGCTAAATTTATTCATCGATCTGGTCTGACTGCCTTGGATAAATAACGATTGGTCGATTACCTTCAAAATATAAACCTGTCTTAGGTAGCTCGCTATCTGACCAAACTATCGGCTGCTGGTGACCATCATGAGCAGTTCGCCCATCATAAAAGTCGCGCTTGGTGAACCACTCAATATAATGCGCGGCTCGCAAAGCTTTAGTGTCAATCGTTGCAAGACTTGCCATGTCTCTTTTATCACACCACTCATGTATCGGAAAGCTCGGCGTTAGCCAATATGGCCAATCATAATCGCCGCAATCAGTTGTATTAATCGGTAAAAAGAATCGCCCTTTGATCACGCCATAACGCTTATCAATTTTTACCTGTCCATGATTTTCCGTATCTACCCACACGGCTCGAAACTGCTTGGTTTGCATATGTGTCATTTTGCGCTGTAGATTATCATTGGAGTTAATCCCAACCCAGTTCACAGGTTCAAAAGGTGCTGATCCCATAAAAAACTTAATGGCTAGCTCCCAATGCTCAACCAGCTGTTCTGCATGGTTATACAAGATCAAATCAAGCTCGCCAGTTGTCTGCTTACCATTATAGAGCTGCACATTGCTAGCCAGTGTCTCATACGGATGCAGCTTGCGCACAAATCCATCCTCTAACCAAAATGACAGTAAGCCTTCAAAATGAAACCCCAGTCGATTGGGGCTAGGGCGTTTGAGTAAATAGCGAGTCAGCTCTTGATAGGCGGCAGTGGTATCTAGCTCTGTTAATCGTTGCTCATATGCCTCAAACTGTGTCTGCCAAAATTGTGCGCTATGCACGGCAACCGTATGTGTACTCTGATGCGGCGCAAAGTCTAGCCATTGTGTCAAAACATTGGGACATGCCAACACATAAGCCAAATCGCGCACATAGGGTCGGCGGTAACGTTCCCAAGGTGAGTTAACTATGAGGCGATTAGGTGTGGGCTGATTGACAGGATCGGACATAGGATAAACCAGTGTGAAGGTGTAGCATTTACCCTAACGGCTCGCTCTATAAAAGTCTATAGATGACAAGTATCAGCTAAGGTAGTGCTAAGCTTTTTGGCGCTAAAATATGATATTAATGTGATGGATATGAATGCTGATATCAGGCGGTGATAGCAGGTAGGGTAATAGGATGCTAACTACCGCTTTAAGTAGAGAGAGCTGCCATTTAGGCTGATATTGAGATGGCTTCTGTTTTGGCTTAGTTGGGATATGATTTCTCTGTTTCATGTATCTAGCTCCATATTTGCCGTAACTTGATTGTACGGCTTATGGTTGCTAGTTTATGGAGTAAGGTTGTCCGATAGTTCTAATTAGAAAAACAGGCCTTCTAATTAGAAGCTAGTTAGAATTAAATAGTGTTTTCATGGGCGGGAGTTTCCTAAAAACTGTGTAACTGCTTATAATCCATTAACAGGAGAATAAGCAATGACTACTCAATCTGACATTAAAAAACTGGCCGAGCAAATGGCTGGTAGCATGAAAAGCTTTGATGACATCAAAGACTTTCAGAG
>NZ_PJBF01000064.1 GCF_002836505.1 Psychrobacter sp. Choline-02u-9
GGACATTTTAAAGAAATATAATATAGATCAAAACCGTCGGCCACAGCGTAAATATTATACGCATAGAAAAGCTTTAGCTAAATCATAGCCTGAAACGATTCATTGGCAGTAACGGTAAAGAAAAATGTTAGGTAAACAGATAACAGCAGGTGCAATATAGCTTAGCACAATCGCAAAGCAAATTTGGCACAGTAGACCTAGAAAAGAGATAGCGCAAGTAGATACAGAAAGCTATTCGTTGATATCGATAGATGGGATATCACTCAATAGCTTATATAAAAATTTAGCCAAACCTTTTCGAAGGTGTCATTGCTGTCATGTGGTTTACACATTTAATCTCTAAAAACGTCTTGGTAGTTATATAGGACACGATGATTCCTCCATAGGTTGTGGCCAATGTCAGGGCGACAATAGCAGGTTAATTGAAACGATTTATCGCTTATGAAAGATAAGCAATATAAATCAATGAGATAATAATAACGATTTAAAAATTAAAGTCAATAATTAATTTGGTTTGTATAGAAAATAATTTAATAAACGTGTGTTTAATTAATCACTTTGATTTAAAATCGTATCGGTAGTTTTTAAGCTATAAAACTATTTATCACTTCAGCCAATAGGGCAGCAGCGATAATTATAAATATTACCCCACATCCACGATTGAGCCAAGCTAAGCGATTACCAACATCGAGCCAGCTTGCCAGCTTTTTACCACCTAGCGTATATACGATTTGCCAAATCGTTTCGCTCAAAAACAAGCCAATGGTCAATAGGACATATTGTGGCCATAGTGGCGCACTAAAATTGATAAATTTAGGAAAAAAAGCAGCAAAGAACAAGATAGCTTTCGGATTAGATAATGACACCCAAACACCAGTACGAAACAAGGTCGTATTGCTCGGTGCTATTTTAGTAGCAGCACTAGAGAGCGAACGCGGCTGTGGTGTAGGCAATCCATCAGTGGCAGCATAGTCTGCTGCTACCTCTGCACTCAACTCTTTAGCATCGCTCATCAAGCTACCGTCGCCAGCATCGCGCCAAGAGCTGATACCCAAATAGATTAAATATGCCGCACCCACGGCTTTGATAATGGTCAGTAACCACGGTGACTGGCGACTGATTACATCCAATCCAAGCAGTGTCGATAGCAGTAATACAAACAAGCCAAGGCTCAGACCTGCTAGCGTCCATAAGGTTCGTTTGACGCCATAGTTCATGCCATACTGAAACGCTAGCAGCATATTAGGACCAGGGGTCGCTGAGATAAAAAACGTACTTGCGAAAAACACTGCAAACAGATGCCAAGACATCAACCCACCCCTACTTTGTCATGTGTAAATGGTTCTAATACAAACGGCTATACGACTTAAATATGCGACTAAAAAATAAACACCGCCATTAAGACGGTGTCACTTATACCTATATATCAAAAATTCTCGCAGAAATCATTAAAGAAACGACATGCCTTCTTCTGAATAATTACGATTACATGGACGGCTGAGTCGTACAGCTATCTAACAACTTCTTTAAAAACACATCACAGCGTTCAATTTCACTAAGCTCCACATACTCATCCGCTTTGTGCGCTTGCTCAATACTACCAGGGCCACAGATAATCGTTGGGATACCTGCATTGGTAAACTGACCGCCTTCAGTCGCATAAGCCACTTTATGACGCTCATCATCTCCTGTCAGCGCAGCGATTAGTGATTGCAACTCAGCGCTATCACTATCAGTCATGGCGGGGACGCTTTCTTCTTGCATCAGCTCAATGCCAGTCTCTGGCGCGCGCGCTTGCATTTGGGCATTTAGCTCAGCGACTTTGGCTTGAATTGGCGCTAGTATATCGTCTTGCGTCATGTGCGGCAGGTTACGATAGTCAAAAGTAAACTCGCATAGGTTGGGCACGATATTGGTCGCTGTGCCACCATGTATGGTCCCTACTGACAATGTCGAATATGGCACTGTAAATAATGCATCGTTATCATCACGAGCGCTCAGCTCTTCAGCAAGCGTATCTACATAGCCGACCAATCTGCTAGCGTAGCTAATAGCATTGACACCTTGTGCAATCAATGAAGAATGCGCCGACTTGCCATGTACACGGCAGCGATAAACTGCGATGCCTTTGTGTGCGACTACCATAGCCATGTTAGTTGGCTCACCGACGATACAATAATCAGGCGTGATACCACGTGCTTTTAGGTCTGCCAAAATCAATGGCGCGCCCAAACAACCAACCTCTTCATCGAACGACAATGCCAAATGCAACGGACGACGTAGCTGACCGCTATTCGATAACTGCACGGCTTGTGGCAATACCGTTAGTGCACAAGCGATAAAGCCCTTCATATCACATGCACCGCGTCCGTATAGCTTATCACCACGTATCGTCGCGGTAAACGGCTCTGAAGACCACGCTTGTCCATCAACTGGCACAACGTCGGTATGACCTGATAAGACCAGACCGTTATTGATAATATCAGCATTCTCGCCAGCCGGTACAGTCACAAACAAATTGGCTTTGGTTTTAGCCTCGTTAAAGGTCAAATCTACCGTCAAACCTAACTGCTCACAATAAGACTTTACATCGTTAATCAAAGCCAAATTAGAGTGACGACTAACCGTATCAAAGGCGATGAGACGTGTTAGCCAATCGAGGCTTTGAGTAGGATGTTCGACACTTTTCATCTGGACATCGCTGCTACTATCAACATTATCGCTATTACTGACATTGTCGCTATTACTACTATTATTTTGGATCATAAAATATCCTTACTACAATTTTCAGAACTATGATGTGTCAGAGCTGCCTTACGATGGATTGTTATGATTCATCACATCAACCACTGGCGGCATTGGTTTTGGTAACTTACCTTCTGCCTGTAGCTCTTTGGTTGTTTTGGCATCGATAGACAAACCCGCGATGAGCGCGATATCTTTGACAGCCTTACGTTTACGCGTGGCAAAGCTTACGGGTACCATGCGAGCAAACTCATAGATATAAAGATAAGACTCTTCCCCACCTTCAAAATCCTCATCATCTTCGAGACGAATTGCGCCAATCTTAGCCAAATCAGATAGCATCTCGTTTTCTTCACTGGTCAAACCACAATCAGTAATACCGAAACCGGTCATAAAACCGTTTGCCCACTGTTTCAACGCCATCACGCGCTCGTATAAATCATGTTCATCATCCGGGATGAGCGGCATGTACGCGTAGGCATCATCTTTGTCTTTTAGCTGAAAAACGATGTCTTCCGCTTCTTCTGTCAGCAAGGTCAATGCAAGCTCTGGTAATGGAGCAAAGCTGAGCTCTTCAAACACCTTAGCCCAAGTTGCTTCGTCGGGTGCATTACAAGCCGTCATAAGCCCTGTCATCATGCCATGCACTTCGCTGATAGACACGTCAGTCCAATCATCAAACGCAGTCAGCCAAGTATTCCAGCCAGAGATATTGTCATTCATAATAGATGTCCTAGTAATTGATTATTGCTCATAAAATAAAAATAGTCGCGATAAAATGTCATGGACAAATCATCGATAAATAAAAGTGAAAAGACAAAGCCTGATGCTTGTAATTACTTTGTTGATATAGATATTATGCGGTCACCTATGGCATTATTAAATACAGCGAACAAAATTCATTCACGCTTACTTGTTAAGGATAAAAACTGACTATGTATGATCAACTTAGAATATTAGAAAAAATGGTACTCGACATCAAAAAACAGTATCAGCTTGTCAGTGCTGAACTTAGCAGCTTAAAACAACACCCTGTTACTGATTCAAAAGAATTTGCCGCCCTAAAAACCAAATTAGATAACAGTCATAACGAACGTGACGGTGCCAAAAAACAACTGAACGATCTCGATAAACGCTATCAAAGTCTTGCAGAAGCGCACCATATGATCGGTGAAGAACAAGACAAACTGCAAAAACAGATCAGTCAATTACAACAACAAAACAGCGAGCTGCAACAACACAATAACGAGCTAAAGCAGCAGTATAGCGATATCAAACAACAAAACAGTGAGCTGCAAAAGAAGAACCAATTGGCAGCCGAGCGTACGCAAGTCGTATTACAGCGCCTAACTCGTATCGATCAAGCAGAAGGCTAACGTTTACTTGTAACAGATAGCAAAGACGTACTACTTATTAAACTGCCAAATGCTATTTGTAAAATCTGATATCACTCATTTCACTGACCAGACATTGTAGGATTTATCATGACCGATGACCAAAGCAAATCGATAGAAAAACAACCGAAAAATACTCAAGCGCCAAATGTGCCAGTAACAAGTGCGCCAGTACCACCGCAAAAAACAGTACCAGCAGCATCAAATATATCAAGCGCCATGGCACAATCTAATACCAAAACACCTAAAGCGCCAGAACCACAAATCAAAAAAGTCGATATTGCGATTGCTGGGGTTACTTATCCAATATTTTGTCCAGTACATGAGCAAGAAGAGCTACTGTCAGCGGTTTCGTATATCAACAACTATGCGCTCGATTTAAAAAGAGATGCGCCAAGCCTTAGCCAAGAAAGCATACTGGTACTGTGCTGCTTAAACCTATATGAAAAAATCCATGCCAATCAAAGAAGTGATGAAGATCGCTTGCAGAAAGACAAACAGTCTGAGGCATTGCTCAATAAAATTATGAAGGATGCTCATTCTATTCTGTAGATGCATCGTATTGTATTAAACATATAAGCGCCTAGTTAATAAAGTTAGGCGCTTTTTTATGGTCAATCATTTATTTATTTATGCATAAGGCGTGTAGGTCTTGCCTGCATGAAAGTCTGCCTGATGTTCATAATTGCAAAAGAACAATTCTTGGTTCGCTTCAACATTGCCATCGGTAACTGTGCTTGGTTTGGTTTCGAGTACGCCGCGATATTCAGCCAAGCTGTTGCCACAGAAATTACACTGACGCGGAGTGGTCACATCCCCTTCTTTTGGCATCATGCTTTTAGGTGCACGCGGGTACATAAACTTATAAAAAGCCCACATTGAAGCCCAAATAATAAGGATGACGATAATAACAGCAAACACGGCAGTGCTCCTTCGATTACGGGTAAACGTGAGAAATAATGAAATCTATTAAATAAGATTATTTAAGACGTTTTGATAGCATAAATTTTACCGTCAATAATAGCGATAATACAATGCCTTTACCGTTTAATTGCTGATTGCACTAATTGACTGGTTATATCTAACGGATAACTGTATGAGTAAACCAGTCAACTGCATAACAAAAAACCTGGCCATGATAAGCCAGGTTTTTTATCAAAAGTAACCGTCAATTTAAAACAATAATCAAGTTAAAGTAACTATCAGGTTTTAGCAGGGTTACAGCTGTAGCTCGCTAATATCAGCTACCGTCAAGAACAAGGCGCGAACCTGTTTTAGCAATGCCAAGCGATTGTTTTTAAGCGCAGCATCTTCACTGTTGACCATTACCTGATCAAAGAACTGGGTCAACGGCTCATCTAAGCTAGCCAGCGTTTGCAATACTTGCGTATAGTCCGCTTGCTCCAGCAATGGTTGTACCACTGTCTGCGCTTGCTGCACGTTCGCATATAAGTTTTGCTCAGCAGATTCAGACAGTAGTGCTTCATCGACTGTATCAGCTACGCTCACTTCTGACTTGGCCAATATATTAGCAACACGCTTATTTGAGTCAGCCAACATCGACGCTTGTGACAGCTCGCTAAATGCTTGCACTGCACGGATACGCTGATCAAAATCAAGCGGCATATGCGGGTTAATCGCTTGCACTGCTTGAATCGTATCGACGCTAACGCCCTGCTCTGTATACATCGCACGATAGCGCGAGTTTAAAAATGCCATGACTTGGGTAAAGGTATCACCCATTTTGGCAATCTTACTACCTTCAGCATCACTATAGCCTTTAATCGCTTGCTCAACGAGCGCAACCAGATTAATCGGCAACTGCTTTTCGATCAAAATACGCAAGATACCAATAGCAGAACGACGTAAGCTAAACGGATCCTTTGAACCTGTCGGTGCTTGATCAATCGCAAAAATCCCAACCAATGTATCCAAACGATCAGCCAATGCTAAGCAAATACCAATTGGTGTTTGTGGTAGCACATCGCCACTGAATTTCGGCAGATACTGCTCTTCTAAACTGGCAGCAACCGCTTCAGGCTCATCATTTAGACGCGCATAATACGTACCTGCGATACCTTGCAATTCAGGGTATTCGCCGACAAGCGAGCTGGCTAAATCTGCTTTAGATAAAATGCCCGCACGTACGGTTTCATCAACATTGATATCGTGGCCTTGCTGCTGCATCAACGTGGCAATGAACGCTGCCAGCTTGGCAATACGCTCAGACTTCTCCCAAATCGTACCCAGTTTGTCTTGGAACACGCGATTTTTCAGGCTTTCTGTGAGCGCAAACAACGGCTGCTTTTGATCTTGTAAAAAGAAAAACTCTGCATCAGCCAAACGTGGACGCACGACTTTTTCATTACCTTCAATGATTTGGTTCGGGTCTTTTGACTCAATATTGGTAATAAAGATAAAGTAAGGCTGTAGCTTGCCAGCCTTATCGGTTAAGCAAAAATACTTTTGATCCGCTTGCATGGTCGAGATAAGTGCTTCTTGCGGTACTTGTAAAAAGCGCGCTTCAAAGCTTGCTCGTAGCGCAATTGGGAAATCGACCAATGCAGTGACTTCGTCTAATAAGTCTTGCGGTACGATGGCATCAGAATTGACTTCATCTGCCAAAGCTTTGACTTGGTTTTTGATCAGCATTTGACGCTTATCAAAATCTGCTACTACTTTTAGACCGTCTAGCAATTGCTCATAATCATTGGCATGAGCAATGTTATGGTAGTCAGGGCTGTGGAAGCGATGACCACGCGTTTGCGTACCAGTCTGATGACCTTGGATAGTGGCATCGATGACAGTACCATCCTGCATCAATACTGCCCACTGCACTGGACGCACAAACTCGTTACGGCTAGCACCTGAGCGCATACGCTTAGCAATTGGCAAATTATCTAGCGCGGTTTGGAAAATAGCAGGCAGTAACTCAGTTGTCGCTTGACCACGGATAGTCTGCTCAAAACCGACATAGTCACCTTTATCGGTATTAATCGTTATAAGCTCGCTAGCTTCAATACCCAAACCTTTGGCAAAACCCATGGCCGCACGTGTTGGGTTACCCTCTGCATCGAACGCTGCTTTAATCGCTGGTCCGCGTTTTTGCTCAGTGCGATCAGGCTGCTTATCGCTAATACCTTGAATCTGAATGGCCAGACGGCGCGGAGCAGCAAAGGCTTTGATACTATCAAAGGTAATATCTGCTGCCGTCAATTGCTCAGTAACACTGGCTTGTAGTGCATCACGTAATGGTTTTAGGCTCTTTGGAGGTAGCTCTTCACACCCCAGTTCAAATAGAATAGTACTCATGGGATGCTCCTATTTATCGTTAGTAGATTGGTTAGTGTCAGTATTTTCTTTTGCCAAGCTGTCTTTTGACACGTCTTCTTTTGGCAAATACTTATCAAGCGCGGCTTGGCGATGCTCTTCATCAGCCAATGGGAAGCCCAATTTGGCACGAGCTTCGACATAACCAAAGGCAACCTTACGAGCAAGCGTACGCACACGTAGGATAAAACGCTGACGCTCAGTCACTGAAATAGCGCCGCGTGCATCAAGCAAGTTAAACGCATGAGATGCTTTTAATACCATCTCATAAGCTGGCAATGGCAATCCTGCATCGACCAATTTGTCTGCTTGTTGCTCGTAAAAATCAAACATCTCACCCATCATCGGCACATCAGCGTGCTCAAAGTTATACGTAGACTGCTCGACCTCGTTTTGATGAAAGACATCGCCATAGGTGACACGGCCAAACTCACCATCTGCCCAGACCAAATCATAAACGCTATCGACGCCCTGTACATACATGGCCAAGCGCTCAAGTCCGTAAGTGATTTCGCCAGTGACTGGGAAGCACTCGATACCACCGACTTGCTGGAAGTAGGTGAACTGCGTGACTTCCATACCGTTTAGCCAAATCTCCCAACCAAGTCCCCACGCACCAAGCGTTGGCGATTCCCAGTTGTCTTCTACAAAGCGCACATCATGCACCAATGGATCAATACCAATGGCTCGTAGTGAGTCCAAATACAGCTCTTGGATATTAGGTGGATTCGGCTTTAGCACGACTTGGAACTGATAATAATGCTGCAGGCGGTTCGGGTTATCACCATAGCGCCCGTCAGTAGGACGACGTGATGGCTGTACATAGGCCGCATTCCAGCGCTCAGGACCTAATGAGCGTAAAAACGTCGCGGTATGAAAAGTACCTGCACCGACCTCCATGTCGTAGGGCTGCAATACAACGCAGCCTTTATCGGCCCAATAATTTTGCAAAGTTAAGATTAAATCTTGAAAAGTCATCGGTTGAGAGTCTTTATCTTGGGTCATCGGGGTTATCGCTTGGGATGTCATAGTTTCGGTTTTCATAGTAAAGCCACTGTGAAATGAGTATTATTAAATAAATCTCTGATAGCGCACACGCGACCTATTCGGCAACGACTCTATCTGCCTGCTCACCTTACTAAAAATTGACTATTTTATCCATATTTACATCAACTAAATTTGCATAGTGAGCATAAAACCTCGGTTGTATAGCGTATTTGCAGGCAAATCATCATAGAATTCGCACTAATATAATGAATAAAAAAATACCCAAATGCGCTAGCATTCGGGCAGGAGGAAAATTGTATCTTGGGCATCCTGATTGATCAGGCTTTTTATTTTTTGGAGGTCTACTGTTTTTAGCAACTACGTCTAACTTAAACTCGACTCTTTAACTGGTTCAGAAAACCTAACTTTAAAAAAGCTAATTTTAAAAATAATTATCAGAATTCTATTATTGATAAGACTGATTGTTGGCTTTTGGCATAATTATCCATAGGATGATATAAATCAAAATGCCTGGTACTGCTGCGCTTAACGATGAGATAATGACAAATAATACTCTCACCCATGTTGGCGACCAACCAGCATATTCTGCAATGCCACCCATCACACCTGCTATCATGCGATTGTTTGGTGAGCGATGTAATTTTGCTAACTTAGTCAAATCAAATACCTCTCTATTTTCTATTCTTGTCTATTTTTTTATTCTATATTTCTAGTTATCTTAAGTGTTTAGCTAAAACATTATCTTGCTTTGCTAACTTACGAATCAGTATATCAATAATTCAGGATTTATCTGTTGAAGGTATAGCAGTACTTTGTGAGTTTATGCTACTCAAGCTTACCCTAATCTGTCATAGCATCTTGCAAGTCCCTGATTTTAAATAGTTATTTCAAAATGTTTCAGAACCATCTTTGTTGCTATAACCTTGCAATTTAGCTTTACATATCTTGTTATTTTTAATTTAATCAAAGAGATAAGCTCGCTTTATAACGCTAAAATTGAGTGAAACTTTTAATAGTCTGAATAATCTTTTAGCTAACCAACTTTGCTCAGTTAAAAAATCCTCAATTAAAAAACGTGCGATTCCGTGTACGTGCGATATACCCTATTTTTACAATAACCCACCTGCAAATCATCCAAAAGCTTTATACCATGCTGATAAGCAACTCATATTTCAGATATTCTATGATGAAAGCTAGGACAGTGCTCAACTATTAGATAAGAATACCTTTATGAAGAATAGTAGAAGTAAAGAACGTGGTTGGTATTACGATTCTTAATAGATTTCTGATTTGGATCTTGATAGATGTCTAGTTTGGATTATCTAACTTAGACAGCATTGACCGTATTTTTTGGAATAGACATAGAACACTGAGATTAAAATAAAAAATAATAAGGATAACTATGTACGACACTGGATTGATGATTGGACATTTCGAGCCCCTACATTTAGGGCAGATGCGCAGCATATTGGATGCAGCAGGACAAGCCAAAACCTTGCATATCGTCATTATGGCGCATCCATCGCCTCATCCAGATTTTACTATCACCTTACAAGACAAAGCGCGTTGGCTACAGATGGCCTGTGCCGACTTGCCATTTATTCATATCCATACTACTCATGAGATCGAGCTACCGCTGCACGAACATCTGTATAACACTAGCGATGATGTCAGTATCGATGTCGCTGCTAGTAATGCCAAATTACAACGTTTAATGGATGCATTATCACTATCAGCAGAGACTGTATTGTTTATAGCGAACAACCATCCGCTCACTCGCAATGACATACAAGAGCAGCTGCTTTTGCCAGTCGTTACTACGCCGCTACAGTCTGAGTTTGACTCTTATGCGATTGCGCGTGATCCCGTTGCCCATTGGTCAGCACTTCATCCGCAAGCACGCGCCGACTATACCAAGACTGTCGCTATCGTCGGCGGTGAAAGCTCAGGTAAGACAACGCTAGTCCATAAGCTTGCCAACTATTATGGTGCCAGCTTTGCCCTAGAGATGGGACGTCTGTATGTCGGTACAGATTTGGGTGGTAGCGAGGTTGGGCTGCAATATAGTGATTATGGTCCTATTTGTCTCGACCATGCTGAGGCAATCCGAGAAGCTAAAGCCAATGCAACTGCCCCTATCACCATCGTTGATACTGACTTTGTCACTACGCAAGCGTTTTGTGAAGAGTATGAGGGTCGCACGCATCCCTTTGTGGCTGCTTGTATTGATGAGTTTCGTTTAGACCACACCATCATGCTCGATAACAATACGCCATGGGTTGATGATGGTATGCGATCTTTGGGTACGCCTGAAGCGCGTGGACGCTTTGAGCAGCGCTTGATAGATATTTTTGCGCGTCACGATATTACACCGCATATGATTGATCAGCCTGACTATGATGCTCGCTATCAGCAAGCATTGTTATTGATTGATCAATATATCTATGGCAAAAAATCATAAACTGTACTGAGCATATTTATAATAATTTATTCACTAGCATATGTTATTCAACTAGCACACGTTATTTAACTAGCACATGGTAGTTAGCACTATATTGATATCAGTATTTACTTTAGGGGAAAAGCGATGCGTATTCAGCTATTGGACAACATCACCGGAAAATGGGCGATGCAATGGATTATCATTTGGTTTATTTGCGGTGTCATTGCCTTATCCGCAGGTTTTTGGCTCACGACAGACCATACCACGCTTGACTGGTTTTACTTAGCAGTCTCATTCATTGGTTTGGTTTGCGTGGTCTCGCTATCATTTCGCAAAAACGTCATGGGCAATGGCTTTGGTATGGGGGCAACGGCAGGCGAAGTCATCGTACAGGCAACGTCTGGCGCAGTAGGTTTGATGCTTGCTCCACTATTTAACTTTTTTACCCATGTTTACGGTATCTTTTATTGGTCGAAGCATACTGACCCTGATGGCGACATGATACCCAAATCAGCAAGTAAAGCTGTTTGGTTAATCACCGCTGCATTTATTATTATTGGTCTTGCCTTGTTTCCTACAGTAAATGACTTATTAGCAAGCTATGGTTATGCGGTCGTACAGGATGATAGTAGTCTGTTTTTGGGATTTATCTCTTTCTTTTGGATTAACGTCATTGCCTTTGTGCTTTCTATTACTGCTCAGGCAGCTATGATTCTGCGTTATTCATTTAACTGGTGGTTGTGGATTATCGTCAACTTTGTCTGGCTCATTGTGAATCTGATGTCTGGTAACTATATCTTTGCTATTCAAACTATGGTGTATCAAGTAAACGCCTTTATCGGCCTTTATGAATGGCATCGCAGCGAGCAAGGATAATGTGTTTCTTGTAGAAAAGAACCCTTGGGAGTTTGAATAAAATCTTGCTGATATAGTATCAATAGTACGCGTGAAATTGACTGTGCCGTCTATCAGATAACATGGTAGACAGGCGCAATTAATGCTACAACTGATGTGAACAATCATATTTATACTGAGATTAGTAGCGAGCTCATTAGCGAGTATGAGTTACTTAGCTTATTTACTAACAGGGAGGTTAGTATGTCCCGTCAACCCAAAATGTCCAAACGCACGCTTGAGCAGTGGCTCAGTGAGTATGCGGTCAGCCACCAAAACCTGATTAATAAGAAAATCCATTGGCTATGTGTGCCAACCATCTTTGTCAGCTTGTTAGGTATGGGCATGTCGCTATCCGTATGGTTTACCTTGGTACTAAGCGCATTGGTATTACTGTTTTATATGCGTTTATCTACGCCACTGTTTTTAGCGATGGGGATGTTTATTCTTATCTGTCTATCAGTGATGGCAGCGATGCCATGGGGCTTTAAAGCGTGGGCAGCGGTATTTGTCGTTGCATGGATTGGCCAGTTCATTGGTCATAAAATCGAAGGCAAAAAACCTTCTTTCTTTAAGGATTTACAGTTTTTATTAATCGGTCCAGCATGGGTGGCTAATAGTTTGATGCAGCGTAAATAGTTGTCAATCTCTGCGTAATTTGCTCAGGAACTTAGCTTAGCTGTAGGCTATTCGATAAAATCTACAATTCTCACCCTCAACAAAAGAATGTCGCCAATAAAAAAGCGCCACCCAGCAATTACTGAGTGGCGCTTTTTTTACATAAGCTTTTAGGACTATTGAGCTTTTGGGGCTATTAAAATTTTAGGGCTATATGGAATAGACTACCCTATCTTACGCACCAAACACTTTCATACGCTCTTCGACTGGCTTGAATGCTTTTTCGCCCGCTGGCTGCTCAATCGTTCCAAATACCAATTGTGCATTTAGTGTCCAGTCTTTATCGATATCCCAAGCGCTAGCTACTTTTTGATCGATTACTGGATTGTAGTGCTGTAAGTTTGCGCCAACATCGATACTGGCAAGTGCCGTCCAAATAACATACTGATGCATGGCGCTGGTTTGGCTTGCCCAAATTGGGAAATTATCAGCATATAAAGGCGCCGCTTCTTGCATGCCTCTGACGACTGCTTGATCTTCGAAAAATAGCACCGTACCAGCACCATTACGGAAACCATTGACACGCTCTTTGGTCGATTTAAACTTCTCTTCGTCACCAACGATTTCGCGTAATGTATCTTCGGTCATATCCCACAACTTACGATGATCATCGCCGAACAATACAACGATACGCGTTGATTGCGAGTTAAAAGACGATGGCGTGTGCAAAATAGCATGCTCAACTATTTTTACGATTTCGTCATTAGCTACTGGTAGCTGGTTGCTTAGCGCATAGATAGAACGACGTTTCTCTGCAAGCTGCTGTAATGTTGTTAAATCTGACATAGTGTTTCTCCACGTTGTTAGTAAAATAGTTATTAATAAGAGTAATTTTTAGCGTTAATATTTATTGGTATGAGTACTTTAATTGATAAAGCACTTTGCTATCCGATGACTACATAAATAGCGGTACTTCCATCACTAGCACACGGCTAGCTACTGTTGCGTCCATCGTAAAGCTCTGAGTATCCCAAATGCAAAGGCCGTCACGAATAGACAGGACTTGGCCATCTATCACGACTTCACCACTGATGACAAATACGTAGACACCGTTGTTAGAGTCATTTAACTGATAAGTTTGCGATATACCTTCGTCAAAACCACCCATGCTAAACCAAGCATCTTGATGAATCCAAACACCTGCATCATCGGCATTAGGTGACAGCACTTGGCTAAGCTCGTTAGGTCGCATTATATCGCCCATATGTACCTGCTGATAACGCGGTGCGACATCCATTTTGTTTGGTATCACCCAAATCTGCAAAAACCTCACAGCCTCTGCATCGTCACCATTCATTTCACTATGGGTAATGCCTGTACCCGCTGACATCACTTGAATCTCACCAGTTTCTATGACGCCCTCGTTGCCGATACTATCGCCATGAGCGAGCTTGCCGGATAGAAGAATACTGATAATCTCCATGTTACGGTGCGAGTGTTTGCCAAACCCTTGACCGCCAATGACAAAATCATCATTAATAACGCGTAAGGCACCAAACCCCACACGCTCAGGATTATGATAATTGGCAAAGCTAAAGGTATGTCTGCTTTTAAGCCAGCCATGATTGGCGTCGCCACGTGAGTCTGCTGCATGATAGATTGTTTTCATAATTCGTCCTTAGCTATCAACAGATTAATCCTCTATATACTTATTATCGATTAATCTATTTAAACAATGGGCTTATTATAATTATTAATTCTACATAGATAAACAACGCTAAATGCAATTAACTATTCTGTTTTGTAGAACAATCGGAGCAGTTCTAACGTAACATAGATTTTTTACATATATTAGCATAGCTAACTGTATATAAATTACTTTAAATTATGCTTATATAAAAAACTGTCTGCTGTTGAAATTTCCTGTGAAAATGTACATGACGCTCTTTATTTGAAACTACCCCTTTATGATTGTTCTTCGTAAACGTATAAGAGGTAACTCAGCCACTTATTGTTTATCGCTTACTGTCTATTGAGTAAACACCCGCACCATGAGCAAAAATCATCAAAAACCCACCTGCGATCGAAATATTTTTCATAAATGAGATCATCTGTGATTCGTCAGTCCAGAACTGATGAAAAATAATAGCTGACACGATGCTAAACCCAGCAAACAAGAAAGCGATTGGGCGAGCTTTATAACCTAGCAAGACAGCAATACCACCTAGTACCTCAAACGCGATTACCAATGGTAATAACATACCAGGCACACCTACTGATTCCATATAGCCTTGAGTAGTCGCATAATCTGTGATTTTACCAATGCCTGCAAAGATGAAAATGACTGATAATAATAGACGACCGAGCGGTGCGCCCAATTGCTGTAACTTGTCCATAATAATGCTCCAAAAGTGTGTTTAATCATGTCTCTAAGTAGAGAATAGCGCGATTATAGGCGTTGACTAGCATGGGATAAACAGCAATAATCACAAGTATAAGTTCTTGGTGTAAGAACAATCATGAGGCATCGATAATGGGTCAATTAGAAGACATGGCGATGTTTGTACGCATTGTTGAGGCAGGTAGTATTACCAAGGCTGCTGAGCAGTTAAATATTGCAAAATCAGCCGTCAGTCGCCGACTTAAAGAATTGGAAGAGCGTTTAGGCAGTCAACTAATCAGCCGTACTACCCGCCAATCTAAATTGACGCAAGCTGGTGAGCAATATTATCAGCAAGTGAATAATATCTTGCGTGCGGTTGACGCTGTCAATGAGCATGCTACTGACGCTCCTATGCGTATTGAAGGTACGCTAAAAATGACAGCGCCGTTGTCCTTTGGACTCATGCATCTAAACGATGTGATTGATAAATACGCCAATAAACATCCCAATCTGAGATTCGATCTGGATTTTTCTGACCGACGTATCGATTTGATTGAAGAAGGTTATGAGTTGGCTATTCGAATCGGCGAGCTACAAGATTCTAGCTATCAAGCAAAAAAATTGGCATTGATTCGTTGTGTGATTTGCGCCAGTCCCGATTATTTGGCAAGAATGGGCATGCCTGAGACGCTAGACGATTTAGACAACCATGCGCTTTTGCAATACAGTCTCGGTCAAACCAATAGTATAAACTTGGTGGATACTGAAGGCAGAAGTCATCATCGTACGATAGATGCCAAAATCAAAGCCACCAATGGTGAGTTCTTAGTAGATTTGGCAGTCAAAGGACATGGCATTACCTTTGTGCCGACTTTTATTGCTTATAAACAACTGGCGCTGGGCGAGCTGGTACCTGTCTTCCAACACTATCAATTGCCAACCCTAACCGCTTATGCTGTTTATCCAAAGAATCGTTTTTTGTCGCAGCGTTGTCGTTACTTGATTGATTTTATTGCCGAGCAATTCGGTGATAATCCGTACTGGGATCAGTATTAATCAACACTCTTATTATCCTTAACGATATCAATTGCTATTGATTTTGGGGCGCCGTCCCCTCTTTAACCCGACTAATCGTCAGCCCCGTAAACCCGAATAGCAGCGTCAGCAGCAGTGACAAATAACAGAAGAATGCATAAGGTAAATAGTCTAATACCGGCACCCCTAGCGCCTGACTGATAAATACCCCGCACACACTCCAAGGCACCAATGGATTAATCACCGTTCCTGCATCCTCAATCGTCCGAGATAAATTCTTAGGATGCAAGTGTAAGCGCTCAAACGTCGACCGAAAGGCCGTACCCGACAGTAGAATACTCAAATACTGCTCACCAATCAGCACGTTAATGCTCAATGCAGACATCGCGGCTGCAAAGATAGCTCGTCCTGAAGTCGTCAATGTGTCCTTAATACCAGATAGCAGTGCTGGCAGAATACCTAGTGCCGTTAATAGACCACCTAAGCTTAGGGCTAGTATCACAATCGCCTGAGTAAAGAACATACTCTGTACACCACCACGTGACAGCATACCACCTACTTCCCCTAGCTCTAATGACTCAGCAGGGGCATAGCCTGCAAACAAGTAACCACCCAATTGACCAAAGCTTGGTGAACTGTGCACATAAGTAATGATCAGTGCCGCGGCAATAGTACAGATAATCGTATAAATCGCATTGACCCGAAACAGTGCCAATCCGACCAATACCACAAAAGGCAGTACTGAATACCCATGTACCAAACCACTGTCTATCAGCTGACCTTGCAATATGGTTACTTGACTCAGATCAGCACTAGTTGTCTGTCCTGAGAACATCCAAAACAAGATAACCGTCAGTATCCATGCAGGTACTGTCGTATACATCATATTGCGAATATGCTCAAACAGATCAATACCGACAACAGAGGATGCAATCGTACAAGTATCAGACAAAGGCGACATCTTATCGCCAAAGAACGCGCCTGATACTACTGCCCCTGCCGCTATCGCAACATTGGCATCAAACGCATTACTCATACCAATAAACGCTACGCCAAGCGTTGCTGCAGTCGTCAAACTACTACCCAAAGCAATACCAATAATAGAGGTTAAGATAAAGGCAGAAATGTAATAGTACTCAGGTGAGATCAGCTGAAAGCCTACATACATAAGCGTTGGAATCGCACCCGACATCATCAAAGCCGCCACCATCAGTCCAATAAAGAAGAACAAATAGATGGCACCAATACCACGCATGACACCTGAGGCCATTTGCGCTTGCATGTCATCAAAGCTGAGCCCTTTATACATACCGATAGCCAGTAGCACACAGATAGCCAAGATAAGAGACAGATGAGGCACCCAGCCAAAGCCGATCATGGTGATACCCATGATACCGATGACGATGGCGGATATGATAAAGGCGAGCTTGGCACTGATTAATGTGAGGGGTTTTGGTGGCATTGGATGCCCTTATGTTGCCGAGAAGTTTAATTCGTTCAGGTATTCTGGTGTGCGCATCTATTCTTAAATACTAAATGTTGATAACTTCTGTCCTATTTATAGTTAGCTCTAGTTTTTGCTTTCTATGTTTTCACTATTTGCTGACTTAGGACAGATTTTACACATAAAAAAAAGCCTCACTGTGAAGTGAGGCTTTTTGCGCTTTTTCAAGCCATATTTGGAGCGGGAAAAGAGATTCGAACTCTCGACCCCAACCTTGGCAAGGTTATGCTCTACCACTGAGCTATTCCCGCTTAGTATCAATCCGTAGCGTTGTTAACAACTACTCCGTCTCGATAGGCTGGCTATTTTAGCAAATATTCTGCGGGTGTCAATACCTTTTTTAGAATTTATTTCTAATATTTTTAGCTAAATGCCTTTTTTATCGGATAAACAAACATAAGCAATTGATTTAAAAACAGGAATTAATTTTAGCTAAATGAAAAATATTTCACATTAATTATAGAAATTTAAGTCTGAGCTTTACTTCCCTTAGCTTTATAACGGTCATAAGACAATCGATAAAGGAAAAACTCACTATTTTCACTCTAATAAAAAGATATCGCACTTACAATCATACGCTTTATTGTTACTTTTCCTATCTTGGTTTTAGGTGGTTAACATTATTATACTTATGTCCAATGGCAGTTAAGGTAAACTTTTACTGTTTAAGCGGATGAATGAGCACTACTAAAAGATTAATAAACACGACTCCAACATCTGCTGCACTATTTTTTAACTTGTTTGACTTTATGTTTTTCCATCTTATAGAGAGGATATTTTTATGAAGAAGTTATTAACCACGACAGTGATGGCCGCTTCATTGTCAGCACTGACTTTAACTGGTTGTACCAGCACTACCAATTCTGGCGCAGTTGGTGTTGATCGTCAGCAGCTGCTATTAGTGTCTAGTGAGCAAGTATTGGCACTATCTGCTCAAAGCTATGCCAAAACAATACAAGACGCAAAATCAAAAGGTGTGCTAGATACGAATACCGCTCAGCTAAACCGCTTGAAAAATATTGCGAATCGCTTAGTTGGTCAAGTTGGCGTCTACCGCGCAGATGCAGCCAAGTGGCAATGGGAAGTACACACCATCAAGTCTAATGATCTAAATGCATTTGTGGTGCCGGGTGGTAAGATTATGTTTTATTCAGGCATCATCGATCGTCTGAACCTCACTGATGATGAGATTGCTGCCATCATGGGTCATGAAATATCTCATGCATTACGTGAGCATTCACGTGAGCGTCTATCACGCGAGTATGCAACCCAAACTGGTATCGGTCTGGCTGCCAGTATATTTGGCCTATCACAAGGACAGGCTGAGTTAGCAGGGACTGCTGGTAATTTAGGCTTGAGCCTACCCCACAGTCGCACTCAGGAAAGCGAAGCCGATCAGATCGGTCTTGAGCTGATGGCACGTGCAGGTTATAACCCTCAGGCGGCTGTTACACTGTGGCAAAAAATGCAAAAAGCCAGCCAAGGTGAGCCACCACAATTCCTCAGCACTCACCCAACGAGCAGCAGCCGTATCGCAGAGTTACAGTCATTGATGCCAAAAGTTACGCCTCTATATCAACAGTCGCGTCGCTAATAAGTAGAGAATTAGCTACCTTTATGCTTTAGCAGCGCTTGTTTAGATATCATAGAAGCAAAGTACAGCCAAAGCGTTGTGCTTTGCTTTTTTAGTTATAGCCAGACATTGCAGGTTTTATAATTGACAAGCATTGTAGTTGATAAGCACTGTAATCAGCAGTGTTTGCAATTAGGCGATTTGGCAATCGCACGCTATCCCGCCTACCCTGTCTGTTATAATACCGATAAATATTATTTGCAGATTGCCCAATCAAATTGCACAAAATACATTGAAGGATTGTTATGAGTACCACACCTACTGCCGACGCACTTCATGCCGAATTACAAGCGCTTGTGCCGCAGCATATTGAACTGATTAATGAGTCAATATCGCATGCCGGTTATTTTGAAGGTAAAGAAAGCCACTTTAAGCTCACTATCGTTAGTGATGCATTTGAAGGCAAACGACTGGTCGGGCGTCATCAGCTTATATATGGCCTAGTCACGCCTTTGCTCACTTCACAAGGCGGTCAAGTACATGCCCTCGCTATCCATGCCTATACTCCGACAGAATGGCAAGGTCAAAGCCCTGCGAGTCCATTATGTGCTGGTCAAAACAAATAGCCGATTATGTTTGAATCGCAACTACATATTTTAAATTAGCCTATATACTGCAGTTTTAGAGGGAGCAATATTCAATGAAACATCTACATATGCTGATGGCAGCGCTGACTGTTGTGCTATTTTTATATCAAAGTTACTTAGTACTCAGCGCAGACCGCCGCGCACCACGTGTGGTCAAAATAGCCACGCATATTATCTATGCCCTGCTTATCCTGTCAGGTGCGATGATGCTAATGCAATTGATGGGTGCCAACGCTCCTGTCCAGTGGGTGTTTGCCAAAATCATTTTACTTATCGCTGCTATTAGCTCAAGTATCAAAGCGTTTAAGGTTGATGCGACACCTGTGCAAAGAAAAACAGGTATCCTTATTGCTGCCGTTGCCTATATCGGGATCGTCATACTTGCCTTTGCCAAACCAGCAAACTTATTTTAATAAGCGATTTTCTGTTTTAATAAGCAACCGTTTTAGAAAGCTGTCGATATGTTGATGACATGATACGAAAATTTTTCATCATCGACGGATTTTCAATATCTTAATTGCGCTATTTTTGCTATCTTAAATAGATATAAATACAATCACTTAGCCACTGGAGCCATTATGAAAACGTTTACGACAGCGACACTACTAGCTGGCATTTTTGCGCTCTCAGGTTGTGCCTCTACTGGTAACATCACCCCTCAATATGTACCGCCAAGTACTTATCAAAATTATAATTGCCAAGCACTTAGCCAAGAGTACACTCGCGTCAACCGCTATGTCGAAGCGGCTCGCAATGAGCAATCGACCCTATCGGCATCAGGCGTCGGTGTTGGCGTCTCTGCAGGACGCTGGGGTATCTCGCCGAATATCAGCTTTGGTCTAGGCAAGAGCAACAATACCAAAGCACGTGATGCAAAATTATCGCGTCTCTACGGTGAGCGTGATGCAATTGTCCAATCGGCACGCATTCAACGTTGTAGCTTTGCCAATGGCATCAAGATTTATGGTGAGTAAGTTTAAGCAAATGCAAGGCTATCTGCACGACTAAGATAGTGTATGACACCATAAAATAGTACATGAAATAGCAAAAAGCCAATATGCAGATCGCATATTGGCTTTTTTATTGCTACGGTTTTTATAAGAAAACATGAGCGCTTGGATAGATAGCTTGGAGAAGAGTCAATCTAGTCTGATTATTATTAAGACTGTAAGCCTTGCACCCATTGGAGGATTTGATGACTTGGTAACGCGCCCGACTGTCGCGCTACTTCTTTACCATTTCTAAAAGCAACCATCGTTGGTAAGCTGCGAATATTATAAGGAGCGGCCGCCTGTTCGTACTTATCCGTTTGGACTTTGGCAAAGACCACTTGTGGCAATTGACTAGCCGCGCTCTTGAACTCTGGCGCCATCATAATACAAGGCTGACACCAACTCGCCCAAAAATCTACGATAGTCAGAACATCGTTCTTTTGGATAACCTTATTGGCTGTTTGCGCATTGAACTCATGCGGACTGGCAGTCAATAATGGCTGACCACATTTACCGCACTTTGGCGCAGCGCTTAATCGTGCAGCAGGTACACGGTTGGTTGCTTGGCAATGTGGGCATACTAGATGAAAACTTTGCTCACTCATTATTTAATTCCTATTCTAATTATTTTGTTATTTCAAATACTATTCATGAACTCTTTTATATAAAAGCTATTTACGTTGATTGATTACATGAATAATTTTAGCATAGTTAATTGGGCTTATCCTTTATGCCAGTTGCTGTGCCACACCGCTATACACATAGCTCATCGGTCGTGGACCGGGCAAATACGCTTCGCTCAACTCATCAATAGCAAAACCACCTTCTCTGATAAGCGCCGGAATATCGCGATCTAAATGACATCCTCCCGCTATAGGTTTCCAAAAAGGCGTCAATCGATGCTGCCAACGTTCAACAGAAGAGTCTGGTGCCAGTCCATGCTCACAAAATAGTAAGCGACCGTTAGGTTTTACCCCGCGCGCCATTTCTCGAAGCGCCGCTACTGGATCATCAATACTACACAAGGTAAAAGTCATCACAATCGTATCAAATTGATCCATATCGGCATGGATACCTTGTACATCGACGGCTACCATCTCAACTGGAATGCCAATGTTAGCTGCACGCTCACGGGCCAGCGACTGCATCTGAGCTGCTGGATCCACACCGATGATAGAAGAGACTTTATTAGCATCATAAAACTGTAAATTCAGACCGCTACCAATGCCGATCTCCAACACCTTACCGAGCGCTTGCGGAATAATTTTAGAACGCGCTTTCATCACATTACCCGTACTACAGGCAATATCTATCATCTTTGGCAACACATAGCGCTCGTAAGGGTTCATTGCTCTCTCCAGTTATTGCCGCCCTTAGCGCCTGCAGGTGGTCATATATAGCATCTAGAAATGGACAGTCTACAGGTTAGCATTCTTATAGATATCAATCATACGATACTTACGTAGGGCTGCATTAGGTAATCATCTTCAGTTATTAAACTGTTTAACTTATCCACCAAGGACATTGATCGGTACTTTTAGATAGCGCGTACCATTGTCTTCTGGCTCTGGAAAATGTCCTGCATCGATATTGATTTGTACAGCAGGGATGATAAGGCGGGGCATATCTAAAGTCGCATCACGGCGCTCACGCATCTGCACAAACTCCGCTTCGTTTATACTGTCTTTGACATGGATATTTTCTAGTTTTTGTGCGGCTACCGTCGTCGTCGGGCAATGCTGACGGCCTTTGCTTGGATAATCATGACACAGATACATGACGGTATCTTCAGGAAGTGCTAGCAGCTTCTGAATAGACTGATAAAGCGTTTTGGCATCGCCGCCAGGAAAATCGCAGCGCGCTGTACCGACATCAGGTGCAAACAACGTATCCCCAACGAATACCACTGTTTTCTCATCATCAGCGGCTAGATAGGCCATATCTGCACGCGTATGACCGGGTACATACATCGCAGTGATAGTAATGTTACTAAGCTCTAAAGTCTGACCGTCATCTGTCAAAATATCAAACTGACCAGCATCAGTACGGAAACTGCTGTCAAAGTTAAAAATTTGCTTAAAGATTTTTTGTACTTCGGTGATATGCTGACCGATGACTAACTGTCCGCCAAGGCTTTCTTTTACATGGATGGCGGCAGATAAATGATCTGCATGCGCATGGGTCTCGATAATATACTTGAGCGCCCAATCTTGCTCACGTACAAACTCAATCACTTCATCGACACTACTGGTATTGGTTCGGCCTGACTTAGCATCGAAATTCAATACAGGATCGACAATGGCGCATAATTTTTGCTCAGTATCAGCAAGTACGTGGGTATAGGTTTCTGTATCGCTATCTAAAAAAGAATGAACTTGCATGGTGGCCTCTTTGATTATTTATACATAAGTTATTTATACATATTTTGGTCATAGGGATTTTTATCTTTAATTAACCCTTAAGTATGATATTCAGTCGTATATAATGCGTTCCTACGACTTATATGATGCCACCAATATAACAACCAACATACAATTTATCAATTTATATAATGTAATTAATGATAACTTGCTATGTGGCGTGATATCATTGATAATCAACTATATATTGCTCAAAAAATCATGGCATTTGTTACCATCTAATGTAAGGAATTTGTTCTGACTACTTCTATTTCAGCCGAAGGTACACCTACTCGCAGTACTACTGACGATGGGTCATCTGATACTGCAGATTTAGTACCTGCCGATCTTGCCAAGCAAATGCAGCAAGCATCGCTACAAGCCAGCCAACTACTAAAGTCGCTATCGCACCCTGATCGCCTACTTCTTCTCTGTCAATTGACCCAAGGTGAATATTGCGTCGGTGAGCTGGAGGATTTGGTCGGGGTTGGACAGCCGAGCTTATCGCAGCAATTGGGTATATTGCGTAAAGACGAGCTGGTCGCCACACGCCGCGAAGGTAAGCAAATTTACTATAGTATCGCAAGCGAGGATGCGCTAGCTGTACTCGATCTGCTGTATCAACGTTTTTGTGCCAAAGCAGAATAACGCCGCCCTCGCCTAATTATTTGTACTATCTACTGTGGTGATTGATATGTCCTCTATCGTCGCTCGTCTGATTCCAGCTTGGCTGCGTCAATACCAGCTCTCAGCGTTGCCGACTGATCTCGTCGCAGGCATAGTGGTGGGCGTGTTGGTCATACCGCAGAGCCTAGGTTACGCGGTGCTTGCAGGACTGCCGCCTGTCTATGGCCTATATGCAGCGATCGTACCTGTCCTCGTTTATGCGTGGCTCGGCTCTAGCAACGTGCAAGCCGTAGGTCCCGTTGCCATTACCGCCATCATGACAGCCAGTGGCCTACTGCCTTATGCTGAGCAAGGCACTGAACAGTATGCACTGATGGCCAGCCTATTGGCACTAATGGTAGGTGCACTGCTATGGATTGCAGGACGGTTAAAACTTGGCTGGATCATGCAGTTTATCAGTCGCGGTGTGTCCGCAGGGTTTGTAAGCGGTGCAGCGGTTCTTATATTTGTCAGTCAGCTCAAATATCTGACAGACATTCCGGTCACTGGCAATAGTTTGATTGGGTATCTATCTACCATGCAACGCTATGCCAGCCAGCTGCATCCATTGACCTTAGCTATCGGTATTACCGCATTTGCGCTATTGGTTGCCAATCGCTATGCAAGTGAGTGGATATGGCAGACGTGGCTATCATCGTCGTATGCCAAATGGGCAGAGCGCTTATTCCCGCTTATTTTACTTGGCATTGCTATCGTACTCAGTATGGCACTGCATTGGAGCACACATGGTGTCGCGACCATCGGTCGTATTCCACAGGGGCTGCCGAGCTTTACGTTACCGCATATCTCAGACCTACAAGAGGCGCTGAAACTCTTGCCAACCGCAGGATTGATGGCACTGATCGTATTTGTGTCGAGCAGTTCAGTTGCCAGCACCTATGCTCGTTTGCGTGGTGAGAGCTTTGATGCCAATCGTGAACTGACTGGACTTGGGCTAGCCAATCTGTCTGGTGGACTGTTCCAAAGTTTTGCGGTTGCGGGTGGATTTTCGCGTACGGCTATCAATGCCGATTCAGGCGCGAAGACACCACTTGCTAGTCTCGTCACTGTACTGGTAATGATGGCCGCGCTCATAGCCTTTAGCAATGCGCTTGCTCCACTACCCTATGCACTACTGGGCGCAACTATCATGGCCTCTATCATTGGCCTGATAGATATTGCGACGTTGAAATCTGCATGGCAGCGTGATCGCTTAGATGGTGCTAGCTTTTTGGCTGCGTTCGTCGGTGTGCTGATATTTGGACTAAACACGGGACTGGTCATTGGTCTAATGGTGTCATTCGCCAGTCTCATCTGGCAGTCGAGTAAGCCGCACGTGGCTGTCGTTGGACAGTTGGGCGGTACAGGACATTTTCGTAATATCAATCGCCATGACGTCGTAACTTTTAACAATTTATTGATGTTACGTATCGATGAGAGCCTGTTCTTTGGTAATAGTGAATCTGTACATCGACGCATCCTCAATGCCATGCAGCAATATCCCGATGCCAATGAAATCATATTGATTATGGCTGCCGTCAATCATATAGATCTGACCGCCCAAGAAATGCTTTGCACCTTAAACCACGAGTTGGCGTTACAGAATAAGCGCTTACATTTCAGCTTTATCAAAGGTCCTGTGATGGACATCATCGGTCATACACCATTGATTAGCGAGCTATCAGGGCAAGTCTATCTGAGTACTTTAGATGCTGTCGATGCGTTAAAATAATCTATAGTTTGACCACAACAAAGTTGCTGCTACATTAATTTCACTCAACCTCAATTAATATTGTGGTCTACAACACAATATCGCTATGATAGCGCCTGTGTTATGCTAGACACACTAAATAGGGAATCAATTAACCTAGAAATCGGCCTAAAAAATGCTGATTTATAGTCCTTTGATATTCTTAGCCTAACTATCAATAATAAATATACTTTAACAAATATAACTGAACCTATTTTATGACCGATGATTTAACGATTTATAAGCAAATATACCCAAGCCAGTGCGTTAAGATTGCTGAGCTTGGTTATCGCTCAGTGCTTAATATTCGCCCAGATGCCGAGATTGAAACACAGCCTAATAGCTGCGATTTGGCAACGGCTACCGAACAGGCAAACCTAGCGTATCAGCATCTACCGTTTGATGATGAGCGCCTAAGTATGCTAACGGTCGAGCAGTTTGCCGATTTCTATCACTCAATGCCCAAACCTATATTAATGTTTTGTGGTACTGGGGCACGCGCCAAGCTACTGTACCAAAGCGCATTGATGCAAGGCCTGTTATAACAACCATCGCTCGAACTAACACGTTTTATAAACCCAACAACACCAATAAAAAAAGGAGCTCTTATGAGCCATGAAGTTAGCTTTACCGGACAAATCACGCCTGACCAAGTGCCTATGATTGCCGAAAATGGTTTCAAAACCATTATCAATAACCGTCCTGATGGTGAAGAGCCAAATCAGCCAACCAGTGCCGAAATCGAAGCAGCAGCCAAAGAAGCTGGTCTTGCTTATAAAGAGATTTCTTTTGCAGGTAATGAGCTGAATCAAACTCACGTCGAAACGTTTGCAGATTTCTTTAATCAAGCTGAGCAGCCAATGCTGATTTTTTGCCGCACGGGTAACCGCTCAAACGGTATCTATGAAGCAGCCAAGCAAATGGATTTACTAGACGACTAGTGCAGCATAAATAGACCAGACAGTTAGAGTATTTAGCCCACAGAATCTTGTGGGCTTTTTATTGCGCGTATCATTATGCTCAAAGCTTCATTAGCCACAAACAGATCAATCACTACCTAGTCACTGCCTAATCATTTCCCGATAGCTTCCAACAACCTCGACCAACCTCAATAGTCACGACAAGTGGGTTACTATACGAGCGTAATACAGCTATTATCATTTGATATGCTTGAGCTAGCTTGGTGGTTGAGACACCTCATTAGCTAGACGATTAAATACCTAAACACATGGAATGTGAGCAGCTGTATGGTGACAAAGTTGCCCCGCTGCTATTTACTTTCAAAAAGCCATCTTGATATGGCATTTTAGTTTTACAAGGAATGTTTGATGAATAATACCGCGCTAGCATTACTGCCACTAGCCCTTGCCTACATTATGTTCACTCTAGGAGCAGGGCTAAAACTGAGTGATTTTAAGGTCATTGCCAAATATCCGAAAGCGTTCTTTGTTGGCTTAATCAATCAAGTTGTGTTGGTACCGTTGGTTGCGCTAGCAGTCGTGTTAGTGACGGCTCCGCCACCAGCGATTGCTTTTGGGATTATGCTGATTAGTTTTTGTCCCGGTGGCGTCACTAGCAACATGCTAACCTACTATGCCAAAGGAAATGTCGCGCTCTCTATCGCGTTGACCGGTGTGGTCAGCATATTGTCGGTGATTACATTGCCCATTTTAATTACATTGGCTTTTGATCATTTTATGAAAGATCAGGCGAACTCTATTAGCGCGATAAAGATTGGCTTAGTCATGTTCTTATTGACCACATTGCCAGTATCTCTTGGTATGCTTGCTCGCCACAAATTTACTGACTTTATGGTACGTCGTAGCAGCCTTCTAAACGGCTTGGCCAGCGTGTTTTTTGTACTAATTGTCTTTGCTGCTATTGCCTCTAACTGGCAACTACTACAATCACAGTTCACTCAAATTGGTTTAGAGCTGGTCTTTATCATTGCTATTTTATTTGCTATTAGCATCTTAATCTCTAGAGTCCTAAAGCTCAGCTGGTTTGATACCAAAACCATCTCAATAGAAACCAGTATCCAAAATAGTACGACGGCTATTACCTTAGCTCCTATCATCATGGGTGTGAGCACACTGCCAGTTATAGCACTGCCTGCTGCTTTGTACGGTGTGCTGATGTATGTCGTTGCGCTGCCTGTTATTTTCCTAATTAAAAACAAGAACTGATTGTAGTAAGTACGAGAAATAAAAAGCGCCCTTCTCAATAAGTGCTCGTCTAAATAAGCGCCCTTCCAAACATTGGATGGGCGTTTTTTTTGAGATATGATTTACATGATGGAAATATGGCTTGGGTTATAGACTGGTCAATACTCAATATTGAGTACATAATAAAATGCTACTGTTATCGCTTAATAGGACTCTATGATGCAAAAACCGCTATTAATTATTGGTAATAAAAACTACTCATCGTGGTCGCTACGAGCATGGCTATTGCTTAAAGCATTCAATGTTGATTTTGATGATCAGCTTGTTGAGTTGTTTCATCCATCAGCACGTCCAACGCTCGAAGCGCATTCGCCAACAGGTAAAGTACCTATTTTAGTCTATGGTGAAAAAGATAATAAAGTAACCGTTTGGGACACCTTAGCTATTGCTATGCATGTCAATGAGTACTTTACGGATATTGATATTTGGACAGGCAATGATAAATCTAACGCTGAAAAACGGAATAATAATCAAAGTAGGATAAATAGCGCCTATTGCCAAAGCATCGTGGCTGAGATGCATTCGGGATTGACAGGCATTCGTAACGAGATGCCGATGAATATACGAGCAACGGCTAAGATACAACCAAGTAGTGCTTGCTTAGCAGATATCGCTCGTATCGAAGACATTTTTGCCGATTGTTTAAAAGATCGCTCAGCAGACAGTTTCTTATTCGGAGATTTCACAGCAGCTGATGTGTTTTTTGCTCCAGTGGTGCTGCGATTACAGACTTATGCTGATGCATCTAATATTACTTTGCAGCCATTTACCAAGCAGTATTGCCAAACCATGCTAAATCATCCGCACATACAAGCGTGGCAACAATCAGCACTGACAGAAACTCGAATTATTGAAGAAGATGAAGCAGGCGAGATACTGTCTGTCGTTGGCGTATTGGCGAATAAATAGTATCTTACATAAAAAAACCACTTCAGCTTAGCCAGAGTGGTTTTTTGTTTGATAAGACTTCGAGCATAACGTTTTACTGCTTTTGCTCTAATGCCTCTTTTACTGCTTTTTTACCCCATGCGCTCAGATCAAGGTCCAGCTTCTCATACTCTTGCGCATCGAACAACGGCTCTTTAACCCCTGATTTCAACTGACTTGCAAAGTCGTCAAGTAGACGCTTAGCTCGTGGAAACAACATTATCAAGGCCAATAAGTTTGCTAACGCTAGCACGCCCATCAATGGATCAGCGAAGAAGAATACTGTAGTAGCGGCAGGAGCCACTGCGCCCAAGAATAATACCGCAATCACAACAATTCGCAAAATCAGAGTCGCCATTTTGATATTCTTTTTGATCAAGAAGTTAATGGCATTTTCACCCATGTAGTAGTTGTACATAATAGAGCTTAGGGCAAATAGCAATATCGATATGGTCAAGATATACTGCGCCCAATCCCCAAGCTGGGTCGTTAGCGCTTGCTGTGCCAGTACAATACCATCGACTTCAGCACCTGGTTGATATACGCCGCTCAGTAAAATCATAAATGCGGTGGCACTACATACGATTATCGTATCAATAAACACAGACAGTGACTGCGAGATACCTTGACTAACAGGATGAGTGGCGTAAGCAGTGGCGGCAATATTAGGCGCAGAACCTAGACCTGCTTCATTAGAGAATAAACCACGCTTCATACCTTGCTCAATTGCCACACCAATACCACCGCCCACGACAGACTCAATGCCAAATGCATTTTTGACAATCATTACCATCAGTGCAGGCAGTTCTGTAAAGTTAAACGCAATAATAATAAGCGCCATACTGATATAGATTAATGCCATAACAGGAATGACAACGTCGGCTACTTTTGCAATGCGCTGAATACCGCCAAAGACAATAAATCCACCTGCAATTACCAGTACTACACCCGTTATCCAACGGTCAATTCCAAAGCTTTCAAGCGCTGAGCCTGCTACCGTGTTGCCCTGGAACGCCACAAACCCGATAGAAAAAGACAGTAGTAGCGAGATCGCATAGATGACGGCGAGCCAGCGATAGTCTTTACCTAACCCATGTAAAATATACGTCGCAGGGCCACCGCGAAAGTTACCATCATTATCTCTACGCTTATAAAGCTGCGCTAAGCTACACTCGACAATACTGGTCATCATGCCAATTAAGGCCACAACCCACATCCAGAATACCGCTCCCGGTCCTCCTAAAGAGATGGCAACAGCAACGCCAGCAATGTTACCGCCGCCCACACGTCCACCGATAGAAACGAGCAACGCCTGACGAGCAGAAATTCCGTCGTCTCCTACTTCATCCGTTTTGAACACACGGAACATACGTTTAAAATATCTAAACTGAGCGAACCTACCTACGATGGTAAATAATAAACCAAAGATAATTAGCATAGGCACGAGCGCCCAGCCCCACGTTAGTCCCCGATTAGGGCGAAAAAAGCTTCAATGTATTCCATGCCTATTTTCCTTATAGTTCATGACGCTATGATAGGTTTTATTGCATACATTATTGCATCAACAACACGAGTTTGTAATGCAAATGTCGAATTTGTAACGTAAATACTGATATTTTCTGAGTGAAATCACGTTATTGGCTCACGCAAGTGGCTATTTCCTAAATATTAGGGTTTGTTCTATAGAGACGTATTTATGCGATAGCATAAAAAAACCACCTCAACCGAGGTGGCCTTTTATACTGAAACTAAACCGAATAACTTACTGCATGACCAAGTATTCAAACGCTGACAATGCCGCTTTACTACCTTCACCCATCGCAATGTTAATCTGCTTAAATGGCACAGTGGTTACGTCACCACATGCAAAGATACCCTTACGATCTGTACGGCAGCGCTCATCGATTTCGATCTCACCAAAGCGGTTTAGATCAACAAAGCCTTTGATGAATCCAGTGTTTGGTACTAAACCAATCTGTACAAACACCCCTGATAAATCACGCTCATGAGTCTCACCTGTGCTGCGATCTTGGTAGACGATAGACGATACTTTGCCATCAGTCGCTTTGATCTCTTGTGTCGCTGCACCAGTAATGAACTCAATGTTGGTCTTCTCTTTGGCTTTATTGATCAGTACTTGGTCAGCTTTTAACTCATCAGCGAACTCGAGGACAGTAACGTGATTGACGATACCTGCCAAATCTAGTGCTGCTTCAACGCCTGAGTTACCACCGCCAATCACTGAGATGTCTTTACCCTTGAAGAATGGGCCATCACAATGCGCACAGAAAGCCACGCCTTTACCTATATTCTCTTCTTCACCTGGTACACCGAGCTTTCTCCACTGAGCACCTGTCGCCAAGATGATACTACGAGTATTAAAAGTCTCACCAGTATTTAGGTGGATACTGTAGTTCTCTTCTTCAGTTTCGCCAATTTCTTTAACGCTCACATGCTCTTTTAGCGTGATGTTGTATTCAGCCAAGTGCTTAACAAAGTTAGTCGATAAATCTGTACCATTGGTTAGCGGTACTGAAATCAAGTTTTCGATATCTTGCGTGTCTTTTACCTGTCCACCGATACGATCAGCGACCATTGTAACTTTTAAGCCTTTACGCGCTGTATAAATGGCTGCAGCCACACCTGCAGGGCCAGCACCGATGATAGTGACGTCTTGCTGCTCTAATTGCTCAGCATCGTCTTCTACTTCTGACAGTAAATCAGGGAACTGCTCTTGCAATTTTCCAATCAATTTAGCAGTGTCGATTAGACCATTAGCAAATGGCTTACCATTCAAAAATACAGCTGGTACACCTTGAATTTTATTCGCTTCTACTTGCTCTTGAAACAATGCACCATCGATCATCTCGTTGCTGATACCATCGTTTAATAGCGCAAACTGGTTCAATGCTTGAACAACTTCTGGGCAGCTATGGCATGACAATGACACGTAGGTCTGGAACTGTAATGGCTTATTAAAGCGCTTAACTAACTTTTGGATACCTTCATCCAACTTTAGCGTATGACCACCGGCTTGCAGAATCGCCAAAATCAACGACGTAAACTCATGACCACCTGGGATACCGCTGAATACGATACCAGTGTCGTTTGATGCGCCATCAATGTGACTGACTACTTTAAAACTAATCGCACTTGGCAAACTATCGTCAGTTGCTTCTGCATCGAAGTTGATTTTGTCTGTTGTTCCAGCAATCTTGGTCAAAAAATCTACCAATTCTGCACGTTTTGCATGCGTACCATTACCTAATACAAAAGTAATTGGGCGTGTCATGTTTTCGCTATAGCTCTTAACGGCATCTAATAAATTCTGATCTATCATGTTTGTTCCTCATTATGACTGAATATGTAACGGCAGCTATCATGCCACGCGTCTAAATATGAAATAGTTGGTGTTAATAATTTTGTATAAAAGGTTATATATAGTGGGCTCATGCCCTTTGATGTGTCTATTATCAAGCGTTTAGCGAGTTTCGGCAAGCTGAGAAACTCAAACTTTATGTTTTATAAAACCAATCGTTTATTAACTTAAATAATTAAATATAAATACATAGGTAAATGATAGTGATGGTACATAGTCTATTTTTTCGCTACAATCGAATGGTATTGATAGCAATATGCATTATCAATATCGTGAAGTAGCTATCTTTATTACCATTAAACTTTCACCCCTTCCAAAAAAAATCTCACCATCATAAGCGTCTTAACCATAACGTGCTTACGCTTATTCTAAGCTTGCACTAAATAACAAGGATGACAACATGACAATGACAGACACATGGCAAGATCACAGTGATATTATCGATGAGCTCAAGCAAAAGGACACGCATTTTGCGAGTATCTTTGACGAGCATACAACTCTAGATAGGCAAATCAATAAGCTTGAAAACGATGTGGTCAAGCATGCCAGTCGCGACGAAGAAATCGAACAGATGAAACGACGAAAGCTACAGCTTAAAGACGAGATTTATAAAACCATTGATAAAAATAAAGCACAGTCTCGCGCTTAATATTGCGTCTATACTTAGAGATAAGCTGAAAAATAATAC
>NZ_PJBF01000065.1 GCF_002836505.1 Psychrobacter sp. Choline-02u-9
ATGCTTTATCTGGCGTGTACTATCGTTCATTGTAAGATGAATTGAAGACACGCCCTAACAATATCTATGCTTAAGACGTAAAAAGACCCCATCAACTTATGTTAATGGGGTCTTTATTTGTAGCACTGACTTAAATTAGATGTTTAAGATACAGCACTACTTTTATCTAAGTATGAAATGTCTACTTAGATTTTACCAACTAGGTCAAGACTTGGCTTCAATGTGTCGCCGCCTTGTTCCCATGCTGCTGGGCAAACTTCGCCATCGTTTTCGCGAACATACTGTGCTGCTTTCACTTTACGTAGCATATCTTTCGCGCTACGGCCGATACCGCCAGCATGGATTTCAGCGACTTGGATCAAGCCATCAGGATCTACTAAGAATGTACCGCGCTCAGCCAAACCTGCTTCTTCAATCATGACGTTGAAGCCACGAGTGATTTTACCAGTAGGATCGCCGATCATTGGGTATTGTACTTTACCGATAGCTTCTGAAGAATCATGCCATGCTTTGTGCGTGAAATGCGTGTCAGTAGATACTGAGTATACTTCAACACCAAGACCTTTTAGCTCGTCATAATGAGCGGCCATGTCTTCTAGCTCAGTTGGGCAAACGAACGTGAAATCAGCTGGGTAAAATAGGAAAATCGCCCAGTTGCCTTTTACGTCTTCTGAAGTGATGGTTTTGAACTCACCGTTTACGTATGCATCTGCTGAAAATTCTGGGATTTCTTGATTGATGATAGACGCCATGGTTGGCTCCTCTATAGTTAAGTAAATTGGAAATTATTTATATGGTTTTTTCAATTAGCCCTCTAGCTCTCTGGGCTACCTGACAAACTATACGCGAATTCTACGGTTAATCCAGTTAAAAGTTTTTAATGTGATGTTTTGTTTTATTAAACTTGTTAAACTATTATCTCTACATTTTATCATTAGTGCTTAATTGGTAATTTGCTACCTTATAAAGGTTGACCAAACATAATAAATTGCATTAAAAACCCACTAAAAGAGAGGTTTTATGATTACTTTACGACAACTTGAGTTTGCCCTAGCCGTCGCCAAACATCGTCATTTTAAACGTGCTGCTGAAGATTGCAATATCTCGCAATCTGCACTGAGTTTGGGTATCGCAGAATTAGAAAAACAGCTAGATACTCAGATTTTTGAGCGCAACAATAAACAGGTATTGATTACCCCTATCGGTCAAGACATCCTCACACGGGCGCAGCGAGTGTTTTCTGAGGTCAGCGATTTGACCACGCGTGCTCATAGCCATCAGACGCCGCTTGCCTATCCCATGACTGTCGGTATCATTCCGACGATTGCGCCTTATTTGCTGCCAAAAGTACTGCCTGCGCTGCGTGCACAATATCCAGAGTTCCGTATGACCATCGTCGAACAACAGACAGAGCGTTTGCTTGAACAGGTACGCTACGGTCATATCGACACCGCTATTATTGCGCTACCTTATGCGGTAGATGGGCTACACAGTTTTGAGTTTTGGAGTGAAGACTTCTTTGCCGTGTTCCCAAAAGATGACATACATGCCAAGCTTGAGACCATCAATGCTGACGAACTGGCAACTGCCAACCTCATGCTACTTGGTGAAGGACACTGCCTAACCGACCAGACCCTGTCTGTCTGTCATTTTGACCGTGCACAAATGAAATCAAGCTTCTCAGATGCCAGTCTAAATACTTTGATTCAAATGGCGCTTGCCAATATGGGCACGACGCTAGTACCTGAAATGGCGCTCGATCAGCTACACCTGCAAAACCAAAATGCCGTCGCCATACCATTGGCTGAAGATGGGCCGCATCGCCATATTGCCTTTGTCACCCGTCTGAACTATGCGCGTGTCGATGATGTTAGCTTGCTCGGTGAGGTGTTTAATAAAGCATTTAAAGATGCAGTGGCTAACAAAGAATAACCAAACCATTTTTACCATGTGCATAGTGAAAAAATGACATATGAAAACTGTCTCAAATAAGCATGATGAGCTTGGCAAGTGCTTTGCACAGCATTTGTCAACTATGACCAGTGATATCTCGCCAAAGCAAATAGATAGGCTTTGGCAAGATATCGTGACGCGCTATGGTGAACCACAACGTGCTTACCATACACTCAATCACATTGAGCAGTTATTGGTACAGCTTGAGAATATTAATCACATTCTGTCTGAGCCGCATATCACTGCATTGGCACTGTACTATCATGATGTGATTTACGACCCAACACGCTCCGACAACGAGCTAAAAAGTACAGAATTTGCGACAGATGCTTTGAGCCCTTATCTAAGCACAGAGCAATGCCAACACATTCACGCTCTCATTATGATGACCGCTAATCATCAGCTAGATACGTTGGTAGACAATGACAAATATAACGATGCGGCATATCTGTTAGATATGGATTTGAGTATTTTGGGTGCGCCTTGGTCTGCATATGAGCAGTATGCAAAGGCGATACGTCAAGAATATGCACACGTCGCCGATGACAATTACCGTGATGGGCGCACTGCAGTGTTACAAGGATTACTAGCACATCCCAAACTTTATCTGACTGACCATTACTATAATCAGTTAGAAACGCAAGCTCGTAATAATATTAAGCGCGAGCTTACTTTGCTCGCAGCTTTATAAACAGCTCACTACCCTGCCGCGCTAGATGTGAATTATAGCTGGGCTCCATAATATCGATATCAAAATGACTTTGAAAACGCTGTTGGTACTCTTCATTGCTGCCGCCGAATGGTGGCTCTTCCCGTCCAAAATCCGTGTCGAATAACAACCCAATCAGTTTACCTTGTGGCTTTAATAGCTTTGCCATCTGCTGCACGTATTCATCACGTCGCGACGGATTAATCGCACAAAAAAACGTCTGCTCAAGTATCCAATCGAATTGATATTGCTCAGCTGATAAGCTAAAAAAATCCGCACAGATCAGATGTTCAGAGGGAAAATCAGGATAGCGCTCTGCAAACGTCTCAATCGGTGCAGGGGCAAAGTCAACCAACGTGACATTGGTAAAACCTTGCTCATATAAATAGCCTACTTCGTAAGCATTACCTGCACCTGGCACTAGTATCGCTTGATTTTTCGCGCTCTCAGGTAACTGGTCAATATAAGCTTTGAGCGGTGGTGATACCTGTCCCATATCCCAACCGATGCTGTTCTTCTCATAACGCTGCTGCCAAAACTCCGCTTGGTTGACGTGTTCCATATGACATCCCTGTATATAAATCTATTGTTTAAACAACACAATTTGTATCGTTATTCCTTATCATATCAGGCTTATGCAGGTGTGTCCTTATTTTAAAAATGATGATAAAAATAGGACTTGTTGCTCAGCATAATGAAAGTTACATAGATGATATCAAGCTATTTATGAGGACTATTTAGATAGTTAGATGATAGGTTTAGTCCAGCTGCCCTGTCTTGCCCGCTAGGATATTATGCCATTGCAAATAATCTGGCATCGCTGTTGCAACCGCTTGCCAAAACGCTCGGCTATGATTGGCATGATGCAAGTGGCACAGCTCATGAACGATTACGTATTCGGTGCATTCGATAGGATAGGCAGGAAGATAAACCGATAGCCAAATTCGTTTTGCGCGCGTGTTGCAGCTGCCCCAACGTGTGTGCATTTTTTTTAACCGTATTTCATTGGCGTAAGCGCCAACGATTGGCTGCCACTTTTCAAATAGTGCAGGTGCGACTTCGGAGAGTTGTTGCCGATAATAGGTAACTTTTTTATCAGGACTGAGTGTAAATGATTGCTCTGTACCCCATAATAAAACTGAGTTATTAGCAGTTGAAAAGTTTGACGACGTATTCTGTCTACGTCTATATTGTTCTAATACCTGCGGATGATTTGCAATCGCCCAAGGCACCCGCTTAGCCACAGCATGCAACATTTGTGATGCGCTGACATGCATCGGTGCAGAGACCATCAACGTATGAGGCTTTAAGCAAAAATTGATATTTTTAACACGCTTTTTACTGATATGTAGCTCGATGCCTGCCTGTGCAAGCTGCTGTCTGACCGTATCTAAACTGGTATCTAAGCTAATGCTCTATCTCCTTGGCTGACTATTACTACTGTTCTAACAATACTCGTTACTAATCGCCATGCCTGTTCGTCTGTCGCTCTTGCTTAGCGCCATTTACTACAACGCTTGTAAGTGGTTGTCAAACGACATCATATGCAGTTGGCTGTCTTTGATAATCCACTCATGAGGTTCAACGTCGTCTACGTCCAATTTTACTTCTGGTAAAGTATTTACTCTTAACGCAGTTAACTGCCCTTGACCATCACTGACGATAAATCCTGTCGGCTCGGCATATTTATCAATTTTACTCATTGAAACACTAGAGTTAGCTAACACTGAAGCCCCTGCACAATCTGGCAGACTTACATCATCAATCAGCTTGCGAGTATGCAAATCATAAATCGCCGCACAGCCACCAATCGGCGTGGTCACACACAGTAAGTTACGCTCACTATCCACCGCCACGCTAGCGATATATTGGTGAAAACGTTGCCATTGATTGTTTGGCATAGTCAATGGAGTAAAGCTGCCGTCACCACGTTTATGAGTCAGCACTAACGGTACATTGATATGTTTTTCACCTTGGAACTGAATACCGATCATCACTGTGCCGTCATCGTGCATGGCTAAGTGGCGCACACTCATCTGATTATGCTCTGGAGTCACTTGCTCAAGCAGTGTGCCATCGTGACGATTCAGATAAACCAGTGAGGGTCGCATGGTATCTAGATTTAGCTCTTCGCGTGAGGCCTGCTCGGTTTTGATACCACCGTTTGCAATGACGAGCGTTTCGCTATCAGGATGCATAATCAGCTCATGCGGCCCGATACCATATGAATCAAACTCTGCTACTTTTTTATAAGCATCATGGGCATCATAGATACCAATTTTACCTGCCAGACTCACTGTGTCGTTCTCGGTTACATAGAACAAGCTGCCATCTAAACTGTAGCAAGCATGACCGTAAAAGTGACGGTTTACATCAGCTGTAATCGCATGCTGTACTTGCCCATTTGATGTATTAAGCACCCAGAATCTTTCGCTTGGACGGCGACCCATGACGACGACATCACGCCTTTGATTGATGTTACTATGCTGAGTTTGAGCTTCAGATACATTGATAGGCAGAGGTTGAACAACGATGTCATGGACACGCTCGGGCATAGTCGTCTGCCAAACGATTTGTCTGTCAGCATCAATACCTACCACACCAAAGTCATGCTCATTTTGGCTTGATGTGGCCTGATCCTTTGGCATGGATGCGACGCCACTGACCCAACTGACTGGTCGTGCCAGCATCGTTGTCGTATGCATGACAGCAAAGTCAGGCGTGTTACTTTTACCATCACCTACAGCATGATAAGCCTGCTTCCATGTTGCCGCTGCTTGCTCACAAGCATAGCGCAAGCGCGAAAGCTTCGGCGTTGAAACAGGTGCCGCATGTAATGCCTGCAACTGTGTACAAATACCATCTACATAATCTTGTAGACTGGCATCTGGATGCTGCTGCTTACGATAACAATGGTGAATACCAACCAATGCTGCCGTACCCACTGCTGTCAGCACTGAAGTCGTCAAAAGCTCATGAGCTGACGAAGTTGTCCCAGACCGATTAGACCTATTTAACTGGTCATGAGTCTGGGCTGCTGACACTGCTGTACTCGCTTCGATAGTAGACATTGTCTAATCGCCATCAGTGCTATTGAAGCCCACGCGAATACCAAGTGCTGGGATTAACTGGCGCTTAATCAGACGAGTGACATCAGTCAAATGATCGTATAACGCTTGTTGGTCGTCCTTACTAGCCTCTGATAAATCTTCTGGCATTTGTGCTAATAATGCAGTCGTATCAGCCAATGCAGTCGAGAGATTATCTGAAACTTTATTTTCGTCATTGCTACCAAGAATAGCGGTCAGTACTGGGTCAGTCATTGCTTTATTAATCGTATCTAACTTAGCATTGATGATAGCGCGGCTCTGACCAGCAGTAGCAGCAGGCAAATGACCCTTTGCTTTACCTGTCAGACCGAGTGGCTGATCAATAGCGTTAGATTTCATGGTCTCAATCAACGACAGTAGAGAGTTAATCCATTGATTTAAGCCTCTATCGCTTTCTGCTGTTTTGTCTATCGCCAATAAATCAGTCGCGTTTTGCTGCCAGTTTTTCTCGATGTCTTTTAGACGCGTGCTCAACGCACTACTGGCACTAATCACATAAGCACACTGACCAGCGTCTAGACTTTCATTGGCAAACAAAGCTTCTTCCAACCCTGGCACACCCTGTACGATAGCACTCTCGCCAGCAAGCTGCTCTGGCGTTAGTTTTGGATTGGCAGCAATCAAATCAGCCACGCCACTATGTACGAGTCCGCGCTCGTCAGGATAGTAGTTTATATATAGATTGCTCATGCTAGCAGTCGCAGGACCAAAGTTGACCATCTCAGCACTTGACCATGCTTTTGCCAATGCTAGCCACTGCGCACGTAATGCTTGTAGCTCGTCGCCACTTACTGGAGCTTGGATACAATGTTTCTGCGCCAATTCGTTCAACAGATCGCTTTGCTTGGCTGCATCAGCATACGCAGGAATCACGATATCGTCTGCCACATGCGTCAAATACGTTTTTGCAGTCTCAGGGCTGATATCTACTGCAACGATTTGCTCAGTACTTTCTTTGCTGTTTTCTACTGAGCTGTCAGTAGCTACACTGTCTTGCACAACTTTTTGGCTGTCTACATCTGCAGTTTTGTTGTCATCGGCAGGTTTGACACAACTGATCAACAGTCCAGCACTTAATGCAGATAGCGCCATTGCCAAAGCGTGGTTTATTTTCATAGGTTTCTCGGTAATGTTATAGGTAGTAATTTATAGCGTTTTTATAATGACTTTATTACAGTGACTTTATTACAATGATTTTATTATAGCGACTTTAGGAACGCATTAAGCTCTGCGCGACCTTGTTTATCTAATTTCAATACTTGTTGCTTTTGCTTTTCGGCTTCTCCGCCATGCCATAAAACAGCTTCCATCAACGTACGGGCACGGCCATCATGCAAAAACGTCGCTTGAGGATCAACTGTCTGCGCAAGCCCCACGCCCCAAAGTGCTGGCGTACGCCACTCATAAGAATTGGCCAGAAATTCAACCTGTGCTGTTTTCGGTGGTAGCTTACCGGCAATCGTACGATCAGCGAGATCATCGCCCATATCGTGCAATAGCAAATCTGTGTAAGGATAAATCACTTGTCCATGCTGCTCAAGATGATCATCGTCGGTTTTTGGCAACTGATATCTTGGCGTATGGCAGCTTTGACAACCCATGTCATAAAAACGCTTTTTGCCCGCTAGCACAAGCTTATCATCTGCATTACGGCGATGCGGCACTGCTAGATTGCGAGTATAAAACTCTACAAATTTAGCAACCTCATCATTTACTTCAACAGGTGATTTACCATTGCCCTGCTCATCAGCACCTGTCGCTGCATTTAGGCAAGCGGTCTGCGTTGGCATACAGGATTCGTTAGGACGGATGTTCGACGTCAGACCCATGTCTTCGTTAAAGGCACTTTGGTTCTGAGTAATAAGTTTGGTTTGACCCGCTTTCCACCCAAATCGTCCAAGCGCACGCTTGCCCGTTTGTGGATCCGTCACCCAGTTAAATTTACCACTGATATCACCATTACTACTGTCGCTGGCTTGCTTTTTAATGTCATCGTCAGGTATTTGCTCTAGTAGCCCAAGCCCAATCATCGGTAGCGCCACACGCGGCGATACCATCATGTCATCGTCAAAAGCACCGTAACCAGGTTTGGTCAAATTAAACGTTGGCGCACGTAGTGTCTCGACATATCCGTCAGCAAAGGTAACTGGTGTGTCTGTCCATTGCACCGCAATTCTCGCTTCAGCAGGCACGCCCTGAATACCACGATCTTGTAGCTGGCCACCATACATAGGATGAGCCACCTTTTCAATCAGCGAATCCTGTAGCTGCTGGCGCTGCTCATCGGTCGTCGCTGGCATAGACAGACGAATCAATAAACTATCAGCATCGTCATCGGCAGTCATCGGCGCATGACCTCGCCCATCTTTGACATGACAAGACTGGCAAGCGGCCACATTGAATAATGCGCCCAGTCCATCACGACTATCAGTACTAGCAGGTGCGACGACCCACGGCTGCTTGAAAAACGCGTTACCAATAAAGAATGATCCTTTACGAGAAGCAGCTAGGTTTGATGAGGGCTTCGAGTAGCTCTCAGCACTGCTAATGCTAATACCAGAGTCACCGCCCTGCTTGATCTCTTGAGGGTCAAAGCTCACCAGTTGCTGCATCGGCACGCCCGCCAGTGTTTCTATATTTTTAGCGTGTTCGGACGACAGCGATTGGTTTTTCTCACTGCCGCTGTCATTACTTGAGGTCTGCTCTGAAGCATCACTAGAAGTATCATCAGAAACGCTATCAGATGGTTGACACGCACTGATAGCCATTGCACTGGCGATAATTAGCGCAAGCTTAGAAGGTATATGTCGTAGGATTTGAGTAGCAAGAGGAGAATCAGAAGGGTTAACATAATTGGCGTTCATAGAAATTCAGTGCCTTAGCGCTAGAGTAGAACCATTAAAATTTTGTCATACCATCTCATTATATGTCGTCACAATCATTGCTTATCGACATATAATGAAATGGTACACCAGCCAATTGGCTCATTTAATGCTCGTAAAAATGCGTTGCCAACGGTGGCTGACAACGCACGTATTATATCTAATCTAAGTATCCAATAAACAGCGGTTGCTGACCTATAACGACTAATAAAACGTCGCAAAGCCAATGAAAAGATTTTAAATAAGGGCCGCTAGCTTAAATTTTTCTTAAAACTGTGACCCGGCATCTGCATCTAGATTATCGATACCAACTGCTTTTGCAGCGTTTTCGATACTGGCCGTCAGCTCTTGTAAGCTAGTGATACCCGCTTCAACCCATCCACGGCGAACGTTTTGTTCTTCAGCAGAGATACCTTCTTGGCTGGCTTGACCGACAGTTGCAATCATCTGGTCAATCTTGATGCCGTCTTTTTCGCCTTTTTCAACGATAACGTTAAACGCGCCTTCTACTTTGTTGAACTCAGCAGCCAATTTATCAGCAGCTTCTGTGTGGCCGTTATCCGTTAGATAATCTTTGATACCGTAGCCGCCCACTGTTTTACCAGCGACTGTTGTATAGCTACCATTAAAGACGTTTTGGATACCGCGCGCATTATTGGCATAGCTTAAATGAGTCAAATCACTAAAGCATTCGTGCTCATCTTCAGTAGAGCCAGTAACAAAAGCGACCTGCATACGCTCAGAAGCAAGCTCACCTAATGCTAGGCTACCCATTTGATACATAATTTGGCGCAGACCATTGTCATATTTGCGCGCTATCAAATCACTACGTAAGGTATTTTCAGTATCAGGCTGCCACTGAGCTTCCATCGCGGTCAAATCATCAACCAATAGTTGAGTTGCAGCAGTTAAGAATTCACCACGGCGCTCACAGATACTGGCATCTTCATTGGCGGTCTCACCACTAGTACATTGTCCAGCTTCAGTCGCATAGTCAGTGACTGGGCGATTACCTGCACCTTCTTTTACGCCATTGTTGTCTTGACCCCACAGCATAAATTCAATCGCATGATAGCCAGTCGTTACGTTGGCTTCACTACCACCGATTTCATTCATTTCTGCAAGTAGCTCAGGTGTAATCGTACTGGTATCTTGCTTGATACTACCGACAGTAATGCTGTCGCTATTGATGATGTTCTCTTGGCTGTTATATTCGCCTTCATAGTCATCACCAACATAATCAATCAGCGCTTCATCAAGTGGCCAAGCATTGATCTGCCCTTCCCAGCTATCGATGCTGTTGATAGCACGTTTGTCATTGGCAGTCACAAAGCCTTCGTCAAAACGGAAAATCTCAGTTTGTGAATATGGTTGACGTGCTGCTTTATAGGCAGCTTTTGCAGCATCAAGATTTTCTTGTGTTGGAGTGGCCACGTATGTTTCTACCGCATTTTGTAGCGCTTTAGCCGTGTCCAACGAATCTTTATAAGCGGCGTGTGCCATATTTGCATAACTGATAATCAATCTATCAATATGTGCTTTTTCGGCAGCAGTCATCTCTGAATTATCAGCTGTCTCTGTGTTTGCTACTTCTGTTTGCGTTTCTGTCGCAGCATTGGTGTCTTCATCGGCTTGCTTTGTACAGCCCGACACCATTAACAATCCTGCAAGTGCAACAGCTAAAGTAGTTGGTAAAAGCTTACGGCTCGTTACTGTGGTAATCGTCATACATATCCTCAAGAAATATAGCAAAAAATTCGTTTTAGTTAAGTAGCCTCAATTATTTTGATAATCAAGCCATGTTACAGCAGGCTATCTTAGCCATGCACATTGACTCTCAGTGCGCACGATAAGACGTTTAATATTGCATTGATAGCAAACACTGACAAATTATAGTGTTATTGATAATCATTATCAATATTTAATTTAATATTAACTTTATCTATCAATACTCAATGTTTTATTCAGACTGAAAACATAAAAAAAGAGCCAGCATATCGCTGACTCTTTTTGAAATATATGTGCTCAAATATCTAGCACATACTTAATAGCTATATAACTATTTATTAGTTATAGCTATTGATTAGTTTACGCTCTGTGGTGCATTAACTGTTAGCTCAACACGGCGGTTTTGCTGACGACCAGATTCAGTGTTGTTAGTAGCAACTGGACGTGACTCGCCATAAGCAACAACATTTACACGGTTTGAAGCAACACCGCGAGCTGTTAAGTAGTTAGCAACTGAGTAAGCACGATCACGTGACAGACCCATGTTGTAAGATGCTGAACCTTTGCTATCAGTGTGGCCAGCGATAGTAATTGTGTTTTGGTTGTACTGGTTCATCGTTGAAGCAAGCTTATCAAGCGTTGGCTTGAATGATGAGCTAAGGGTTGCATCATCAAATGAGAACGTGATGCTACCTGGCATAACCAAATCAATGTTACCAGTGGTTGGGTTCTGCTCAACAGTTACGCCTGTGCCAGCCATTTGCTGCTCAAGCTGACGAGCTTGACGCTCCATGTAGTAACCAACACCTGCACCTAGTGCTGCGCCGATAGCCGCATCACGACCAGTTTTGTCGCCGCCTGTTGCTTTTGAGATAGTTGCACCACCTGCTGCACCAACTAAACCACCTAGAGCAGCTTTATTTAGACGCTGTTGTCCAGTGTTTGGATCTGTTGTACAACCGCTAAGTGCTAGACCTGATGCTACTGCTGCAATCATTAAAGTATTACGCATAATATTTCCTCTTAAGTTTAAAAAATCGTGCTTTTTATAAAGATTGTCCATTAATCTTTTTTAAGTACTTATCTACATTCCCCATTATTATGGCAACTACAACTTATCTCTGTGTAATATTTTGTCATACCTATGTATGAGAAGTGCAGGTTATATTTCAATGATTTTATAGGTCAAATCTTCGCGCCTTGCTACCACTAGTCACGTTTACAACCGTACACTACAACATGTTTCTGCTAAAATTATATCGCTAGATTTGTCGGCTTTAAATAGTCATGATTTAAAGCTTTACGTTCATAATATTCCTGACTTGACTAGGACAGATTCAGCGACATACGGCTTATTATTAATCAGATAGACTGAAAAGGATTGAGCATGCGATTGACATCTACCATTCGAAAAATGCATAAACGTTCGCCTAAACTGGGCAAAGCTGTGTCGCTTGCAACAGCTACTGGTGTCATCGCCGCCAATAGCTTCGGTGGTAGTATTCCTTTATGGCTAATGGGCGTCGGTAAAGTCATTACTGGCGCCTCTATTGCAGACAAAGCCGTCATAAAAATTGCTACTCACTGGATCAGTAGCAACAGTGCCTTGATCGATAACATGTTGCCTCGCAAAGATTGGCGTATCAACCTACCGGACGATATCCATACCAATGGTAAATACCTGCTAGTGAGCAACCACCAATCATGGGTCGATACTAGCATCGTGCAGTATATTGGCGAAAAACGTTTGCCACTTACGCGATTTTTTACCAAGTTTGAGCTGATTTACATTCCTATCGTTGGTCAAGCTTTTTACTTTTTAGACTTTCCAATGATGCGCCGACACTCAAAAGAAGCCATCGCCAAAAATCCTGCGTTAAAAGGCAAGGACATCGAAGAAGCCAAACGTGCCTGCGCCCTACTAAAAGACAAACCGTTTACCTTATTAAATTATTTGGAAGGTACTCGTTTCACCAAAGCCAAACAAGCTCAGCAAAAATCGCCTTATAAGCACTTATTGAAACCTCGTGCAGGCGGATTGTCATTGGCTATTAGCGCACTAGGTGAAGATATCGATGGCATACTAGACATGACAATCGTATACCCTGATGGTGTGCCAAGCTATGGGGATCTTTGGAAAGGCAATATCAAACGTTTGGGCGTTGACTTGCGCTACATCGACATACCAGATGCCTTGTTCGAAAGTATCAAGCAAGGTGGCTACGAAAATGACGAGGATACAAAAGCTCAAATGTTCGACTGGGTTGAACAGGTATGGCGTCAAAAAGATGAACGTATTAGCACTATGTTGGCAGATTTTGAAACCAATCCTAAAGCGCAAGATGCCTAACAAAGATGCTCAGCAATACTAAACTGGCTGACTGTTAGACCTTATAAAATACCAAGCACAGTCTATGCAAGCGTACTAAGTAGTAAATATCGATAATGAGATAAAAAGTTATAGGGCAATAAAGTTACGGGTACAAATGTCACAATAGTCATATCTTACTTATGATGCCTACTGTTAAAACAGCCATGCATCATAAGTAAATTTTAATCAAAGATGGGTTGTTTTTTAGCCTTATTCATTGATAATGTGACTAATCATGAACCCATAGATTTTCGATATCTACTTTGATAGTAAATGGTAGTAAATATCGATTTCTGACCCATTCTTTGTGCCATTTATTACTTATAAGGTATGACTGTGCCCACCTCTACTACTAGCTCGCCGTTAGCTACCGAATCTGTTTTGAGTCAGCCTCCTTATCCAATAAGTGATGAGCCGCCAAAACCGAACCATCCAAAGCCGAGTCGCTTTAAGCTCACTTACGATATCGTCATGATTATTGCCATCAGTATTGATCTGCTATTGATCAGTATCGATGCTATTTTGATGAGCAATTTTAGTAGTAATGCTGCAGAATGGCTAACCATCAGTGAAGAGCTCAATTGGTATCAGAGCACTCTACATGATCCTCTACGCACTGCTGGAGGGTTTTTTACTATCTTTTTGGTCGTTGAGTTGCTATTGCGCTGGGCGATTGCCATTAAACAAAAAGTCTATTATCGCTGGTTCTTTTTCCCATTCGTTCATTGGTACGAAGTATTAGGCTGTTTTCCGCAGCTACGTGCTTTACGACTGCTGCGAGCGGTGGTTATTGGACGACGTCTATATCAACTTGGCTACCAAGTACTGCCCCAGACGTGGATCAATCGAATCAAATTCTACATTGACCTACTGTTAGAAGAGCTCTCCGATCGCGTTATTTTGACAGCGATACAAAACTTTCGACAAGAACTAACCAGTTCAGACACGCACAAATCATTCATTGAGTCGACGATTGCAAAAAATCGAAATGAGATTGAAGCAGCCGTATTGTCCGTACTGCGTACAGAGCTTGCACCAAAGCTACAAGAACTGACTGCCTCATCAGGTGGGGGCAGTATATTGGCGAGCGAAATGGGTAATGCTATTGAAGAAGGGTTGGCCAACACACCTGAGTTGCGCCGCTATCTACGCATGATACCGATCGCGGGCAGCCTGATTGAATCACAGCTACATCACGTCGGGCACAATATCGGTGAAAACGTCGTCAATGCATTAAACAAGCGACTTTTAGACCCTAAGCGCTTGGATATATTAATGATGGAAATTGCTAGCGGTATTGCGCAAATAGATACCAATAATACAGCGCTAGATACCTTAATTTCTAGTATCATTGATGACAGTTTGACTGCGTTTGAAGCGCAAGTAAAAGTGCAGCAATGGAAGCACCAAGATATGCTAAATCTATAGTTTAGCTATCTAATAGCATGACGTAATAAGAGACATAATACCGTGACAGAATTATTTTTAAGGGTTTGTATATGACAGTTTCAGCTAACGATAACCAGACTGCACCAGCGCTAGCTTTCTATGGCAAGATGCTGACGTTTTCACGCGTACAGTTTAGTACAAGCGATCTAGCAGCTATAGAAGCTCAGCTAACTGAAACGCTCAGCAATAAATCGAGCAATATCCCTATCCTTATTGATAGTGACGTTGAGCAGGATTTATCAGCACTAGTAGAGCTGTTATGGGCATGGGGATTGCAGCCTATTGGCGTGGTGACAGGTATGCTTGATGTGCAAGCACGTGAGCAGCGCTTAGCGATATTTCCAGCAGATGGTAAGCGTATTGAGCGTATATTACCAAGTAAAAAAGCGCCTATACCTATCCAACCATCACCAGAAAATAACAATGCCGAAACCGTTAGTGCTAATAGCGTCGATAATACTTCTACCACGAGCGAACCTGCCACTGAAACGACACTATCAAGTATGCCCACCGAGACGTTGGTAAGTACTCAGCATATTACTAGCTTAATCTATGATCAAATGCTGCGTTCAGGACAAAGCCTCAATCACGTTGGCGGCGACTTGATTTTGACCAGTAGTATCAATAGCGGCGCTGAAGCGATTACTGACAATAGCTTGCATGTATATGGTCGTGCACAAGGGCGTTTGGTGGCAGGCGCAACAGGGGATAAAGATGCCCGTATATTCTGCCAAGTCTTTAATCCGTCACTGGTATCAGTAGCAGGGACTTATTGCTTACGAGACAACTTACCTGAGCATGTCATCGACAAGTCGGTGCAAGTAAAATTCGTAGAAGGTGAAGGCTTAGTATTTACCGTGATGGATGAAGCTTAAGACGCCATTAAAAATAATACACCGTGAAGTGACTTTATAGAAAACTAAGGTAGTTAAGCTGCTCTATTCGACAAGCCAAAGAGCATGACTATGACCCTACCAATACCACGCAGAGAGGCTAATTGAGCGATACATAGGTTGTTTTTCTGCTTTAGTATCGAGCTGCTATAAATTTTTGTTTATTTATGCTAGGCTAGCTTCGAAGATAGTGTATATATGTTAGGTGAATAACATGTAATTTTGCTATTTATATAAAAGATATCCCATTGATTCATAGGAGTGTGCCATTGTGGCGAAGATAGTTGTAATCACTTCAGGTAAAGGCGGTGTGGGTAAAACCACGACAAGTGCTTCTTTTGCCGCTGGTTTGGCGTTACGTGGCTATAAAACAGTTGTTATCGACTTTGATGTAGGTCTACGTAATCTAGACTTAATCATGGGTTGCGAAAACAGAATTGTTTATGACTTCGTTGATGTCATCACTGGAAACGCGCGTTTGTCGCAAGCACTTGTCAAAGACAAACAGCTTGAAAACTTATATATCCTGCCCGCCAGTCAGACACGCGATAAAGACGCACTGACAGACGAAGGGGTATCAGAGGTAATGGCTGAGCTCTCTAAACAGTTTGACTATATTATTTGTGACTCGCCTGCTGGTATTGAGCGCGGTGCACAGCTAGCGATGTATCATGCGGATGAAGCTATTATTGTCACCAACCCTGAAATCTCTTCAGTGCGTGACTCAGATAGAATCATCGGTATTCTACAAAGTCAGACGAAAAAAGTAGAAGAGAACCAAGGGACTGTTCGCGAGCATTTGATTATCACTCGTTATAATCCTGAACGTGCGGCTGCCAATGAGATGATGGATATTGATACTATCTCAAATGATATCCTAAAAGTTCCACTACTTGGGGTTGTTCCTGAGAGCCATTCAGTGCTTGAAGCGTCCAACCATGGCGAACCAGTTATCCATTATACCGACTCTGTGGCTGGTCAATGTTATGAAGACATTGTCGCCCGTTTCTTGGGTGAAGAGCGTCCACTACGTCATATTGACGTGAAGAAAAAGAGTCTATTACAGCGCTGGTTTGGGGGATAATGATGACTAAGAAAAAAGGATTTTGGAGTAGCCTATTTGGTACTGACGACAACAGTAACGCAGGTAGCGCAAATTTAGCAACTGAGCGTTTAAAAGTTATCGTTGCTAGCGAAAACAGATTGAACAATCGACTAACGGTTGATCGTATCGAAAAAATGAAACGTGAAATCTTAGAAGTTGTGAACAAATACGTCAACGGTGTGCAGATTGATGATGTCAATATTAACCATCGTTCTGAAGACAGCTTAGATGTGTTAGAGATGAATATCAATTTGCCTGAGCATAAGAAATAGCGTTTTAATAGTACGTATTTCTACAATGAATAAAAAAAGCCCCAAGTTTGATACTTGGGGCTTTTTAATGTTTATCGATTATAGGTTATTTCATACGAGCAATAAGATTGTCTTTTTTGACAAACTGATGGTATAACGCGGCTGCTATATGCAAGACCGTAAAACCAATAATCATTGGCCAGATAATCTCAGTATGCAAGTTATTGTAAAAACGAGCCAAGCTTCTATCTGGGGTCACGAATACAGGGATCTGAAAAATACCGAAAATATCAACCGGTCGACCGCCATATACTGCCATCAGTAAGCCAACCATTGGCATAGCAATCAGTATGGCATAGAGAGCAAAATGTGACAGCTGAGATACGAGCATTTGCCATTTTGGCATAGCTAACGGTGGTGGCGCCTTAGTAAAAACGCGGTTGATGACTCGAGCAATCATCCAGAATAATAAGCTCACGCCGAACGCTTTATGGTATCCAATAAACATATTGCTATCTAAATTCTCATATAGCAGTATCATTATCCATGTGGCTAACAGTAAGGCTGCACTAATCCAATGAAAAATACGGCTACTAACCGACCACTTTGATACATTCGAGTTGGCATTATTCATGAGTGACTCTACTACCTTTATCAGGAATTATCTCTAATCAGTTTTATAAGCCAGCTAATGCTCTTCAACAGATGAAGTCATTAACATTACTGGCTTACTATTTATAGAACGGAGAATACCTTAAATAGCGATAAGAATCTAGCTATCCGAATCAATCAGGTGATAGGCAATTTTATCCAAATCTGGCACTAAGTAGATTTCGTCATCAATCATCACTGTTTGATATAGGTAGGATGAGACGTCATTTTTATTAAAGTACTCTTCCCTATCTTCGCCATTGGCAGTACTAAACTGTTCAGGTGTCTCTACATCTTTCACTTCAGAAATTCGTGCTTGCAGCTGACGCAAATCACCTGCTGTCTGTAAGGCAAAACGGTGATCAGTCGTATTACCTTCCAAAACAACCATTTTGTCTGGGATTTGATCTTGCAGTAGCAAATGAAATACAGCCAAATCTTGCTGTTGCCAGTCGTACCTAGAAACCTGCTGCTGGGACTCATCCACACTCAAAATTAGGCTACTTGGAATGATCCAGTCCGGCTGGTTAACTGCTGGAACAATAGTGACGTCAAGCATACCGTTGTTGGTAGTCAACAGACTCACAGCCTCAAACGAATGTTTTAAAATTTGTGTCATACGTCACTCGCAATAAGTTAATGTGAATGGCTATCTGCCCTTTCACCAATGTAATCGGTTAGTTTTTTTGCCAAATCGGTAGGACTACCAACAAAATTGCAATGCCCTGAGTCAATGATAGCCTGAGGTTGACTTGGACATGCGCTTAATCTCGGATCTTGTGCCCATAATTGACTGTTATTATCTTGGATTAAATCTAGATACTGAGAGCCATCATTACCCATACCTGAAAATATAATATTAATAAGCTCGCTACCATGAACATCGCTAGTATTTTTGAGCAGCTGTCCGATTGCAGGCTTATATTCACCATGCCAATCTTGATCCAATAGTATCACGCGACCTGTTGAATCGCAGACAACCTGCTTATCAATAGGGACTATCAGACACTCTCCTGCTCGTAGCCGCTGTGAAGAAGCGATAATCTTACAGCGCCAGTCATTGTGACGGTTAAGTATGCGGGGCAACGTACCAATCATGGCCTGATTGAAATGATGCGCCAATAAAATACAAATTGGCAGTGTGGCTGGCACATTATCTAAAAACTCTTTAACTGCACTAGGGCCACCCATAGAAGCACCTAAAAATACAACATAATGCCAGTCAGTATCAGCACTCTTGTAAGCTGGAGCATCTACCAATATTGGCAAGTCAAGCAATTGGGCAAATTTACGCTTTAACTTACGCTGCCATTTTGCATATTCTTGGGATTCGTTTAGGTACGGAGCCTGACTGAAGCCTACCAGTACTGCTGCTGGTTTAGATGCCACCGTCGCTATTGCCACACTGTCATCATAATCACTGTCTATCAGCCAAATATCGATAGCTGAGTTAGAAAGCTCACCTGTTTCATGCCACTGTGCTCGTGACACACAGCCGGCTAGCATAAAGCCGAAACCACGTACCGTATCTGAAAACGCCATGCGCTGGCGATGGTCTTCTGCCACCACCATCACTTTAATGTCGTTTCTATTTTTTTTTCGCAGCGCTAAAACACGTGCATTATCCTTCATTAGTCAGGCTGACCCCTTCACCTAGTAATTTTTGCATTTTATCAAGCAGCTCTTTTTCTTGGAATGGTTTACCCATATAGTCATTTACACCAATCTCTAAGGCACGCTCACGATGCTTTTCGCCAGTACGTGACGTTATCATAATAATCGGAATTTGCTTTAGACGACTATTATGTCGGACTTGAGTGGCGACCTCGAAGCCGTCCATACGAGGCATTTCGATATCAAGCAATATCATGTCTGGTGTCATATCTTGCAATATTTCAATTGCGTCAACACCATCTTTAGCGACTGCCACATTGAACCCTTGGCGCTCTAAGAAACGTGAGGTTACTTTACGCACTGTCACTGAATCATCGACGACTAGAATGGTAGGTTTGGACTCTATGCGCCCTCTTTTGGCATCAACGGCTTTCGTAATGTTTTTGACCAATTGCGCATTACGCATAAGAGCAATCAGATCTAAGATGAGCATGACCGAGCCATCACCCATGATAGTAGCAGCTGAAACCCCTGGAATATTTGATAACTGTTGGCCTAAAGGTTTGACAACAACTTCTATGCGCGAACCTGCAATCTGATCCACTTGCAAAGCGATATTCTGTCCAGTACGGTTTTTAATAATGATAAGCGGTAAGCTGGTATTGGTATTTACCACCAACTCATTTAACTTATTGCCTGATAAAATTTCATTTAGATAGCGTATTCGATACTCAGTGTCTTCGAAATTTAATGTAGCATCATTTGATTGATAGTAGTCATAGAGCTTCTCTGGATTCACTCGAACCACGCGCTCAATCTGTACCAATGGAATCGCGTAGTAGCGATCTGCAGCACGAACAACCAACGCGTCAGACACGGCTACCGTCAATGGTAGACGCATTGTGAAACTAGAGCCTTTACCCAACTCTGAAACGACGGATACTGAGCCACCTAGTTGGCGAACCTCACTAATAACAACGTCCATACCAACGCCGCGTCCAGAGATCTGAGTCACTTGCTGACTCGTACTTAATCCAGCGTTGAAGATGTATTGCATAATATCAAGGTCTGACAGACTATTATCGTCTGCATCAATTAGACCCTGAGAGATGGCTTTACTACGTACTGCTTCAACATCAATGCCTCGCCCATCATCTGCTAATTGGATGACGATCTCACTACCTTCACGATGCACCTCAAGGGTAATACGGCCGCTACGCTCTTTGCCTGACTTTAGACGAGTTGACGTGGTTTCAATACCATGGTCGACAGCATTACGTAACATATGCTCAAGCGGTGAAGTAATGCGCTCTAGGATGGTTCTATCCATCTCGTCATCAGCATTAATGATGGACAATTCAACAGACTTATTAAGCTCGTTAGCTGTTTGACGTACGATACGTTCAAGACGTGGTGTCAAGCGCGTAAATGGCACCATACGTGAATTCATCAAACCATCTTGCAGTTCAGTCTGGGTACGAGACAACTGTAGCAGTAGGCTTTCACTATCACGGGTTTTTTCTAATAATGTATGGTTAATATCAACCAAATCCGAGGCTGACTCTGTTAAAGATTTAGACAACTGATTCAAAGATGAGTATTGATCCATTTCTAGAGGGTCAAAGTCTTCATTATCGATGAGCTCCTCATCTATCTGAGACAAAATTTGTGCTTCTAGCTCGATCTCCATACGACGTAGCTGATCTGCCAAGCGTTGTACTGTCGTACTCATCTCTTCAATACTGTTTGTTAGACTACTGATACCCATATCGATACGAGCACGGTTAATCGCTGACTCACCAGATAGATTAATCATGTGCTCGATCAAACCACCTGAGATACGAATCATCTCATTGCTACTAGCGCTCTGATCTTCCTCATGAGTATCTCTAAGCATAGACGGCATTTCACTGATGTCTTTTGCAAGATACTGCGAACCTTGGTTTTCTTTGGCAATCAAGATTGCTTCACGCTGGGCTTGTAGAGACTCTTTAGGTATCGTTTTTAGGCTATCAGGGTTTCTACCAAACTGCTCCAATGCTTCAATCAACAACGTAGGCGTTGGTGGATTAACATGTTGTTGAAGAATAAATACTGCATCAGCTAGCCAGTCATGACTTGCAACCAGCAACTCTAATACTTTTTTGGTGGCTGGACGTCGATTACTGACAAAATCTGTATAGACTGACTCCATTTCATGAGCTAAGTCAGCAATACCAGAGGCAGTGACCATTCGTGCGCCACCCTTTATGGTATGCAAGTCACGTTGGAGCGCTTGCAACGCTGTAGTATTACTCGTGTCTTTTAAGAACAAGTGCAGATACTTATTACGATTAGTAAGCTCTTCTGCTTCTTCTAAAAATACCGCTAATATATCAGGATCAGGGAGTCCGTTAGCCCATGATTGTTTAATCATGCTATCCAGACTTAGGGTACTCAATACCTCATTATCACTGTCAACAACATTGGCAGCAATGCTACGCTCTGTAGGTTCAAAGTGATTTTTCGGTACTGGTATGACTAGATCAATTACCTCTGGTAACGTTTTTGCTTTTTCAAGCTGGCGCAACTGCTCAATGAGCTCTGGAGTAAAGAAAGATTTCTTATGACTCACGATATGCATCACTTGTAGTGACATCGTGTCTTGCACCATTTGCATGATTTCAAGCCACTGCGCGGTTGGCGCTCTTCGATTCTCTACAAACGACTCATAGACACTTTCTGCTTCATGGGTCAAATCTCCAATACTACGGATACCAGCCATCCGTGCACCACCTTTAATCGTGTGCAAATGACGCTGTAGAACTTTCAGCGCATTGATATTGGTGATATCGGCACGCCACTTATTGAAGCTTTCATCTAGTGCAGTATCAAGCTCTTGTGCTTCTTCTAAAAATATTTCTAACAGCTCGGCATCAGTGTCAATGGTTTCAAATTGTAGGTCAGCTGCTGGAACGGCTCTAACGATGAAACCGAGGTCCTCATTGTCATTACTTTCTTGATAGATACTCTGTAGTTCATCAATGACTTGTTTATCTATTTTTAAGGAGGTACTTCCAGCTAAGGCATCGAACAAGCCAATCAGCTGAGCATGACCTGCATGCAATATCGCTTGAATGTCTTGATTTTGAGCTTTATCGATATGATTACTTAAGTAGCGATACGCATTACCCAGCTCATCTAAAATTGTGACAAATTTTGGAAATGCTTGCGCTTTTTCCATAAGAGAAGCTATTTGAGAGATTTGCTGCTCTATATAGTCTTGAATATGCTCTATCTCAGTATGATTCAACGCATCATCTAATTCCCACTCAGCATCGAGCAACGTATCAATATTACTGTCTAATAACTCTTCTATCGTCGGTTTCTTATTGGTCATGACAGTAGTGTCATTAGCCACGTATTGCTCATCAAGCATGGCCTGCAATGATGCTATATCATGCTGACTCTGCGACCCATCGTCCTCTGTTGATGCATCGTGCGGCTCTATATTTTGCTTATAGTTATTTAGATAACCCTCTATTAGTGTGGCTGACTGGGCCAATGCTGCTAAGTGCTGAGCATTCATGCCTATATCTTGTTGTTGTAATGACTCCAAGCTATGCTCGATGGTCGCACTGACTTCGCTGATAGCGGCCAAAGCACTAGAACCAGAAGCACCGCGCAAAGTATGAAATGCGCGTACGATTTCATCTGTGATTTCTATATGATGCTGTTCTCTATTGTCTTTGACAAACTGCTCGATACAATCAAGCAACTCTTCTGCTTCATCAATAAAGATCTTACAAAATGCTTTTTCTTCTTCAGTTTGAGGAGTAAGGACAACTGCTGCCTCTGCCATTTTTTCATTGACCGAACGAAAGGTCTGTAAGGTAGAGTCTATGGCTTCATTACTGTTGTCATCATAAGCATAGCGAGTCTCAGCCGTATCAGACCATGGCGTCTTTTCTTCCATCTCATCTATAGAGCTATCTACTGATTGTGCAAACAACGCAGCATAGCTAAATCCATTACCTTGCTGTTTGCTATACGCATTAGCACATGCAATCCATACTGGGACAACAGCTGGATAGTCTTGAGTACCCTGTTCAAATGCTACAAGCATCTTGGGGTAAACTGCCAGTACATCTATAATCAACTGACGCATATCAGCTGAGATAGCGATACTGTTATCTAAAACACGGTTAAGCATGTTTTCTATAGACCATGCCAATTCCGCTGTATAGTTAGCGCCTACCATGCGGCCCGAACCTTTCAAGGTATGGAAACCACGTCGAATATCTTTCAAGCCCTCTAGATCGGTCGAATTTTTCTGCCAGCTTTCATACAACGGCATAATTTCTGCCAATACTTCATTGGCTTCTTCTATAAATATCTCTTTGATATCAGGATCTGCATCGTCGGCATCAGCTGGTAGTTGATTAGTCTCTCTAATAAAAGGTGCAAGGCTCTCTGGAATATCCAATGTAGATAGATATTCGTTGGTATTTGCTTCGTTGTTATTCGAGTCAGTAACCAACTCAGTACGATTCTCATTAGAATCGTTATCAGCATCATCAATTTCTAGTAGCGATTTTTCTAATTCTACATCTTCTGACATAACCTCTTTAGGAGCAATTTCAGCTGTCGTCAGTCCAGTGTTGACCGGCTGCTGACTCATAAGATTACTACTTTGTAAAATAGTAATCGCAGGGTCAAAGCTTGGTGGTCGCTGGGCTGAAAAATCTGCTACCAATGCTGGTAGAATTTTTGTGGTATCAACCACTAGATTTACCACATCATCTGTTACTGGCAATGTTTTATCTAATAAACGATTGAGTAGGTTTTCGATTGACCATGCTATCTCGCTGATACTAAAGGCACCAACCATACGACCTGAGCCTTTTAGAGTGTGAAAACCTCTACGCACTTCAGTCAATGGTGTTAGATCTTGTGAGTCTTGCGCCCAGATAGGAAGAAAATCTTCAAGATCAGTAATAATTTCAGTCACTTCTTCAATAAAGATATCGTGGACATCTTCATCTGTTTCAAAGTTATCAGGCTTCACGTGTTCACGAGCCTGCTTTAGTGCATCACTTTCAGTACTGTTGGACAGACTCGCATTATCTTGTTCAACTACATTTGCATCATCTATATTAATAACAGGGCTGATCTCGCCACTATCATCGTAACGTACAACATTTGTCGCAGCTGACTCTTGAGTGAGTACAGTCTTGTTAATCCCTTCTGATGATTCGATATCAGTATCAAGAAGCTGTGTTGCTCTGGCCGTATGTTCATTTACTAAATTAAGCAACTGCTGATCGAAAACCTGCTGTGCAAGATAATCAAGTAATAGTTCAATAGACGTTAAGCTTTCAGCCAACGCTTGTACCAAACTCCAGCTCGGGGTAGTAATATTACGAGTAGTTAACTGTGTAAATAAACTACCAATATCATCCATAGTATGACGAATTTCTGGCAATTCCATATCGTCAAAGGCTTGACCAATACTGGTAAAATCAGTAGACGCTGGTAATAACCCAATATCTTGATGTTGTATATAGTCGTTGAAGTTTTGCTTTATCTCTTCTACTGCAATTCGAAGCTCACGTAGGCCATCATCGGTAGGAATAGGGTCATGCTTACCTGTTAATTCTGTCTCATTACTATTCATCACTTCAGGCACAGTAGCGAAAGAGGTCGCATCACCAATCTTAAGAGAAATGGTTTGCTCAGTACTATAAATAGCGTTGTATAGCTCTTGCAGCTTGCGTTCAATTTGCCACTGCTCTTGCGCAAAACTTGTTTCTGATACAAGAGACTGTTTCAAATCTGAAAGGATGGATTCCACCTGAGACACGTAGTAAGTCCAGCCTCGGTTTTTGAGCTGCTCTCTGATATGTTGTAAAGGAGCTACCAAGCTATCTGGCTCATCCAGTTTGAAAATAAGCGCATCAAGCTGAGTTAATAATTGCGGTAAAAAACGAGACGCTGTCGTGGTACTTTGAGATACTTTATCCAAAATAGACTGAGTACGTTTGCTACTGTGCGCTAGATAACTCAATTCAACATAGATTGCGGTGGTCAATCTTACAACTATAGTTGAAGGTACTTCATTTGACTGGGTACAAGATTCTATAATTTGATCAAGCTGACCTAATAATGGTGCATAACGCTCAGGAAGTGGCGTTTCGTTTTGGGCCAGATCACTGAGCAATAACTCAGTCAAACACCATAGTCTTTGTAAACCACTATCGTGTGTTGTCTGCCTAAGATACTGGCTAGCTTTTTCTAAGGTACTGAGTGCTGATGAGTGATTTGTATTAGTGATTAGTAATGCTTGTACTTGCTGACGCCATACGAGTAGCAACTGCTGACACTGTTCACTTGTCAAGCTAGCAGTAGTTTGTTCTGTAGGTAGGGCGGCTTCAATATTATTGATAATATTTTCGTTATTCGCATGATCGTTTGCGTATTCATGCTGAACGTCACTAACATTTACAAGAATGTCAGTTTCTATATCTCGTTGAGACAAAGCTTGGGTCAGCTCATCAATTGCTCTACTTATTAGACCTCTATGATAGATTCCTGTACGCGCATACTGATTGATCTCTCGTTGTAATAATCGATGAGAGAACTGACCTATACGGCGCTCTTTAATAGAAAAATCGTCACAACTTTGTAATCCTGCGAGTTGACTCAACTTACTAGCAACACCCGCTAATAAGGGAAGCTTAAGTATGATGAGCGCACCACTAATCTGATGATAACTTGATGTCAGTTGCTCATGGTCGATGCTAGATTCACCTAATTGCCAACCGTCAGACATCTGTGTTAACTGCTGATTGAATAATGGTAGCAACCACTGAAACGTCACGATGTCATTGGGCTGGTTTTTCATAGGTTTATCCTAACTCGTCTATGCACTAATTTAGGCACTAATTTTTTGCCACACATTAACCTGTGGGTGCGCAATGCGGCGCATATTTGAAGGACGCCAGAACAACGCCTCACCTGGAGCCAATATAATATATCCCTCTAACGTGCACTGCTCTGATAACCGTGCCAAAATATCACGCTGATCAAATTTACGAAAATATAGCAGCATGTTTTGGCAAATAATCACATTCTGAAGATGCGTAGTGGGTGGTTTTTGTTCAATAATATTGTGTACAGAAAAATTGACATATGGCTGCAATACAGGTGCTACCTGCCAATTTTCCTGCATACTATTAGCCGCTTCTGATGTGCTAGGCTTCAATCTGTTTAATGTACTCTTAGATGGCAGCGGCTGAACAAACGGCTGACACGATTGCGGGATTAAAGTTTGCTGCCTGTTATCATATTGCCCCAACCGTGCGCTTTTAATAGCCTCTCCACTGATGTCCGTCCCTAATACTTCATAGTCTTGGCATCGCTGTGCAGCCAAGCTCATGGCCAATGACCAAGCTTCTTGTCCACTTGCGCAGCCAACACTCCAAATACGAAACAAACTATCAATGTTGTCCGCTTTACGATGCTGCAATGCATATTCTGTGACAAAGTCGATAGAGGGTCTATGTCGAAAGAAGCGACTCTCATGAATGAGCACTTTATCTAGCAACTGCTGACGCAACTCATTGTTTCTCGATAATTGATACCATAATTGTTGAACGCTCAATCCATTCGACATAGCCGTACAGTCAATTGCATTGGCCAACCACTGTAGCTGTATGTCTGGCAGCACAAATCCAGTCTCTTGCTCTATGTACTTTTGCCATCGTTGCACATCCAAACTGTCGACTTTCATCAAAGTATTACCTAATGTCAGATCAACTGTATAAGCAGATGATTTGGCTTACCAACATTACCTAAGCTAGACAAATCACCTACTATAATTACGGCTTCTTTTTATCACTCTTACAGCAGCAACTTTGTTCAATATAAAGAACAATAGAATACTATCAATCTGGCTCTAAAAGAGTAACTAACCACTAAACGCTTTCTTTCAATGCGCCTTCCGTATCTAACACTTCATAATCTACTAGCTCGTCGTCGTTCGATACCTTAAAGCCTGTTACCGATTCCTGTAGTGCTGCTGCCATTTCACTTAGCTCACCAATAGAACGGGCTGTTGCCATCGTTCCGGAAGACGTTTGTGAGGTAATATCTTGAATGATGTTCATGGTGTGAGAAATATGACCCGCAGACTCAGCCTGTTGTAATGCAGCGTTTGAGATGTTTTGAATCAAGTCAGCCAAAGTATTAGAAACGCTCTGTACTTCTTCTAGTGCTTCACCCGCATCTTTCGCTAAGCGTGCGCCGCGTACAACTTCAGAAGTTGTTGATTCCATCGACATAACTGCTTCGTTGGTATCAGCCTGAATGGTTTTTACCAATGTTTCAATCTGCTTAGTAGCGTTCGCTGAACGCTCAGCCAGACGCTGTACCTCATCAGCAACAACCGCGAAACCTCGGCCCGCTTCCCCTGCCATCGATGCCTGAATAGCGGCGTTCAATGCCAGAACGTTGGTCTGGTCAGCAATATCGTTAATTAGTCCAACGATATCACCAATCTCTTGCGAAGATTCACCAAGGCGCTTAATACGTTTTGATGTTTCTTGAATCTGGTCACGAATAACGTTCATACCCTCAATAGAGCGCTGTACAACTTCTGCCCCGTTATGAGAAATAGCAACTGAACGCTGGGCAACCGTTGCAGATTCTGCAGCGTTGTTTGAAACCTGATCAATTGAGACAGTCATCTCATTAATAGCGGCTGATACACCAGCAATTTCTTGTGCTTGGTGTTCAGAAGCTTCGGCCAGTTCAACAGCATTCATCTGCGTTTGATCTGAAGACTGTGAGACTCGGTCAGCAGTGCTGTTAATAACCAGTACCAGCTGTCGCAATTGGTCAATTGCAAAGTTGACTGAATCAGCAATCGCCCCTGTAAAGTCTTCTGATACAGTCGCATTGACTGTCAAATCACCTTCTGCCAAATCACCCAACTCATCAAGCAGACGTAAAATAGCGATCTGGTTACGTTCGTTTTCTTCTTGGATTTGACGCGCTCGCTCAGACTCAGCTTCTGCTTCTTGGCGACGACGCAAGGTTTCTTTCTCAATAAGTGATCGCTCTGATCCACCACGGTGTTTCAGTAGCTGGTACAAAGCAAACACAATCCCTAATGCGCCGATTGCAAATACAGCCGCTGGCAAGATAACGGATTGATTGAAACTATCGAAATACTGACTTACCGATGATAGCGAGTTAACTAGCCAAATCAGACAAGCCAAACTTAATAGAACAAAAAATCCTAACAATAGCTTCCAAGTACTATCAGCGTTTTTGCCATCTGCTGATGTTTTGGCCATACCAGCTACAGGTTTTTTTATCACATCACTCATCTTGCGTCTTCCTTTCAAACAGTCATCAAAGTCTAATTGTGGCTGACTTTGACAATCGTATTGTTATCTAAACAATGATTAGCAAAGCCTGTATAAATGCTGACATCGAACCCTATTATGTCAGTCGCTATTTCTCTGTCGTTACTTAACAGACAGGTCTTCTATTATCGACAATTATATTGCAGCATCTGAATACTGAGTATCCTGCGCAAGCAAACTTGGCATAAATACATACCAGTCTTGGTCATTTTTGAAAAACTTGCCATGGTTATAAGGCGCAAACGGCGACTCTGGATCTATGGCTTCTGGACGATACTGTTCTTGTGTGAACTGTTCGATACCAAGTACTTGATCCACCAGCAGTCCTGAAAAGTTATTGTCATAATCAATGACGATAACTTTTCGTTGGCTCATTTGTGTCAAGCGACTAGGTACTTGCAAAAAATGCGACAGATCTGTCAAAGGTAATAGTCGCCCACGAATGTTAGCAATACCTAGCATCCATGGCTTTACTAGAGGTAGGCTAGTATATTCTGGCATAGATAATACCTCTGATACCTGACCCATAGGGGCAACTAAGCGCTGCCCACCAATTTCAAATACCACACCTTGCCAATCAAACTCTTGGCCACCGCGGCGACCGCTTTTGCGCGCGCGTGCCAAATCTGCTAAACGCAGAAGCTCGATAAATCCTCTAGAAGCCACAAGTTACTCCATCACTTTGCGAATCATATTGACCAATCCACTTTCATCAACTGGTTTGTTCATATATTCTTTGGCGCCTTGACGCTTGCCCCAAACTCTATCTGTTTCTTGGTTTTTGGTACTAATCATAATGACAGGGATATGAGCAGTGGTTTTACCGCGTGTGATCTTGCGCGTGGCCTGAAAACCATTCATTTCAGGCATGACCACATCCATCAAAATCACATCTGGTAAATGTTCAGCTGCCATCTGGCAACCCTGCTCACCATTGGTCGCTTCCAACACTTGGAAGTTATTTTTGGCAAGCATATCGCGAAATTTCGCCATTTCTGATGGCGAGTCGTCAATGACTAAAACGGTAGTCATAGGAGGTTCCTTTAAGTTCTAAAATATCTGTGAAGATATATTGATATATGGTTCAGATAAAATGATTAAAAATAGCACTTATAAATCTACTAGTAGCCATTCTTTAATCATGATTACTCAGTATTGAATAATCTGGAGCGATAATATCAATCACTCCCTGTAAGTCTATATTTATTCGATTAGCGGTACTGATTAATAGCATCAAAAAGCTCATCTTTACTAAATGGCTTAGTCAGATACTCATCAGAACCTACAATGCGACCACGTGCCTTATCAAATAGACCATCTTTAGATGACAACATGATTACAGGTTTATTGGCATAATCAGGGTTATTTTTTATCAGTGCACAAGTCTGATACCCATCTAGACGTGGCATCATAATATCGACAAAAATAATATCTGGATTGTTATCTACAATCTTTGCTAATGCATCGAAACCATCAATAGCGGTCACTACTTCACAGCCCGCTTTTTGTAATAAAGTTTCTGCAGTACGGCGAATGGTTTTTGAATCATCAATTACCATTACTTTTAAACCTTCAAAATTATTTTCCATTCTCATTGTCCTGTAAACGACTATTTGTTCGTAACGCTATCTAGCAATACAAAGTTTGCTTGGCTATTTTAAACTTTTATATCATCTATTGTCAGATCGATATAAGTACCTACATTTGCATTGTTTGCGTTGAAATTTGTTATAACAGCGAATCTTCTACAATTGATGCCTACTGACTAATCGCGGTATCAATATAGCGTACTATACGCACTTTATTATTATTAATCTTACAAAATCTAGCGTTATTTGAGTGCCTTGAATAAGATAACTTACCCTTCGCATATCCAATAAAAAAGTCACATATAACAATGATTCCAATTAATCATAAATCCGTTCTTTGACATATAAATAGATTAGAGTTCAAATAAAAGGCATCGTTATTATAATTTTGTATTGTATATAACTGGCAATCATATTACTGAATAATTTTCATTTGTAATAAAAATGTATCAGTATATTTTATAGTGTTTGTTTTAGCATAGTTATTATTGCTTTTCCAGTAATTAGCAAAATTATGTTCGAACTCCTTAG
>NZ_PJBF01000066.1 GCF_002836505.1 Psychrobacter sp. Choline-02u-9
AAACAGAAAGCTCTCTCAATCAGTCCTACTTGTAGGATTTCGCTAACCAATTTAGTTTTAATAATTCCCTTTTTCTTTCGTGTCCCACTCCTTTGATAACCAACTTTCCTATTTCACTCATTTAAAAAATACTTTTTGGATTGGATTAACCAAAAAATGTTTGATATATTCGTAAATAACAATTTATATATTCTTTATTTAAAATATAATAATAAGGGGGTGTGGGGCACTGATATTTGAGCTAAGTAAGATTTTATCTTTTAAATCAAGGAGCGATAAAAATGAAATCATTTAAACTAGCACTATTAGCCATAACAACTGCACTCATTTTACAAGGATGTGGTGAAGACTCTGATTCTGATGAATCACCAACATCGCCGCCTGATCAACCAGATATCACACAACCTGATCAGCCGGATATCGATACCGAAATCGTTGGAATGTGGAGTAGCGACGATGCTGGTAACGACTTATCAGTGATTGTCTTTACAGATGACGGTAATTATGTACAGACTCAAGTCAATGCCAGTCGCTCAAAGAGTGACCCTGAAAATGGTATGGAGTCAGGAACGTATAGCATTGATAGTAAAACAGGTAAACTCACCGCTACACCTATTTTTGACAAGAACGGTAACGCTGGATTATCAGACGCTCCCAATCCCTCTGCTAAAGTAGTGAATGGCAAGCTTATCCTCGAAGTCGATGAAAACGACAATGGTATCATTGATAGTAATGAAATCTACAGATTCTCAGAGGTCAAACCTGAAGGCATCTTAGGATCTTGGAGCTTTGATAATGCCGATGAAGATGAACTAGTCGGAGTGGCTTTCTTAGAAAACAATACTTATATCTATGTGCAAGTGGATGACACTGGTTTAACCAGCAATCCCGAAAATGGCATGGAATGGGGTATTTATGCTATCAACACTACGACTAAAGCGTTAACAACCACACAGTTTTATGACGACAATGATGGAGTTGGATTATCAGAATCGCGTACCCGTTACGCGCGTGTGACTGGTGACACCGATCTTACCATTGAGGTTGATAACAATCAAAACGGGGTAATAGACGATAACGAGAAGTTTATGTTCTCAAGAAACGGGTCTAGTACCGTTGTAGACTCCAAAATGCTCTCAGGGCTGTGGCAAATGAAGCAGGGTAACGAAGAGCTAGTAAGCTTATCCTTTTTAGACGATGGCACTTATGTACAAACCCAAGTGACTGGCCCTACTTCATCAAGAAATGAAGACAATGGTATTGAGTGGGGTAAATACTCTTTAAAAGCCAATGATGAATTGGTCATTGATAAAATTATTTATGACGCTAACGACGATTCTGGTTTGTCAGATGATGTGCTAAGAACGGTGCAAGTCTCTGGTGATACACTGACGTTAGGTGTAGACGATAACGATAATAAGGTCATAGACGATGATGAGTCCTTTACGTTTGTTAAGGCCAAGTCTGAAAACGAGTTAGGCATTTGGAAAGCAAGGGCTGGTGAGGTTAATGACGAGCTTGTACTGGTCGGATTCTTAGACAATCAGACCTTTTTTCACATAGAAGTAGATGAAAATCCACCTTTTGAAGATGGTACTGTACCACTCTCTGGTATGGACTGGAATCTCTATACTCTAGGTAACAATGGTCTATTTACCCTTGGACAGTCACTGTATACTAGTACTGGTGGTGATGATTTATCATTTTTTTATCAGATGAATGTTAAAGTCGCAGGTGACACACTCACCTTCAACGGCTATGAAGATCAGATGGAAGTACAAAATGACGATGGTGAAACGGTAATTTTTGATCGCCAGTAACTGTCAAAAATAAAAGTGCAAAAATAAAGTTCAGCTTATCAATGGATAGTCTGAACTTTATGTTGATCTAGTCATTTTTTGATTTACTCCGACGACACCGCTCAGAACAATAGATCACCTGCTCCCAGTCTTTCTCCCACTTCTTACGCCACGTAAATGGGCGCTGGCAGACGGGGCAAGTTTTTTGCGGTAGGTTTACTTTTTTATGTGCCATTATTTGCTCCCATCTACTTCTAACTACTTGTATTGTGGTGACATCTTACTTTTGATGATCCAGTCCTTCGTACTTTTTAACACGGCGACATTGGTCTGAGCAATAGACCATGCTCTCCCAGTTTTTATCAAGCTTCTTAGTCCAACTAAATTCGCGCTCGCAGACAGGGCAAAGTTTTTTGCGGACATTCTTCTTTTTGTGCGCCATACTTTTTTATCCTCAGATTTATCTTATTTTTGAATTAAGTATTAGAATTTCAATATGCGTTTAATACGTTAACGACTCCACATCGGTGAGCGCACGACTCCACCATTTTGTCCACTAATGGCATAGCTGGTATTGCCTGACAGCGAATGGATGACTAGACTACCATTACTTTGTCCTGCTACTTGCCCGCCCACACTCAAGCGGCGAGTTGGATAGACAGCATAATTACCAGAGGGAGATAGACGTGCGGGTTCATCAAGCCCTGTTTCTGCTAAGTTGACCACCTGTCCCGTCGTCAAGGTCATGACAGCCGCCTTGCGACCATTTAGATAAGCCATACGCTGACCATCTAAGCTAAGCTGAGGACTGGCCACATACCCATTTGTTGATACAGCTGTCGCATTGCCCGTAGCGAAGTCATAACGATAAATTTGCGGTCGTCCAGCACGGACTTTATCACTGGTATAGACAAAGCTCTTGCCATCAGCAGCATAACTTGGCTGTACCTCTGTACTCGGCAGGGTCGTTAACTGCTGGGTACTGCCATCACTCAGACGCATTTTATAGATATCAGCATTACCACCGACCGTAGAGCTATAAAGCAAATCTTGACCATCGGGTGAAAATGACGCTGACATATTACTGCCTTCAGCATTCACCACTAGATTGCGCGTATTGCTACTACGATCATAAATATAAATTTTGGGATGCTCACGCGGGGCTTGTTTGCTATAGGCAAGCAGTTGTCCGTCTGCCGACCATGCTGGCGCATAGATATAGCCATTAAGCTGATCAATTAGCTGACGAGCGCTACCGTCAGGACGAATGCTATAGAGGGTCGATACTTTTGCCGTACCTGCGCCCTGCTCTTCTACATAGGCAATGTATCCTCGGCGATCAATCGCTGGCATACGTGCAGTCAGCGGATTGGTCTCGACTGTACTGGTTGGCTTTTTTACTGAAGTATTAGGTAATGTCTGACAGCCAGTGAGGACGGTAACTATAGCTATCGTAGTAATGACTTTTATGGTTTCAAACATAGCGCGGTATCCAATAGATCCTAATGATAAAAGTATTGTGAATAATTAAAAAACTATCGTCACTGTTGCAGACTCAACGCCATAGATAATATCTTACGATATCAAAGGTATTATAGGGTTATGGCTCTAGTGTAGCCTAAACTGAGTCAAACTTTGGATAAAAAAATGCCCCACTTGATAGCGAGGCATGTTGCGTTTCAAGAAGAGTAGCTTTAAATAAGTAACTTTAAATAAGTAACTTCAGACGAGCAACTCTAGAAAAGTAGTTACAATTGTTTAAGTTTACGAACCAGTCAAACTGTTTACTCAATTATTAAGCTAATTCGCAACGGCTTTAAAATAAGCGACTTGAGCATCATTTTTAATGGTCAAAATAGGCACATTGTTGGCATTCTTACTAAGGCTATATTTACCTTTTACAGTAGCTAAGGCAGCAGTATCAAAGCTAGCTTGCGGTTCAGGACATGCCATCATAGTACTGATGCCGTTTTTAATCTCGACTTCACCATTTGCAACGCTATATCCAGCGCCCATGTTATTACAGGTATTCATAAATGCCACGTAATCTCTACCGTTATCATTCATAAAATTCAACGTTAACGGCTTGGCTGGGTCAAAAAATAGCTGCGTTACTTTATCACCATTGCTACGTTTGGCATCAACAAGCTGCCAGTTGTGTGCTTGCAAGACATCTGCAGTGATTGGTTGGTTAACTGGCGCAGGCAAATTCGTCGTCTGACAACCCGCAGCAAGTGTACCAACTGCCAATGTCGCGGCCATCATTACTTTACTCATGTTTTTCATATCAACTCCTCGCTGTATTGCATCCGATACTTTTACTAGACATCCTATCTACTTGAGCCATTAGCTCTAATAAACATAGTAAAAGCTCAGACTTATTATGATTCATTTATTGTTTTATTTAATGCTCTAAACAATGACAATATTGTGCATGGCTCACAGGGAGGTGTCATCATAAACTGAGTAGTTATTCGGAATGCATTTTGTACTACTTTGCAAGTATCTAGCTACTTGCTCTTGCCAGTACCTAAATGAGCTGCTAACTATAATCTTGCTCACTTTGCCCATCCCTATCAACGATGACTATTGATGGTTATTGATGATAGCTAGTGACGGTAACTATTGACGATAGCTAGTGACGGTAATTATGGATTATTCACAGCTTGCTGTCGTTGCAATGCCGCATAACCATCTAAACGCTTACGCTCAGTGTCATTAAATAGTTGCTGTTCAAGCTGATTTATCTGAATCTGCGCTTGGGCGGCATCGACATCTTGGCTTAATAAGCGATTCTTTTGAGTTTCATACTGGGTGAAGCGTTGGTCAAAATTAGCGTCTTCTTGATCTACTTGTGCCAGTCTTTCTGCTGCCGGTGCGCCCACTAGCTCTCGGCGCATATTATATAATTCCTCGGGCGTAGCACCGCGATCTTTCATCTGTTCAGTGCGAGTCATCAACTCGCTAATATTGGCTTGTTGCATGATATTGGCTTTAGTAGCATTCTCTGGCAATCGACTAATATAGTCCTGACGGGCAGCTTGTTTCTGTGCGTCAGACATCTGCTTATTTTGGTCAATTCTGACCATTTCTATACTATAGTTATCGTAATCATCCTCTGCACCAAAAAATGCTGTGATGGTTGGCTTATCAAAGTACTGCTGACGTAGATTAGCGATGTCTTGTTTTTGCTGGGCAACTGCGTTCAAATCCAGCTCGCCACTTTTGGTCGCCTGTAATTGCAGATTGCCGTAGCGCTTCTCTATCTCAGGAAGTGCTTTAAGGTAAGCAACATATTGATTAAAAATAGTGACCGCTTGGCTAGCGGCAGGCTCTGGTGTGTGATGGCGAATATAACTCTCCACACGGGCAAATATAACCGCTTCCTCTTCCTCACCTAGGGCGGATAAAAAATAATCAAACAAACGCCGCAGACCCTCAGTAACGACCAACTGTTTATTTTCATCGATGATGATTTCACCATCAATTTGGGTGCCCTTTAATGAGCGTGGTAAATTTTCTAATCCTGTGACAAAGTGAGACTGGCTGGGTGGCGTTGTAGCTTTCACGACTTGTCCCGCAGCCAGCTCAGTTGTCACTGATTCGTTAGTCTCATTATTAGAGACGGACGGTTTGATTGAAGCTGAATTTATATCGTTACTAGGCTTGAACCACAAAATAACCGCCGCTGTGGTAATGATAACCACGGCGATGATAGCAACTGTGACATAGGCTGGACGGTGGCTATTTGACATAAACGATATTTCTCAATCAATGAGCATTTTTGTTTTGTAGTTCAGCTTATAGGTTGGCATTTTTCAGACGGTTTACCTGAGTACGGTAGATAGATTTTGGCTCAGACTCTCCCCATGCCGTCAGACCCAAGACTTGATCAGCGGAATCCAAATGGTTCATTCTATAATTATCACGAATCACATAGCCAAGACGACTTGAGCAAGCAGATACCAATCCATCGTTAGACTCACCTGCAAACGGTACGCCCGTTGCGGCTAATAGGTAATCGCTAGGATCAAGTGCGCTCGTTATTTGCCCGACGCCGCTAAACGAATAGTACTTGATGCCATTGACCGCCGTACTAGTCGGTTGACCACAATAGTTTTTTGGCATTGCTGCAGGAAATTTGGCATTGAACTTAGCAGCACCATCGGTCGATAGAGCCACGAGCGCTTGCCAGCCATCTTGTTGTTGAATTTGATTGAAACTGATACCAGAACCAATATCTGTAAAGCCACCAATCAGATTAAACACGCCTGATACTAGCTGGGTGGTGACATTAGATGGCTGTCCAGAAGTATTATTTGGCTCAAGGACATCTTTAACAAAATCAGCGGTTTTTGATCCTTGCTCTGGGCTTGATACCGCAGTTACTGAGGCCACGTACTTTGGCGCGACGCCAGCGACATAACGAATATCTATACCGCCCTGACTGTGTCCAAATAAGTTGACTTTAGACTCACCTGAAATGGCGGCAATGGTCTTGACCTGTTGTAGCAGTTGCTCACCTCGAACTTCGCTGTTATTGACCGCTGACGTTTTGGTGGTATATACCTCTGAGCCACCTTTCATCAAGTCTTCTGGAATACCGTTAAAATAGTCAATGACTCCAAATAGCGTTGTGAAGCCGCCAAGCCCGTGTGCTAAGACGACCGGATATTGAGTTTTAGTGTAACTAGAAGTGAAATATTTACTGTCCACCAACTTGCAACCGTTAGCATTGGCACAATTATAGTATTGTCCTGCAGCTTGAGCAGAAGTGGTTTGCATGGTCATTAGAAGCACACCCGCACTGATTGAACCCAGTATTGGTAACAATGGCTTTGGTGTGAGAGCTGCACGAATGTACAAAGAAAGCGTCATAACAACATCCTTGTTATCATTGATTTGGTTATTTTTACTGCACAACTACAGTAAAAATTGCTGCTAATTCCGTTAGCAGGCAAAATTACATTACTTATATATCCTGCAACATTCAACTAATTTGTCAAAATATGAATATATTAGTCTGACTAATGAGTCATATAAGCCCTTACCAAGCTGTAAAGCAATTATTTTCAATGATAATGATAGGTACACTATCACTTAACGTAAAAGTGTCACTAGTACGTTTATGGTATAATCTATCTACAATGAACCCATAATTATAAGATATACGATGATGACTAAAAAATCCCTTATCCAGTCTCCAGAAGCCATAGAAAAAATGCGTGTGGCCGGTAAACTCGCTAGTGATGTCCTTGTCATGCTCGACGAGCATGTCAAAGTGGGCGTCAGTACCGAAGCACTCAATCAGATCGCCCATGACTACATTGTTAATGTGCAGCAGGCTATCCCTGCCCCACTTAACTATAATGGTTTTCCAAAATCTATCTGTACCTCAGTCAACCATGTTGTCTGTCACGGTATCCCAACTGAAAGCAAGCTGCTAAAAGATGGGGATATTATCAACATCGATGTGACTGTTATCAAAGACGGTTACTATGGCGATACCTCAAAAATGTGGATCGTCGGCAACGGCTCTATCATGGCACAGCGTATTTGCAAAGTGGCACAAGACGCCCTTTACGCGGGTATGAGCGTGGTCAAAAACGGTGCTCGCCTAGGTGATGTCGGCGCGGCTATTCAGGCCGTTGTCGAGCCTGAGCGTTTTAGTATCGTTCGCGAGTTCTGTGGTCATGGTATCAGTGATGAATTCCACCACGAGCCACAAGTCATGCACTATGGCAAAAAAGGCACTGGTTTTGAGCTAAAAACAGGTATGACGTTTACCATCGAGCCTATGATTAACCAAGGCACGTGGCAGACTAAGATTTTGCCTGATGAGTGGACGGCGATTACTAAAGATCGCAAACTGTCTGCTCAATGGGAGCACACCATGGTCGTAACAGACAATGGTTGTGAAGTGTTTACCACTCGCCCCGAAGAAGATTTAAGTTTTTTGACGCAGTAGTACAATCAAAGATCGCTTAGGCGGTCTTTTTTTTGGTCTTTAATTAGGGCATATTGAGTATTGTGCTTATAGGCGCTTTGTCTTTATACTCAGATGACCTGATAACTTCTATTGATATATTTATCAGCACCTTTATTGATAATTGCTATTCGTGACTTTTATTAGCCATTAGCACATTAGTTGCCCAATAGCGCTCAGCTTAAACGTTCTATTTCTAAACTCTTAACTGGATAACACTCATGTTTAATTGTGATATCGCCTCTGTTGATTTGACGCCTTTACCGATACTACCAAGTGAGGTGGCGACAGACTCATCCCCACTGTCAGCCAAAAATGTGACAGACAAGAACCTACTTGGCATTCCTGAATGGTTGGCCCAGATCAACGACGATATCAGCCGCTCACTAGAACGCGGCACCAATATTCGCCAACTGGTTGCAGCACGTGCTTGCGCTATCGACAGCCTATTGATTGCCTTATTCAAATGGTTTGAGTTGGATAAGACTGATTTGGCGTTTTTTGCGACTGGTGGTTACGGGCGCGGTGAGCTATCGCTTTATTCAGACATCGATATTTTGCTACTGTCTCCTGGTGAAATAGGTGCTGATGCCAGTAGTAAAATTGACAAACTGGTCGCTCTACTATGGGATATAGGACTAGAGCCTGCGCTCTCTGTACGTAGTGTCAATGATGCGCTAGAGGCCGCGCTTGATCATACGATTGCCAGTGCTCAGCTAGAGGCTCGACTCCTAATCGGCAATGAAACATTGCAAGACATGCCCGCCCAAATCGTCAATAAACAGTGGTCTCCTCGCGCATTTTTTGATGTGAAAATGGAAGAATCCAAAGCGCGTTACTTGCAGCATAATGCCACCGAGTACAACCTTGAACCCAATATCAAAACAGCACCGGGCGGGCTACGTGATATCCATATCATCGGCTGGGTCACTAAGCGTTATTTTCGCGTGAGCAAGCTATATGATTTAGTGCAACAGAACTTTTTGACTGAAAAAGAATTTGATGAGTTGAGCTTTGCCGAAGGGTATTTATGGCAAATTCGTCATTACTTACATGTACTGACTGGCCGTAATGAAAACAAGCTGTTGTTTGATTATCAGCGTGAGATTGCTCAGCTAATGGGCTACGAGACTCAGCCCGATGACCAGCCTAATGCTGCGGTTGAACGGTTTATGCGCGACTATTATCGCTGTGCAATGCAAATATCAACACTGTCTGAGATGCTGACCAATCATTATTATGAAACGATCATAGAGCCGCAGCTGCCTGACGATGAACGTCCAAAAAAACAGCCTATAAATGCGCGATTCAACCGTATTGGCAACCAAATTGCCATCGCCCATCATCGAGTCTTTGCACAGCACCCTGAGTCTATCTTAGAGATGTTTTTATTGATGGGTCAGCATGGCATCGATAAAGTTCGCACCCACACCTTACGCGCACTCAAAATTGCCGCGCGAGGCATCGATCAGATATATAGAGACAACCCTACTCACAAAGCGTTGTTTTTATCGAATTTAAAAGAACAAAACTACCTGTTTCATCGTCTACGTACCATGAATCGCTATGGGGTATTGGGTAACTATATTCCTGCGTTTGCGCAAGTTACTGGCCTTATGCAATATGACTTGTTCCATCGTTATACGGTAGACGCGCATACTTTATTTTTAATTAGAATCTTGCATCGATTTACAGATCCAGCCTTTCAAGAAGAGTTTCCACTGGTCAGCTCTATCTTTCAGCGTATCGAGCGTAAAGAGATTTTGGTATTGGCAGCGATGTTCCATGATATTGCTAAGGGCCGTGGCGGCGATCATAGTGAGCTTGGTCAAACTGAATCGATTGAGTTTTGCTTATCGCATGGTATGAGCTTGGCTGATGCAAACTTGGTTGGTTGGCTCACGCGCTACCATCTTCTCATGTCGATTACTGCACAGAAAAAAGATATCTCAGACCCTGAAGTGGTGACTATTTTCTCTGACCTCATTGGTAATGTGACTCATCTAAACCATCTGTATGTACTGACGGTAGCTGATATGAATGCGACCAACCCACAGCTCTGGAACAGTTGGCGGGCGACCCTCATGAAACAGCTATACTCACAAACTCGGCGTATCTTGCGCGCTGATATCGACGCGCCTACCAATCGTCAAGATATGATTAGCGCTACACGCAAGCAAGCGTTGACGATGCTAGATAATGTCAATAACCAACACATGAACCGCGATGAAGTATTGCGTCTATGGGATGACTTGGGCGATGAGTATTTCTTGCGAGAGATTGCAGAAGATATCTTATGGCATACCGAAGCTATTTTGAATCACCCACCGATTGGGCTTGCTTCTAATGCTGACAGTCCGCCGTTGGTCGTTTTGCGTGAACATCGCGAATTGGCGCTTGATGCGGTACAGGTCTTTGTTTATACCCAAGATCAGATGAACCTGTTTGCCGTTACTATGGCAGTGTTTGATCAGATGAATCTTGATGTTTTAGATGCACGCATTATCACAGCAACCCGTGACTTTGCTTTGGATTCTTATGTATTGCTAGATCCTAGTGGCACATTGCTGGTTGATGAAGACAGTCAACAAGAGCTAAAACAACGCTTAATTGACTCGTTCAAAGACCCTACTGTACTTAAGCTGACGAACAAGCGTATGCCACGTCAGTTAAAACACTTTGAAGTAAAAACGGTGATTAACTTCGAGTTCAATGAAGCATCAGATCAGCACATCTTGAGCTTAGAAACGCTTGATCAGCCAGGGCTACTGGCGCGAGTTGGGCAAGTGTTTTTGCAAGAGCAAATCGAAGTACATGCTGCGCGTATTACCACTTTAGGTGAGCGTGCTGAGGATATGTTTTATATCAGTGATCAAAACGATAAGCCACTCTCACCTGATAGACTGGAAGCATTAAAGGCAGCTCTGTTAGCCAGTCTTACCGTTCAGAAAGAGCATAATAGCGTAATATATTTTTGATACGGCTAGATAGTTTTGGTTAGCCATTATTTTGAATATTAACTAGCAAAAGTAGTCTGATAGTCATCATAGAAGTACGTTTTATAACGTACTTCTATAGGTTATCTCGCTGGCATGTTCGTTCAATTCATCGTCAGCAAGCTCTGGCGGCAAAACACCTACTTCAGGTGGCTGCTGCTCCATGATTAATCGTCCAGCATCGACTTCTTTTTGTAGCAAACACTGCAAGCTTGCTAGGTGAAACTGTCCATCTAGATAATCATCTAAGGCTTCTAAAGAAATAGGCGATTTGGCATGTACATCAGGATACAGGCTATCTTCTGCCAAAATAATCATCTCGTTGAGCGCCTCTTCGCGCATCAGCTCGTCGTTGTCTATTTTGCGCTGAAGTTTGTTTTCCAACTGGCCTTTAGCAGCAAGTGCGCTGACAAAAAATATGGTCTGTATTACAAACAAAGAAACGTATTGCCATAGCGGTAATGAGATACCAAATATATTATTGAGCAGCATCAAGGCCATTGCCACTACCACGTAGCCGACCAATTGCCACAACAGCCACATAATTAGGCTGTTTTCACCATACCAAAACATTTTCTTTTCTTGACGCTCGATCAGTTGCTGGCGCGCTTGCCACCAGCTCTGTTCACGTTCTTTGAGCAGCTTATACAGGTTAGAACGCTGCAAACTGTTATCAAGTTTTTCATTATTGATATCTTTAGCGATGAGATCATCATTATTTAGCACACTAGACATATCAAACTATCCTTAAAACGATCTACCACTTTTGTGATGTAGTCATTTTTTATATTGTTATAGGTTATAGATTATGAAAGGTTCAAAAGACTTTTGAGCGACTACCTATTTGGTAGTCATACAATGAATAGCTTACGCTTGGTAAATGCCTATTCACGATATAAGAAGAAAAGGACAAAAAATTAGAGAAGTGCTACACTGCTCTAATGTAAATTTTCTTTATAACTTTATTATTAATTGTCTATTATAGTTATCACACTTATGAATCACAACTTAAAGCATCTACATCCTTATCCATTCGCAAAGATGGCAACATTGCTTGCCGATCGCAAGCCTGCCAACGGTTACAGTGAAATAAAGCTCGGTATTGGTGAGCCAAAACATGAGCCCCCTGCATTTGTGCTGGACGTCCTACGCGAAAACTTGGACAAAATAAGTCGTTATCCGACTACAAACGGTATGTTTGAGCTGCGCCAAACCATCGCCCACTGGTTAGAGAAGCGGTTTTTTCTAAATCATGTCGATGCCAATACTCAAGTATTACCCGTGATGGGTACGCGTGAAGCGATTTTTAGCTTTGTACAAGCGGTCGTTGATCATGATGTAGCTGACAAAGAGAGCGATTCTCTAGCGTCTAACACATCGCCTACAGTCGTCATGCCCAACCCGTTTTATCAGATATACGAAGGCGCTACGATATTGGCACAGGCAACGCCTTACTTTGTCCCTTGTACATCAGCTAATGGCTATAAAGGTGACTATCGCGCGGTACCAAAAGACGTTTGGACGCGTACGCAGCTATTGTTTGTCTGTAGTCCAAACAATCCAACAGGCGCCGTCATGACAATGGATGACTGGGAATACCTTATTCGTCTGTCAGATCAGTACGGTTTTATTATTGCCAGTGACGAGTGCTATAGCGAGCTGTATTTTGATACAGCACCGATTGGATTGCTCCAAGCCTGTGCAGCCCTTGGTCGCCGTGATTTCAAAAACTGTATCGTGTTCCACTCTCTATCCAAACGTTCAAACTTACCGGGTTTGCGCTCTGGATTTGTGGCTGGTGATGCCAAAATTTTGCAGGCTTATTTGCAATATCGTACTTACCAAGGTTGTGCGATGCCGATACCACATCAGCTGGCCTCTATCGCTGCGTGGCAAGACGAAAAACACGTCGCTCATAATCGCGCGCTATACCAAGAAAAGTTTGCCCTATGGATGTCTGAGCTTGGGGAATTGCTAGAGTTACGTAGGCCTGATGCTGGGTTTTACTTTTGGGTCAAAGTGCCTGAGCAGTTCGATGGTGATGATGAAATCTTTGTCAAAGCGCTGTATGAGCAAGCCAATATTCATGCATTGGCAGGACGTTATTTGTCACGTGAAGTTGATGGTCATAATCCTGGACAAGGTTATGTGCGTATCGCTCTGGTCGCGAGTGTCGATGAGAGCCGAGAAGCAATCAGTCGTATCCGCCAATTGTTAGGTGCTTAAAGCTAATTAGAAAAATCTAATGTAGCTGGAATAAATGTCGCAGTAGCAAAAAGCCTCCAATAACCCTATTTATATTGTGGTTATTGGAGGCTTTTTGTTTTATTAATGCTATAGTAAAGTCTCTGCCGAAAATATGCCATCAAGGATGATGCCATGCCCCATCTTGATTTTAGCCAACCGCCCTTTGATGTATTGAGCTTAGCCGAGCGTCAAAGCATTAGAAAAAACACCCAGATACGCTATCTTGCCAAAAATGAAAGCTTGCCTGCAGAAGAATTACAATGTCTATATGTGGTCATCAAAGGGCAAATCGAGCAATCACTAAATGGTGAGTTTGTCGCGTCCTATGTAGGTAGCAATCACGCTGACGGTCTGAACAATAATGATTGGTTTGATAGTCGCCGCCTACCTGAGTCACTTGCCAAGGATAATCAGCTAGAGCCTGAAAGTACGGCCATACAGCCCTATCAATTCCGAGCTAATGAAGAGACGTTACTGCTCCAAGTCGCTGGCACCGCTATTGATAAAATCAGCGCGCAAAATCACTTGGTACGGCAAATGCTATCAGACAAACTGCCCGAACGATTAAAAGCATTGCGCCAACGACGTCATAATAAAACGCTAGATCCTGCCAGCTATACCAACCAACAAGAAGTACAGCAAATCATGCTGCAGCCAGTGATAGATGTTCACCTGTTACCAGTACATATCGTCGATGCCAATGATAGCTTGTACGAAGCTGCCCGCATCATGACCAAAGCTGGATTAAAACATGTACTGGTCAGACCGTTACATGGCTTAAGTGGCTCACAAACAGCGCAACATGAGACAAGATTACTTTTAGGGATTTTGACCGATACTGATATCTGCCGCGCGGTGAGTGACAGACAAGATCCAGCTATCACCCCTTGCCAGCGCTATGCAAATTTTAATCTCCGTACGATCAAAGCCAGTGATGAGATTGGCGATGCGCTGCTGACCATGACTCGCTACCGGATTCATAGACTGCCAGTCATTGATAAGAGTGGCAATGTCGTCGGTGTGCTTGGGCAAAGCGATATGCTCGCTCATATTGGTCATCATTCACAGCTGATTAGTATTCAAATCGAACAGGCACAAGACTTATCGAGCCTAGATACCGCTGTTGAGCTGATCGGGCGCTATATTCGAGCACAGCATCACAATGGTGTCAAAATCGGCAATATCAGTCGTATGGTACAGACGCTAAATGCGCAGGTATTTACCAAGCTATGGCAGCTAATCGTACCTGATGAAGTGATGGCCAATACCTGCCTTATCGTTATGGGTTCAGAAGGGCGCGGTGAGCAAATCATGCGTACCGATCAAGACAACGCGCTCATCATTCGTGATGGCTATAGACACTCTGATTTGGCACAGTTTTCTGATACTTTTAATACCCATTTAGCAACGCTTGGCTACCCACTGTGTGATGGCAATATTATGATGACCAATCCTATGTGGCGACAACCGCTCAAGCAATTCACTGCACAAATTAACCTATGGTTTAGTAACTCCGACCCAATGCATGGTATTTACTTGTCTGCGATACTAGATGGTGAATACGTCTGCGGCGATGAGTCACTGCTGACTCAAGTACGTCAGCATTTAAAGCTTGCTCATAGCCAGGCAGATCCTATGTTTGTCAGGCAATTTTCCCGGGCAGCGCTACAGTTTGGCGATGTTAATCAATGGTGGCAAAAGTTTGTACCTTTACTAGGTGGCAAATCAGCATCGTCCGATATCGACCTAAAAAAAGCCGGTATCTTTCCCTTAGTTCATGGTATCCGCACTTTAGCATTAGAAAACAATGTGCTCGACGTGCCTAGTACCAAAGCGCGTTTAAAGGGCTTGGTACAGGTTGATGCTATGACTCAAGAGCGCGCCGATACTTTACTAGAAGCGCTAGAGTTTTTTATGGCGCAGCGCTTATCTGTGGCCCTCTCAACCGACGATAAGCATGCACGGCAAGTAGATCCAACGACTTTGACTGCGCTTGAGCGTGACTTACTAAAAGAGTGTCTGGCCGTGGTCAAAAGCTTTAAAAACCAATTGCGTCAACACTATCAACTAGAAATCGCATAAATGTGGCCGTCTTAATATAGAGGCTTCATGAATAGAGAAAGTTTATAGATAAAAAAATAACATACATGAGTGAATGACTAATATGAGCTGGTTACAGCAGTTATCTTGCGCTTGGCAAAAGACACAATTGCAGCGTCCAGAGTTGGCCTCAATGTTTACGACACCTTCGGCTGAGCAGTGGGTGGCGATTGACTGCGAAATGACAGGATTGAACCCCAAGAAGAATCACCTGCTGTCTGTAGCAGCGATACAGATTAATGGCAATACCATCGACACGGGTAATGGCATGCATTTGGTTTGCAGGCCTCCTGTGATGCCAGACCGCGACACTATTGTCATTCATGGCTTGCGTACCGCCGACGTTGAACATGGCATGAGTTACGATGACATGTTGGCACTGCTGCTACCATTCATAGGTAATCGACCAATCGTTGGATTCTGTACACAGCTAGACATGGCTTTTTTGAACCCTTTGGTCAAACGTTATATGGGAACATCTCTACCAAACGAAGTCATAGACTTGCGGCACCTGTACAGTCGGCGTATCAGTGGTCACACACAAGGGCTTTCTGGACAAGCTCAACATCTAAATCGTATCTTAGCCCATTACAACATTCCTGAACTGGGCGCGCATGATGCTTACAATGATGCTGTCATGACGGCGATGGCTTTTTTGCATGTGCGTTAGCAGTAAAGCATGCTCGCAGTTCAATCGATAGTTAGCGTTAGTTATCTAAATAAGGGCGTCGTTATCGCTAGGGCGTGTCCTCATTTTGAAAATGGTGAAAAAAATGAGGTAAATAGCAGCCAAACAAGGAAAGGTGTACAGATAATATCGAGATATTAGCCAGCTACTTGACGCAGTTTGGCAAAGATTTAGCTATTTTTAGCCCATTTACAGTTTACTGTTCAGATTAATGTCACGCCCTAAAATTGTACTGCTGACATCGTGTGCGAAAACGACAACTCATGTTACCATAGGCTGTTTTTGCCACCTGATGAAAGATGCTCATGCGATACCCTTCTAAACGCCGTCATTACTCTACTGCTGCAACCAAAACCACCACGCTTTGTCGTCATTTGCGACCGCTGAACCAACCTAATAAACGTCTATCTAGGTTAGCATTATTGGCAGCGGTTATAGTCGCACCAATACAGGCACAAGCCGTGTTGCCCGCAGACATTCAAAAAGCCTTGGCGCGTGCCGACTTGACAGAAGCGGATATCAGTATCGTGATTACCCCTGTGGGTGACAAGGCTGCCAGCCGTCTGCCTACTCCTATTCAAGTCATCGATAGTAATGAACCTGATAGCCAACCTGCAGCTACTATAGTATCTGAGCACCCAGTTACAAACGCCTCTACGGATACAAGTACCAGCGACCCGAACCACCAGAGCGTCTTAGTTACCATAGAGCAGCGCACCATTGAAAAGCACGAGCGAAAAATACATACTTATACCGATGACCCTTATACTTATCAGAGCGTAGAGAGCATTCCAACGGTTACCCCTGACGAACCTCAGCATACGCTTGATCAGAATGCCAAAGCCCAAGATACGGCAAGCAATAATAAAACCTCTATAAAGATTTCATTTTCGCCTTTGCTAGATCACCAGTCTGACATCCCTCGTACGCCTGCCAGCACCATGAAACTCGTGCCTAGCTTTATCGCTTTGGACACTTTAGGGGCCGATTTTGTGTGGCATACACGGGTGTATCATACGGGCCTTATCATCGGCAACCGTCTACATGGTGACTTGATTATTCAAGGTAGTGGCGACCCAAAAATGACCCACGAACGTTTGAAGCAGTTGCTATATAAAGTGCAAGCATCAGGTATTCGTCATATCGATGGTGACATCATCATTGACAGCGCTGTTTTTAACAATGTTAGTAAAGACCCTGCCGCCTTTGATAATTCACCTCTACGCCCTTATAACGCTAGTCCTGATGGGTTTTTGGTTAACTTTAGCACCATTGGCATCAAAACTTACCCTCAAGATAACGGCCAAGCAAGTGTGACCTATAAGCCGCGGTTAGCCAACTATCAGCTGCCTGCTACAATCAATACCCGTGCAGCCAGTTGTGGGCAGGCAAGCTATAGCCTAGCGCCGCAGTGGCAAAACACGCAGCTTGTGTTAAATGTCAGTCTGCCAGAGAGCTGCGGTGAGCATGTCTTTTACGTGGCATATCCCAATGCCAAAGAGTTTGCTGCACACGTCATCGCTGCCAAATGGCAAGCATTAGGGAATACTTTGAGTGGACAGGTAGTCTCACAAGAAACCCCTTACGATATGACCAAGACGACAAAACAAGCGCACGGACTTACGGCTATCGCGATGTCTCCTCTACCTATGGTCAGCTATCCATCGTTGAATTTAACCGAGCAGATTCATGACATCAACCACTTCTCAAACAATGTCATGGCTGAGCAAGTGGCGCTATCTATAGGCGCTTATGACAAAGGAAGGCTGACTCAATCAATACCGTCTAACACAACTGCGACTAGTCCAAGCAGTCATGAAGCTAGCGTTAGTAATACAGCTGATAATAAAATAACGACTGATAAGTCTAATGGTAAAAAGGCTGATAGCTTATATCAGTTTGGTAAACCTGCTACGACAGACTATCCAGCAGCCTTACAAACTATCAATCAATGGTGGCAAACCAATCTCAGTACGCCGCCGCCCCATTTGACCAATGGCTCAGGACTTTGCCGCGAGTGTACTATCACTGCCGCCAACCTAAGCGAGCTACTGACTTATGCTTATAGTCGACCAAATTTTGATGCCTATGTCGACTCGTTAGGGGTCGCTGGGGTTAGTGGCACTATTGCCGCTCATAGCGATCGCTTGCCTGAATCAACAGCCACTGGCCGCGCATGGATAAAAACTGGCACGTTAAATAACGTCACCTCAATGGCAGGTTATGTCAAAGGACTGTCAGGACAGGATTACGTTGTCGTCGGCATAATCAATACTGAGCAAGCATTAAATCCTTATGCAGCTAGGCCTGTATTAGATGTCATGCTCGACTGGGCAGCACAGCGCTGATTTTAACGCTTTAAGACGTTGTATTATCTATACTCTATTTTTTACCTTTATAAAGGTTAGCTTATGTCACGCCAGACAACCAGTCTTAACAAACCTCAAACGCTTGTACAAGTGCAGCCCAAACTGGCTCGATATGTCGGTTTTTTTGCGATTGGATATACGCTTGCCAGTACCATATTTATGATGATACAGACCAAACTTGCGCTCAATCCACAACTGGTCATGGTGGTTTCTATTATCGTGGGTGCTTATATCGCTGTCAGTAAATTTATCAAACATCAGAAGCGAGCATTAGCGCGAGATGAGATTAATAAGTTGATGTTTGGTGGGGTTGTGATTGTCTGGATACTGACGGTCATTTATTTTTCAGCCATCTGGTTTTGGCTGTTTGATACGATAAGCCGTGAGGTATTGTTTGAGATGGCGATGCAGCGTCCACTGCCCCTGCTTTCATCACTAATGCTAATGCTGGTTCTCACTCTAGTCAGTGCGCGAATCAGTCTATGGTCTATCAATCGATTATTAGACCCTATACGCAAATCAACGTAAGTACAAACCATCATCTACAAGGTGCTACAAAGTTTTCCCCTGCTAATGCGTAAAATCCGTTAGGCTAAGTTTAGGGCGTGTCATTATTTTAAGAATAGTATTAAAAATGAGACAAAGTAAGGCGTGCCCTAGTAAGTAAAGTTTTAGCGATGACTTGTTTTACCTTTATAATAGGAGCGAACATTATGGACATGATCTTTTTTGACAACATAGACAAGCTTGGTCGTATTGTTTTGACGACTGTTATGGTTTACGCGTTGATCGTGACAGTCACCAAAGTCTCTGGCAAACGCTCAACGTCGCAGCTCAACAACTTCGACTGGATCGTGACAGTCATGATCGGCTCGTTAGGTGCCAGTACAATTTTGCTCAAAGATATTCCCTTTGTCGAAGGGGTTTCGTCTATTTTAGTGCTGTACCTATTGCAATTTGTGGTGACCAAATATGCGTCTGTTTCACCGCAATTTAGTAACTTTATTTTATCAGAGCCGCGTATCGTTTTTTATCAAGGGCAGTTTTTGCCAGACGCCATGCGTGATGAGCGCTTGACGCGTCAAGAAATCGAATGTGCCATGCGTTCTGAAGGGATTAATAGTTTTGATGATGTCGAAGCCATTGTTTTTGAGTCTGACGCAAAGCTGACTGTCATTCCAAAGCCGAGCCAAAGTGATAAGAGCGACGATGATCAAAACACGAATAGCAACGTATCAGAGACGATTAACCCTCTGATGTAAATTGCAGACAATAAAGAACGAACGATACAACTATTAAGAACACGGCCTAGTAAGCTTGAATTTAATTATCGAGATGGTAAGCATTATGAAAGTAAGGATTTTGACCGTTGGCAATAAAATGCCTAGCTGGGTACAGACGGGTTTTGACGAGTATTACAAACGCATTCAACCGATGCTAAGCACAGAAATTGTCGAAATTGCGGCAGCCAAGCGGGCAAAAAACCCTTCAGATGCTAATTTGGCACAGTACCGTGAGCAGGAAGGTCAGGCTATATTAGCCGCTCATAATGCATCAAGCCGAGAGCAATTGTGGGTATTAGATGTCAAAGGCAAGATGATTTCGACAGAAGGACTGGCTGATAAGCTCTCTGATGGCATGCTGCAAGGCGATGATATTGCCTTGGTCATCGGCGGTGCAGATGGTGTCTCGCCAGAAGTATTGGCAAAGGCTGATGCAAAGTTATCACTATCAGCACTGACATTGCCACATCCGCTAGTACGCGTCGTACTTATGGAACAATTGTATCGCGCGATGAGTATCAACAATAACCACCCTTATCACCGTGGTAATTAAATAAAATACTAATCTATTTTTTGATTTGAAACATCAACCCTAAAATAGATTGAAAAACTGGCGCACGCCCTAATAAATGCAACATGAAATATCCAAAACGTGCGACACCCAACGCCTCTAAGCACTCTCATCAACGTGATGATCATCATAGTGTGCAGACGCCTATCACAGCGGCTGCCGCATGGGAAAATACGTCTGATGTAGCGACGAATACATCTAAGCTACCAGCGCTCTTTATCTCGCATGGCGCACCTACGCTTGCGATTGAGCAGTCTGCGACGACCAGTGCACTGGCTCGTATCGGTCAAAACTTACCTAAGCCACGTGCCATCGTTATTATGTCAGCGCATTGGCAGTCAGCAAAGCTAGAGATTAGTAGTAATCCACAGCCAAAGACATGGCATGACTTTTCAGGATTTTCGCCTGAACTTTACGACATTCAGTACCCTGCTATAGGCCAGCCAGCACTGGCTGAGACACTTGCGCAGCAGCTGACCGCACGTGGCATCACTTGTAGTGTCAATCCAGTACGTGCCTGTGATCATGGTGTGTGGGCGCCGCTCAGACACCTTTATCCAGAAGCCGATGTGCCTATCGTACAAATATCACTGCCGCAGCATTATGACAGTATTGCCTGCTATCAATTAGGCGCACAGTTAGCACATCTGCGTGATGAGCAAATTCTCGTCATTGGCTCAGGTAACATTACGCATAATTTGCAAGCGTTGCGCTGGGAAGCCGACAGCATTGATCAAGCAGCCAAAGCATTTAAGCAATGGTTGTTACAGCAGCTCAAAATAGACATTCCCACGGCACTCGACTGGCAGCAATACCCAGACTACAAAGACATTCATCCAAGTGATGAGCACTTGCTACCGCTGTTTTTTGCATTAGGTACTGGTCAGCGTGTCTCTGTCGTTCATCAAAGTATGGCCCATCATAGTTTGGGTATGGATATCTATCGCTTTGATTGAGTGTTATCAATCCAAACTATAGCTTAACCCTACTTCTCAAAAGCGTGTTTGGTAAATAAACCTGCGCGCTCCATCTCACCTGCCACGCTGAATAATGTCGCTTCATCATTCATACGCCCGATTAATTGCATGCCAATCGGTAGGCCGTTTTTGCTCATACCGACGGGTACTGACATCGCGGGTAACCCTGTAACATTACCCAATAGTGTAAAGCCCATCTTACCTAATACAGGGGCACTGAGCTTTTCTATCATGCCTGAGCTAAAGGCATATCTACCCATATTAAAGCCCTTGTTAAGCACCTCGGCGCTACGCATCATCATCTCATCCATACGGCTAGGCGGTAGTACACCATGCTTTACCGCAGGCGTGGGCACAGTCGGGCATAAAATCATGTCGTAGTCTTCTAGTAATAGACCTGTCTGATACTGGCTATGATGCCAGCCATGTTTGGCGTGTGCCAAATCAACCGCTGATAGCGAACGCCCAAGCAGTGCCATATTATAGGTTTGCGGCTCTAGGTTTTTGACGTGGTCAACCCCAAACTCACGCTCGATATTATCAATCGTAAAAGCAGTATGCGCGCAGACCACAACGATAAAGTCATGCCAAAACTGCTCGATATTGATGTTTGGCTCGGCTGGTACTACTTCATGACCCATAGACTCTAATTGCTTAGCCGTTTGCTCAAGTACCGCCAGCACCTCTTTGTCCACTGTCGTATTGGCTATCAAAGGCTGCTGATGCAAAGCGATTTTTAGCTTTCGCGGTGCACGCATTGCCGCTTGCAAAAAAGTGCCGTCTGGCGGAGCTATAACATAAGGCGCACCAATCTCTGCTCCACTAATGGCATCTAGCATCGCCGCACTATCGCGCACTGATCGCGTAATCACATGGTCAGCCACTGCCCCCTCCCAGCCTTCACCAAGATTAGGGCCCATTGGATTCCGTCCGCGGCTTGGCTTTAACCCAAACGTACCGCACCAAGCAGATGGGAAACGTATCGAGCCGCCACCGTCACCACCGCCTGCCATCGGGACAATACCGCTCGCAACTGCTGCTGCACTACCCCCTGACGAGCCGCCAGAACTGTAGCCTTTTTTAAAAGGATTATGCGTAGCGCCATGCGCTTTTGGCTCAGTCGTGATAATCAGACCAAACTCAGGCGTGTTAGTCTTGCCAAAGGTATTAACACCTGTCGCCTTCATCCGTTTGACGATTTCGCTGTCTTTTTCTGAAATAATATTGACGCTGCGACTGCCCATCGTAATCGGCTCGTCGGCAAAACTAAATGATAAATCTTTTAGTAAATACGGCACGCCAGTAAATACACCTGAAGGCAAACCTGCCTGCGCGGCATTGTAAGCGCGCTCATCAAAACGATGCACGATGGCATTTAGCTTAGGGTTGATTTGATTGGCTTGATGGACAGCAGCATCTAGCAATTCTTTCGCGCTGACCTCACCTGAATTGACCAATGCCGCTAAGGCGAGACCATCATACTGAGTATATTCTTTAAACATAACTAACCTTCCTTGGAGAGTAATTTTATTAGGATTATCTAACACTCATACTTTCTAAAACTGATGACTATTTTTTCATCAACTCTTGTCAGTTTAGTATAAAAAACCGTGCCTGATATTTGATAAACGGACTCGTTAGTCATCTGGATGGTTTCAGTAATTAATGAGCCAGTATACGAATCTACTCTTCGCGCCCTAGAACGTATTTAATAGTAAAAGCTTACTTCTAAACCTACAATTTATGAAAGTATTATCAAGTTTTTTCCATAAAAAAACGAGCCATTCTCATGACTCGCTTTTTCGTTATCAACTTAAGGATTAATCCTACATCAATAGTTCACGCTTACCACTTTTGCCCATCGAGCTAACCAATCCAGCTTCTTCCATAGAATCGACAATACGCGCTGCACGGTTGTAGCCGATGCTGAATTTACGCTGAATGCTTGAGGCAGACACTTTACGTGTTTCCATGATAAAGGCCACGGCATCATTATATAAATCATCATCTTCACCAGAAGCATTGGCTGTACTACCACCGCCCGGGCTAGACAATTCAAAATTGCCTGCCATATTGTCAATATAATCAGGGGCGCCGCGCTCACGCCAAGCGTCACAGACACGGTTAACTTCTTCGTCACTGACATAAGCACCATGCACACGATCTGGCTCGATTTGCCCTGGCCCTAAGAACAACATATCGCCGTTACCTAGCATATCCTCAGCACCGCCACTATCCAAAATCGTACGTGAATCGACTTTTGAGTTGACTCGTAGTGCCGCACGCACTGGGATGTTGGCTTTAATCAAACCTGTAATGACATCGACTGACGGACGCTGAGTCGCTAGCATTAAATGAATACCAGCAGCTCGTGACTTTTGCGCCAAACGTGTGATGAGCTCTTCGGCTTGTTTACCAACCTGCATAATCATATCGGCAAACTCATCCGCGACAATAACAATCATGGGTAAGGTTTTTAGCTTTGGTGCTTGGCTAATACTTACGCTGTCATTTGGACGCCATAGAGGATCGAGCATAGGATTGCCTGATTTTTCCGCCGCGATGACTTTTTTATTAAACTCATTGAGCTTACGAACCTTTAGCAAACTCATCAGCTGATAGCGACGTTCCATCTCGGCCACACACCATGACAAGCTACTGGCCGCTTCCGTCATATCGGTGACTACTGGCGTTAGCAAATGCGGAATATCATTATAGTTAGCAAGCTCTAACTGCTTTGGATCAATCAAAATAAGACGCAGCTCATTGGGCGTATATTTGAGTAGCATCGATAGTAGCATCGAGTTGACCAATACTGACTTACCAGAGCCTGTGGTACCAGCGACCAGCATATGCGGCGCACGCGCAAGGTCAGTAATGATTGGGTTACCACCGATGTCTTTACCCATTGCCATGCTAATCTGCGCTTTCGGGTCTTTGAACGTTTCGGTATTTAGAAGTTCAATCAAGCGTACCATTTCACGTTTCTTGTTAGGTACTTCAATACCGATGTAAGGCTTGCCTGGAATCACTTCGACCACACGCAAAGAAGCCATCGATAGTGAACGCGCTAAATCACGCGAGATACCTGTGACTTTACTAGCCTTCACACCAGCAGCCAGCTCCACTTCGAAACGGGTGACGACAGGGCCAGGGATAGCATTAACCACAGAGGCCTTTACATTAAATTCTTGTAGTTTAATTTCTAGCAATTCAGACAACTTTTCAAGCTCAGCCACAGTATAGCTAGGCTTGCGGTCAGGATCTGGCTTATCCAATATAGAGACTTCTGGAATAGGTGTTAGACTGCTGCGATAAGCTGCCGTTTGCATCGAGCGTGATTTCTGACTGAAGGCTGCGTCATCACTAATATGTGGCATGACCGGTACATTGGTGTCGTCATCACTGTCATCCTCTGGCATCATATCGGTGATATGGTTGCTGCTATCGCCTTCTGGGACAGCAAAACTGACAGATGGCTGGGTAGGCGTTTTAGGCTCAGACTGTACATTGGAGACTGGGCTAGTCACTTCTACCGTTGGCGCTGCTTTTGGATTGGCAGGAGGCGTATTGGTTGGTGTCATGTCTGACACATCTGACAATGCAGGCTCAGTCTCTACTGTTGCCGGAGCAACTTCAGGCTCAGGGGCTACTGCTGTTTTTTCAGTATGTGGCAACTCTACAGGCGTATCAGACGATTGATTGGCAGATTCCTGCGCAAAACTAATAGGCTCTTCAACCGTAGGTTCTGGTGTCTTCTCTTGCACTATTGGCTCAGCTGCTACGGTTTCCTGAACAGGCTTAGAGTCTTCATACGTTTCTACAACAGATTCTGTAGGTTCTGGTATATCAGCATGCTCTGCCAACCATGCTTCTGCCAACTTATCTACTTCCGCAGTCTCATATGTCGTAGAGATTTTAGGATCAGCAGGTTCAACGACTGGCTGACTGGCCAAATCACTGTGCACTGACTCATCAACTGATGGCTGAGCTAGTGATTCTTTATCATGTATATCTAATTGAGCACCTGCCTCCGTCACTGTAGTTGCTATAGTGGCAGGTACTGCTTTCTCTAACGATGCTGTGGTACTAGTACCCGTTTGGGAATAGTTAGGTACAGGCATAGCCGAGCTGTCCATGCCACTAGCACTGTAAGCCATTTGCTCACTTGCAAGTAAGTCATCGACCGTATTGGCATCATTCCATGCAAAGCTTGGCTCAACTTTGCGAGCAACAGGTGCAGTCAAGTTTGAAACTAATGGCTGGACTGTACTATTAACCGTATTATCAGTAGAGTTATTAATCGAGCCTATATCGGTATTTGCCTGCTCATTTTTGACATTACTAGGTGTTGCCGCTGCTTTTGCTGCGATGACAGAGGCTTTGACACTATCTGCCAATCCTGATGTTGCCAAAAAGTCTGACAATACACTACCGAAACGTCCACTACTGCTGACGTCTTGAGTACCGTTAGTATTTTCCGCAGACTGTAACTCAAGTGGCAGCTGCTCATGCTCTACTTTTTTATCTACCGACTCATCTACAATCTGGCTATCATCTTGTGATGTACTACTTGGTTCAGTAGCGTCGATAGTATCCTGACTTTTTACACCTGAGCCAAGCCATGATAGTGCACGAACCTTTTGATATATCGTCATCCAATGGATATTAAAGGCAAACGTAGCGGTAATCACAACGAATACTGCTAAGAAAACCACACTCCCCCACTGGGATAGCAGCTGTGCCAAACGCGCCTGTAACTCTAGCCCAATGATACCACCAGCGACACCTTCGAGGCCGATTGCGTCAGGGTTTGTGACTTGCTGAACTAGAGAGACCAATTGTGCAAATAATGCGCTAGCACTTAATAGCAAAAACACATAAGCGACCAATCGCATGAGCCAAAACGTTGGCTTGTTTTCCCACCAAATTAGGATAGATTCATAAACCACGAATGCCAAAAACCACCAAGCACCAAACCCAAAAAAGCTGTAAAGCAAATCGGACAACCATGCGCCTGCCTCGCCGCCCATGTTATTAATCGTGGTCATATCACTACTGATGTGCGACCAGCTAGGATCGTTGCCTGTATAAGTCATCAAAATGACAAACAGATAAACGGCCAGTATTAACCCAAGCAGGGTAAACATTCCCTTTTTTAAATACTCAATAAGCGGTGCTGATATCACGTAAGATCTGCCTTGTTATTAATACTAAATGGTCGCCAATGCATGACTAAGCCTAATCATGCTGACATAAAGTGTTGACATAAATGTACCGAGCGAAGTGTTTGTTTGGCATGTGCCGATCATAGAGCCTTGCAACAACCGTTATCGCTTGGCTCCTACTACACTTGGCATAACTTCTTATAATAACAAATACATAGGTGCAGTGGCGACAGTCTTATCAAGAAAGCGTGTAAGAAAGTAAATCAGTAGACACTTTGCGTAAGAAAACAGCTGGTTAGCGAAACACGAGTGGCAAAATATGGCTAACTGTATTGCCTAAATTCTATAAAATAGTCTCCGTTTTCGCGCTTATGTTCCAAAGCTCTTTATTCTTTGATTCTAATGATACCTGTGTTTGTTTTAGCAAACTTGCACTTTGTGTACTGTGCCCTTATGTTATTATCACACAGCAATTAGAAGAAGCATATTCGTAGTCATTTTTGATATTCGTCTTTTATTATATTTATAACTTACATTTTTAATTCGTATATTTAGCAAGGAACAACTCATGGCAACTGACACTACTGCTCCACGTCACGAAAAGCTCATTATTTTAGGCTCAGGCCCTGCTGGCTACTCTGCCGCAGTCTATGCAGCGCGCGCTAATCTTAAGCCAGTTATGGTTACTGGCATGGAAGTCGGTGGACAATTAACCACCACTACTGAAGTCGACAACTGGCCAGGTGATGCGCATGATTTGACAGGTCCTGCATTGATGGAACGTATGAAAGCGCATGCTGAGCGTTTCGGTACTGAACTGGTCTACGATCATATCAATGAAATAAACCTAAACGAGCGTCCTTTTCAATTGACAGGTAACAACGGTAGCTATACTTGTGACGCGCTCATTATCTCGACTGGTGCATCTGCACAGTACTTGGGACTAGAATCAGAAACCAAATTTAGAGGGCTTGGCGTATCAGCCTGCGCCACTTGTGATGGTTTCTTTTATAAAAACCAAAAAGTTGCAGTAATTGGTGGTGGTAATACAGCGGTTGAAGAAGCTTTGTACTTATCTAATATTGCGTCTGAAGTGACCTTAGTGCATCGCCGTGATAGCCTACGCTCTGAAAAAATTCTGCAAGACAAGCTATTTGAAAAAGCCAAAAATGGCAATGTCAAAATCGAATGGAACCATCAAGTAAAAGAAGTGGTCGGTGATGACATGGGCGTTAATGGCGTAATAATCGAATCAATGATTGATGGCAGCACTAAGCAACTAGACACAATGGGTATGTTTGTCGCTATTGGTCATAAGCCAAACACTGACTTGTTCAAAGGTCAATTAGACATGAAAGATGGCTATCTGATCGTTAATAGTGGCTTGAATGGTAATGCTACCCAGACCAGTATCGAAGGTGTGTTTGCTGCAGGTGACGTAGCTGATCACGTTTACCGTCAAGCTATCACTTCTGCCGGCACTGGCTGTATGGCTGCGTTGGATGCTGAAAAGTATTTGGATGCACTGGGCGAAACAGTCGCTCGTGACCACACTTATGATTCAACCCTAACTGCAGATAAAGAAGCCTAAATGGGCAACTTTACTCAACAGCACGATAAACACATTACGCCTGAGACTTTAAAAAGTCTTGGGCGTTATGACTTTCCTGATCCCATTTCGATCGATCCTGATGGTATTGGCATTGTCGCTATGGGCGGTGATCTAGCACCTGAAACGCTGATATCAGCCTACGCTCAGGGGCTATTTCCTTGGTTTAACGAAGATGAGCCTATTGCTTGGTGGTGTCCTGAGCCGCGTTGTGTGATCGTTCCTTCGGCCTATCAACCGAGCAAATCTCTACGTAAGCAAGCAAATCGCGAACGTTGGCAAGTGACGCTTAATCAAGCTTTTGACGATGTCATACATGCCTGTAGCTTACCGCGCAGTGATGGCCTTAATGACAATCAGCCTGAAGGCGAGCATACTTGGATTCATGATGAGATGATCGAAGCTTATACCAAATTGCATGCACAAGGCTTTGCTCATAGCATTGAAGTTTGGGACGAGGCAGGACAATTGATTGGCGGATTATACGGGTTAAAGATAAACGGCATCTATTTTGGTGAATCAATGTTTCATCGAGAGTCTAATGCTTCAAAGCTAGCCTTTTGGGGTCTGATGCGCTTATGTGGACAAAGTGATGTCGCACTCGTCGACTGTCAGTTACCGAACGATCATTTGATGAGCTTAGGTGCGACTACCTTACCGCGTGCTAGCTTTCTGATTCAGTTAGACAACCTGATTGGCAGCCAGTCTGTGCCATGGCAAAAGCACTCTCATAAACCGTTAGCCGTATCGCTACTGGATAGCGAATCGCCGTGGCAACTAGAGTTATGATTATCATAGCGAAAAAAATAAGAGGTTATTATGGCACTTGATACATCGTTTCTATTGATTGGAGAGTTAGCAGCAAAGGCCAATACGACCAAAGATACGGTTCGCCATTACGAGCAATTGGGCCTGCTAAAATCTCGCAAGCGTCAGGCAGGCTCCCGTCTATATACCGAATTTCATCCAGAATGTATCGAACGCATAGAGCTGATCAAAAGTGCGCAAGCTATTGGCTTCACCCTTACCGAAATCAAAAACAGTCTAAATGATTATTATGATGGTCACTTGGATATTGATTCGCAGCTCATACTCACTCAGCAAAAGCTAGAACAAGTCAAAAAACAGCAAGCCAATATCAGCATAATGGTTGAGCTACTGAGCGAACGCTTGGATATTTTAGGTCGAATGAAAGCAGATAGTGACTATCAGCTTGATGTAGAAGTCTGTAAAAAGAAAATTCCTTTGCAATAAAGCTTAAATCTTAAATCTTAGTTAATTCTGTTTTTATATCGTAGCCGTTATAGCCACCTTAACTAGAATTACTTATTTTTTATTAAGATTTATTTTCTTCGTTAAATATAAGTATGCTGCATGATTAATGCATCGACTGCTGGTTTATGTGGCATTTTATAATAGCCTTTGCGTCTATGAATGATGCTAAACGCTTGTTGCTCGTATAACGCTATTGCCGCTGTATTATCTACACGTACCTCTAACAAAAGACTTTCTACCTGATTGGGCTGTAACAGTTCATGCAGCCTGTTCAATACCTGCGAAGCAATGCCTTGGCGTTGGTGCTCTGGCTCAGTTCCGATACGCAACACCTCTGCTTGCTCAAAAGTCATTTGATATAAGCAATAGCCAACTATCTCACGATGAGAGACACCCTCCTCTTTCGCTTGATCATAAGCAATCAATAGGCAAATACTGTCCTGCTCAAGTAACTCAGTCAATGTTTTCTGGCTCCAAGCATCATCTGGTTGCACCATCGCTTCTATATTAGCAACAGTTTGAATGACATTTTCGAGTTCTACAGCATTCGTTGATAATACTTCTATCGCAAACATGATGTTCCTTTTATACTTATCATTTAATCAGTCTCATCATTTGGTTGTACTTAGATTATATAAGTAAGTGACTATATTGTTTACTCTCTATCACAAAAAAAGGCCACCCTAGATAGGATGGCCTTTTTTATGACTAATTCATAAGCTCATTGCTGAGACTTAATGATTAGTTCAATACGTTAGCAACAACACCAGCGCCTACAGTACGGCCACCTTCACGAATTGCGAAGCGAAGACCTTTGTCCATAGCGATTGGGTGGATAAGCTCTACGCCCATCTCAACGTTATCACCAGGCATTACCATTTCAGTACCGTCTTGTAATTGGATTGCGCCAGTTACA
>NZ_PJBF01000067.1 GCF_002836505.1 Psychrobacter sp. Choline-02u-9
GTTCCTCAATTCTATACAGCCCCTAATAGTCGTATACTAAAAACATATACGTTTAACATTGTTCATTGTATAAACACAGATAAAGAAAACAACTATGACTGAATCTACCGACAGATTAGATAGTACTAAATTGAATAGCGTTGAATCGGCTAGTACTAATATTGCTGACAATAAAGTACCTATAGCTGTGAGTAGTACTCATCAATCAATTGACTCTAAAACCATGAATCATACGCCTAAAGCTATGTACGTAACCTCAGGCAACTCGATAACACCTAAAGGTAAGTTGAATAAAATGCCAAAAATGGTTGCCAATGGCAGTCGCGCTTTTATCTGGTATTTGTTGGCGATAATGGTATTAATACTTGATCAATGGACTAAGTGGTTGGCCCAAACCAAATTAGCGTTCAATGACCCCGTACCGGTCATTGAACCATTTCTCAACTGGACACTCGCTTATAACTATGGGGCAGCATTTAGCTTTTTAGCCGACGCTGGCGGTTGGCAGAAATGGTTTTTCTCAGGCTTAGCTTTTGTAATGGCTATCTTTTTAACGGTTTATTTAATCAAAGCGCCACGTGCAGCCAAGCTATTGTCCATGGGGTTAGCCTTAATGCTCGGTGGTGCGATTGGCAACTTAATCGATCGTTTAAGAATTGGTAAAGTGGTTGACTTTATCCATGTGCATTATGCTGATGTCTGGAATTATCCTATTTTCAATGTTGCAGATATAGGTGTCTGTGTCGGTGTCGCATTGATTATAATTGACATGATATTTTTAGAAAGTAAGCGTAATAAATAAGCACATTGATGCCGATTATCACAAACAAAATGAACTAGCGTCGTAGTCACTCTATACGGAAAAATACTTTTTATACTTGAGTATGTTTATAAAATGTGAACTGGAAGGTAATGTATGACTGGTATAGGTACTCACTCATTTTAGGTCTTAAAACCCAATACTTAAAAGCTCTGCGTAGAGCCATTATTATAGAGACATTGAATAATCCATAAATTCTTTATTGATAATAACAAAAGGAAAATATAGTGTCACAGGCTCAGCCAACTATTGAAAAAATTCACAGCCTTAGAAAAAAACAAGAGACCGCGTTAAAAAGTCTTACCCTTATAGGCTACCTAGAAGGCACCTCTTTCTTATTATTGCTCTTCATCGCCATGCCACTAAAATATATGCTGGATATTCCAGAAGGTGTGAAATACATCGGTATGGCACACGGTATTTTGTTTATTACCTATATCATAATACTTATAGGCTCAGCTATCAAAATGAAAATGCCTCTTTGGGCAATACCTGCGGGCGTACTCGGCTCACTCTTACCTTTTGGCCCATTTATATTCGATCATTTACTAAAAAATAACTTACAGAAAAGTGTAAGTAAAGAAGCCTAGAACAAGCTCTGCTACAAATGATACAAATGATACAAATGATACAAATGATACAAATGATACAAATGATACAAATGATACAAATGATACAAATGATACAAATGATACAAATGATACAAACGTATATTATTACTCAAGATTATTTTTCCTAACTAAATTACAAGCCGCCATCACTCATCATGGCGACAAATGAATAATATTGAGCAGAAATTAATCACAATAAAACTTTGATTCAGACCCAGTATGAATAGTCTTACACTCTAGTTACTTTTCCAACTTATCTTACATACTATCGACAAACCCGTCTTGTTTAAAAGCTAAACAGGTTTTGTCATCCGCGATGGATTTCCTGTTATCGTAGGGTATGCCTCAAAGGTACTACCTAATTAGGTTCACTTATCAACTAATAGACCACTTAAAATAGACTGATATGATGGAACTACTTTTGACAGACTACTTTAGGTGATTGTGTTTACTAAACCATATCTGAAGGCTTTCACCGAAAAGTAAGACGATAAGCGTGCTGAAAAAGAGTCTATACAGCCCGCTTTAGATTATGGCCATTCTCACTAAATATGATCATAAATACTCAAATACTCAAATACTCAAATACTCAAATACTCAAATACTCAAATACTCAAATACTCAAATACTCAAATACTCAAATACTCAAATACTCAAATACTCAAATACTCAAATACTCAAAATACTCAAAATACTCAAAATACTCAAAATATTGTCAAAAATAGCTTGAACTCTTGTCAACTGAATCGTTTTTACATGTCTTTACTTAAAACATTTTAAATACTTAATTTCAATACTTAGTGTTGAATAAAAAAGCTATACCTAAGCTGCTACTGATGACTAACTACTTTTTTAATACGCGATAAACGGTAGCTACCCCAACACCAACTGCCTTAGCTACTTCCTCTTTTGTCATATTGTTTTGACTGTTTAATTCTATAATACGATTATGTTTCGTTGTATTAGGCTTTTTACCAGTGGGCTTATAGCCACTGTTAGCCAATCCCTGCTTGATACGCTCTCTACGCTTGTCGTTATCAAGCTTTGCCATTGTGGCTAATAAGTCGATTAACATATCGTTGATCACCCTGAGAATATCCCCGGTCATACCTTCACTGACCGTATGCGTGGTTGGTAGATCAGCTACCACCAATCGTAAGCCCTTGTCTTTAATGCGCTGCTTTAAGATTGCAAAATCATCTTGAGATAGCCTGCTTAATCTATCCACACTTTCAACCAGTAGAATATCTCCTTCTTCAGCGTCATTGAGTAACAGAGTGAGTGCGGGTCTATCGAGCTTCGTACCACTGAAATGCTCAATATATTCAGCATAGCTATCATCGTAGCTTTTGCTAAAGCTAATCAAGTCAGATAAGGCTCTCTTAGCGTCTTGATCCTTAGTGCTTGCTCTCACATAAATACGAACGCTCATAACACTACCTCTATTATTTAGACTCAATAAATAATGTTCATTGATAATATCAAGATATTACTATCATTTAATAATAGAAACAAGTCTAATGATAGCTAGGTTATCGTTTGGGGGTTTTACTGTTAAGGTATAGGCTAATGATAGGAAAAAAGCACAGCAACCAGTCCTATAACTCTAAAGTCTGTTATAGATGGTTCCATATTAACAGTCTATTTTGAGTAGTCTGTTAATATGTTTGAAGGGTAAAATAACTGGTTTCCTTGGGGTATACCCTAAAAAACTTCCGCCAGTTGTCTGATTAAAATCTCCCAAGTTTAAGTGTACGGGATTGACAGCAGGGATCACAATATTCGGTATGGTGACTTCCGTGCTGCTCACAGGGGAAGGAGTGACGTGGTTGAAGATGCTGGCGATGATGTTGATATTGTCGGGGTTGTTGCTGGCAAATGTGGAGCTAAAGCTGGAAAGAAAGCGCCAGCCAATATAATGATGCCGGTGAGCCCCAGGTTTTTGCTAACAGTTTATATATGTCATTTGCTAACTTAAAAATCCTGATCGGATCAGCACTTAGCGGATGGTTTATCTCTGCGATGGGTAGTATTGATATCGTGATGCTGAGTTTTGCACTCGCTGTCATCGCTTTGATAAATATTGTTATAAAAGATAAAGTGTATTCTACTCAAATATCGTAGTAGTTAATGTTTTTTGGCCGTAGGGGTCAATACTTATGTAGTATCTGAGCTTGTTTAGTAACTACTATCGTGGTGCACCAATTAAGAGCTTATCGTATGAGGAGCACCGCTGAGGAGCACCGCTGAGGAGCGCCACTATAGCAATGCACCAACTAGGAGCTTCTTAAATAGAGAATACTGTTTGAGAGAATATAATAAGACAAGGTATAACAAAGTTATCCTTTAGAAGGTCCTAGGTCATAAAATGCCAAGACACCATAGTTAGAGAATTGTAAGACAAAATAGTTAGTTACGAAACCAGGTAATGACAATAACATTAGGATTGTCTCGTAACAATTGGCACACCTATTGCTTTAACTATATTGTTATTTATGAATCAACAATTGAGGTGTTAGATGGCTTACATTGATCCAAGCGAATTCACGACGAAAATGGTAGATTCTGGTGAGTCTAAGATGAGTATGTCAACCAGTGATACCTTAATCCGCGCCTTTATGGCAGGTGCAATATTAGCACTGGCGGCTTTCTTTGCGATTACAGTAACAGTGAATACAGGTAATCCGCTGGTAGGGGCATTATTGTTTCCGGTCGGGTTTATTATGCTATATCTGATGAAGTTTGATTTGCTGACAGGTGTATTTACACTTGTGCCTTTAGCATTACTAGATAAGCGTCCAGGCTGCGACATGAAGCAGTTATTACGCAATTGGGGGCTTGTGTTTTTAGGCAATTTAGGCGGAGCCATAACCGTGGCTTTTCTAGCCTCTTTTATCTTAACCTTTGGCTATGAGACAGACGGTGGCACTATAGCGGCCAAAGTAGGCACTATTGGAGAGGCTCGTACACTAGGTTATCAGTCTCACGGAACTTCGGGCTGGTTTACTATTTTTGTTCGCGGTATGTTATGTAATTGGATGGTTTCGATGGGCGTAGTAGGCGCTATGATTTCAACTTCAGCATCTGGTAAGATGTTTGCCATGTACATGCCAATCATGCTCTTCTTTTATATGGGTTTTGAGCACTCTATCGTCAATATGTTTCTATTCCCATTCTCAATGATTATGGGTGGTGATTTTACAATCGCAGATTATTTGATTTGGAATGAATTACCTACAGTACTAGGTAACCTAGTAGGTGGTCTGTTTTTTGTAGGTTTGCCACTGTACTTTACTCATGTACGAACTCGTCCAAGCCGCAAATTGGTTCAATGATAATAAATGAGTTGTGCTATTAATAGACCTCGCTTAGGCGAGGTCTATTATTGAGGGATCAATCTTAGCTTCTGGACATCACAATGACACAGAAAAAAATTTCGGTGAGTATTAGTCAGCATTCACAAGCAGGAATAGGAAAGCTGGTAAATCAAGACGCTCTTATCGCCTATGTGCCTGATGATAGTCTGTTGCAATCTAAGGGCGCTGTATTTGCCGTTGCTGATGGTATAAGTACTAGTCAATTTGGTGCAGAAGCCAGTCAAATAGCAGTGAGTAGTTTTTTAAATGATTATTTAGATACACCAGAGACTTGGTCTGTAAAGACATCGGGGTTTAAAGTATTACTGTCAATAAATTCATGGCTGGTTGCACAAAGTCGACAAGGCGGGCACAGCTTTAATCAAAATAAAGGCTATGTGTGTGCATTTGCTACCCTTATTATCAAATCGCGCACCATTCACATATTTCACTCAGGTGATGTCCGTGTCGTTATGCTACACAAGGGTATTATCAATATTCTCACTCAAGATCATCGTCAAGTTTATGATGATGAACGTACTTATCTAAGTGCAGCACTAGGCTTAGATGATCATATCCGTCTGGATTATCTAAACGTTGAAGCCCAGTTGGACGCAACCTACCTTTTACTAAGTGACGGTGTTCATGAATATCTAAACAACGATGATATCATTCAGACATTAGAAAAATTACCAAGTGCTACCTGTGCTCAAATCCTTTGTGAATTGGCTACTACAAAAGGCTCTGTAGATGATGCCAGTGCTTTAGTGATAAAAATTAATGATCTACCAGCAGAAGATAGAAGTGAGTTTTATAGGTATACCAAAGATCTTACGCCCATAATCTCGTTAGAAAAGGGAGCTGTAATTGATGGACTGCATGTTGTTAGACCACTCAGTAAAACGCCGCGTAGCCACACATACTTAGTCATAGATCAAAATGAAAGTTTATACGTCCTAAAAACGCCTTCTGCTGAAAAAAGTCAAGATGACACTCACATTGAAAGTATGCTTATGGAGGAGTGGGTGGCAAGGCGTCTAAATAATGCTCATTTGATGACAGCGCCTAAGCTAAAAACGCCACGTTCAAAACTATATACTCTAAGCCACTATGTTGAAGCTCAAAGCTTAGCTCAATGGATGGAGGAGCATCCAAAACCGAGCCTTAATCAAGTACGATCTATCATTCAGCAAATTGCAACTGGATTACAAGTCATGCACCGCGCCGAGGTGATTCATCGTGATCTAAGACCAGAAAATATCTTGATAGATGACAAAGGGACGGTCACAATTATTGATTTTGGCGAGGTTAGCATCGCAGGTTTAGATAAGGTTAATGCTAACAATACAATACCAGGTAGTTTACAGTATACGGCACCAGAGTATTTATTAGGTGATGTAGGTACGGCAGGAAGTGATGTCTTTTCGCTGGGTATTTTAACTTATCAGATTCTAAGTGGTCAATTGCCGTATGGCCTGAAGGTATCTAATGCCTATAGCAAAAAGGCGCAAAATCAACTCAAAATTAGACCATTGTTAGAACTGGGCATACGTATACCAGAGTGGTCCGTTTATGCTATAAATAAAGCATTAGATATTGATCCAAAACGTCGCTATAAAGAAGTTTCTGAATTTATTTATGAGCTTAATAGACCAAGCTCAGATTTTAAACCTGATCATAATACCGCATGGATCGATCGCGACCCAGTGAGATTCTGGCAAAGCGTAAGCACTGCCTTATTAGTAGTAGTGCTTAGCCTGATTTTAAATGACTATTGGTAGCTCAATCGTATATTAGATCGAATTACCACGTTTTATAAGGTAAAAATTTACCATTGAGTACAATAACAACTCTATCCCCATTAGGATTTTCTTCTTTATCAATATCAATAGAGAAGTCAATTGCACTCATAATACCGTCCCCAAACTTTTCTTGAACCACCTCTTTGATGCTAGTGCCATAGATACCAACTGCCTCATACAGTCTATAGACAAGTGGGTCTTGAGGAACATCACGTCCCCAACTTTTTGTTGGATATTCCATCAAAGTAGTCTTTGCTTGGTCTGTAAGCTCTAGCAACGAGCATAATTTACTAGCAGGTGCCTCAGGCATACTATTATTACCAAAACAAGCTGACGTCACCCAAACAACTCCCATTTCTAAATAAGCAGCAATATCTTCCCAGCTTAGAGCTTTCTCTTTTTTAGCCAAAATGATCGCTTCTGTTAATTCTTCGCGTGTCATACTCAATTACTCCGATAGTTTAAATTAAATGATGAAAATTAGGCTTTTGCGATGCAACTAATAAGTTGCAAGGATCGTGCCAGTTCAGGACAAATACCCAACGAGAAGCGACTAAATTCAGTCACTGCAAATGACTCTCACAACATCAAAGATTGCCATCAAATCATCGCTGATTGACAAGAAAAAAATCATACTACTAAGAAATAACGTCATTATTTTGCAAGACTTAGAAGCTAAAAGGTGGAGTTCTTAATCTGAATGTGTACGAGTGTAATGAACTACTAGGGGTACTGTGGCCCCTGCCGTCAAACCCATACAGTTTAACTTGGGTGTTTTCGTTACGCAGCATCTAGAGCACTCAGCCTAATCGATCACACTTTCCCACCAACACCTTTAAACTTCTCAACAAAAGCCGCCATTTTCTGAAAAACACTTTGTTTTTTAGTTAAGTATTGCGGATTAAGAGGGCTTAGCTTAGGTAAGACCTCATTTAGCTCCGTACCATTCTCACTGGCATACTCACGCTTTAAAGACGCCGTTATATAACGCTTAGCGGCCTCTTCATTAAGATTTTCAGCAGCAATCATATCTTGCGCTTCACGCTGCTGCTCTATTTGAGCAAAGTTGAAGAAGGCATCAATAATGCTGGATTTATCAGGGATGTTATCTAGGTTGGTTTTATTGATGAAATCTACCACCAGGCTTTCTTTAGCGCGATTACCAAGGCTTGCTCTAATTACACGACGTACTTCTTCAACTAAGGCGGACTTGTCCTTGGTATTCTTGTTATGCTCAAAAATCAGCTCAAGGATGTAATCAAGGTTAATCTCTTGAGACTTAAGAAGATCCACCTCAAAAACCACTTCATCCCAGTCAAGCGAAGACTCGCTTTGATCCTTGGCTGCTTTTTCACGGCGCAGCCAGTCACGTATGTCGTTGTACGTTGATCGATAGTCTTGTACTGTACGTTCAGCGGGTACATCGATGCTTTGCATGGCAGCAAGATCTTCATCAGTCAAATAGTGCTCAGCTTTGAATGTCTCAACTGCCTCATTATCAGTAATATCTATGCTTTGAAGCGCTTTTAGGCTCGCGAACTCATCATAGTTTTGTAAGATGTTCTCGACGCGTAAGTACTCGCCAAATAACTTAGCAAAGTCCTTTTTGTCCGCCTCTTTGACGATCTCATCAGGGTCAGGGAAGCGTTGCTGCAGCTCTTTAATCACCTCCAAATAGCCACGTCGTGCCTTGCCTGTCGCAATATCGGTAAAGCCTTCCAGATACTCCCTATAGCTTTTTTCTAACACCACGTTCTTAGTGTTTCTATCCCCAAATAAGGTGATGGCATCAATGGTCGCTTGCTCTAAGTCACGAAACGTCACGATGTTACCAAAGGTCTTAGTGGCATCATAAATGCGGTTAGTACGTGAGAACGCTTGCATCAGTCCGTGATAGCGAAGGTTTTTATCAACATAGAGCGTGTTTAAGGTCGGCGCATCAAAATCTGTCAGGAACATACCGACAACAATCAGTAAGTCCACATCCTGCTTAATGACGCGTCCTGCAAGATCACGGTAGTAGTTTTGAAAAGACTTACTATCTACGCCGTAATTGGTCTTAAACATCTCGTTGTAATCATGAATAGCACGGCTTAAAAACTCTTTGGCACTGCTATTCATGGCGGTAGGCTCAAAGCCTTCGTCAGCAATATCACCGATTGCATCTTGTTCTTCATTGGTAGCATAGGAAAAGATGGTGGCAATCTTTAAGGGCCTCTCACTGTCCTTTTGTAGCTGATTCAAGGTCTCATAGTAAGCCTTTGCTGCGTCCACACTACTGACGGCAAACATGGCATTAAAGCCTTTGCCGCTTCCTTTTAAGCGATGGGTTTTTTGCTTAAAGCTTTTTAAAACGTACTTTGAGATCTCTTCAATACGATCGGGGTGTAATAACAGCTGCTTGTTTTCAGCAGCTGTGAGTTTCTTCTCATCCTGTTCGCTCTCAATGGCTTGAAACTGCGGGCGTACATCATTGTAGTCCACCTTAAACTTCAAGACCTTCTCATCACGAATGGCATCAGTGATAACGTATGAATGCAGCTCATGGCCAAAGACACTGGCAGTCGTCTCTGCACCCAAGGCATTCTCTGGGAAGATAGGGGTGCCGGTAAAACCAAACTGGTAGTATTTTTTAAATTTCTTCTTTAAGTTCTTTTGTGCTTCACCAAACTGGCTACGGTGTGCCTCATCAAAGATAAACACCACTTGTTTATGATAAATGGGTAAGTCAGCCTCACCTTTGATCAGGTTATTTAGCTTTTGAATGGTGGTGACAACAATTTTATTATCGTCTTTTTCAAGGTTGCGCTTGAGTCCTGCGGTACTGTCGGAGCCATTAACGCTATCAGGGGAGAAGCGCTGGTACTCTTTCATGGTTTGATAATCAAGATCCTTACGATCCACCACAAAAAACACCTTATCAATAAAAGGTAGCGACGTTGCTAAGCGTGCAGCTTTAAAGCTGGTTAAGGTCTTACCTGAGCCTGTGGTATGCCAAATATAGCCGCCACTCTCAAGAGTGCTCCACTTCTTGGCTTGATAAGCACTGTTTATCTTCCATAGTATGCGCTCAGTAGCAGCAATCTGATACGGACGCATCACTAATGAGGTATTACTCACATCAAAGACGGTGTAATGCATCAGCACGTTTAATAGGGTGTTTTTTTGAAAGAATGTCGCGGTAAAGTCTTTTAAATCTTTGATTAAGGTGTTGTCTGATCTCGCCCAATTCATGGTGAAATCAAAGCTGTTTTTATTGCGCTTGGTGGTATTGGCAAAGTAACGGGTATCGGTGCCATTTGAGATCACAAACAGCTGTAGGTATTTATATAAGGAGTTATCGGAGTTAAAGCTCTCTTTGCTATAACGATGTACTTGGTTAAATGCTTCGCGAATGGCGATACCACGTTTTTTAAGCTCAATTTGCACAAGCGGCAAGCCATTGACCAAGATAGTCACATCGTAGCGATTGGCTTGTGTGCCTTTTTGAGCAAACTGTTTAATGACCTGTACTTTGTTACGTGGGATGTTTTTTTTGTCCAGCAGGGCAATGTTCTGCAGGTGTCCATCATCAAAGGTGAAGTCATAGATATGGTCATCATGAATCTTTCGAGCTTTGTCCGTGATGTTATCACTAGGATTATCAAGATACTCCATCACAAAGCGCTGCCACTCAGCATCTGTAAACTGTACCTCATTTAAGATCTGCAGCTGTACACGTACGTTAGCAAGCATCGTTTCAGGTGAATTTAAACCAGGGACAAACTCATATCCCTGGTTTTGTAAGTCTTTGAGTAGTTCACGCTCTAGATCATCTTCAGTCTGATACCCCCCATCAGGCTGATCGCACTTGGTATATTTATTTAAAACGATGAAATTATTCGATTCAGCAATCGTTTTTATTTGTTCAGTCATGAGCTACTACCTCAGGCTTAGGGAAGCTTAACAGCAGGTCACGGTAATACTCGTATTGCTGCTGACGTAGCTCTATTTCACGCGGAAGGCCTTCAGTGAGTGATGTCGTTAAGGCGTCAAATTTATCGAGAATAGAAACGATACGCTTTTTTTCTTCCAGGGAAGGGTTAGGTATCTTGATACTATTTAAATTCTTTTGATTCAATTTTGGCTGCGCTGCGCCTGAGATATATGGAGTTAAATCAATGCTATTTAAATAATATTCAACGTACTTCCTTTCTGCATATGTTTCAAACTTAAGTACGTGTGCATGATTATTGACCCAATTCTTGCCGCTAATACTGAAGGCTATCGGCGTATTTCTTGCTATTAAATTTGCCCCATCTTCAGATACTAGCAAGTAATCACCATCAAAAATATAATCTTTAACATAGTCTACAATGCCCGATGCCCCATAATACGGAATATCGCCTGGTTCTCTTAGGCTACTAGTTATAGGCTTGCGCTTCGAATCAAGGTTCTCTGCAATATCACCCAATGGCATCCACTCAACCTCTCCCTCTTCAAACGTCAGCAACTTATCACGATAGTACGCATACTGCTGCTGACGTGCTGTAAGTTCTGCTGTAAGTTCTGCTGTAAGTTCTGTAAATGTGTCTAAAATTCGGACGATTTCGGCTTGGACGTTGAGGGGAGGAATAGGAACTTTTATTTTACGTAAGTTATCGTTATAAAGACGCTTTATAGTTCCACCTTCAGCAACATTCCAGTTCACTATTTGATAAAAGTAGTACAGGTATTTATTTAAAATTTCACTCTCATTATTTTCTATCCAAACAATATTACTATCTTGGAAATATGAATCCTGTCCATCAAATATTACTGTTCGTCCAATTGTGCCGCTTGCAGAAATTAAAACCTCACCAGCTTGGGGGTAACTGTATTTAGTCTTGTACTCCTCAAATAGCTCTCTAGTAATATAAGCATCAGGCTCTTTTCCAAAAGTTCCTATCTTATAAAATGGAACATCTCCCTTACTGGAAGTTTGATGTTTTAAAACTCTTTTACACATACTTACCTTGCCAATATCACCCAAAGCTTCCCATTCAACCTCAACCCCATCAAGTAGCTTTTCCATATAACTTAAGTGACTCATGCCTCAATCTCCGCAACGATTTTATCGATATCAGCACGCAGCTTATCAATCTTAGCAACTGTCGTTTTAAGTTCGCTATTTAAAGTTTTAATATCAACAACCTCACGCGTATCTTCTGCTTCTACGTAAGCACTTACCGATAAGTTATAGTCATTTTTAGCAATAGCGCTGTTATCAACGCTTGCAGATAAATAATCCGTATCTTCTTTAGTATCAAACAACGTCATGATCTGCGCGATATGCGCATCAGTCAGTACGTTAGTATTCGTCTCTGACTTAAACAGCTTACTGGCATCAATAAACTGCGTCTTACCCTCTGTTTTGTGCTTGGATAGCACCAAGATATTAACGGAGATACTGGTTCCAAAGAATAAGTTGGGTGCTAAGGAGATTACCGTCTCTACATAGTTATTATCTACCAAATACTGACGGATCTTTTGTTCAGCACCGCCGCGATAGAATATCCCAGGGAAGCAAACAATAGCGGCGCGGCCCTTACTCGATAAGTAATTTAATGCATGAAGCACAAAGGCAAAGTCCGCCTTTGATTTAGGAGCCAATACCCCCGCTGGTGCAAAACGCTCATCATTAATTAAGGTCGGATCATCACTACCAATCCACTTCACTGAATACGGCGGGTTAGAGACAATCGCATCAAAGGGTCTATCCTCCCCAAAATGCGGATCTAGCAGTGTGTTACCCAGCTTGATATTAAACTTGTCGTAGTTCACGTTATGTAAAAACATATTCATACGCGCAAGGTTATAGGTGGTGTGGTTAATCTCTTGACCAAAAAATCCCTCTTCAATGATGTGATTATCAAAGTGCTTTTTAGCTTGCAGCAATAAAGAGCCAGAGCCTGCAGCTGGATCGTAGATTTTATTAACCGTTTCCTGCTTGTACATGGCAATTTGTGCAATCAGCTTAGAGACACTTTGAGGGGTGAAGAACTCACCGCCTGATTTACCCGCATTGGCCGCATAGTTTGAGATCAGATACTCATAAGCATCGCCAAATAGATCAATCTCACTGTCCTCAAACTGATGCAGCTTAAGGCCCGCTACCCCTTTTAGCACCGCAGCTAATCGAGTGTTCTTATCCGCGACCGTATTACCTAATCGGTTACTGGTGGTATCAAAATCAGCAAACAGACCCTTAATATCAGGCTCAGACGGGTAGCCATTGGCCGAGCTTTCAATCTCTTTAAAAATAGCGGCCAAATCCGTATTTAAGTTCTCATTTCTATGCGCATTGTCCGCCACGTTAGCAAACAACTGACTTGGGTATATGAAATAACCCTTGGTCTTAATCGCATCGTCTTTAATATCAGCAGTAATCACCTCATCCAAAAGAGCGGCATAATTAACGCTCTCATCCCCCGCTTCAATATAACTAGAGAAGTTCTCACTGATAAAGCGGTAGAACAAAGTCCCTAACACATACTGTTTAAAATCCCACCCATCGACTGAACCACGAACCTCGTTTGCAATTTGCCAAATTTGTCGATGCAGTTCCGCACGTTGTTGGGTACTTGTCATGATAAAAAATCCTATAGGAATAATGATGGGGCTAGAAGCCCCTTATGTTTTGTGTAACTTAAATCGTTATTGAGTACGCTTTGATTAAGGACAATATACCTTAGCACTGCTAACCGTTTTTGGTTCTATTATATGGTGCTGATATAGGAAACAGTGCTTGTTTTGCCATGGGCATTTTCTTTACAGCTTGCTTCTGCGTCTGGCTTAAGAAAACAAGCATCTGATGATACTAGTAAGGTGCACAGCGTTCGACGATATATGTAATTTTTTGAGTTTTTTATACATATCCTTTTTATAGGTATAGAAAAACGAATTTTTTATACCTATCGCTCAACCAATTTTTCCTCAATCATTTCAGTCAACAACTCAGTCACCGTTTTTCGGCTTTCAAGCGCGTACCGCTTGAGCGCAATGTGTTTATCTTCATCTAAATTAAAATTCACGCGTACCGTCTTTTTGGGACTGTCCGTCACATCCGATAAAGCCAATTGATCCTTAACGTTCTTACTAGGACGACCTGCTGATAAACTCATGGCTTACTCCTCACCAAAAAATATTTGAATCTCACTGACCAATGCGGTTATCTCTTGTATCGCATTGCTACTAGGCGATTCGGTATCAAATACTGTCTTACCAAGGGCAGCACTATTAGGATAAGCAACTCGCTGCATCACTCTGGTCTCTAATACCGGAATATTATAATCAAGCAGCGCGGTTGCAACCTCTTTACCAATATTGGTATTTTGAATGGCGCGTGAGACAACAAAGGCTGCCTTTAGTTGGCCATCCATCATCTCAATACGCTGCTGCACTAAATCAACCAAATCGCTGGTCGCCCAGATATCATAGGGGCTCGGCTGCACCGGAATCAATATAAAATCAGCCGCTTTTATAGCAGAAATAGCCAGACTAGTAGCTTGCGGCGATCCATCGATCACCACATAATCTTTTTCAGAGACGTTTTTTAAATCTTTATCAAGTGTTGGTCTGTCGAGCCCGATCACTGGTACCGGATTGTCTTCATCAACCGCTCTCCAGTCACGCGCACTGCCCTGCTGATCGCTATCTACTAGTAGAACACTATGGCCTTTTAACTGTAAGCCACGAGCCAGATGCGTTGCGATGGTAGTCTTGCCGCTGCCACCTTTTTGATTTAATACCGCGATTACCTTCATAAATACAGATCCCTGTAGCATGCATTGAGTATATAAGTATATAAGTATATAAGTATATAAGTATATAAGTATATAAGTATATAAGTATATAAGTATAACTAAAAATGTACGTCACATCACTACTAATAGCAATACTTCATAGTAAAAATAGCATCGCCTTTTCTAACTAGCGCATATCCATCATGATAGACGTCCTGTATCAAAGACAGCATAATAAACTGCCTACTACTAGGTAAATTGCCGCTATTGGATATCAATTTGAGCTACTAAAAGGAATACTTTAGCCGCTCATATTCGTTATAATCCGCTCACCAATCAAAAACCACTAATCGTTAATGAGGAAACCATTATGGTGAAGTGTCACTTATCGACCATCATGGGCGAAAGACGCCTTAAAATTGCCGATGTCGCAAGAGATACTGGTATCAATCGTGGCACCATTACTCGCATGTATCATGAAGAAGCCACCCGAGTTGATCTAGATGTCATCGAGTCTTTATGCACGTATCTTAGAATCAATGTTGGTGATTTATATGAAATCATAAATGAGGACAGCAGTGAATCACCTGAGTGAACACCTTCGCTCATAAGACATTATCACCTTTAAAAGTATAAAAAGACCTATAGAAGGTCATTTTCTCTTGCAATAGATTAAAATATAGGTATAATTTGACCTGTAGTAAGTCATTTTATCCATTATTTATACACAATAATCTACAGGAGAATACCAATGAATAACAATCTATCTCGGCTCAACAGCTGCGCTTGGTTTAGTGAACAGACTAAAAATTTAGCCTCTAAGCTGTTATTCAGCTTACAAGTACAGCAAGGCGTACAACTGGCATCATTACTTGGTGTTGACGCTATTCTTTATAATGATGAAGCGATTTATGTCTGGGTGCAACGACAGATAGATGACGGTCTTATGATTGATGATTATGCGTTAAGTACCCTTGAAACTGCTTTTATAGAGTTGGTCACAGCTCATACTGACCAAGCAGCCTAGTCACTTTAGCTTATATTTACAGACTTCTTGTTTAACAAGAAACAATAACCCTTAAAGCCAGATAAAGTGTCATTATCTGGCTTTTTAATATAGACAAAGATAACGACAATCAAACAAGCCTTTTTTCAGTCTTATATGTTTCAGAAGACGCACTTTTGGGCAATATAGCTCGCTATTACCATACGTCTTTACTCAGTCGGCTTTGCACGCGGCACCCCAGCTATTTTATAATAAACAAAGCCTCTCTCATCTCTCAAAACACTCTTACTGTCTGCTCTAACGCACCAGCTGATTGCATCAGGCTGCTCTTTATTAACATCACAAGCCAAAATAAACTGCGCACTTTGAGCATTATTAAAGGCCTGTTTCCAACCCGTTTCAAGCTCATCGATGCCGCGCTGTAGCTCTGCTTGCTGGTATTTCATCTCTGCAATCTCATCAAAGCTTGGCACATACCAAAATACCAGGGCCACCAAACTTATTATCACAGCCATCGTACCCGCTGCGACAGCGGCTGCAATCCTTTTAATACTCATAGTCTCAATGGACTTATGAATTTTGTCCAAGTCTTTACTAGCTCTACCCTCGACCTGCTCAATCCGCGTTTTGGTGGTGGTCTCAAAGGTCTCAATATCTTCAATAATCTGCTTATGACCAGCTTGGTACTGATTGGTGAATAGGGCTAGATTGTCAGCGCTTGCGCCAAGCTTGTCAGCCACCGCTTGCATGGTACTGATTTGTACCTCTATGCTATCGTTTTTAGCAGTGACGACCGACTCTACAGCCGTATCAATCTGCTGTTTCATATCGGTGATGATGCCCGCTATTTTGTCATCATAACGACGCGGCATCTCATTGTCAGTAAAAGCAGTCACTGCCGCTTGTAGCTGCTTTAACACGAGTTCTTGATACTGGCTCAATGCCTGCGAAGTCGTGCTTGCGCTACTACCTAATTCTTCAATGGCAGAAGACACCTCATTCACCTTGCTATCAATACCGCTAAGCGAACGCTCAAGCCGCCTCGCTACCGCATCATCGGCTCGCTTAATCAGCTCACGCAAGGCCCCAATGACCGGAGTCAATGAAGTCACTAGGTTAACAAGTTGATCGTGTATGTCTTGCTCATTGCTATTGTCTTTATTCATGGGGTACTCATTATTATAATGCCGCCTAAAATGGGCGTGGTGAGGAGTAGCGGCGTGTTTGTGCTTGTTCATGCGCTTGGATGGCGTTCTTCGTTTTTTGCAGGTGATCTGTCACAGTTTGTGTGAGCGTTGCCCCATCTATGGTGATAGCAGGAACGTGCTCAAAGCGCTCATTGATTTTCGTTAACACCTCGACCTTATCTTGATTGTCAGGCAAGCGCTCAAGCTGTTGCCATAGCGTCGTTGCTGCCTTCTGCACCTGCGTTGCAATTTTTTTAGCATCGGTGTCTCGTAAACTTTTTTGTAGTGTCGTAAAGCTGTCAGTGTGTTTTAGAGTAGTGAATATAAATGCTTGTGCGGCAACCGCCTCAGCCGCGTTGATCACTTCGATCGGTGCATCAACGGCCTTAAAATCAAGGGTATTAACGCGGTTACGCACCCGTACCACTAAATTGTCAAATCGATCTCGATATGCTTTGGTCTCATTGATTCGCTGACGCTTAAGAGATGCCTGCTGCCGCCTCTGTTTTAAGGTTTCTCGCCGCCTGATCAAAGCCTCCTCTCGTGCGCGCTCAGCCTCTTTCTTAAGCTTTGCTTGCTCATGCGCTTTGTTGAGCTGATATTGCAGCGCCATAGTACGGCTGCGCCAGTCCTCAAGCCGATCTGCATTCAATTGAGTAGTCTTGGTACTTATGATTTCATCGTATAAATCATCATCTTGCACGATCACCGCCTCACTTTGATCCAGTAAGGCGATACGCTGCTCATAAAACGGTGATAAGCGCTGATAAGTCTTTTTACTGGTATTAATTTGCTGCTTTAACTGTTTGATGTCTTCATTATTGGTGGTCTTAAACGCTTTAACATCAGCGGCCAATGCCGTCAAACGAGTGTCAGCATCCGCGTCTATCTCTACCGCTTTTAACGTACTGAGCGCCTCACGTTCTTTTTCAAGGTACTTAAAGCGCTCAACGTCCAGATCTGCAAATGCAGCAAACTTATGATAAGTATCCATGTTATTGGTGATATCTATCTCTTGTAGATCCGCAAACGCTTGATCCCACTGTAAGGATAAGTCGGATTTTTCAATATCAATCTCATCAAGAGCTTTAAAGCCAGTCGCCAGTTTATTCAGCTTTGCGGCAAAGGGTTTTAGCGTGGCCTTCAACCCTTTGTAGTCAGCAATGACTTCATTATTAAGCGGGATCAGCTTTTCTAGCATCGCTTTATTATTCAGCACTATTTTATCAATCTGTGACAGTTGCTTCTCAAGACTTGTAACGGCGCGGCCTGTTTGTAGGGTATCATCTTGTCTAAACTCCTCAACCAACACTAAAGCCGTCTTTAGTGCCTCACTTTGCTCTTTTGTGCTTATCTGCCTGGCAAGCTCAATCATTTTTTGGCGGGGGTCACTAAAATCCTGTCCCACCTCCTCGGTGAACCGCTGGGTACTCTTAATGTTTTTATCAATGGTAATAATCTGTTTAGACTGGTGCGCTAACTCTTCATGCAGCGCATCAATGGTTGAAAATAAGGCGCTGCGTACCATCTTTTTTTGACTCACAAAGTCGGCTGAGATTGCTAAAAGCTCATCAAGTGCGTGATCATTGGCCGCATCACTATGCGTCTGACTGTTACTTTTAGGGATAGCGGGTTCAAGTTCAACGGCAGGATCTACAAATCGGATATTACTGAGCTCAATTCGCGCAAAGGGTTTACGCTTTTTATAATGTATTGTGACGCCGTTAACCTCTTGTTCATTGCTTTCTAGGTCAATACGTCCCTTGTCGTCGTACTCAATTACTAAACCATTTTTTTCAATGTAAGCATTGATCTCATCAATCGTCTCGTTGTATTCGTGAATCACTGAACGATTGCCTTTGAGAATATCCTTATATAGTGATTTACCCAGTTTCATTTTTGGCAAACGATTGATGCCCAGCTCACGGTAGGATTTCTCACTAATGGTTTTATTCTTAGGCAGTAGCTCATTGGCCATATCCGCCCAAAGGGTGCGTTGATATTTAAGCTCATCGCCGCGTCCGTTTAACCCCTTAGATAACCGCTCCTCCGTTGACCACTGCAACCAATTCTTGCGTGCTGATAAAGCATAACCCTCAACATCCGCTACTATCTCACGGCTTGAGAGTAAAATATGGGCATGAAAGTTACGACTGGTCAGCTCAACCACTTCAACCTCCCCCACATGTTTCTCGTGACTGTGGGGCCGATGAATGGCCACATCGACAAGCACGTTATAGCGATCAGATAAGGTTTGAGCGTAGCGCTCGGCCAGAACTATACGCTGATCCGCGGTGATCCCATCAGGAAACATCACATCAATCTCAGTACCCAATTGCGCGTTTTTACGAGTCTCAATGCGTTCGATATCATTCCAAAAACCCTCACGTGTCACTGCTAGATCCCCAGCAAGAGTTGGCGTTATCAACGCCGTATGCACCACATTTTTCTCAACAACTTGCGTGTATTTAGTACCATCACTGTCCACTAAATTTAAGATTTTGTCTTTAGCTTTACTGGTGTAATCGTGGACGACTCCTGACTGTTCATCAACCAGTTTTGAGCCAGAATTATAAGCCGACTTTGCCACCACGCTATGATTTTTCGCCTTACTAACGGCGCTAACCGACAAATGAAACCCTTTATTATTCATAGCAAAAAAACCGAACATTGAGAGATGATTTTTTGGGGGTTGTAGGGGGTTCGCCCCCTGCCGAACGACGGAGTTTATGTAAAAAAATAGCGCCCCTTGTGGGCCTTTTTTATATAAACTCCTAAGTTCGCTCTTAACAGAGGGTTAAAATACTACTGCGCCCACGAAACGATGTGGTCTTGTGTATTTTACTACCTTGCATCCCTATGTGTACACTGCTAGGATCAACTCTATCATAGTTGGCTAAAAAAAGGATGAGGTAATGTCAGTAATATCAGATGATTTATTCGCAAATAAGATTAAGCAATTACAGGCTCTTAAAAAAGAGATTGATCAGGACAGGCTTGAAGCACATAAAATATTGGGGGAGTGGTTGGCCAACGCATTAGACGATGATGATAATCATGAACTGCAAGCTATTTTTTTAGACGCACACGATAATGAAAAATATGTCCGTTTGAAAAAGCACCGTGAGTTTTTAAAGTCAATTGCTCATAAGATGCAAGGTGAAGCTAAGGAAACACCAAGCAGCTTTACACCACCTAAAAACAGTCAGGACAGTGACCACGGTTCATTGCTTGATATTTATTCATCATCACAGTAGCTACTCGAAATCGCCTAATTGAAGGTACAGCTGGATCGTCTACTAATTAGCGAAAGGTTAGGAGACGGTTATCGGCTGTTTTAAGCGTTTTAAAATGGTTTTAGCTACCATCATATCGGAAAGAGCGTAAAACGCATATAAGAGTATTTTTTATGCGTTTTAGCAATGCTTTAAGATGTGTTTACAGAGGTGTCGATAATGACTATTGAAAATGAAGACGAGTTATCTACAAAAAATGAGACTGATACTGAGAGTATGAAAACAGCGTTGGACAGAATTACAGATGAAGACATTCAAAATATCTTTGACCGTGCTTTTGAAGATCTTCAAAGATCTAAGCTTGATCCGAACCATGCGAACGTGGAATAACATTAAGTAAATGGACAATTGCATTCTGAGCTACTGATCAGTTTTACAAGTGATTGGTCGATCAAATTATCATCTTAAATCCGTCGGTTTTTTGGTTTTTTCCTTATTATTTAAAATAAAAATATATTTTTTACTTTTAAAAACTTTTAAAGACTTTTAGACAGTCTGTAAGCTTTGCTATTAAAGGGTTACGCACTCTATTATGCTACTTTTATCCCGCATTATGCTACTTTTATCCCGCATTATGCTACTTTTATCCCGTTTAAATGCTACTTTTATCCCGCATTATGCTAGTATCTTAAAGTAACTAGCATAATGAGGTTGTCATAATGAATGATGTCGAGCTATACGAAAAAAAATATCCTGAAAAATGGATTGTTATGCAGAATAAAATTACTCAAGCTTTTAGAGAGATGTCTATTGATGAGAAGCGCATCATTATTCTAGCGAGCCCATTGGTTAGGGTTAATAATGCTACTGAAAAAACACCGATAGAGGTTGCGTCTTCTGAATTTGCTAAGCTTAGCGGAATAGATAGAAACTCGGCTTATAAGCAAATGAAATCAGCTAGCAAAAAATTAATGAAGCGTACATTCATTTATGAGGATAAGGATGGTGATGATACAGAGGTTCAATGGCTAATCAGGTCGAAATATGCAGATGGCTATATATCGATGCATTTTACAGATGAGGTAATATACTTACTTCAGGTTTTTGATAAGTTCAACCCTTACACTAAATATTTAAAAGAAGATATCTTAAACCTCAAATTGACTTACTCGTTAGACCTTTACCATCTAGCAAAAAAGTCTGAGGGGAAGGGTGGTTTTTCTATGACTTTAGATCAATATAGGCAAGAACTTGGCACGCCTAAGTCGTATGAGCGCATCAACAATTTGAAAGAGAATGCAGTTGATGGGCCCATAAAAGAAATTAATCAGAAAACCGACATCAAAATCACCTATGAAAACATCAAACGTGGGCGCACAGTTACAGGTTTGACATTCACCGTCAAGGCCAAGCCAACTAAGAAAAAAGGACAGGAGGGCCTAAATCAGAATAATGAGGATAGAGATATCCCACCTCTAACCGTTAAGCAAATTGATCGTTTTGCCCCTTTGTTGGCTAACTACTCACCGTTTGGTAGTTACGCACCATCAGGTAAAAGCACTCAAGAAGTTATTAGTTGGTTACACACTCAATTAAGAGATGAGGCTTTTTTAAAGACCCACAAAAAGCACTTACTGGCGATAGGCTATACGTTCCCTAAGCAGAAATCATAGCAAAGAAAAAAAGAGTAATTGAGCTAGCGTAGCCTATACAAATGGCTTATATTATATGTACATAAATAAGCCAAAAGTGATGTTATGACGACAACTAATTATAATATTAGGCTCGATCAAGAGCTAAAAGAAAATGCTTTTTCGGTATTTGAAAGCTATGGATTAACACCGTCTCAAGCGATCAAATTATTTTTGACCCAAGTGGCGCAAACCAATAAAGTGCCACTATCTTTTGAGTATCAGAAAGTAGCAGCTGTCAGTCAAGATGAATTGCCAATCTATAAAGAGCATACTGATTGAGAGAAAAGATGAGTATTAGATTTGAATGGGATGAACAAAAAAACATCACCAATCAGTGCAAACACCGTTTATCATTTGAGGCAGCTACCCGGGTTTTTTAGATTCTTTATGCCTGCGTCAGCAAGACAGGTATGAAAATGGTGAGGAGCGGTGGCAGGCGCTGGGTACAATAGACGGCATAGCAGTCTTATTAGTAGCCCATACGCAGACAGACATAGATGGTGGCGAGGTTATACGCATTATCTCTGCTAGGCGTGCCACAAAGAGTGAAAGGAGACAGTATGAACAAAGTTAGCTATCACATAGACGAGTTACCGCCACTAACCGCCAAGCAGCAAGCAGATTTAGAGCATTTAGCCACGCTTAGCGATGACGACATTGATCTATCCGACATTCCAGAAGCCACCGACTGGTCAGGTGCTATCCGTGGCAGTATCAGAACGCAAGCGTCCTCTACGGAACCCAGTGTCATCAGCCCAAGCATCCTTGCTAAGTTTAAGGATAGAGCCAAGCAAACAGGTGGTGACTATCAAGAAATGATCAATAATGCGCTAGAAGAGTACTTAACTGATCACTAGCCATAATTTAACGACCATAGCCTCAAGATTACTTGAGGTTTTTTTACATCTTGCATTGTAGTATGTTGTATGTTGTATTATACTATATACATATAATACAACATATCTACTCATACAAAGTTAAGGACAATTATCATGGCCATCACTACCCCACAGATTCATGCCACTGCTGAGCAGCTACAAGAGCAGGGTATTAAGCCTACCCTAGCCGAAGTGCGTAAGGCGCTAGGTGGTGGTTCATTTACGACCATCAGTGAAGCCATGAAGTCTTGGCGTCAGGATAATCAAGAAGAAGAGCAGCTAAGACAGGTTGAGCTGCCAAGTGGCATTGCTGAGCGCTTACAGTCGCTTGGTGCGGATATGTGGCAAACGGCTATTGATATCGCCAATGATCGGTTGGTGAAAGAGCGTGAAGCCCTAGAGAGCATTAAGACCAAGGCACAAGCTGAGACAGACGAGGCGCAAGAGGCGGTTAAGACCCTAGAGAGTGAGCAAGCTGATCTGTTAGGGCAGCTCGATGAGGTCACAGCAACCGCAGAGGCAGCCGCTATCACCGCAGCTCAAGTGACTGCTGAACGTGACACGCTGATACAGACACTCAGTGATACTCAGCACGCGCTTGAGCTTGAACGAGCTAAGACAGATGCAGCCCAAGCTCAACTTGCAGATCTGCGCCATACCCTTGATCAGCAGTCAAAAGAGTTAAATGCCAACCTATCAAAAGTGGCCACGCTTGAAGCCACTGCTAGTAGCGATAAAGCAGAAATTGCACGTCTACAAACAGAACTGACAGTGACTAAGGGTGAGCTAAAGACAGTCACCACTGAACGCAATGAGATAGCGACTGATACGGCAGAAGTCAAAGGAGAGTTAAAGGCCATAGTCGCTGAGCGTAACAAGCTATCAGGACTCAACGATCAGCTGACCCAAACACAGGCTAAGCTTGAAGCTGAGCATAGCGTACTGAATAAGCAGTATAGCGAGCTATCAAGCCATCACCTATCGGAGCAAGAACAAGTGACTCTGTTACAAGATCAACTTAAGAAAGCACAAGATGCTCTGATACTTATTCAAAACAAAGATAATGCTTTGGATGCTGATTAAATAAAAGTATTCGAGGTTTCAGTTTAATTAGAATTTCAAGATAAAGAACAGTTATGAGTGTGAAAGATACTTTGCCCAAGACATAGATCTCGTTCTATTCACACTAAGCTTATGAATCAACCATGACAATATCGACTCACTGAATAAGTGATTGTTGTATATTAACTATTCTAAATTTTTCTCTGGACTCTTATAGTATATAGCCGAGTGGGCTATATACTACTTAAGTTAGCCTAAGTGAATTTATGCTGATTTTGGAGCCTTGAGCAGATTTCAAGGAACACTCACCCTAAAGCGTTTATGAGTAAAAAAATACTCACAAACGCTTTAGTGCATTCCTTGGATTTGATGTGATTAGTCATGCCGACTTCATCGCCCATCGCGTCATCAAGACCGTATCACTGTATCAAGCTACGGTTGTTAAGATTACGGCTGATAGCACCGCCTAGACACGCTCTTAACCGCTACTGTGCTGTCATACGCTAGCAAGGGCCTAAACCCAATATACCGCTACGATATGCACAAGTAACCACTCATTGCGTTGCTCTGATCCTTTGTCTAGTCACCCCTGTAGGGAGCTCACCCTTATGTCAAACGCAGTCGTCACCGAGGCCTGCCACCCATTTGACGGGTAACGGGTACAGAGAGAGCAGCACGAAAATGTAACGAGCGAACAAGCAGTTTTTAAAATGTATAGTGAATAAAGTTGATATGAAAGCAAATTTTGGATAAAATGCACCTACACGGGCATTTAATGCTGTTCAAATAACGCAGTTCAGGTGCTTATTTGTTCGTTACAGTGTGCGTCAACACGCTGTAACCGTTAGCTATATTTAAAACTAAATGCCTCTGGGAGTCAACTCCCAGAGGCATTTTTTTGTTTGTCATATAGATTGGGTTTTTATTATCTACTTTTTCATTAGATTGCTTAGGCTTTTTTTGTCGTCATTTAGCGTAGGTATTTCAATCATTTTGAAGTTAGCACTTAGTACATCCTCACAAGACGTTAAGTTTCTGACAATACTGGGATAGTTTACTATGAAGACCGGCTTAGTCGTCAGATGCAAGGTTTTACACGCGCTGTTAAGAAGCGGTAAATCATCTTTCTGAGAGAATACGATAATGAAAAGACAAACCTACACTCCTGAGATTAAAGAACGCGCCGTTCGTATGCTGATTGAAGCATTAAACGATTACACCTTTATGTGGTCATGTCATAAAAAGCACACTAATGAAACTATACTAACCAACATTCAAGACTAAGCTACACATACTAAAGAGCTTGAACATGAGAACAAGAAGCTTACGTAAGCCAGTTAGATTACAGTAAAATCCGCTTTTTTCGCCCAAGGAGAGATAGGACACACAATCAAGTTGTGGCTCAGTTTATTGATAAAAATAAGTGGGTCTACGGTATTAGAGCAATATTGACTGTGCAATATAGAAAATATGCAATAAACTTATTTTCTACCTTTAATAAAATGCAGCAACCTAAACAAGGGTAAATTATGAGTAATTCAGATAACCACAGTCATCAAGCTCCAGACCCTAAAAATATGAATAAAGCTTTTTATATTGGGATTGGTCTAAATTCTGCATTTACGCTCATCGAGTTTATAGTGGGCTATTCAACTAATTCATTAGCTTTAATCGCAGACGCTAGCCACAACTTAAGTGATGTTGCCAGTTTAATAATCTCGTTAATTGGAATGAAATTAGCACAGAAAGCATCTACTACGCTTTATACCTATGGCTACAAAAAAGCTTCTATAATGGCGTCTCTTATTAACGCCATATTGTTAGTTACAATCGTTATAGGTATTGCGTATGAGGCCTTGGGTCGATTTGATACGATACCGGAAGTTGCAGGAAAAGTTATTATTATTACAGCTCTAATAGGTGTATTTATAAATACTGTTTCTGCTTTTGCATTCTACAAAGGTCAAAAAGACGATATTAATATCAAAGGTGCTTTCTTGCATCTAATGGTAGATGCATTGGTCTCTGTAGGTGTCGTTATCTCGGGCATTATTATTTACTATACAAGTTGGAATATCGTTGATCCTCTAGTTAGCTTGATTATTTCAGTCGTTATACTGTTATCGACTTGGGGTCTACTAAAAGAGAGTATCAAGCTTGCTATCGACGGAGTACCTCAAAATGTTGATCTCAGTAAAATCACTGCTATCTTAGAGAGCTATAATTTTATTCAAAACTTTCATCATTTACATATCTGGGCTTTGAGTACCACTGAGAATGCTCTTACAGTTCATATTGTACCGAAGACCGATATAACGTTTGAAGAGACTATTACTATGAAAGAAAACATCAAGGAAGATTTGGCGCATCAGAATATACAACATGCAACTATTGAATTTGGTACTAAGGCAGATGACAATCAAAAATCGCGTGCATTAAATGAAAGTATCAACTAAAAGATGATAGACCGTATATAGCTATCTCTTTTTAAGTATGAGGCGCGTGCCTTATGTCAACATAATTTTTTCAATCAGTTCTTATGTGATCAATAGTTTAAAACTTTTATATTTACGTGCGTTAGGACGTTACCTAGAAAAAATAAAAAACTTACGCTGATTAAATTATTATGATTAAGTTTACTATTACCCTCGTCTTCTAAGTGTGGTTAGACCTTTGCCAAAATAGCTTAGTAGTAATAACAGGGTTATTATTATCAAGATAGGATAATTTCCCATAAGCATAAAGGGCGTGTTACCAACCCGTGCCTGTATCTCACCACGTAGTACAGTACGCTCAAACTGCGGTGCGCGTTTTACAATACGACCTTTATGGTTAATGATAGCGGTAACACCAGTATTGGTCGCTCGAATAAACCAGCGCCCGTTCTCAAGCGCGCGCATTTGTACCATTTGCAAATGTTGCAATGGTCCTGCTGAAGTGCCAAACCAGGCATCGTTAGAGACGGTCAACAAAAAGTCAGTATCGATGGCATTTTTACGCGTGGTATCTGGATAAGCTACCTCATAACAGATAGCCGTCCCTATATTGTGTTCACGCACCTTTAGCGGTGACTGCTGATCACTACCACGACTATAGCTCTTAATATCCTGACTACCGGCCAAACTTGGGAAAATATCGAGCACGCCTTCAAATGGAATATACTCTCCAAAAGGCACTAGACGCTGCTTCTTGTATAGGCCTTCCGCTTCTACACCTCGAGCAATCACGCTATTGTAAAATGGGGGATACTTATCCGTACTGGCATTGAATGCCGCTTTATCCTTATAAGGGATACCAGTTATCCATGTCGTATTGGTCGCATTGGCCATTTCTATCATTTCACTAATAAAGCCCGCAGCCTCATCCTGAAACATCGGAATAGATGATTCAGGCCACACCACCACATCACGTCCCCACTCAGTGCGCGTTAACTTCGCATAAATCTTTAGCGTTTCTAATTGATATTGCGTCAGCCACTTTATATCTTGTGAAATATTACCTTGAATCAATGACACTGACAGATCAGGTGTGCCCTTAGGTTTTGTCCATTGCGGATTGACCAGCCATAATGATGTGCTAATGGCTAATAACAGTACAGAAACGACGGCATAACTACTGCGTCGAAGCAGTAGCTCTACTAAACTTGCAGCCAATAGTATGGCAACAAAAGAGACGGCAAAAACACCAGCAACGGGTGCTAAGGACGATAACCAATACTCTTCAGTAAATGCATAACCAACAAACAGCCACGGAAAGCCTGTGAATAACCAAGTTTTTAACCATTCTTGTAGCACCCAAAGAGCAGCAAATGAAAAGGGTTGTTTGCCTACCATACGGTTAAAGACTAGTGCTAAAAATCCATGAAACAGTCCCATACCGAGACCCATCAATCCAATCATAATCAATGCGAGCCACGTTGGAGTATCGCTATAATCATGGATGGCAGTATAGAGCCAAAAGCCGCCGACGCACCATAGCCCCATACCGTAAGCTTCACCGATAATAAAAGCGCGACGACCACTCATATTTGGTACCAACAGCGCATATAAAATCGCTGGTGACACTATTGCTAGCGGCCAGAACCCATGAGGCGCTAGCGCAAATAAAAAAATAGCCCCTGCAAGCCATGCTGCTACTAGCGTAAACCATAGCGGTAATTGATTTGAGTGAGTACTCAAACGCTTTTGTAGATTAATAGTAGACAGGCGCATCGCAAATTATCCAAAATTATGAGTTTTGAATTTTTAGTCAAAATCCAAAACTCGGATAGACCTGTTAATACTACAGGCAGTATTTTAAAATAAAAACTGCTTATGATACCAGTCCGCACTGCTCAATGGATAAATTTACGTACTCCGTTTGATGGGTTATTATGCTACATTACCAAACGATATGAAGTGTTACTTGACCTTCTATAGCTCACAATATCTACAGTACATGAGAGAGCACTATGACCCCCTTAAAAATAAAATCCAGTCTTATATTCAATCGTTATCTGTCTAAGGGGTTGCGTAGTACGTTAGTATTACTTGCCGCCTCATCACTATTTGCTTGTAGCCAACCGAGTAGTGGCGTATCTGATGCAAGCACAACATCGGCATCAACTGAAGATGTTTTGGCTGTTCCAAAGACAGCTGAACCAAACGTTATAAATACTCCTATGATGACATCAGTAAGTAAACCAGACCTACTAAAAAACGTCTCAGCCACTGTCTATAAAGATGCCAATTGCGGCTGCTGTAAAGAATGGATAAGTCATGCAGAAGATAATGGTCTAAGTGCAACCGCGCAAGATGTTGCGGACTTAGCCGTATTTAAAGAGCGCTACAGCGTTCCAAATGAAATGCGTTCTTGCCATACTGTAGTCACTACGGATGGTTACGTCTTTGAAGGTCATGTACCCGCTAAATATATGGCGCAGTTTTTAGAAAATCCGCCAGTACAAGCTATGGGTCTTGCCGTACCTGGCATGCCTGTTGGTAGCCCGGGTATGAAGTATCAAAATAAATTCATGCCCTATCAGGTTATGCAACTCAATAAAGACGGGACGACCCAAGTTTATGCTGATATTGAATCGGTAGAGCAGCAATTATAGTGTGTTAGCAGTTAAGAATACTTTGATTATAGTGTTAGCGTTAAAAGCGAATGAAGCAAGTATAAGACTGTTCTATTGCTTATAAAATGATTCTTCATCAAAAAATTCATTAGCTATTGCGACTTTAAAATTAAAAATAACTTTGAATTTGTAACTTTTGATGACAATGTAAGCGGATTTATCGGTTATTAACCCTTAAAATAGATAAATAACTAAGGGTTAATACAAGAATATACAGGATGTATCGAAACAATTACGTAATATTAC
>NZ_PJBF01000068.1 GCF_002836505.1 Psychrobacter sp. Choline-02u-9
GAAATGTAACAAGAAGGGTAGATATGTAGAAAAGAATGCGTTTATCGAAAAAATGATTAAATATCAAAAAAGTACGGATAACTCGGTTAAGGCAACAGCAAATGACTTGGAAAATCCGTAATGATGACATCGGTCTGCCATTTGATGAGCTGCTCAATGGTGGGAATATCATTAACCGTCCAAGCACTTACGGGCAATCCATAACGGTGGCTATGCTTGATGACGGCTTGGGTCAAAAGCGGATAATGAATGCCCAGTTGAATACAGCCGAGTTGCAATGCGGTATTGGTCGCGCTTGCCAACGCTTCTGGCGTACGAATAAGCAAGCCGCGAGGCATATGAGATAATAGTTTGTGACGTTGCAAACGGTTGTGTAACTCGACATCGAAGCTCGTCAATACAACTGGTAAGCTGGCAAGGGGTGTATCAATAAATGCCTGCCGAAGCGCTGCAATCAACACCGCGTAGTTGGTACGGCTATGCGTCTTAATTTCAAGCTCAATAACGTTAAACCCGCTAAGCGCAGGTGCCATGCTCGCCAATGTCATAATAGGTTGGCCAAACTGCAATTGGCACTGAATCTCAGTCAGTTTTAACTGATCAATACGTGATTGCCGACCGCACATACGCTCTAAATCATCGTCATGGAATACGATTAAGTGACCGTCAGCGTTTAGTTGTATATCAAATTCTACGCCTGCTAAGCCTTTTGACTTAAGATTTTGAGAGTATTGAAAGCCTGAAAAGGTATTTTCTAACGCCTCACCGCGTGCGCCTCGATGACCTAGTAATAATGTATCTCTAAAATTTATCATATGCACCAATTATCGATGATTTTATGCCCAATCATATAGCGTCATATCAATGACGTCTAACAAAAACTGTGATGCAATCCGTAGTTTTATAAATATGACTTCTTAGGGACTAAACTTGACAATGTTTGTTATGTTTTTGCAACCAAACGCAGGTTTTTCCCATAATAAGGGGCACTATTTGTATATCCATGGGCTACACTAATGACCATTTGATTTAAACACCGTATAATAATGTGGTTTTCATATCTGTAGCAGCTAGCGTTGCGATTTGAATGTTGAACACTGTCAGTCAGTGGCGGTACGAACCTGTAAATTGGGAGTAGAGTTAGTATGAGCGTAGCAAATATAAGTTTGAGCAAGTGGCATAAAGTTGCTGGGATTGGATTGGTATGTGGTTTGGCGCTTGCAGGCTGTGATCGCTCAGATAAAGAAGACACTACTGAGCAGGCAGAGCTAACAGAACAAGAGACGGTCGATGCTGAAAATAGCGTTGCGCCTGCGATCAGTTGTGATGATCCTATGGTGCAAGATCGCCTTAAGTCAGCTCTGAAAAATACGCTCAATCAACAAGCACAGTCATTGGCTGCCAATTATGCAAATGATGCTGAAATCAGTTTAGCAAACGGTGTGGTTAGCGAAAAAACCAATGGCGTTGTCATTGACGTTCAAAACGCTGCCATCTTGCAACAAGCCAATGAGAACGGCATGACCACTTGTCAAGCAAGTGTCAGCATGACGCTACCAAGTGAAGACTTGTATCAAGCCAGTCAGGTACAAGCGGCCAATAATCAGCCAAGTCTACAATCGCGTTTAGCGCAAGACAATATCCGTATCAATAACAATATGCTCGTTGATGACGCTTTCACTTACATCGTCGGTACTCAAGGCGGTCAAGTGCGTACGCGTATTGCGGGTCAGCCTGCTTTGATTACTGTTGTTGCAGATGTAATGGCAGGTTCTGTATTTAAAACTGCAATGGATGAGCAACGCGCCCAACGTGCTGCTGAGCGCCGCGCAACGCAGAACAACGATACGACTCAAACAGCGCCAATCCGTCAGCCAAGAACCGTAACGCCAGTTGAGCCAATTCGTCCAACTGAACCTACGCCGCCGCCAACCATCAACAAACCTGCTGAAAGTCAGAACAGTTCGACTGCAAACACCCAAGCAGCTGCTGCCGAGCCTAGCAAGCCTGCAACACCAAAAGCCGTACCTAAAGATGAAACCATTGATATGGTCATCATTGAAGACAACAGCGCGACTTATTAATTGGTCATTGTAATAAGAGGTAGCGATATCCAGTAAACCGAATTGTTATCGCTCAATAATAAAAACCCCGCAACAATCATGTCGCGGGGTTTTTTGTGTTTAAGCTATTTATTGTCAAATACTTAGTTTGTATTATTGACTGTCAGTGAACGTCTCCAATGCTTGACTGTCCCATAACACCTCAGAGACTTTTTCTGGGTCTGTACAAAAGCGTGCAGCGACAAATAACCAATCAGATAAGCGATTAATAAAGCTGACGGCAGTACTGCGAATCGCTTGTGGACGCTGCTGCTGCAAGATCACGGCTTGGCGTTCAGCACGGCGACATACACTACGCGCCACGTGTAATTGACTCACCAATATAGAACCTGTCGGCAGAATAAAGTCTTTCAGCGGTGGCAATGTGGCATTCATCATATCTATTTGCTGCTCTAACCATTCAATATGAGTGGCATTAACCCCTTCATACTCTGGCATGGCAAGCTCGCCGCCTATATTGAACAACAAGTGCTGAATGATGACCAAGGCCTCAGAGAACTCTTTCTCTATAGATTGCCCTTTATTGTGTTTTAGTTGCGCACGTACCAAGCCAATATGCGAGTTGAGCTCGTCGATGTCACCCATGACGCTAAATAGATCGTCCGCTTTACTAAGGCGGCTGCCATCAGCCATACCAGTGCTGCCGTCATCTCCAGTGCGTGTGTATATTTTGCTTAAGCGATTGCCCATCTTTACATCCTTAACGGTTTTTATGATTGAATAGCGTTAGTTGCACGCTCATTGTAGTATTTTACGCCTGTTTTCGCTAAGATAATGGGTTACGTTTTATATCACGACGTTTTTTGGTCTGAATTTTTATTTTTTTGATTTATAGTCATGGTCGTTGGTATGGCTTATTCATACACGGCGGCTGAGATTTCACATTTCTTTATTTTATTTACGTTACAAGGCTTTTTTACTATGACCACACCACTTGCAGATGCGATGTCCCAACTTGCCATTTACGATTCATTGACTGGCAGCAAGCGTCAGTTTGTACCACTCAAAGCAGGGCAGGTTGGTATGTATGTGTGCGGCATGACCGTTTATGACTATTGTCATATTGGTCATGCGCGAGTGATGGTCGGTTTTGATATGGCCGTTCGTTGGTTGGCACGTTTAGGTTACGACGTGAATTACGTACGTAATATCACTGATATCGATGATAAAATCATTGCCCGTGCCGCTGAAAACGGTGAAGAGATTGGTACATTGACGCAGCGTTTTATTGAAGCGATGCATGAAGACGCGACTGCCCTTGGTTGTGAGATGCCAAATGCTGAACCACGTGCGACCGATCATATCGATGATATGCAGAATATGATTGAGACGTTAGTCACTGGCAACTATGCGTATGCAGGCGATAACGGTGACGTCTATTATTCTGTTGATAGCTTTGATGGTTATGGCAAATTATCTAAGCGCAATCTGGACGATATGCAGGCAGGTTCGCGAGTCGAAGTTGAAAATGATAAGCGCAATCCATTTGACTTTGTACTATGGAAATCTGCAAAACCTGACGAGCCGCAGTGGGCATCACCATGGGGTCAAGGGCGTCCAGGCTGGCATATTGAATGTTCAGCGATGTCGACTAAGTGCTTAGGTAGTACTTTTGATATTCACGGCGGTGGTCATGACTTACAGTTCCCGCATCATGAAAACGAAATCGCGCAGTCTGAGGCAGCGACTGGTTGTGAGTATGCACGCAACTGGATGCATGTTGGTTTTATCAATGTCGATGGCGAAAAAATGTCTAAATCATTGGGTAACTTTTTTACCATTCGCGATGTCATGGCAAAGTACTTACCTGAGACGGTGCGTTTCTTCTTATTATCGAGCCATTATCGTAGCCAAGTTAACTTCTCTGATAGCGCATTGGATGAAGCGCATAATAGCCTAAGTAGGCTATATAATGCACTAAAATTGGCTGAACAACAAAAAGGACAGTCAGTCGTAATCAACGAAGACTTAGTGGCTGAAGCTTACAATAGCGCGGTTGGACAAGACTTTATCAAGGCAATGAATGATGATTTTAATAGCTCAACAGCCATCAGCGTCTTATTTGGATTGGCTCGTGATATCAATAAAGCCATCAAAGCGGAAGACGTCGATACCGCATGGCAATTAGCCCAGCAACTAAAAGCATTGGCGCAAGTATTAAATATTTTACAGCAGCCAGTGCAGCAGTTTTTGCAAGCAGTGATTGGTGATCAGGCAGAAGATGGTCTAACGGATGCGGTTATTGATAATTTAATTATCGAACGTGCAGAGTCTAAAGCCAACAAAAACTTTGCTCGTGCTGATGAGATACGTGAGCAACTAAAAGAGGCGGGTATTGAGCTCGAAGATAGCCGTGCTGGCACCACATGGCGCCGCGCTTAGAATAATTTTTGCCGTTTATAGGGTAAATAGCTACAAATCTCGTAATAAATTAAGTCAGCTTTAGGCTGGCTTTTTTTTGCTTACTGAATTAGGTTAAAGCAGCAACGATATATTTTTTATACTTTCCTTTTGTAGACTGATGGCTTTGAAAACATGAATACTCTTAAAGACAACCCTATGGACAATCATTGTGCTGTTTTGCACTCAGATGATAATCATCAAGTAGATGTAGAGAAAAGCCGTTTTCAAAGTCATGTGCTGCAAGTATTGTTGGGCCTTTTTATTGCTGCTATAAGTGTCATCTATTCACCTGTTTATGCCGCAAATAGTGAAAATGAACAGAGTACGCATGAGCTGGAAAAACAAACACCTAGTAAGCCTGATAGTTTTTCTGAATATGCAACTCAGCAAGTCAATGCGCTTAAAGATGAAAGTGTCAGCATTTCTGGTATTACTGAAGAGATCTTCGATCCTACTGAGCGTAACGCAGTGGAGCAGGCAGGCAGGCTACAAGGCGATACGGCACTGACCGGAGAATACAGTGAGAGCTACTATATACTCGATAAGCTAAATGCTGGGTTGCCGCCGTTATCTGAGCCACCTAATTTAGAAACACCGCTTGCAGCCTTAGAGTTTTTTCAATCAGCGTTAATGAAGCAGCAGTATGATTTGGCCGCTTACGCGCTAAACATGAATTTGATTGATGAGAAAAGTCAACGTAGTCGTGCGCTTGATCTCACAAAGCGACTGGATTTCTTATTATCTGAAAAAGAGCTATATGTATTCGACGATATGCCAGATCGTCCCGATGGCTTAATTGAACCACCACTTGGTAATAATAGCAGTGTCATGGGTATTGCCAGACGTTCTATTCAGCTTGGCTATATTGATTATCGCGAGCGCCGCGTTCCTATCTATTTGCAGCGAGTACGAGTAGGGGATAAAGCCCCTGTTTGGGTGTTTTCGGCGCAGACAGTAGGCAATATTGATAATCTCTATGAGCAGTATCATCCAGCCGAGTTCGAACGTTATTTGCCTACTTGGTTAAAGCTAAAGTTTTTTGGAATTGCGTTATGGGAATTCTCAGCGCTGATATTGTTCTTTTTATTAACCATGGGTATGGGTTGGCTACTGAGTAAAGGTACTGCAAAAATCATCAATCATTATATCGATGAAGAAAAATACAGCATGTATGTTGGCAGTACCAACGGCGTCGCAGATTTGGTTAGCAAGCTAACAGTACCATTAACCTTTACCATCAGTTTTTCACTGGTTTTTACCTTGGTTTCTGGTGGTTTTCCTTATTTAGATGCAGTCGCCTCATCCACTCGTCCATTGATTTGGATTGGTCTGGTATTTAGTACCATGTGGTTGGGTATTCGTATCATTAACTTTTTTGCCAATCGCTATCAAGACATGCAGATTGAAAATCTAGCTGCAGAGCATTTCGATAAAGAACGTCGCCGCCGTACTTATGTATCGATATTTCGCCGTGTGTTTATTTTCGCGATGATTTTGGGAAGTTTCTGGATAGGTCTTAGTGAATTTGCAAATATGGAAGGCCTTGGCAAGACGTTACTGACTTCAGCGGGTATTGCAGGTGTGGTTATCGGTATTGCGGCACAGCCGATATTGGGGAATATCATCGCTGGTGTGCAGGTAGCAGTGACGCAGCCAGTACGGATTGGCGATAGTGTGATAATGGATGGTAATTTTAGTACGGTCGAAGACCTGCGTTACACGTATGCCGTGCTAAAAACATGGGATGAGCGTCGCTTGATCGTGCCGATGCGTGAGCTAATCACTGAACGAGTGGAAAACTGGTCGCATACAGAGGTTCATCAGACCTGTCCTGTGTTTTTATATATCGATTATGGCGCAGATATCGATGCTATCCGAGAGGCATTTATATCGATGGTCAAGGACAATAAACTTTGGGATGATAAAACGGAACCCGAAATGTATGTGGTTGATGTAACCGAAAATACTATTCAGCTGCGCGGCGCTGTTTCATCGGTAGGGCCTATAGAAGCATGGACGCTAGCCTGTGAGATACGAGAGAAAATGCTTGGTTACCTGCATGCACAACAGAACCAATATCTACCTACAGAGCGTTTTACGTTAACAAAAGGCGACTAGAAATTGGGAATAGCGATGAGCTTTGCGATCCTGATTAGCTTTAAAAGCCAGTTATTAATGGTTTGAAGCATGATTGTCATCGATAAAGACGCACTTGTGTAAAATAATCTGACAAATATAGTGTGTCAGCGAGGCGCTTATTTGTTATAATGTGGCGTTATTTTTATAGGATAACTGAGTGGTTGGCGATGAATCGGCACTGTGCTTGCAGCTGCAATGATTGATACGCTTAACCCTGAGCTCCTACCCATCAAAATAACCACCACTAGGGGTCTGTATGTTGCGAATTGTCGATGAAGCCTTAACCTTTGATGACGTTTTATTATTACCAGCCTATTCTGAAGTTCTGCCAAAAACTGCTGATCTGTCTACTCGTTTGACCAAAAACATCACACTTAATCTTCCGCTAATCTCTGCGGCGATGGATACTGTGACTGAGTCTGAAATGGCTATCACTATGGCACAGCTTGGTGGCATGGGTATTTTGCACAAGAGCATGGACATCGAAAAGCAGGCCACACAAGTACGCCGTGTCAAAAAATTTGAAGCGGGTACCGTTGTTGATCCTATCACTGTCCATCCAGAGATGACGATTGGTGAATTGCTGCGTTTGACCCAAGATAACAATATCTCAGGTGTACCTGTGGTCGAAAAAGGCACAGATAACGTTGTGGGTATTGTTACTCATAGAGATTGGCGTTTTGAGACCAATTTATCGTTGCCAGTTAGCCAGATCATGACGCCTAAAGAGCAGCTAGTAACTGTGCATGAAGGTGAAAGCAACGAGAATATCAAAAGATTGTTGCATGAGCATCGTATCGAAAAAGTCATCGTTATTGACGATAACTTCCGCCTGCGTGGTTTGATTACTGTTAATGATTTTGCCAAAGCTGAAAATAATCCGAATGCGTGTAAAGACGAACAAGGTCGCTTACGTGTTGGCGCAGCTGTTGGTACAGGTGCAGACACGCAAGCACGCGTTGAAGCACTAATCGCTGCTGATGTCGACGTTATCGTCGTTGATACTGCGCACGGTCACTCAAAAGGCGTGATCGATAAAGTCTCTTGGATCAAGAAAAACTACCCGCATGTACAAGTAATCGGTGGCAACATCGCAACAGGTGAAGCTGCAATCGCTTTACGTGACGCAGGTGCTGATGCAGTAAAAGTAGGTATCGGTCCTGGTTCTATCTGTACCACGCGTATTATCGCAGGTATCGGTGTGCCACAAATATCAGCCATTGATAACGTTGCTAGTGCTTTAAAAGACAGCATTCCATTGATTGCTGACGGTGGTATCCGCTACTCAGGCGATATGGCAAAAGCAATCGCTGCAGGTGCATCATGCATTATGGTTGGTTCACTCATGGCTGGTACTGAAGAAGCACCAGGTGAAGTTGAGCTGTTCCAAGGTCGCTACTATAAAGCGTATCGCGGTATGGGTAGTTTGGGTGCAATGTCAGGATCAAACGGTTCTTCAGATCGCTACTTCCAAGATGCAAAAGATGGCGTAGAGAAGCTAGTACCAGAAGGTATCGAAGGCCGTGTTCCTTATAAAGGACCAGTTGCGGGTATCGTTAATCAGTTGGTTGGTGGCTTACGTTCATCAATGGGTTATACGGGTTCTGCCACTATTGAAGATATGCGTACCAATCCGCAGTTTATCAAAGTAACCTCAGCGGGTATGAAAGAGTCGCATGTGCATGATGTGCAAATCACTAAAGAAGCACCGAACTATCGAGTAAACTAGATCGTTCTGTGAAATGCTTCTCTTTTGTAGATTTAAAATGTATTGATGTTAGCTGAGACGTAAGGCTGCAGCGAGCTTAAGATACAAACAGCCAACAATGCTCTGTTATTGTTGGCTGTTTTTTTTGTAAAATACAGAAACAGATTATTACAACAATAGTATTGCCTGCGTATACGCTTGGCCTTTTATTTTTTTGACTTGAGGAACACATAATGAGCTATTTTGGCACTGATGGAATTCGTGGAAAATTTGGTGAATTACCAATTACACCGGACTTTATCTTAAAACTAGGCTACGTCACTGGGCTTGTTCTCATAGAAAAAAATGAAAATCCTACGCGTAAGCCAAGTGTTGTGATTGGTAAAGATACGCGTCTGTCAGGCTATGTGATAGAGGGAGCATTACAAGCAGGTTTTAATGCGGCTGGTGTCGATGTTTATATGCTTGGACCACTTCCGACTCCAGCGATTGCGCATTTGACCCGTAGCTTTAATGCAGATGCCGGCGTGGTTATCTCAGCCTCGCATAACCCTTATTATGATAATGGCATCAAGTTTTTCTCAGGTGACGGCAAAAAGATAAGTGATGAGATGCAAACTGCAATCAATGATAAATTGACGGCAATTATGAACGACGTTAGTAGTGATGTTGCTATGATGCCTATTCTTGATCCTGCAAATTTAGGTAAGAACAATCGAATTGATGATGCTAAAGGTCGCTATATTGAATTTTGCAAAGGCAGTTTTCCTTATCAGTACGACCTCAGTCATCTGACGGTAGTAGTGGATTGTGCGAATGGTGCGGGCTATAGCGTAGCACCTAGAGTGATGCGCGAGTTGGGGGCAAACGTGATTGCTATCAATAATACGCCAGACGGCATCAATATCAATGCTGAATGTGGCTCTACTCATCCTGAAAGCTTACAAAAGGCTGTGCTTGAGCATGACGCGGATGTCGGTATTGCACTAGATGGTGATGGTGACCGTATCGTAATGGTTGATGAGACGGGTAAGTTAGTCGATGGAGACGGTATTTTATATGTGCTTGCTACCCAAGGTAAAACCAAAGCTGAAGGCGTAGTGGGTACACTCATGAGTAACATGGGATTAGAGTTGGCACTAAAAGATGCAAATATTCAGTTTACCCGTGCAAAAGTGGGTGATCGCTATGTGATGCAGGACTTAGAAGCCAATGGATGGATATTGGGCGGTGAGCCATCTGGTCATATCTTATGCTTAGATAAAAGTCGCACAGGGGATGCTATCATTGCTGGCTTGCAAGTACTGGCAGTCATGCAAGCCAGAGAGCGTGCGTTAAGTGAGCTTGTTGAAGGTTTTGAAGTGTTGCCGCAAAAGCTAGTCAATGTACGTTTGTCTCAAATGCAAGACCCATTCAAACATGAGGAGCTGGTTGCTGCTTTTGATAAAGCACAGGCAACGCTAGAGGGTCGTGGTCGTCTATTGATACGTCAGTCAGGTACAGAGCCTATGATTCGCGTGATGGTAGAGTCAGATGATGAAATTGAATGCGATGTAATGGCTAATGACTTAGCTGATCTTATAAAATCAGTACTAGGCTAATACTATTTAAGGCAATAATTGGTATTCAAAATAGTAACTGGTATTTAAGATAATGACTGGTATTCAAGATAATAACTGGTATTTAAGATAACAATATTATAGTTTTCAAATAAGGAACTGCTATGAGCATGGACTTTACCGACCAACGCCTCTCATACGAGAAAGGTGAGCTTGACCAACAGTCAGTACCAACGTCACCATTCGAGCTTTTTAAAGCTTGGATGAATGAGGCGTTAGCACAAAAGGTGCAAGAGCCTTATGCAATGAGTTTGGCGACATGTGGCGCAGACAATAAGCCTAGCGCCCGTATTGTGCTACTACGTGAGATTACTGAGACAGGTATCGTTTTTTATACCAATTATGAAAGCGCAAAAGGGCAAGATATTGCAGAAAATCCTAACGCTGAAGCGTTATTCTTCTGGCATGAGCTAGAGCGTCAAGTCCGTGTCAGCGGTAGTATCGCTAAAATAGATGCTGATAAATCGGCTGCATACTTTCAAAAACGTCCTCATGATAGTCAAGTAGGCGCTTGGGTCAGTCAACCGCAAAGTGGTGAAGTGGCCAATCGTGAAATCATGGAGCAAACGTTTGAACAGCTTCAAGCAGCGCACCCTGACAATACTACTGTACCAACGCCAGAGTTTTGGGGTGGGTATGAGATTATGGTTGAAAGTATTGAGTTTTGGCAAGGTCGCGCCAATCGGATGCATGACCGAATTGTGTATACGCAGAGTAGCGGCGATGACAGTGAAGGCAATACAAGCTGGACGACCAAACGTTTATTACCATAGTTGCTGTAGTTTGAAGCTATAGATTATACAAAACTAAAAAAGCCACTCTAAATCCAAGTTCTTTGGTGTCTAGAGTGGCTTTTTTACGTTGACTATTTACCTTGTTTGGCATTATTTTTTATTCAACCTTTCATTCAACCTTTCATTTAATATTGGTATCGACATCCACTGAGACTGACATGCCAGGACGTAAGCGTGCCAGTTCAGGCTGGTTTTGGTCTAAGTCAATGCGTACAGGAATACGTTGAGCAATTTTTATGTAGTTACCTGTCGCAGGGTTGGCAGCAGCAGCACTAAACTCGCTACCAGTCGCTGGCGAGATATTACTTACGTGCCCCGTAAATTTGGCGCCGCCAAGCGCATCGACATGAATGGTCGCAGGCTCACCGATTGCCATATTGGCTATTTGAGTTTCCTTAAAGTTTGCAATTATCCAAATGCCTTTTGGTACGATATACATGAGCTGCGTACCAGCGCTGACGTATTGACCTTCTTTGACACTGACTTGGCTTAGCTGGCCAGATTCAGGCGCAGTGATGATAGTATTGTCTAGATTGATTTGCGCTTGCTTGACGCCTGCCTCAGCATTTTTAATATTTGCGTCCAGCGATGAGCGACTGCCACTGGTCTTTTCACGGTTTTCTTGGGCGGCCTGTAAATTTGCTTCTGCTTGCTGTACACCTGCTTGTGCTTGAGCCAATTGCGCCTTGATATGAGCAACTTCTGCTTTAGATACCGCACCAATAGCATCTAAACCTTGATAACGGTTAACATCTTCACGTGCACTCTCCACATTGATTTTGGCACTATATAAATCAGCTCTACGTGCTTCAATTTGTGCTTGGCTGGTTTGCGTATCTTGCTCATTAGTAGAGCGGTTAGTAAGAGCTACTTCGGTATTCGCTTGTGCTTGTTCGAGCTGCTGCTGAAAGGTTCGATCGTCAATCTTTATGAGTAAGTCGCCCGCTTTTACGTTGGCGAAATCTTGCACAGCTACTTTGGTGACATAGCCAGAAACTTGCGGGCTAATAATAGTCGTCTGACCTTTAATAAAGGCATTATTGGTTTGCTGTACCGTTGGGGTGAACGGTGGGAGCTTCCATGCATACAAAATCAATGCTACGCCAATGACAATCAATAAAATTAATAAGCCTAAGTTTAGATAGGACTTTTTCTTGGGCGACCAACCAGTAGTATCGGGTATTGGCTCTTTTGGTGGCATTGGTGGTTCATTGCTATCTGAACTGTTTTCTACATCACCTTCTGCTGTCTTAGTTACTGATGGAGAAGAAGTTGTAGCAGACTCTTCTTTACTTATATCGGACGCTATAGGTGTGTCTGTTGCTGGAGCGCCAGTGGCCGTCTGAGGTGTTTGACTAAGCTCATTTGGTTTTTCTTGGCTCATGACGTGCTCCTAAATTTTTAATAAATATTAAAATAGACTGGCTATAAATGAATGGGGTGAAACATGATTAATAGAATAAACTGAGTTATTTTGACTCACGCATTTTTGCAATAACGGCAAGCTCTTTAGCAAGTGGATTGCGCTTGTGGTAACGGTTATAAAAATAGTTGATCAATAAAATGGCTGTAACGAAAGTAGCAAAACTGGCCATTAAAAAGAACAGATCGCTATAAGCGGAGACAGTTGCTTGGCGCTGAATCCCTTGCAACACTTGGCTCATCGCGGCCACATTCGCTTGCGCTGTGTCCGTCGTTTGGTTTGACAATACACTACGAGTACCAGCAATTTGAGCGCTGAACGTAGGATCACCCAAATTCAGTGAGCTGACCATATCTGCATAATGCATTTGTGTACGAATGGTCGTAAATGCCTGAATAGCCGCTGCACCTGCCAATCCACCAACCGTTTGGGAAATACCAAAGATAACCGAAAAACTAATGATATAAGCAGGGCCACTAGCAATAGCCCGCAAAAACCCTTCAAAAACCAAAGGGCCCATAAAATACACCGCGGCAAATGCAATCAAAAACTGGCTAATATAAAACATATAGGGAGCGGAGTTGATAGAGACCCCAACGTCCATCCAAGAACCTAAGGCAATCAATGCCACTGCAAAAATAACGGGACGGCGCAAGTCCATTGGATTGGTACTAAAAATACTAATCACCAAAGCCAGCACACTGGCAGCCATTATGACAGCATAAAAAGTAACCAGCTGATCATTGCCATAGCCCAAATTGGCAAGTAGGCCTGCAGCACCGACATTTTGTTCAGATAGCAAAATTCGCATGACTGCGCCAGTAATCATAAAGGCAATAATATTGCGGCTACGCATCCAGCGGACTTGTAGCATCGGGTTTTTGCGATGCGTTTCAATCCATAAAGCGATGCCAATCCCAACAATGGCAATCATCAGTGGATAGACGAGCCAAGGCGTCGTCCACCATAAAATCCTACCTTGCACCAAAATTACAGCCAGTGCCGCCAAACCGCTCGCAAAAAAAGCAAAGCTTAAAAAATCGAGTTTCTCAAATACTTTTTCGGTATTACCTGGCGGTAACTCCAATATGTTAATCAGTCCAAAACAAATCAATGCTAAACCAAATTGAAATAAAAATAAATTCTCAAGCTGACCGTCGATGGCGAGATAGGGCGAGATGATTCGTGATAATGGAATACCAAACTGCACCAAGCCAAAACCCAATATTAAGCCACTGGTCCGCTTGACGGTTGGCATGCCTTGCAAACAGTAGAATAACCCTAAAATGGTCATGCCACTTGCCACCATACCACTAAGTCCCCTGGCGACAATCTCTAGGTAATAAGGCTCAATTCCTATATTAGGCGTATCTAATAAGTGACTACTGATTAGCCACTGTAAACTCGTGGCGGCCAACAAAAAGAACAGAGTGATTTTGCTAAACAGTGACATACCAAATTGTTGGCGAATTTTGTACAGCAGAACGGTGATACAGGCATTGGTCATATTATAGCTAACAGATATCCAGCCACCTTCAGCTGGCGTTAAGCCCAGTTGACCCTGAATTTGAGTAAGATTTGCGACGAGCAGACCGTTTTGGAAACTGGCAGTGAGACCAACGAAAATTCCGATCAGTAAGTAAAATAATTTGCGGCGTGCAGGATGATCAGGATTGGCAGGAGAGCCCACCATTATCGGTTGTTCGTGGGGCTTAAACTGATATTCATTACTCATGGACGTACCATAATCTGTATAAGGAAATAGAATGGCATAGAACAGATTCCAGACGCAAAATCAGGTCAGTACGATGAATGTTCATAGCTTAAAAACAGCGGAGTTACTGATATAAATGCTGGTCAAACTGGAAAGATAACCCAAGAAATGCAGGGCATATTTTATCATAATCTTTATAGCGCTTTTGTCATTAGAGCGTAACTCATTGGCGCTATTGAATAAAGATATAGCAGTATTTCGTGCAATATGACGAACATTAAAACAAGCGATGCAACAAGTAAAAAATGCTATACGCATAAAAAACAGCTCTATACAGAGCTGTTTGTGTGTATCGGAAAATTGGTCTGTCAGTTATGATGCAATGCTAAACGGATTGGTCGTACTTAGCCTCTAGCTGCATAGCGCGCTGATAGCTATCGAGACTGGCAAGCGCTTCAGCATACTGCCTGATATTCGAGTAAGCGTCGAGTTTTTGACGCTTAGCGAGAATGATTAAGTCAAATGACAACATAAAGTCAGCACCACTTAGCTTATCACCCACAATGAACGACTTACCTTTAACCGAAGCATCCAGATATTCAAACAATCTGGTTTTTTCTGTATCGATATAGCCACTCAAAAACTCATTGTCATCAATGCCTGCTTTTTTGGTAAATAGCTCAAGCATTAATGGCAACATCAGCGAGCTTTCTGCAAAGTCAATCCACTGCAGATAATATCCATAATCTGAACTATCTGTAGCAGGGCGCAGACGCTCTGGCGCAAATCGTTCAATCAATAACTCTGTAATCGCACCGGACTCAGCGTAAGTCTGTCCATCCATCTCGATAACCGGAGATTTACCGAGTGGGTGAACTGCCTTCAGGGAATCTGGTGCCAAATGAGTTTTGGCATCGCGCTGATGACTGACCACTTCATAAGGCACGCCTAGCTCTTCTAAGAGCCAAAGCGTACGCAACGAACGTGACTGATTAAGGTGATGTAAGCGAATCATGATATTAACCTTTGAGCTTGTTGATCAAACGCTTAGCCGCTTCTTCTGATGAGGCTGGGTTTTGACCTGTGATCAATAAACCATCTTCGACCACAAACTCTTCCCAATCAGCGGCTTTTTTATAGTTACCACCGTTGGCTTTCAAGACATCTTCTACTAAGAAAGGCACCACGTCTGTTAGGCCAGCCGCTTCTTCTTCTGAGTTGGTAAAGCCAGTAACGGTTTTACCTTTTACTAAGTACTCGCCATCAACTTTGACGCTTTTAAGCGCGCCAGGTGCATGACAAACAAAGGCAACAGGCTTGTCTTGCTTGACGAAACTCTCGATCAATTCGATAGAGTTCTTATCTACTGCCAAGTCCCACAATGGACCGTGACCACCTGGATAAAAGACTGAATCAAAATCTTCTACTTTCATGTCAGCAAGTTTCTTGGTATTGGCCAAGTGCTCTTGCGCCTCTTTGTCGTCTTTAAAACGCTTGGTATCTTTGGTTTGTGTATCTTCAGTATCGCTACTAGGATCTAGTGGTGGCTGACCACCTGCAGGAGACGTTAGAGTGACATTAGCACCCGCATCGAGAAACGCATAGTAAGGAGCTGCAAATTCTTCTAGCCAAAATCCTGTCTTTTTACCAGTATCGCCTAAACGGTCATGAGACGTTAGTACCATTAAAATGTTCATAATTATCCTTGTTTATTATTTATGTGTTAGTAACTATGTAGCCAACAGTCATAAGTTTTCCGTTGCATTATTAGCTATTTTTACTTAATTAGCCTAGATGCAAATAATGACTGTTAGCATTATTCCTGCTTTGTAAGCAACTTTCAGTAGTGATATTAACAATTTATGTTGTTAAGTAGTTATTCACAACGATTGCTAACTGTCAGTAGCTGCTTAACTAGTCAATGTTTAACCAATAACTAGTTAACGTCAGATACTTTGATTACAGTCTTACCAAAGTTATCACCGTTTAACATACTGACAAATGCATCTGGGGCATTATCTAGACCGTCAGTAATGTGCTCTTTGGTTTTTACTTCGCCTGACTCCACCCATTTGCTCATGGTTTCTAAGAACTCTGGGAAGTGGTCGCCATACTCTTCAAAGATAATGAAGCCTCTGACAGTTAGGCGTTGGCTTAAGATAAGACCCATCAACATACCTAGGCGATCTTTGCCATCCGGTAAATCAGTTGCGTTGTACTGCGATACCAGACCACATACTGGAATACGTGCGTGGTCGTTAAGTAATGGCATTACCGCATCAAATACTTTACCGCCAACGTTTTCATAGTAGATATCGATACCATCTGGACATGCTGCTTTTAATTGCTCAGCGAAGTCGTCAGCTTTGTGATCGATACAGACATCAAAGCCAAGCTCATTGACCGCAAAGTCGCATTTCTCTTTGCCGCCTGCCACACCGACAGTGCGCAGACCATATTGATTACCCACTTGACCGACAGTGGCCCCGACCGGTCCAGTGGCTGCTGCCACGACTAAAGTTTCGCCTTTTTGTGGTTTACCGATATCAGTCAGACCCATATAACCCGTAAACCCTGGCATACCTAACACGCCTAAACCATAAGAAGGGTTAGACATGTTTTTGTCTAGTTTCAGGACGCCTTCGCCATCACTGACACTGTAGTCCTGCCAGCCTGAGTTTGATACGACTAAGTCGCCTACCGCGAAGTTGTCGATATTCGACTCGACCACTTGCGCTACGGTACCACCCATGATGACGTCACCGACTTCTAATGGGTCTGCATAGCTTTTTGCATCGCTCATACGCCCACGCATATATGGATCTAGTGACAGATATACCGTGCGTAGTAGCATCTCGTTATCTTTTGGCGTAGGAATGTCGCTAGTTGCCATGTCAAAATTGTCAGCAGTAGGTACGCCATTAGGACGGCTCGCTAATTTGATTTGACGATTTGTTTGTTGATTCTGTTGTTTGTCGAAGCTCATTGTAGGACTCCTTTATATTTATTAATTGTCATTATTATAGTGGTGTTAAATGTAGTAGCTACCCAACATGGAATAGCTACTACTATAAATAGCATAACGATATGTACTTATTGTTACTGCTGCGATTTTTCTTATAATTCTTCTGACAGTTCTTGCTATAGCGCTTATTAAGACGCTTTGCTAGTTACAGCGCGCTGCAAGATACGACGTGATACTTCTAGGTCGTTGGTACCATGTTCACCAAGCTTGACCATGTTATGCACTTCAAGCTGCTTGATGATTGGAACAATCGCTGATTCCGTCAAGTCAACATCTTCTAGGCTAACTGGCAAGCCAAGCTCGCGGAAGAAGTTTTCAGTGTAGACAATAGCCGTTTCGATAATGGCATCGTCGTCTAGGTTAGTATCGGTAATGTTCCATACGTTACGCGCATACTGAAGCAATTTTTCTTTTTTGCTTTCTTTTAGCTCACGCATCACTGATGGCAATACGATGGTTAGCGTACGTGCATGATCGATAGCGTGTAGTGACGTCAGCTCATGACCAACCATATGAGTTGTCCAGTCTTGTGGCACACCAGTACCGATCAGACCGTTCAATGCCATGGTCGCTGTCCACATAATGTTCTTACGTGTTTCTAGGTTTTCTGGATCTTGCTTAACAACTAGACCTTCATCAATAAGGATTTTAAGCAGGCTTTCAGCGAAGGCATCTTGGACTTTAGCGTTTACTGGGTAAGTTAGGTACTGTTCCATTACGTGAACAAATGCATCAGCCACACCATTCATAACCTGACGCTCAGGCAAGGTAAGTGTTTTGATTGGATCTAGGATTGAGAATTTAGGGAAGGCCAGTGGGTTACCAAATGGTAGTTTTGCTTGACGTTCGCTATAGTTAATCACGCCGCCTGAGTTCATCTCAGAACCCGTTGCTGGGATGGTCAATACCGCACCTAGGTCAACAGCAGAATCGATGTTCTTGCAATAACCCGTTAGCGCGTCCCAAGCTTGGTCACGTGAGACAGTACCGTCTTCTTCAGTTAATGAAGAAACGAGTGCAACAAATTTACTGCCGTCAATCACAGAACCACCGCCAACTGCTAACAAGAAGTCGATGTTGTGCTCATTCACCATATCAGCGGCTTTTAATAACGTAGTGAATTCTGGGTTAGCCTCGATACCACCAAATTCAAAAACAGTACGGTTACCGCTAGCCGCTAATGCAGTTTTTACTTCATCCAAAGTACCGGTACGCTGTGCTGAACCACCACCGTAAGTAATAAGAACGCGTGCATCAGTAGGGACTAGGTCTGATAATTGTTCGATTTGACCTTCACCAAAAACGATACGGACTGGGTTGTAATATTGGAAATTATTCATAAAATTCCTAATTAGTAATAAAAAGTTTTTAATAAAAACGGTTCAATTAAATTGTTTTGACATGAGATATTGTCTGATATTAATCAATGAATGATAAGCAATGCTCGTATAGACATTCATTCTTAATATTTGTGCGCATTGTACACCAATTAGACCAGTCGTCTAGCGATGTTTACAAAACTCTCGTATAACTGTTTAAGTCATATGCAAATGTCTTCAAGAAATTCGTTTAAAAAAGAGAAGGTCATAAAGCACACTGAATACTCAAGCATAATATTGATAGCTATTATCTATGAACGTTATGAATATTCAATGTGCCTTAATGGTTACGTTAGAAGTACAGTCGATAGAAATTCAAACGGTTAACGATTAGCGTCCCATTTGGGTCGTTGTCATCTGCCAAATTTCTGCTAAAGGCGTATTGGTTTGGCTAATCTTTGCAATTAAGCTTGCACCAAGCCATGCAAAATACCAACGCTTGGCCATACTCTCAGCCGAGATGTTATCGTGACGAGGGACAGACTCATCGAGCCAGCCAGCTTTGATCTGCTTGGCGAGCCACATAGTCGTTTGCTGATAGCCAGTATCGAGTGCCTTACGCATGGTTTCTGACATATCGGCTACCTCTGCGCTGAGCTTCACTACCAAGCATTTTTCATGGTCACAGCCGTTCTGCTGGGTGTCATACCAGTTTTGAAAATAATCATATAGTTTTTGCTGTGCACTGACATCTTGTGCATCGATGACATCCAACCGAGTCTTATATAAACTAAAATAATGATTAATAATTGCTTCACCAAAGGCTTCTTTAGAAGCAAAGTAGTGGTAAAAAGAACCCTTTGGCACACCTGCTGTATCTAAAATTTGCTTTAGACCAACAGCGGTAAAACCTTTCTTAGCAATTAATTGGTAGCCAGTAGCAAGTAAATGAGCTTTGGTATCTGGGGTAGTTGCGTCTGTATTAGACATAAACAGGATTGTCTCCCTTAGTAGTTGCTTATATTAGCGTATGCATTAGATAGTCAGTTAAAACAGTTAACGTTCATTTGAACGTCACGTTGATGGCGTATTGTAATAGGATATAGTTATATATGTTACGTTTTATCAACAATATTCACTGACAAAGTAGTCTTGTTTTATTAATAGCTATGGTAGCATTAGACCAGTCGTCTAGCAAGGTGGGTTTTGTTGTTATCCGTTACCGTTAGTATTTATTACTAAAGATCATTTCTCATTAGAGCTTTTTTTAATTGATGACTATTGATTGATAGCTCAGTAACGATTTCAGACTTACTTCTTGCCAGATATTTTCTCATTAAGATATCGCCGACTTAATAATTTTATTCTAATAATCGAAAACCAATACTTAACATAATAAATTAAAAATAAGGATGATTATGTCAACCAATACTACGAGTGCATACAGTGACTTCCATTTGCAGTTCATCGCTGGTGAATGGCAAACCGGTAAAGACGATAGCACCAACAATAATACCAACCCATATAACGGTGATACGCTTGTAGAGATCCAGCAAGCGACCAAAGATCAGTTGAACGAAGCCTATGATGCTGCAACCCAAGCTCAAGAAACGTGGGCTAAGCAGACACCAGCAGAGCGTTCTGCAGTATTATATAAAGTGGTCAACATACTGGATCAGCGCCAAGAAGAAATCGTTGATTGGCTAATCAAAGAGTCGGGCAGTACGCGTATCAAAGCCATGGTCGAGTTCGGTGCGACGCGCGCGATTACCCTTGAAGCAGCGACATTCCCTAATCGTGTCCATGGTGAGATTCGCCCATCAAATACTCCTGGCAAAGAAAACTTCATCTACCGTGAGCCTATCGGTGTGGTAGCAGTCATTAGCCCATGGAACTTTCCGCTACATTTGACTCAGCGCTCTATCGCACCAGCCCTAGCGCTTGGTAACGCCGTGGTACTCAAGCCTGCTAGCGATACGCCAGTGACTGGTGGTTTACTATTGGCCAAAGTATTTGAAGAAGCGGGTCTACCAAAAGGTCTGTTAAACGTGGTTGTGGGTTCAGGTAGCGAGATAGGCGATGCAATCGTTGAACACAAAGCGTCAAGTTTTGTGTCATTCACAGGATCAACTTCAGTGGGTAAACACATCGGTGAGCTAGCTAATGGTGGTGAGCATATCAAACAAGTGGCACTTGAGTTAGGTGGAAACAGTCCATTTGTTGTACTCAAGGATGCAGATATTGATCAGGCAGTAAAAGCAGCCGTGTTCGGTAAGTTCTTGCATCAAGGCCAGATTTGTATGGCTATTAACCGAATTATTGTTGAAAATGAAGTGTACGATGAGTTTGTAGAGCGTTTCTTGTCTCATGTTAAAACGTTACAGGTAGGTGATCCTAACGATCAAGGTACTGCTATTGGCCCAATCATCAATGAGAAACAAGTTCAGTCACTTAGAGATAAGATTGATGAGGCACAGAAAGAGGGCGCAAAAATGCTCTTGAGCGGTGAAATCAATGGTCAATTAGTCCCGCCCCATGTCTTTACCGAAGTTACTAGAGAGATGGATATTGCCTATAATGAAATATTTGGACCATTGATAGGCATTATTCGAGCCAAAAATGAAGAGGATGCTTTGTCGATAGCTAATGATTCTATGTATGGCTTATCTAGTGCGGTGTTTACCGCAGACATGCAAAAAGGTTTACGTTTCGCTCGTGGTATCCGAGCAGGTATGACCCATATAAATGATATTCCAGTAAACGATGAAAGTAACGTGGCTTTTGGTGGTGAGAAAAACTCAGGCATCGGTCGTTTTAACGGTGAGTGGGTACTAGAAGAGTTCACTAGAACGCATTGGATCTCAATGCAAAATGAACCACGTGAATATCCATTCTAATTGTCCTAAAATAGAATGCTGATAGCTAATAAAAAAGACCGCTTTGATAGCGGTCTTTTTTGTGTGATATTTGGCAACTTACTGAGAATGACGTATTTGAAGTTGGTCAATTTCTTATCTGGCATGAAAGCCAAGTAGCCCTTCAATCTCTTCCATCGTCATCCGTCTTACCAGTGCTTGTTCTTCTACCGACAAGCGATTGGTGTGCTCTTTTATCATCGTATGAATACTCCGCGATATCTCAGAGGTAGTCGCGTAATACATTTGAGGCTGTTCTTTTGTCAATCTCATCAAAAATCGATTGATAAGTTTACGCTTTTCATCTGATTTATTTTCTTCAGTCGTAGTATTATTTTGAGTCATGGTGTTCTCCTAGAGGTAAGCCATTTAAGCAGTCAGACACATGAGAGTCAGTGCTTATAAGTAGTTTCTGGGGCTGAGCGCATTGCCTTACAAGTATTAGGCTCGCATCATAGTTGAATGCTAAGTATGTTTTACACTGTATATGATATTTCAAGATTAAAGACTAAATATTAAAAATAAGGGGCTGTAGTAGATAAGGATTAAATATCACACCATTTTCTCAAGGTTTTCAGCTGATTAGATGGTGAGCCATAGTTGAATCTAAACTCGCACTCTTTTAAAAACAAATGGAAGTTCTTCTTATTAATCCCATTATACTTTCTGAGTGTTCGTTTGGACTGATTCCAGAAGTTCTCAATGCCATTGATGTGATTGTTCTTACCGCAAATGAACTCTATAGAGTGATTGACTCTGAAATGTTTAAACTCACTCACATCTAATGCATTGTAACTTCGATAGCTATCCGTATAAACAAAGCTGTCAGGCTTGATTTTACGCTTAATAACAGGCATTAGGGTAGTCTGTTTGGTGTCTGCTACGACAATGGTATAAACCTTACCGTTTCGTTTTAGAATACCAAATACAGCGGTTTTACCAGCTGCCCCGCGACCTCTTTTGCCTTTGCGTACACCGCCAAAGTAACTTTCATCTAATTCGACTTCACCATCAAAAAGCTCATCAGCTTCTAATGAGAGATGGTAATCTATCACAAGTCTTATTTTATGATAAAAAAGTGCAGCAGTATTAGGCTGAATATCAAGCAAATCTGCGGCTGTTCTAGCAGTCACTTCAGCCGTAAAAAACTCTAACAGCCTTCGCTGTGCTTTTTTACTTAGTTTACAACGGGTTATCTTCATAAAAGTAGTCTAGCATAGTGCTTATCTACTACAGCCCCAAAAATAATAGATAAGCGCTAAACAGCCAGAAGGATAAAATATGTCAAATCAGGCAGCGAACAACTCAGTGAACAGAAATGTCACATTGGTACTATTTCATAATGACTTGCGGGTAGCGGACAATGCTACTCTATTAACAGCATCTGAAATCTCCACTGATGGACAGCTGCTATTGGTTTATGCCTCATCGTTGACAGATATATTAGACGATAAAGACTATTACGATGCCTATCGTTATGAGGCTATGGGGCAAGCTCGTCAGCAGTTTTTGCATGAGAGCTTGGCTGATTTAAATACTTCACTGATGCAGCGCGGTAATAGGTTGCTGTATTTACAGAAAGGCGATGAAGCATTGGACGTCTTTACTCAGTTGAGTGATCTAATAGCGCAGCAACGAGTGACAGATATCTGCATCAGTCAAACGGCAGATTATAATAAAAACAAAGTATATGACCTTATGCAGGCGAAATATCCAGAGATACAGTGGCATATACATACAACAGCGACTTTGTTTGATAAGTTACCGCTAGAGAGCTTACCCAAAAGTTTTACGCAATTTCGTAAAAAAATCGAAAGTGACTATGATTTGCTGCATGCAGAAAAAGATATAGCCATTTCTCCAACGCCAGAAACACTTGCTCCATTGCCTGACAATATGTTGAGTAGGGACGAGTACTTTTTTGAATCGCAGTTGTCTAGTGAGACAGAGGTCAATAAGACATTAAAGCAAACATCTAACTTTACAGGTGGTGAGTCAAACGGTTTGAAGCACTTAGATGCTTATTTCTGTTCCGATGCGCCCAGCACTTATAAAACCACACGAAACGCGCTTGATGAGTGGGCGCACTCCACAAAGTTCTCCGCTTGGCTTGCAAACGGTTCGCTATCTGTAAACACAATATTAAATCGTTTGCGCCGTTATGAGCGCGATATTATCGGAAATGACTCTACCTATTGGATATGGTTCGAGCTGCTGTGGCGTGAGTATTTCTATTGGTATGCTGTCACCCATCAGCAAAAGTTGTTTTGGTTTAAAGGCATCGCTCAGCACGCGCCTTCAACTCAATTGATTGAGAGTCTGTTAGCGCAATGGAAGAATGGTACAACACAATATCCTATCGTCAATGCTTGCATGAACCAATTGAACGCGACAGGTTATATGTCGAATCGCGGACGACAATTGGTTGCCAGTTGCTTTATCCATGAGCTAGGCCTTGATTGGCGTTATGGGGCAGCTTACTTTGAGCAACATCTTGTTGATTATGATGTCGGCAGTAATTGGGGCAATTGGCAATATCTGGCAGGCGTGGGTGCTGATCCAAGAGGGTGTAGACAGTTTAATCTAGACAAGCAAACTCAGCAATACGATCCAAACGGTGAGTTTATCCGTGAGTGGCAAGGCAACACTCAAAAGAGCGATTAATGTATGTTGAAAACTCCCACTCAACAGATGATAGCCATTATTAGACTAATTATAAGATAGGTTTAAACAATGAAAAAGCCCAGTCCTTATCTCACTTTTGCAGGTGCTATTCCGTTTGTCGCCTGTGCATTTTTGCTGATGATAGACGTTGTTACCGTGCCTATGCTTGGCTCGGTAGTCGATGTATTAAGTGCTTATGGCCTAATGATTGGCTCGTTTATGGCAGGCGCACATTGGGGCAATCATCTGAGCTTGACAGAGGACAATGAGTGGAGGGTTAAGCTGCCTATATATAGCAATGTCATTGCGCTTGGCCTTTGGCTTGGTTTTTTGACCTTGTCAGCCAGTAGCTTTATTTGGCTATTAGTGATTGGGTTTATAAGTCTGTTGGTTATCGATTATAGTCTGCATCGAGCGCAGATTATCAGTTACATATATTTTAAAGTTAGGCAGTATGTCACGGCGATAGTGGTCGTATCGTTAGTCATCGCGGCATTACAGTTGTAAGTGGTGTTGACTAAGTCATGTCTAAATAATAGCTAAAGAACAGCCAGCCTGATTTCTCTATTTTTATATAGTCAAATCCATATAAATCCGCTACATCGTCATCCTCGCTAAGCATACTAATGTATAACTTGCGCTCGGTTTCCTTGTATCGAAATTATTTGAATTCAACTATACTTGAGATTTTGCTTCTAGAGATTTCCGTAGGCGCTGCACTTTAATGGATAGAATATTTCAATAATCAGACTAAAGATTTATAAAGTTCATTTAAAATGAATGTTATAATTAAAGCCATCTATATTCTTTAAGAAGATGGCTATGCAATCTATCAAGTTACCTAGCAAACCACCAAGCTCTCCGAATCCTATCCTTAATTTAAGCTTTCGCATATTTTTTAGTGCTGCTGCGCTATTTGCCGTAGTAACGATGCTGCTATGGGCGTTTGTGTTCACTGGTCACACGGATATCGATGCACAGGTTTTGAACCCGTTATACTGGCACGGCCATGAAATGGTGTATGGTTATGCCCTAGCAGTGGTAGCCGGGTTTTTGCTAACCGCGGTCAAGACATGGACAGGGGTGATGATGCCGCATGGTTATAAACTGCTAGGTATCTTTGTCTGTTGGTTGCTGGCTCGTCTGAGCTGGTTGGGTTTTGGGCTTGGCATAACGCTCATAGGTGATAGTATATCGTGGCTATATATAGCAGCCATTTTTGATGTAGTATTTGTCGCCTCGATGGCATATGTGATATGTCGAGCAGTATGGCAAGTTAAGCAGTACAAGCAAATGGGTATCTTGGCAAAACTGGCACTGCTGACCTTTGGCAACGGACTCTGCTATTGGGGCATTATTAATGCTGATATGAATACAACTAAGATAGGTATTTATCTTGGGTTCTACTTGATCATCGGTTTGGTGCTGACTATTGGCCGCCGCGTAGTGCCATTTTTTATCGAACGTGGTCTCAGTATAGATATGGAAACGTCAGAACCCGTTAAGCTACGTAATAGTAAAGGACAAGATATCGCAAGCTTAGTGTTTTTCTTCGCCTTTTTTATCAGTGATGTATTTTATCCAAACCAGTATTTGCTGACGGTTACGGCGCTCGGTGTGGCAGTCATTAATATCGTTCGCCTGATAGGGTGGTATCATCACGGTATTTGGCAAAAACCATTACTTTGGTCATTGTATATTGCGTTTTTGGGCATGTGTTTAAGTTTCTTATTATACGCACTACAGCCTTGGTTGGGTTATCCGCACAGCCTCGCCATGCATGGATTGGCGATTGCAGGTATCGGTATGATGACGGTGGCAATGATGACGCGAGTATCTTTGGGTCATACGGGTCGCAGCATTCACCAACCGCCCAAAACGGTAAATCTTATGTACGGTTTGATGGTATTGGTATTTGTTAGCCGCGTACTGCTACCATTAGTAGATATGAGTCATTACCTAGTTTGGATTATGATTGCACAGGGTGCTTGGATTGCTTGTTTTGTGCTATTTTGCATCAGTTATCTGCCCATGCTGGCACGTCCTCGGCCTGATGGTTTATTTGGTTGAAGCGGGCTAACGATACTGTTTACAAATGCTATGTCTAAACGTTATTACCAAAAATGCGACTTACTTTGTCTAGGGCGTGTCCTCAATTCGAACGAGTGTCCTTTAAATGGGCTAAAAATAGCTAAATTTTGCCAAACATCGTCAAATAGTTGGTCAATATCTCGATATTATCTGCACTATTTTTCTCGTTTGACGGCAATTTATCTCATTTTTATCACCATTTTTAAAATGAGGACACGCCCTAGCTTAATATATAAAATTTATAAAAATAGGAGCGCAAATGAATGCGACTGACCAATTATAGTGACTACGCGCTACGCTCATTGATTTATTTGGCTGTGAGACCAGATCCATCACTATTGGCTAATATTAGCGATATTGCTGACAGCTATGGCATTTCTAAAAGTCATTTGACCAAGATTATTCATCAGCTGGGTCAGCTGGGTTATATAGAAAGTGTGCGCGGCAAAAACGGTGGCATACGATTGGCACGTGCATCTAGAGATATAAATTTGGGCGTATTGATCAAACAGATAGAGCCTGATTTTAATTTGGTTGAGTGCTTTGCCGTACCAGTGTCTCATAATGATAGTGAGCAGGGCGATCATCAGACGGATTTACCAGTGACATTCATTGAGGAAGAAAAGAATAAATCACTAGGCTGTGTGATTAGTCCAGCCTGCCAGCTAAAAAGCGTGTTTTTTGAAGCACTCACCGCATTTATCAATGTGCTTGAGCGTTATACATTAGCAGATATTCTGAACAACGAAGATGAGCTTGCGACATTGCTGTTTCGGTAACAGCTTCGATAATAGTGTTGATATGATTATGATCAGCTCACAAAAATGGGTCGCTACACTAGTAAATACAGTAATAGCGACCCATTTTTATATCTATAAAAAATATATGTCTAAGGTGTGAGAAATTAGGCGTTTTCTAGTTTTGGACGTGCTTTCTCAACGGCTTTCACCAGAGCTTTCTCAAACCCACCTTTTTTGAACTGAACAAGATAAGAATGCGCAGCGCAGAAATTGCGTACGTCACGCCATTCATGAGCCAAATTGGTCGCCCAGTCGCAGTATTGCGCGCCAGCGTTTGGTTCGTTTTTCAGTGCTTTTTTGGTCGTGGGGTGTAATATCAGCTCAGGCAATACAGCTTCTAATAACTTAATTGGTGGACTCATAAAAGTATCATCTACATGCAAGCTTTGACTAGCAGGATGATAAGCCAATAAAGAACCTGCATGGATCATCTCATTGGGCGAGATATAATAAATGCCCTCTGACATTGAAAACTTAAGCTCAGGATAGCGTGCAGCGACTGCGTCACTTTCTACCAAGTCATCTGCCCAATCGATTTCTGGTACTTTTTTATGGTGACGACTACTGCCATAAAAGGTGGCTTGCGGGAAGTCTTTGGCCATTTGAGCACAGCTGACTGTATGAAACGGATGTACGTTCAGCACGGCTTCGACATCTTGACCATTATTGGTAAGTGCCATAATCTCATCTCGAACATCACCCGTGAGGGCGTAACTGTCCAAAAAGATAAATTTTCCTGATGATAGCTTGACTAGCGAGCATTGAGTGCCGATATTTAGCACGCCACCGAGACGGAATGTTCCGCGTATGTTCCGAAATCCTGCGCCTAAATCATGAATGTGATCAGTCATTTATAATTTTCCTCG
>NZ_PJBF01000059.1 GCF_002836505.1 Psychrobacter sp. Choline-02u-9
GCATTAGTGAAATTTTTAATCTCAAATTTTTTATCCTCTAATGAATCATAAATCGTATCTAGAAAGTATTTGAAGCTAATTAGCCTGGCAATCATAATTTCTACATTAGAAGAGTATGTAGCGATAGGTCTTAATTGAAAGTTTTGGAGATTATCTATAAGTTTATTAAAAATTTTAGTCAAATAATAAAATAAATAGTATCGATCATCACTATCAGTGACTGCATTATTAATTATATTAGGTAATTTATTCAAAATCGAAATTGTGATTTGGTGCTCATAGTCATTCATACGCTTACTGATATGATACTCTGTCTCTTCGCCGTCTTTTTTCAATTCTTTTTTGAGTAGAGGTATAATTTGTGTCTTACAGAGATGTTGTGCTTCTGCTATAAATTTGATGATTGTGTCTGATACACCAGCATCTAAAGTGTATAGTCGACTTGTACAGTATTTAACGTGTCGTATATAACGTTCTTCATCTATAAGCTCTTTTCTAATGACAACGTGTGTCAGATATACAAATAAATCATTACTACCGCCATCTTCATGTAAAAAACGTTTAATAGAATAAGGATTTTGTCTTGATTTGTCGGCAATACCTATTAAAAACCAGTAACGCTCACTTTCAATGACAAAGAACTTTTTACGCTTTGCCTCTCTTTTTATAATATCAGGTAATTTGTCTTGTTCCTGAAAGTCTATATCAGTAGAATCCCATGCGAGAAAGTCTCGCCCCTGAATCTTTTGCTTAATAAATACTTCTTTAAAGTATGTTTTTACGATATCAGTATTTAAGTGCCTTATACCAGGTTGTACTATAAGATTTACATTATCGATCCAAAATGCTAAATCGTACAAAAATGCTTTTTTTATACTTTCACGACTTTTTTGGTCTAAAATATGATCACCTATATCAATACGGTTAAGATAATCGATCATCGCCTCTACTTTATCAGCAAGTTCAATAGCATCATATGAATCCGGCTTGGACTCAATAAATTTCAACATCTGTATAGCAATTGCTTTTAGCTCTCGATGACGAATTGCTGTTTTAGATAACAAACTTCTCAAATCATCTGGAATAATATAAGTAAAATTTGGGCTAATGTTCCTTTTTGATAATATTTTTTCGTACACACTTTTACGACTGGGTATATCGAGCTGCGGCAAAATACTGATAAGAATGGTTTTCCAGTTACCACCTAATGCTGGGTCTATCGATTTTAATTGATAAACTTGGTATTCTGAGAGCTCATACACATACATATTACAATTTCCTTTACAGAACTAATGTTTGCACAAATGCTCGCTATCTTAGCATCTATCAAATAACTATCACAGCATCTTTATTTCTCAGGCAGCTAGTTTAATAAACTAAGGCAAGATTATGACTACCTCAAAAGTAACCTACCAAGGCAATTTACGTACCCAAGCTATTCACCTACAGTCGAATAATCAAATCATTACTGATGCACCGACGGACAATCATGGTAAGGGTGAAGCGTTTTCCCCGACGGATTTGCTAGCGACCAGTTTGGGTAGTTGCATCTTAACGATTATTGGTATCAAAGCCGAAGCGATGGATATTGATATCTCAGGTACGACCGCAGAAGTCACCAAAGTCATGGCTGCCAAACCAAGGCGTGTGAGTGAAATACATGTCGTAGTCAATTTTTCAAAAGTATTGGATGAGAGTACCTTAAAGAGATTTTATAAAACCGCATTGACCTGTCCAGTAGGTAATAGCTTGGATCCTGCTATCACTCAAAATCTAGTGTTTAACAATGGCACAGAAGCCTAATATGTCCATTAAGACTTTACTCATCGTGGCTCATGCGCCATCGCCCAATACTCAGAAATTGGCGCAGGCAGCTTATGACGGTGCCAATCATCCTGATATAGATATCACTGTCATTTTGAAATCACCGCAGGATACGCAGCCTGAGGATGTATTGGCTGCTGATGCGTTACTGCTAGGTACGACCGAAAATCTAGCGTATATGGCAGGGCTGACCAAGGACTTTTTTGATCGTTGCTATTATCCCGTGCTAGAAGAAAAGCAAGGTATGCCATTTGCGTTATATATACGGGCAGGGCACGATGGTACAGGTACTAAACTTGCGCTCAAAACGATTACGACGGGGCTACGTTGGTCATGGATTCAAGAGGCGCTGATACTACAAGGCGATTGGCAAGATAGCTTTGCTGAGCAAGTAGAAGAGCTTGCTATGACGTTGGCTGCTGGGGTAGAGGCAGGTATTTATTAGTTGTGAGTTGTGAGTTGTGAGTTGTGAGTTGTTTGGTAGTCACTAGGGCAGTATTAGACAGTGCTTGTTAATCTACTGCTACCAACGCTTAGCATAACAAACGGTCTGGGAGGATAGTGATGCATGACAATAATCTGGATAGTGATAATTCAAATAGTAAAGTAGATATTTCTGCATTGCCGTTTTCTCAAGCGTGTGAAAATAATAAGCAGCCTATTCTAAAAGTACTTCAAACAGAGCTACAAGGCTTTAGTCATGTGCTAGAGATTGGCTCTGGGACAGGTCAGCATAGTGTTTACTTTGCTCCTAATCTGCCTGAGATATCTTGGCAAACCAGTGATGTCATTAGTAATCACCGTCCTATAATCGCTTGGCACAATGCGTATCCTGCACCCAATCTATATTCACCATTAGCGTTTGATTTAGCGCATGACTCTGTACCTGTTGGTGGTCATTTAGATAGTAATCATTTAAATAGCAGTGATATAGCCAAACCTTATGATGTGATATTTACAGCCAATACTTTGCATATCATTAGCTGGGCTTTGGTGGAGCGATTATTTGCATTGGCAGGCGTTACCTTGCAGATGGATGATAAGCTGATTGTATATGGCCCATTTAATGAGCATGGTAAATATACCAGTGAAGGTAATCAGCGATTTGATGCGATGTTGAGAGCAGGTAATCCTGACAGCGGCATTCGCGATAAAGAAGATATCGTTAGTCTAGCAAAGGCTCATCATCTACAACTTTCTCAAACGTATGCGATGCCTGCTAATAATCAGCTATTGGTATTTTATAAGCGCTAAGTTTTAAAGCGTTAGCAAAAATTAAATAAATAAAAGACACCTTAATGGATCATTATTAGATCTTATTAAGGTATCTTTTTGTTTGGGCTTGCTTATATTATTACTTATTTTTTACGCTGTTAGACTATTTATATTCTTCTGCTAAAAAATCCAAGTAGCGTTTCCAAGAGCGCTGATCGGCGCGAGCGTCATATCTATCGCTGCCAAATACGCTAAAGGCATGTGGTGCGCCACTATAAGTGACCATCTCATGAGGTACTTTGGCTGCTTCTAAGGTCTTGCCCAAAGTCGCAAAGCTCTCTAGCGAGACAGATTGGTCAGCAGAGCCGTGGAATACTAGGATTTCTCCTGTAGTTTTGTCATAACTTTGACCAGTTGGAATATCGAAGGCACCGTGGAAGGGTACAAAGGCTTTTTGTTCAAAACCTGAGCGTGCTAGCTCTAACGCGACCGTACCGCCAAAACAATAACCCATAGTCGTGCCTTTACGCACATCATTGCTTTGTAGTTGTCCTGCTGTTAATGCCCCTGCCAAGATACGACGCATTTTATTACGGTCATCATATAGCTCCCCAGTTAGGCGTTTGTTTTCTTCGATAGAAGTAGGGCGAATGCCTTGTCCAAACATATCGGCTGCCAATACGTTGTAGCCTTCAGCCGCTAACATGTCAGCACGTTTGCGCTCATAGTCAGTTAGACCATCCCAATCATGAATCAATGAGATAAAAGGTGCGTTAGCTTTGTCCGCTTTGGCGTAATAGCCTTCGTATGCTTGGTCATCGACCGTGTAGGTCACGTTTTTGGTTGTGATAGCAGCAGCCGTTTGACTGAACGTTAATGCCATTAGACCCATTGACGCGCCTACTAGCAATGAGTGATAAGGTTTTTTAGTTGGGGAGCTTAGAGTTGGTAACATGGTAGGTAGTCTTATAGTTATATAAAAAATAGTCGCATCGTCAAATCCCTATAAACCCGCTACATCGTCATCCTCGCTAACCATACTAATGTATAGCTTGAGCTCGGTTTTCTTGTATCGAAATTATCTGAATTTAATAATATAAAAAAGATAAATATAAGGCTAAAACCCTGCCAATTTATTTATCAATAGTCTCTAGTACTGCATAAAAAGCATACCTTAAAGAATAACTACATTACAAGATTCTATTGTTAACGTTTATGCGCCTTTAAGACCATCTAAAGCAGCTGGTTTATAGCATCTATAAACCTTAACCAAACATCAACAAGGTTTACTATATACGCAACTATATTTGACTTATTTTTTGGGTAGTATAAGTCCTAAGCCTATTATTCCTTTACGAATTTTAGTGCGATATCAATTTAACGATCGGCAATGCTGAAAACACAGACAAATAAATGACAGATGAAGTCACCATTACCTCAAAGGATATCAAACCTGTGTAGGCACTCTTTTAATGATTTGAAAGAGCACTCTCAATCTATTAGCTAGGACTTTTTATGAATAATAATATCGATCATACGGACCCCGCCAAAAACATGAACACTGAACGTGGCAATGGTGGTGAAACCCATCAGTGTGCAGGTGATGACACTAAAGTATTGACCACGCAGCAAGGTGTGGCTATTGCTGATAACCAAAACTCTCTAAAAGCAGGCTCACGTGGGCCGACGTTGTTAGAGGATTTTGTATTACGTGAAAAAATCAATCATTTTGATCATGAGCGTATCCCTGAGCGTATCGTCCATGCTCGTGGTAGTGCAGCACACGGTTATTTTGAGCTGACAGAATCACTAGAAGAATATACGACTGCTAAAGTATTGACCGAAACAGGTAAGCAAACGCCATTATTTACGCGTTTTTCAACAGTAGCAGGTAACAAAGGTTCAAAAGACACGCCACGTGATGTTCGCGGTTTTGCTGTGAAAATGTATACAGAAGAAGGTAACTGGGATATCGTTGGTAACAATATGCCAATCTTCTTTATTCAAGATGCGATGAAGTTTCCCGATTTGATTCATGCAGTAAAACCAGAACCAGATCGCGGTTTCCCGCAAGCAGCTTCTGCTCATGATACGTTTTGGGATTTTGTCTCACTAAGTCCTGAAACCATGCACAATCTAATTTGGCTGATGAGTGATCGTGGTCTGCCACGTAGCCTACGCATGATGGAAGGCTTCGGTATTCATAGCTATCGCTTAATCAATAAAGAAGGTAAGAGTACCTTTGTACGTTTCCATTGGAAGCCAGTATTGGGCGTACAGTCAACCACGTGGGATGAGGCAGTAAAAATCTCAGGTGCTGATCCTGACTATCATCGCCGTGATTTGTTTGAGTCAATCAACAACGGTGACTATCCTGAGTGGGAGTTTGGTGTACAGTTATTTACCGAAGAAGAAGCTAATGAGTTCCCATTTGACCATCTAGATGCAACCAAACTGATTCCAGAAGAATTGGTACCAGTAAAAGTCGTTGGTAAGATGGTATTGAACCGTTATCCAGATAATTTCTTTGCAGAGACTGAGCAGGTAGCATTCTGCCCATCGCATCTGCCACCGGGTGTTGACTTTAGTAATGACCCATTATTACAAGGTCGTCTATTCAGTTATCTAGACACGCAGCTATCACGTCTAGGCTCGCCAAACTTTGTCCAGATTCCTATTAATGCACCAAAATGTCCGTTTGCTAATAATCAGCAAGATGGTCATATGCAGATGCAAGTGCCTAAGACACGTGTACTCTATGAGCCACAAAGCCTAGATCCAACTCGTCCTCGTGAAAGCGCTAAACGTGGTTTCAACTCATTCCATGAGCAACTAGATGATGGCGTAAAAGGTCGCGTCCGTGACGAGAGCTTTGCAGATCATTATAGTCAGCCACGTATGTTCTACCGTAGTCAGACAGCAACTGAACAAGCCCATATCGCAACCGCTTATGCGTTTGAGCTAGGTAAGGTAGATACAGCCCATGTACGTACGCGTATGCTTAGCCATTTGATTCATATCGATGAAGACTTGGCCAGTCGCGTAGCAACCGCATTGGGTATGGAGCTACCAGAGCCAGCTGACGCAGCTGCACCTGTGCAAGACTTAGAAACCTCTAAAGCGGTACAAACTATCGGGCTAACGCCTGATAGCCTAAAAGGCCGTATGATCGGTATATTAGTCGCGGAAGGTTCTAATAGTAGTGAAGTTAAAAAGTTCGAAGATGCTGCCAAAGCGCAGGGTGCTAGCGTTAAAATCGTAGCGCCTAACAAAGAAGTCGTATTGGATGATGGTACACGCATACAAGCTGATGAGCGCCTTGCTGGTGGTCCGTCAGTGATGTTTGATGCCGTCGTTAGTATCATCATGCCTGACCAAGCTAAAAAGCTCGCAAAAGACAGTTCAGCATTAGATTGGTTCAACGACGCGTACAATCATTGCAAAGCCATTGCCTATTGCGGCGCGACTGATGAATTTATCCTAAGTAAGCTCCCAGTTGAAAAAGATGAGTTCGTAACGCCATTGGCCGAGCTAGATGCCTTTATTAGCAATGCTAAGTCTCGTCTATGGGAACGTGAGCCAAAGGTTCGTGACCTTGCATAGTTTATAAGTAGGTAATTTACGAATTATCCAAAATACTAAATAAGATACTAAGTGTTTCCTTAAACCCAGCCTAAGCGCTGGGTTTTTTGCTTTTTACTAATAAGGTGAGAGTTATCATGGATAGAATTATATAGGCGGTTATGAGTAGTAAGTTGTCCATAGTTAATTGTTAGCCGCATCGTCTCTTTATGTCGCCTTACTCTTGTATATAGTCACAAGCGTTCACTCAAAATCATTTCATTTGTGGTGACGGGCGCTATACTAAAGATTGGCTATAAAACTGAACAAAAGCCTCACAATAATAATGACGAATGAGGTAGGGAACACCAATGAGTCTATGTGAAATTGTACGTTTAGAAGGATATATCCAGAGTAGCTATCTGGCAGTATATCCAGATAAAATAATGCTGTTAGATGGCTGTTGTCGTGCTGATGTACCGATGGTGCTTGACTATATTGAGACAACATTGAAACGACCCATCACCGACCTAAAAGTAGTAGTAGTCACGCATATGCATCCGGATCATGCAGGCGGTGCGAATAAGTTTCGAGAAGAGACTGGCTGCCTGATTGTCTCAGCTGATAAAAAGAAGCAGTGGTATAGCGGTATTGGCGGGTGCACGATGTACTTCGTAGATATACATCTAGGATATTATGTGGCCAGACGTCAAGGTAGGCCATTTAAAAACCTATATTACTCGGCAAGTCTGAAACCAGATATCACCGTCACAGATGGTGAGCTTGTGCCACACTTTGATGAATGGCAAGTATTAGAGACCCCAGGTCACACGGATCGCGATTTGTCTTTGTTTCATCTGCCCAGTCGCGAAGTATATACCGCTGATTTAATCATTAAGTTGCGACACAAGTTCGTAGCACCATTTCCTGTCTACTACCCTAAAGACTATGTTCAATCGCTAAAAAAAATCAGGGCATTGCAACCGTCAATGGTGATGATGGCACATGGTCGAGAGCTAGCGATGAGTGAGGCAGAGTTCGATGAGTTTATTGCTCATGCACCTAAGCACCCACGTACCATCAAAGATACGATCAGACACAAACTACTATGGCGCAAGAGAGATAACTTTAGACTATTTAAACGCAAGCATAATAAATAGAGGTATATAAAAGCTAAGAAACAACATTTAAAACGCCCAGACGAAAAAAAGCCCAATTACTAAGATAGTAACTGGGCTTTCTAAATATGGTGGGCTGTCCGCGACTCGAACGCGGGACCAATTGATTAAAAGTCAACTGCTCTACCAACTGAGCTAACAGCCCTGAAGAGTATATAAAAAAGCGATGCTTTTTAACTCTACAAGAGAAAATTCTAACTAAAGAACTTTCTAAAACTAAACATCTTAACGATGTCTTTTAAACTTATCTTTATTAGTCTACTACCGTATAGGGTAGAACGACTAATAAAGATTAAACTAAATATGGTGGGCTGTCCGCGACTCGAACGCGGGACCAATTGATTAAAAGTCAACTGCTCTACCAACTGAGCTAACAGCCCTAACGTTTAAAGTGTTTGTATCCCTAAACGTGAGAGCACATTATATATATTATTATGACAATTACAACCCCACATGATAAAAAAAGTGTAATTCTCTTATAAAATCGCCAATTTATTCCAGTTTCTTTAAATTTTTGCCATTATATCGATATTGACTGCTCTATTTTTGGCTAAAGCGAGTCAATAATCGATTATTAGTCTCGAGAAAGGGCTTCAACAGGATCTAACTTGGCGGCATTACGCGCTGGCAAGAATCCAAATACCACGCCAATTAACGTCGAACAAACAAAAGCAGCAATAATAGAGGTTGATGAATAGATAACTTTGAAATTATCACCGCCTAGACTATTAATCAGCTCACCAATGGCAAAGGCCAGTCCGATACCAATCAGTCCCCCTAAAATACAGACCAGAACGGCCTCAATGAGGAACTGCTGCATAATATCGCTCTGACGCGCGCCCACTGCCATACGTACGCCAATCTCGTTGGTACGTTCGGTGACAGAGACTAGCATAATGTTCATCACCCCAATACCGCCGACGATCAATGAAATAACCGCGACCGATGAGATAAGTAATGTCATCGTGCCTGTCGTCGACTCAATGGTTTGACGGATAGAGTCTGAATTGCGCAGCTCAAAGTCATCTTTACCATGGCGACTCTCTATTAAATCAGAGATGGCAGTCTCTGCGGCGCTAGAAGAGATACTGTCATCTAATAACGCTACAAAGCGGTCAATATTGGTACTACCCGTGACACGCGACATCACCGTTGTATAAGGCATATAGATAGTAGGCGTCGTCACACTGGGGCCAAAGCCACCATCGCTCTCTTCGAGGACGCCAATCACGCGTCCAGGCACACTACCAACCAATATTACCTCGCCAACAGGGTTATCAATATCTGAGAAAAAGGTCTGCTTAGCATTATCATCGATGATGATATCTTGACTACGTAATGTAATGCTTTTTGCATCAAACCCTTGGCCCAATGTTAATGTCTCACCAGTGACGTTTAGATAGTCTTCACCAACGCCGTTGACAGTAGCATCCTCTTGTATATTACGATAGCGGACACTAGAGCTGGCATTTACCTGAGGGCTGACACTGATAATATAGGGCTGATTGCCGACCGCCTCTGCATCTTCCGGCGTCAAGTTGTCATCATTATAGCGGCGTCTAGGATCGCCTCTAGGGTAGCCATCATTGACGGTAATGGTATTGGTACCTAACGAGCTGATATTGGCAAGGATTTGCTGCTGAGAGCCTTGTCCAAGGCCTACGATAGATACGACTGCGGCAATACCGATAATAATGCCGAGCATAGTTAGTAGGGTACGCATCTTATGCGCGCGCATAGCCAGCAAAGACATTTTAAACGCTTCAAGCAGTCGATCAATAAAGCTACCAAAGGCACTTTTACGGTGCTCGCCAAGGATAGATTCTGGTTTTTTGTCTGTGTGCTTATAATGCTCAGTTTGATAGTCAGCGATGACATGGCCATCTTTGAGCTCAATCACACGCTCCGCTTGTGCTGCTAGTTTTGGATCATGAGTGACCATGATAATGGTATGACCTTGTGCGCTGAGGTCATGCAAAATCGCCATGACATCTTCGCCAGACTTACTGTCTAGGGCACCAGTTGGCTCATCTGCCAAGATCACATCGCCACCATTCATCAGTGCACGAGCGACAGAAACACGCTGCTGCTGTCCACCTGAGAGCTGATTGGGACGATTGTTGACCTTATTGCCAAGGCCGAGGTCAGTTAGTAGCTTCTCAGCACGATTGGTGCGTGCCTCGGTATCCATACCCGCATACACGGCAGGGACGGCGACATTGTCTTTGGCACTGATATCCCCAAGCAAATGATAGCGCTGAAAAATAAACCCAAAGTGCTCACGGCGCAGCTCAGCCAATTGATCAGCATCAAGCTTACGAGCGGATTGACCATAAATCTTATAGTCACCAGCAGTGGCTTGATCTAGACAGCCTAAGATATTCATCAAGGTGGACTTGCCAGAGCCTGATTGTCCAATGATGGCAACCATCTCACCTTGGTGAATCGTCAGATTGATATCATGCAAGACGCGAATGGTTTGCTCACCAGCAGGGAACTCTCTGATAATGCCAGACAGCTCCATAATGGGCTTGCCTGATGCAGGATGGTTAGCGGTATTGGTTTTTGCCGGATTACTTAAGTTATCTGAGCTGTTTGAAGGGTTAGCAGTAGTGTGTGACCCTAAGTTTTGAGCCGTGCTACTTTCAGAGCTATCTTCACTCGACGGTTTAGGAGATTGAGATATAGTCATAGCAGTGTCTTTAATAAAGGCTAAAAAGCGTGATAGTGTTGTTATGAAAGGGCTGCTATGTTTTTAGCAAGCCTTTCTTACTCAACATAGTCAAAGCACAAGTTACATTTGAGGTCCACCAGGTACGCGGCCGCTATCTGATTTCTTACCGCTCTCTTCACTGATGATTACTTCTTCCCCTTCTTTCAAACCACTTAAGATTTGCGCATTTACTCGGTTATCAATACCGACTTCTACAGTACGCTCTTCTACGGTTCCGTCATCTCTTAATACACGTACAAACTTGCCAGTGGCTACTTTGCCTTTTTCTTTACCTTTAGTTCGCTTTTCTTGTATCACTGTTGATGGTACTAATAGAGTATTTTTGGCTTCGTTGACGATGATATATATCTGTGCCGTCATATCGATTCGAAACAAGCGGTCAGGGTTTGGTACTTCTACGTAGCCGACGTAATAGATAGCAGCGTCTGTCGAGCTGGTGCTACTGATCTGCTCTGGGGCAGGTTCGATAGCGGTTAATGTCGCATCATACTGTTTGTCTGGATTACCGATAATATTGAAATAAGCAGGCATACCAGCACTGACGTTAATGACATCAGCTTCTGAGATTTGCGCGTTGATACGTACGGTCGATAAATCTGCTAACGTCACCAATGTGGGCGCCGTTTGGTTAGCATTGACCGTAGTACCTTGCTCAGTCGTAATAGAAACGACTGTACCTGATATTGGTGCACGAATCGTGGTATAGCTTAGATCTTCTTCAGCAGTACTGACGTTGGTTCGTGATTTGCGTAATGCTGCTTGCTGACTGTTGATATTGGCTTCTGTGGTCGCAATCGCGGCTTTAGCTGTGTCGATAGCCGCACGTGCATTGGCAACGGCTGCTTTTGCGGTCTCAACACTGGTCGCTTGCGTGTCGTATTCTTGCTGCGAGATAGCATCGATAGCGACTAAGTCTTGCAAGCGTGCAAAATCAGACTGTGCTTGTTTGAGCTCAGACTGACGGCTGGCAAGGTCGGCATAGGCACTTTTCAGACTGGCTTGTTTGCTTAACGATTCTGCTTGCGCACTTTGTAGCGCGGCTTCGCTTTGTTCAAGACTGGCTTGTTCATTGCTCAGGCTGTTCTTCTGAGTCACTTGATCAATCTGCGCAATCAAATCGCCTTGTTTGACTTCGTCACCGACTTCAACATACAGGCGTTTTACTTCACCAGATACCTGTGCCCCTACATCGACGGTGTTTAACGCTTTTACTTTACCGGACGCCATGACATTGTTTTCAATATCACCGACTTCAACGGTTGCGGTTAGGTAGTTAGGCGTGGTTTCTTCTGGTTTTAAAAAAGTATAGGCCAAAGCCCCTAACGCTACGATAATTAAGGTGATGACACCCCATTTGATAGCAGACTTTTTGCTTATTTTGTGCATGACAACAATCCAATCACAATTAAATCAAGTGTAGATATAGTAGAGACTTCACCTACAAAAGGGAATGAAAATTAGTTTACGAAAGGTTAAGGTAGCCAAGAACAGAGTTAGGTATAGAAAAGAAATGCTTACTAAAAATCAATAAAACGGAGATTATAAGAAAACAAGATAGGGTAGTAGAATCTGGATTTATAGCGTTTAAATGTATAAATCAGTAAGAGAAGAGATGGATAACTTGTTAATAAGAAAAATAATATAAGGTGGTGACAAGCAGGTTAGTCTTAGCGCATCGCAAATAAACGATTACCTGCAAGCTCTAGTGCTGCTTGCAATAATAGCTCCCATGCTGGCTGACGAATAAGACCTTTAATAGCTTGGTCACAGCGGTAAAGCAGGGCAGGCCATTCGGCCGTGTGCGTTTTTGACTGACGGCGGCAGGCTTGTTGGTACAACCCTTGTTTACTACGCCAAATGCCTAATGCTTGAGGGTCTTGACCGTCTATAAGTTGAATGATTTGACGCATGTCTTTGCTGATAGCCCAGAGCACTAAAGTAGTGGGCTCATCGGTCGATTTTAGCTGGAACATGATTTTGGCGACCTGCGTACTATTACCCGCGAGCATCGCATCAGACAAATCAAACACACTAAACTGCGCATCGCTGACCAACGCTGCTTGTAGGTCTGCAATATCCAATGCCACATTATTCACAGGTTGTGAAAAGCTATTAGATTGTTCGGTACTGTTGTCAGTAGCACTATCTTCACTAGTACTGTTATTAGCAACTAGCTGCGGTGCAAACAAATAGGACAGCCGCCATAGGGTTTGATAAGCACTCAATAGATGATGCTCAGTGTGTGACATGAGTAGCTGCCAGGCCTCTTGAGACAGTCGTAAGCCAAACTTCTGAGCTTGTATTTGTAGTAGCTGTTGGCGCTGCTGCTCATTGTATAAATTGCAATCAATGACATTGCCATATTGCGCAAAAGGAGCAAACCATTTGCTGCTCTGGCTGCGTTTGTCTTGCTTAGGTGTAAGCCACAATACACTATGACCGTGTGTGCCCGCTTGTGCCTCGATCGCAAAACGTTCCAGCTCGGTGATAACTGCTTTGTCAGGTTTATGATTGCCCGTTACGATTAAAGCGCTGGCATCATCGAATAGAGACTGGCTGCCAAGCTCAGACAGTACTTCTTGCCAGCTTTTGACAGAAATTAGCTCTATACGTTTGATTGCATAGTTCTGTGCGCGCCAGTGTGGACGCAGCGCATCTATCAACCATTGACTCAGCAGTGGCTCGTCACCGTGCGCCAGCCATAGCCCTGCTACTCCAACGGAAGGCTGCAGTAGTTTTGGGTAGGCTTTTATGAAAGTATCTTGCATAGCGTGGTGTTACACAGGTTGATGAGCAGGTAATATCAATTCCAAAAATATGATCAGCAGTGTCAAGCTAGCCGAGTTTACTAGTACTTACGCTCGCTTAGTTTGCTACTCATACTTCTAGAAATGGTATCGTTTGATAATCAGAACGACTAACTCTTACGGTTGTGGTACGACGACAACGGTTGGTGTCATGCCTTTATTTATTTGCAGAGATTGTTTGGCAGCAGGTGCAACTTTTGGAAGCGAGATAGCAACGTACTGGTCAGTGATACGGCGAGCTAAAGTATCATAGAGCCAATCGCGAGTCTGATCGCCTTGCTGATCGTCAGTACTAACAGAGGCTTCGTTGTACTGATAGCTTCGCTCGACCTGAATGGGGTTGCTCAGTGTTACAGGCTTACCATTTTCCATCGTTTGATAGCTGACATCTGCTGATAGTACCAAGCGAATCTCTGTTAATACACCAACCAATTCGTAACGCTTAAAACGTACATTACGGATATCGATAGCGGCAATAGTCTCAGCCCCTGCTTGTTGGTTATTACGAGCAACTTCTTCCGAGCTCATATTACCAATAACATCGACACCTAATGTCTTTAGGCGACGCGTCAATGGTAGTTTCAGCGGGAATGAGGTGCGATTGTCTTCGATAATGACCGCTGTTTTTTCGACGTCAAGCAGCATCGCTGAGTCGTAGCCACGCAGCTGGAAGCCGCAGCCGCTAAGAGCAGCGGCTGCACCTACCACGGCGAACATTGGCAGCGTAGCAAGTAAGACTGCTCCGAGCTTTTGGCCCTGGGACTTTTTATTAGCTAGGCTGTATGCGCTTGATTCTGGTTGCGCCTGCTCAGCTCGATGCTTGTATGACATAAACGCTATCCTCATATGATAAGAAGGCTTAGAGCACTAAGCCTAAAATACTTAGCTCAAGATACCTCAGCCTACAACCACGATGTTAACCAATTTGTTAGGAACGACGATTTCTTTTTTGATTTCACCCGTGATGAATTTTGCCACGCTTTCCATGGTGCGAGCTTGCTCTTTTAGCTGCTCAGGATCGCTGTTTGGTGCCACATCCATCTTACCACGCATCTTACCATTGACCTGTACCACCATCGTGATCATGTCCTGTACCAACGCACTTTCATCAACGGTTGGGTAGTCTAGGGTCAAGGTGTCAAGACCCAATTGCTCAAGCAGATGTTCACCAACGTGCGGCGCATATACAGACAACATAATCAACAGATTGGTCAATGCTTCGTGTTTGACGTGTAGCTCTTGCTCATTACTTGCGTTAAAGCCAGTCAGCTCGTTAGCAAGTTCCATCAGGCTTGATACAGGTGTGTTCAGTGCCAAACGATCACCCAAATCACTGTCAATCTTAGCAATCGTTTCGTGCGTTTTACGGCGTAAGTTTTTGGCTTCTTTGCTTAGACCGTCTGTGTTCAAGGTAGCACTGTTCAGCATATCAATGCTGATATTAGCGGCTGTTAGCGCTTGCATATGGTCGGTAGCAATGCGCCATACTTTTTTCACAAAGTTATAAGGGCCTTTTAGCGCGTCATCTGACCATTCAAGCGTTTGATCCGCAGGCGCAGTAAATAGCGTATATAGACGAACCGTATCAGCACCATATTTATCAATGGTTAGCTGTGGATCTACGCCATTGTTCTTTGATTTTGACATTTTTTCGATTTTACCAATCGTGACTGGCTGGCCGTCAGATTTTAAGATGGCCTTGATTGGTTGACCGCGTTCGTTAAAGTCAATATCGATATCTTCTGCAAAGTAGTAGGTCGTACTGCCATCCGCATTGACGCGGTAGAACGTACCAGCAAGCACCATGCCTTGTGTCATTAGATTGGCAAATGGCTCGTCGCCTGTGACTAAGTTTTCGTCACGCATCAGCTTATGGAAGAAGCGTGCATACAACAGATGCATCACCGCATGCTCGACACCGCCCACGTATTGATCGACTGGCAACCATTTATTGGCAGCAGACTTATTGACCATGTTTTGTGCATCATTTGGGCTAGCAAAACGTGCATAGTACCAGCTAGATTCTACAAAGGTATCAAAGGTATCGGTCTCACGCTCAGCAGGGTTGCCACATTTAGGACAAGTGGTATTGACAAACTCTGGTATATTCTTAAGTGGGTTACCGCGACCATCAGGTACGACGTCAGTTGGCAACACAACTGGTAAGTCTTGCTCTTCAACAGGTACCGTACCGCAATGCTCACAGTTGATCATTGGAATAGGGCAGCCCCAATAGCGCTGGCGAGATACGCCCCAATCACGTAGGCGATATTGAATTTTTTTCTTAGCCAGCTCTTTTGGCTCAAGTTTGGCTAGCATTGCTTCAAACGCTTGCTCAAAATCTAGACCGTCAAACTCACCTGAATTAACCAAAGTGTTGCGTTCAGTATAAGCAAGATTGACTTCACTATCGTTCGCTTTGGCATCTGCTTTTAGTTCATCAAAATAACCGTCAGGCACATTGATGACTTGCTTGATTGGTAGGTCGTACTTAACCGCAAATTCATAGTCACGCTCATCATGAGCAGGTACTGCCATAACCGCGCCTGAGCCGTAGCTCATTAGCACATAGTTGGCAACCCACACTGGCACTTCTTCACCAGTCAAAGGATGCGTCACAGTGAGGCCTGTATCCATACCGATTTTTTCAGCTTTGGCCAAATCCGCTTCAGCAACTGAGCCTTTTTTACAAAGGGCACAGAATTGGGCGATTGCGTCATCTTGCTCAGAGGCGTACTGTGCAAGTGGATGCTCTGCGGCAACAGCGACATAAGTCACACCCATCAACGTATCAGGACGAGTGGTGAACACATCTAAGGTGTTTTCTTCACCAGCAAGCTCATAAGGGAAGTGCACTTCCATACCAGCACTACGACCAATCCAGTTACGCTGCATGGTTAGTACTTCAGATGGCCAATGACCTTCTAGCTGATCCAAATCATCCAATAGCTCATCGGCATAATCAGTGATGTTGAAGTAATACATTGGGATGTCGCGTTTTTCGACCGCAGCACCACTACGCCAACCTTTGCCATCAATGACTTGCTCGTTTGCTAAGACAGTGTTGTCAACGGGATCCCAATTGACCGTCGACAGCTTTTTGTAGACTAGGCCTTTTTTGTACAACTGCAAAAATAACCACTGCTCCCACTGATAATACTCAGGGCTACAAGTAGCAAACTCACGTGACCAGTCAATAGACAGGCCTAGTAATTTAAGCTGCGCGCGCATGCTGTCAATATTGGCAAATGTCCATGCAGCAGGCGGTGTTTGGTTGGCAATCGCTGCGTTTTCTGCTGGCAAGCCAAAACCATCCCAGCCCATTGGCTGCATGACTTCATAGCCTTTTAGGCGATAATAACGGCTCAATACGTCAGAAATCGTATAGTTACGTACGTGGCCCATATGTAGCTTACCACTTGGATAAGGGAACATCGACAGCATGTAACGACTTGGCTTGTCGCTTGGCTCATTGCTTACTTCAAAGCGCTTGTCAGTGGCCCATTTGGTTTGCTGCGCGGCTTCTATCGTTTGAGGGTTATAATAGTTGTTTTCTGTTTGGTCTGCTGTCACGGCGTTGCTCATAGTCGGCTCGAAATTGGTTGATACTGATTTATTTAATACGGATTTGTTTAATACTGATCAAAATAGGTGGAATTTGACAATGCCATAGCATAGCGTAATTTGGCGAAAATTGCGACGATATGATGCAGTTGCTTACTAGGTTTGACGATTAAAAGTAATACATTCTCTATATCCAGTCAGCCTTAGGTATAATAGATAAATTAATGAATATTTATGAGGATTTATCATGACCATCACCATTTACGGTATCAAGTCTTGTAGCACGATGAAAAAAGCGTTCACTAAGCTAAACGATCTAGATGTCAGCTATGATTTTCACGATTATAAAAAACAAGGTGTTGATAAAGATACAGTACAGCGCTGGGTAAATGAGCTAGGTATCGAAAAAGTACTTAATAAACGCGGTACGACATGGCGCAAGCTAGACGAAAGTCAAAAGCAAGCAGCTGATGCTAGTGTAGACACCGCGATAGATTTACTCGTGGAAAATACCAGCATGATTAAACGCCCGATTGTAGAAGGTCAGTTGGCAGATAAAGTTCAAGCAGTATTACTATGTGGTTTCGATGAAGCAGAGTTTGATAAAGCTTTTTCGTAAATTTAATTCATAAAAATTAAGCCAGTCTCATTATTAAAGATAAAACTGCACAAAAAAGCCCGAGCGTTTATATTAACTCGGGCTTTTCTACATTTAGCTTTTTTACATTTAATATTGCTATATTTTTCTAGCTTAATGATGAGTCTATCTCTCGACTAATCAGCGTACCAACCCCTTCGTTGGTGAAAATTTCTAACAGCGTTGCATGAGGAACACGGCCATCAACGATTACCGCACTTTTGACGCCACTACGTACCGCATCAAGCGCACATTGAATTTTAGGAATCATGCCACCTGAGATAGTGCCATCTTCGATTAAGCTATCAACTTTCTTTGGTGTGAGTCCAGTTACCACTTCGCCATCACGGCCCAATACGCCTTTGATATTGGTCAATAGCATCAGCTTCTCTGCTTGTAAAAACTCCGCCACTTTACCCGCGACTAGGTCAGCATTGATATTATAGGTATTGCCTTCAGCGTCAACGCCAAGTGGCGCAATTACGGGAATAAAATCCGAGGCAATTAACATGTTGATCACGTCTTTATTGACGCTTACCACATCACCGACGAATCCTAAATCAACTGGTACAGCGATACCATCTGCGCCAATTTTTTCCATCATCAGTTTTTTGGCTTGAATCAAGTTGGCGTCTTTACCTGTAAGACCAATCGCGCGACCGCCATGTTTATTAATCAAGCTAACAATCGATTTGTTGACGCTACCGCCCAAGACCATCTCTACGATATCCATGGTGCTTTTGTCAGTGACACGCATGCCATCGATACGGTCTGATTGACGTCCGAGCTCTTTTAGGAGGTTATCAACTTGTGGGCCACCACCATGTACGACTACTGGATGCATACCGACTGTCTTTAACAAAACGATATCGCGAGCAAATGAGCTCTCAAGCTCAGGGTCGGTCATGGCGTTGCCGCCGTATTTTACGACGATGAGTTTATCAACAAAACGCTGGATATAAGGCAGAGCAGTGGTCAATACTTCAGCGGTGTTTTTGGCATCATCTAAGTTAAGCGTCATTACAAACTCCTAAGGGCCGGGTTTAAATTGGTTGTTTTTCTACTGTGTCCAATGAGACAGTTATATGTTTTATGAGGCTACTCCGCAGGAATAGCAAGAATCTGTTCTGCTAGATCTGCGTTAAATGGTCGGCATAAAACGGCAAATGTCGCCTGAATATCTTTTAGGTCATCTATACTATCGCCCGCAAAGCGCGCGGTCAGGCTATTGCTGGTATTTGATTGACGCAGTACCCCAAAGCCATGCGCAAAATCCAAGCGCACACCATCGATACAGCTCAGCTTGGTCCCTACAGGTAATAATTCATGCGTCTGTTTTAGTGCTATTTGCGTCTTCGCAGTAGCGCAAGTACACACTGACGACTTGCAGGTTGTGGCGGGCAGGCAAGTATCTTCTAGCTGCTGACTGTATGAAGAATCAGTATGAGTAGACACATCTACTAGATACTGCAAGTAATGACAAAATCTCGTTAATTGCTCTACAAGTGAGCAGTCGGTAGTAGTCGTCTGCGGCATTGGCAAGTAATGGTCAGCAGTACTGACTATAGTGGGCAAGCTGTGGATGATATCTGCTAGCGGTTTTTTATCATTAGTATCATTATGAACTTGGTCAAGCCAATGTAGCAACCGTAATGCAGCATACATCGCATCATCGTAAGGGATAAAACGGCTGTCATTAAAGATGAAATGCCCTGATAGTTCACCAGCGAAGACAATCTGATTGTCAGGATGCTGTACTTGCTGGCGCATAAAGCTGCTGCCAGTCTTGCTAATCACAGGTGTAGTACCAAGCTCAGATAACAGTCTTGGTAAATGATGGGCGCACTTAATATCGAAAAGAACTTCAGATGCTAATAAAGAGTCGCTAAGAGAGTTAGGATGTTCAGTAATAGCAATACGTGCCAATAAATAGAGCAAATGATCGGGCGTAACTATCTTGCCGTTGTTATCAACGATCATCAAACGATCGCCATCGCCATCAAAAGCCAAGCCTATATCTGCTGCGTGCAAAACAACGGCTCGCTGCAATTCGTTTAAGCGGTTTGGTTCGGTGGGGTCTGGATTACCAAGGGGGAAATTACCATCGGGTATGTCATTGAGAAAAGTGACCTGTTGGCAAAAACGTTCAAACAAGCGCTGAGCGATGCTCCCAGTTGCGCCATGCATACAGTCAATAACCACGATCAAATCAAGTTTATAAGCGCTTTTCTGATTGGCTGCAGTTGCCGAGTGATTGTGCTGAAATAATTTTTCAAATACCTGCGCAATAGTATCGATATAGACGTTGGCTACTTGATGAGTAGGTAATTGCTCAAGTAGGTCGCTTGGTAATTTTGAGTCTTGGCTACTTTCAATGCTTTCAATGTTTTCTGAATGTAAGATAGGATTGGTAGCTTGGCTATCGGGATAGGCGTGACAACTATGATTAGCGGTGAGTTGATGATAGAGCGTCTGTATCTCTGAGCTACTAGGGGACTTGTTATTTACTAACCATTTGATGCCTAGTATGTCTTTAGCAGAATGGCTCGCTGTTACGACAATGCCATGACCTTGATACTGCATTGCCCAAAATGCCATCATCGGCGTGGTAATCAGACCTAACTGGATTACGCGTAAACCATGATGAGCTAGTACAGTAGAAAGTGTGGATGCAATGGCTTCACTGCCAATACGCATATCATAACCAACAACGACAACATTCTGCTTAGTCTCAACAGTGGCATTAGCATTGATGTCTTGAGTCGGTTGGCTATTTTGCGCATTATAGAGAGTAGCAAAAGCATCGCCTAACGCTTGTATAAAACTGCTAGTAAAATACTGGTTGGCACCACGAATATCATAAGCACGGAATAAGGATTGCTGCGCCGCAGAAGGTGGCATTGCTTATTCTCCTTATAACCGTGATAGGTGTTCAATGATAAATAAAAAATGAATAGCGCAAGGTGTTAGATATAGCTTAAGCAAAACCTTAAAGGCTATCTAAAAAGTTGTCAGAAAAATTGACCAACAAAATAGCTACTATTGGCGACCTGAGTGTCCAAACCCGCCTGCACCGCGTACGCTTTCATCACTAAATTCTGCAACCACTTCAAACTCAGGACGGGCAACAGGTACCACGATATACTGTGCCATACGCTCAGCTGGGTTAAGAACAAAGTCTTCGCTACTGCGGTTCCAAATACTAACCATCAGCTCGCCTTGATAGTCGGCATCGATTAACCCAACCAAGTTACCCAAGACGATACCGTGCTTATGGCCAAGACCTGAACGCGGTAAAATCATACCTGCATAGTTAGGGTCTTGAATATAAACGGCAAGACCTGTACCAATTAAATGGGTTTCACCTGCTTTAATCGTTAATGGCTCGTCAATACAAGCACGCAAATCAATACCTGCACTGCCATCGGTGGCACGAGTTGGTAGAGAAAACGCTTCGTCTTCAATAATTTTAGGGTTTACCACTTTAACTTGTACAGCTTGCATAACACACTCACTTAACGATTTGATGGTTTTTAAATTATGATTCAAAACTAGAGCCCTGAACTAAGGTTTAAATAAATCTTATTCGAAATTTTTATACAAATAACAATTCTATATTTTAATTATTCAGTAATTCAGTAATTCAGTAATTCAGTAATTCAGTAATTCAGTAATTCAGTAATTCAGTAATTCAGCAAAAAACTAAAGTATCAACACGCTAGCCAATCCTAAAAAGGACATAAAGCCGACGATATCCGTGACGGTCGTTAAGATAACCGAAGCAGATAGAGCAGGGTCAATATTCATCCTTTTTAGCATCAGCGGTATGCTGATGCCAGAGACATTAGCTGCAGTCATGTTGATCGCAATGGCAAAACCGATGACGGCACTGATCTTAATATCATGAAACCATAACTGAGCAATAAACGCCATAATTATTGCCCAGATGATACCGTTTATCGCGCCCACCCACAGCTCTTTATTTAATAGCCAGACACGGTTAGAACCACCGATTTGACCCATCGCCATCCCGCGGATAACGACCGTCAGCGTTTGCGAGCCAGCAATACCGCCCATACTGGCGACTACTGGCATCAATATCGCTAGCGCCACGACTTGTGCTAGTACTTCTTCAAACTGTCCAATCACTGCTGCGGCCAATAGGGCGGTACATAAATTGATACCTAGCCAAACGCTACGGCTTTTAGCACTGGTCAGGATAGGGGCAAACAGTTCTTCATCTTGGCTAACACCAGCGAGGTTTTTCATGGTGCTGTCGACATCATCTTGGATAATCTCCATGATGTCTTCACCGTTTAGTTGACCAACCAGCTCACCATGGCTATTGATGACGGGGGCAAAACGAATGTCTTCTGAACGAAAAATCGCGGCGGCATCTTGAATATCCAAGCGATCATTAATTGTAATGGCGGTATCAATCAGCTCTGAGACCAATGTATTCTGTTTATGCTTGATTAAATCCACTAGACTCAGTAGTCCCAGCAATTGCTGGCTTTGATCGACAACGAGCAGCTCTTGGCTCTCGTCATCGAGCAGGTCGTCGTTTTCACGCAGCCACTCTTGCACATCCGCCAAATAGATATCATCCCTTATCTGAATAATATCAGGATCCATATAGCTACCAACTTCCCAATCAGCATAAGTATCAAGTTTGTTGACTTGGACCCGCGTCTCTTCGTCTAGCGTTGCCATGACTGAGGTACGTACGCTCTCAGTGACAGTGTCCAAAATCTCAGAGATATCTTGAGCATCAAGATCTTGGGTGAACAAAGAGATTTCTTGAGAAGAAATGTTCTCCATTAATGGTTGGCGCGTATCGACATCTAGCTCGGCAAGCACTTCACCTTTGATATGCTCTGGCACCTGCGCCCAAATCAACAGACGGTTTTGAGTTGGGAAGGACTCTAGTAGGTTGGCAATCTCATATTCGGACTGCTTTTCCAAAAACTCTGTAATGGCCTCGTATGCTTTATCAGCAACCAACCCCTGCAGATACAGAAGCTTATATTCGGCACTATATTCAGCCGAGTTATAATCTCCTGACAGCATGGCGGTTCGTTCCTGATTGGGCGTCGGGGTAGGCATAAGTGTTCCAAGTTTTTACAGTCGAGTTTTTACAGTCGAGTTTTTACAGTATATAAAGAACAATAACGATTATAACAATCGTTTTTTGCACAGTCTAAAGCGTGTTCTTGCAAGCGTTTTACTTAAGTGTTTATTACTCAGATGCTTAAATGTTTTGAGTAAGATTAACGCTTACCCAGTAACGCTCGAATATTGGCCAGATATTCATCAGCAACGGCTTCGGGGTCTTTGGTCGCTTTTTTCTTTTTCGCTTTGGCAGGCCAATCAATATGATCCTCAGGCAACTCATCCAAAAATCTGGATTCTGAGGTAACGCGCATCTGACCACCAGCACGGCGCTGGGTCGCGAGCGTCAATGTTAGTTCACGACGTGCACGAGTAATACCCACGTACATCAGACGGCGCTCTTCTTCGACCGTCTCACTCATAATGGAGTTGCGATGCGGTAGCATCTCTTCCTCGAGCCCCATGATATAAACAAAATCAAACTCCAAGCCCTTTGCCGCATGTAAGGTCATCAAGTTAACTTTGTTGGTATTCTCTTCTTCTTGCTGTTGCTCGAGCATATCAAGCAAAACCAGTTTACGAATGATGGTATCAATCGTCCGATCTTCGTCTTTTTCAGCGCGATTAATCAAGGACTGAATACTGGTGTAGAGCATATCGATATTATCAATACGGTTTTTTTCTTGTTGCGGCGTTTTGGCATCGCTACGCACGAAATCAATATAACCTGTCTCATCAATCATCTGGCGTACGATCGGCACAGGGTCTGGGTGTTGATCCAGCTCACGCGTATAGTGCTCGATGAATTCACCAAACTCTTTTATCGTACCATAAGCCTTTGATGGCAATACATGAGTCAGGCCAGCATGGGTACAAGAAGCCAATAGCGATATGCTGTGCTCTTGCGCAAATAAACCAAGTTTTTCTAGCGTTGCGGGTCCCATACCGCGCTTAGGTGTATTGATAATACGCAAAAATGCGCTGTCATCTTCGGGGTTCAAAATCAGGCGTAGATAGCCCATGATGTCTTTGATTTCACTACGCGCAAAGAACGACTGACCGCCTGATAATTTATAAGGTACTTGCAACTGGCGCAGTTGTGCCTCTAGCATACGTGCCTGAAAGTTACTGCGGTACAGTACCGCATACTGTTCCCACTCATTACCAAAACGCAGCTTATGAGTGACGATTTCTTTGGCAACGCGCTCAGATTCATCATCGTCATTGCGGCAGTTAATGATGCGGATTTTTTCGCCTTGACCTTTATCTGACCACAGTTTCTTTTCGAATAAATGCTCGTTGTTTAGAATAACGGCGTTGGCAGAGGTCAAAATACGCGTGGTTGAGCGATAGTTTTGCTCAAGCATAACGATTTTTAGTTTTGGAAAATCTTCTTTTAGCAGGGCCATGTTTTCAGGCTTCGCCCCGCGCCACGCATAGATAGATTGGTCATCATCACCTACCACGGTGAAGCGACCTTGCGGACCGACCAAGTATTTAATCATTTCATACTGGGCAGTATTGGTATCTTGATATTCATCGACCAATAAATAGCGAATACGGTTTTGCCATTTGTCACGCAGCTCTCTGTTTTCACGTAATATTTTGGTTGGCAAGACAATCAAGTCATCAAAATCGACGGCATTATAAGCACGCAAATTACGCTCATAAAGCGCATATAGCGTCGCGAAAATCATGTCTTCTGGATCGTCTAACGTTTCCATCGCCTTATCAGGCTCGACCAAGTCATTTTTCCAATCGGAAATCATTTTGATGGCTTTACCGACCAACTCGCGGCTTTCAGCGCCACTCAAGTTGTCGCGCATCATCAGCTCCATCAGCAAGCGCTTACTGTCATCGCTGTCCATGATGGAAAAGTTGCCTTTTAGCGGGGTATGAATCAGCTCATAGCGCAAAAACTGCAGACCAAATTGGTGAAACGTCGACACCGTTAGCCCGCGCATTTTTTCGCTTGGTAGCAGTTTGCTTACCCGCGCTTTCATCTCACGTGCCGCTTTATTGGTAAAGGTCACGGCGGTGATGCGCTCAGCTGGCATGTCACATTCTTGGATTAGGTAAGCAATCTTACGCGTAATCACAGAGGTTTTGCCGGAGCCCGCACCTGCAAGTACAAGTAATGGACCAGATACGTAGAGCATGGCTTCTTGTTGTTTGGGATTGAGTTGACTCATAACGTGACCTGTAAGACAAAAGCAAAAAAGAGGGTAGCGCTGATATGACAAAGATAGATAAACGCAGCGCGCATCATCAACATTCGTATCGTCGCGATATTTTAATAATCTTTATTATAAGAATAATAGAATTTAAGGTTTGATGATGGCATATCATAAAAATCTGGTGGGTCATTGTAAAGCAAAAATGCTCACTTTGGGGGAGGACTTGGGTGATGAAAGTGGGGTATTCGGACACTTGATTTCTGCTAAACGTCGTGGCAGTGTTTGCTCATAGCCAAAAGTACGGATTTGGGGTTAATATAAGGTAAGGTCTATATCATAATTCATAGTAAAAAAAACACATTTTTTTTACACAGAAAGTGACCGTTCAATACAGTTAAAAACTAGCTTTTAGGCACTGATATGCGTATAGTACATAAATAATTTATGCCAGTTGTCACGTCATTGTTGACCACGTGTAATGAGCTATTAAATCAATTAAGTAAGCAGTCAGATATGATATTGATTTAATACGTTGATCTTACGTTGTTAGAAGATGCGTTGGGCGACCAGCTTTTATCCGCGCGCATACCGGAATCTCTACAGTTGGTCACGTCTGACATCGTCGTCAATACACTTGATAATTGGTTGTTACCAGTAAAATACCTAACATGTGACTCAATGACAGTTACTTAAACACAGTGACAGTTACTTAAATACAGTCGCTTTGTGTTTTCGTCTGCGTTATACCTGTCGCAACATGGCCTGAGTGGGTCAGTGCTTGCGCTGTGTCTAATACTCGATTGGGTGAGGAGCACGTATTATCATGTCTGCTTTTAATTGGTCAGCCATTGCTTTTATCTTAGCCGCCATTGGGCTAGTTGTCTTTATGCTGGTCGTACCGCGCTTACTTGGCGGTCGCTCTCAAGGCTCACAAAAGGAAGAAGTGTTTGAAGCGGGTGTTGTCGGATCTGGCAACGCCCGTATTCGTTTGTCTGCCAAATTTTATTTGGTCGCAATCTTCTTTGTGATTTTTGATTTAGAGGCGCTATATCTCTACGCTTATGCTGTGTCAGTACGAGAGGCTGGCTGGCTTGGCTTTGCCGCCGCTGGTACGTTTATCACTATTCTAATTATCGGTTTGATTTATGAGCTGAGCTTGGGTGCGATGAACTGGGCACCTGCTGACAAGCTACGCAAAAAAGCACGCTTGTATGCGGCGCCTGCAGGCTTTAATTTGGCAGACATCACCAAGTTTGATGGTGCTCATGAGCTAATGGTCGATCCGACAGGTAAAGTACCCGCGCAGTCATCCGGTCAAATCAATGTCTCAAACAATATTGAGATCAATCGTCGTCATCTACAAAACATCGATCATATTAATACCACGGGTAACGTTACTTCTGTGGATTTTGCGACGTCTGCTCAGCAGGACAAAACTGAACGTTAATAGCAGTTGATGCTCAGCTTATAGCGTTTGCAAAAACGAGCAGCAAAGCATGAAGGCGTCAGTTCTGTTTGTATTAATGATCGCTGATGATTAGCCACTTATTAATAATAAAATTATGGTGACAGCGCGAGCAAGATGATTGCCACGCCAAGCCTAATATGAAGGTTGTATGTTATGAAATACACATTAACAAAAGCCAACCCCGATGCAGATACCTATCCTGCACAGACCAGTCAAACGGTCAATGATCCTATCGAAGATGAAGTCAATAAAAACGTCTTTATGGGTCGTCTCGAAGACCTCGTTCATTCAACAGCAAACTGGGGGCGTAAGAACTCACTGTGGCCATTTAACTTTGGTACTTCTTGCTGTTATGTTGAATACGCTACTACCTTAACCGCCGTTCATGATTTGTCACGTTTTGGGGCAGAGGTTATTCGTGCCTCGCCTCGTCAGGCGGACGTCATGATCGTCGCGGGTACTTGTTTTGTCAAAATGGCCCCTGTCATCCAGCGCCTATATGAGCAAATGCTTGAGCCAAAATGGGTTATCTCTATGGGTGCCTGTGCCAACTCGGGCGGCATGTATGATATTTATTCTGTCGTACAAGGTGTCGATAAGATTATCCCTGTTGATGTGTATGTGCCAGGTTGTCCGCCGCGTCCAGAAGCGCTTATTCAAGGTTTGATGTTGTTACAAGAATCTATTACTAAAGAGCGTCGTCCGCTGGGTATCCATGTCAATGAGCAGGGTATCTATCAGCCGCAAATGACGCCTGAGCGTGACCGTAAGCAGGCAGATCGTATCGCTGTCAAAAACTTGCGCAGCCCAGACAGTATTTAAGTTTCAAACAGCATTTAGACTTGTAGCAACAGTTTCAATATTTTATGCGCTTATCATAGCTCGGTTATGATTAACATAGTTCGGTTATGATTAACATAGCTTAGTTATGGTTGACATAGTTCGGTTATGACTAACATAGTTCAGTTATGATTAATGAAGGAATACATCATTCATGGTCACGGTAGTCGAAAACATAGATCCTAAGATCAAGCCCGTCCCAGCAGTCATCACAGAGCTGGAGCAAAAGTATGCTGGTAAATTTGTCGTGCAGCAGACTGTGGATGAGATTCCGACAGTATGGGTGGCGCGTGCTGATTTATTAGATATTCTCTTATTCTTGCGCAAGCTGCCTCAGCCTTACGTCATGCTATTTGACTTGTCAGCGATAGATGAGCGTTTACGCCAGCATCGCGCAGGGTTGCCAGATAGTGATTTTACGGTGTTTTATCACTTGATGTCGCTTGAGCGTAATAGTGATGTACGTATTAAGGTCGCGCTGAGTGAAGACGATGTTAATGTACCAAGCGCCACCAATATTTGGCCAAATGCTAACTGGTATGAGCGCGAAGTGTGGGATATGTTCGGTATCGTCTTTACAGGTCATCCGCATTTGACCCGTATTTTATTGCCGAAATATTGGGAAGGTCATCCACTGCGTAAAGAGTATCATGCGCGTGCAACTGAGTTTACCCCGTACTTTTTGAACACGGCCAAGCAACAATACGAACAAGAAAACCTGCGTTTTGTCCCAGAAGAGTGGGGTATGAAGCGTTCAGGGCGTGATGAAGACTTTATGTTCTTGAACATCGGTCCTAACCATCCCTCTGCTCATGGTGCGTTCCGTTTGGTACTACAGCTTGATGGTGAAGAAGTCGTCGACTGTATCCCTGATATCGGCTATCACCATCGCGGCGCCGAAAAAATGGCTGAGCGTCAGACTTGGCACTCATTTATTCCATACACCGACCGTATTGATTATCTTGGTGGTGTGATGAATGAGCTACCGTATATCATGTCGGTCGAAAAACTGGCAGGTATCAAAGTACCGCCACGCGCTGAAACCATCCGTGTGATGATGAGCGAGTTTTTCCGTATTACCAATAATTTGCTATTTGTCGGTACGTTCATTCAGGATGCGGGTGGTATGACCCCTGTGTTCTATATGTTTACCGATCGCCAAAAAGCCTATGATGTTATCGAAGCCGTGACTGGCTATCGTATGCATCCCGCTTGGTTCCGTATCGGTGGTACTGCTGCTGATCTGCCACGTGGCTGGCAGCGTTTGGTTCGTGAGTTCTTAGATTGGATGCCAAAACGCTTGGACGAATATGTCAAAGCGGCATTACAAAATAGCGTGCTCAAAGGCCGTACCCAAGGTGTTGCTCAGTATAATGCCAAGCAAGCACTTGCTTGGGGCGTGACTGGCGCTGGTCTGCGTGCGACAGGCGTTGATTTTGATCTGCGTAAAGCACGTCCATACATGGGCTATGAGAATTACGATTTTGAAGTGCCAGTCGGTTACAACGGCGATGCTTATGACCGTTGTATGGTAAAAGTCGAAGAGATGCGTCAGTCGTTACGTATCATCCGTCAATGTATGGATAATATGCCACAAGGCCCTTACAAAGCCGATCATCCACTGGCCGTACCACCGCCAAAAGACCGTACGCTAAATGATATCGAAACGCTGATTAACCACTTTATCTCAGTCTCTTGGGGTCCTGTGATGCCAGCGGGCGAATGTACGACGATCGTCGAGGCGACCAAAGGTCTGAACAGTTATTACATCACCTCAGACAAGGCCACGATGAGCTATCGTACCCGTATTCGTACGCCGACATTTGCGCATTTACAGCAGATGCCATCGGTCATCAATGGCTCGCTGGTTTCTGATGCCATTATGTATTTGGCATCGATTGATATTGTGATGGCGGATTGTGATCGTTAGAGCCGCTGCTTCATAAGTATTTGTTCATCAATATATTATTGCCTGATGGCACACCAAAATGCTGTTACTTGTCAATATAACCACAGTTTTAAGCAGACTGATATTGGCTTGTGATAGAGCAGGATGAGTGAGGAAAGACAGAAGATTATGAAAATTGTTTCCGACAAAATGCCAAAAGTAGATGTGGAAAGCATTCTCACCAGTGATGAAATTGCTGCCATTCATGAGTTTATGCACCATTACCCACAGGCGCGTGCCGCCTCGCTAGATGCGCTAAAAATCGTGCAAAAGCGTAACGGCTGGGTCGACGATGCGCAAGCAAATGCCATTGCCAATATCCTAGATATCCCGATGTCAGATATGGATGGGGTTGCGACTTTCTTTAACCGTATTTATCGCCAACCTGTCGGTCGCCATGTGATTCTCATATGTGACTCTGTGGCTTGTTATTTGACAGGTTATGAGGCGCTGTCAGCTGAGATTAGATCGCAGCTGGGTATTGAGTACGGTCAAACCACTGCTGATGGACGTTTTACCCTATTGCCAATTTGCTGCTTGGGCAACTGTGATAAGGGACCAGCGGTACTGATTGATGAAGACACTTACGGCCCTGTCCAGCCATCTGAGGTCGCGCAATTATTGGAGCTATACGCATGAGTTTAACGATTTCAGAGCAAATTGCTCGTCGCGGTCAAGGCCAAGCGCCAAGCCAGCTAAATGCACAGCGTGTTCCAATCTATGGTGATAAAGCGACAGCCACTAGCGAAACCAAGCCTTTGACGTGGCGTTTGGCGCATCATGATGCAGTGCTTGATTTAGCCACCTATGAGTCTCTAAAAGGCTTTACGGGTCTAAAAGAAGCGTTATCTAAGTCGCCTAAAGACGTTGGCAATATGATTAAAGCGGCCAATGTTCGAGGTCGCGGCGGTGCAGGTTTTAATGCTGGTCTTAAATGGTCATTTATGTCGCCGCCGGATGGTTTGCCGCGTTATCTGATCTGTAACGCTGATGAAATGGAGCCAGGCACATTCAAAGACCGTTTGCTCATGGAGCGTCTACCGTTTCAGCTGATCGAAGGTATGCTAATTACCGCTCATGCGATTGGCGCCACTGACGGTTATATCTTTATCCGTGGTGAGTATATCTTGGCCGCTGAGCGTTTAGTCGCTGCTATCGAAGAGTGCTTAGCCAATAATCTCATGGGCGACAATATTTTAGGCTCAGATTTTAGTTTTAATCTGCATGTGCATACGGGCGCTGGACGTTATATCTGCGGTGAAGAAACAGCGCTAATTAACTGTCTAGAAGGCCGCCGTGCTAACCCACGTACCAAGCCGCCGTTTCCACAAATCTCTGGTGCATGGGGTCGTCCAACCGTTGTTAATAACGTTGAAACTCTGTGTAATATGCCAGCGATTTTGAATCATGGCGTTGAGTGGTATCAGTCGTTATCTGAAATTAAAGGCAAAAGTAAAACGCCAGGCACCAAACTATTCGGCTGCTCAGGATTGGTTAATGATCCAGGCCTTTGGGAATTACCGTTTGGTTATACAGCTCGCGAAATCATTGAAGATTTAGCGGGTGGTATGAAAGATGGTAAAACACTGAAAGCTTGGCTACCGGGCGGTGCATCTACTGACTTTTTGACCGCAGAACATTTAGATGTGGTGGTGGATTTTGACACCATTCAAAATGCGGGTAGCCGTATGGGTACTGGTCTGATTATAGTTGTTGATGAATCACAAGACATGGTGCCATTACTGCGCAACCTTGAGATTTTCTTTCAGCGTGAGTCATGTGGTTGGTGTACACCATGCCGTGATGGTCTGCCGTGGGGCGTTAAACTGCTTACCGCTATCAATGATGGTGAAGGGCAAGTGGGCGATGTAGAAAAACTAGAAGGCCTGACGCGTGACTTATGGATTGGTAAAACATTCTGTGCGCATGCGCCAGGTGCGATGGAACCACTAATGAGTGCGATTAAATATTTCCGTCCAGAGTTTGATCAAAAAATCGCGCAGGCGGTTGGTGTAGATGTCATTGATGCTGCAGCCAATCAACAGCCAGAAGTGAAATAAGGAGAGCGGCATGGCAGTCATACATATTGATGGGACCACTGTCGAAGTAGATAGCGCAGATAACTTGCTACAAGCCTGCTTATCACTCGGCATTGATGTGCCGTATTTTTGTTATCATCCAGCCCTTGGCTCAGTCGGTTCTTGCCGTCAGTGCGCGGTCAAGCAATTCCAAAATAAAGAAGATATGGAAGCCGGTCGCGGTCGTCTGGTGATGTCATGTATGGTTGCCCCTGGCGATGACATGTACATCTCGGTCACTGACGATGAAGCCAAAGCATTCCGCAAGTCGATGGTTGAGCTACTGATGACCAACCATCCGCATGACTGTCCAACCTGTGAAGAGGGTGGACATTGTCATTTGCAGGACATGACGTATATGTCAGGTCATAGCCGTCGTCGTTATCGCTTTACCAAACGTACCCATCATAACCAAGAGCTTGGTCCGTTTATCGCGCATGAGATGAACCGCTGTATCGCTTGCTATCGCTGTGTACGTTTTTATAAGGACTATGCAGGCGGCGAAGATTTGGGTGTTTATGGCTCAAACAATCGCGTTTATTTTGGTCGTGATAAAGATGGTCAGTTTGAAAGCGAATTTTCAGGCAACTTAACGGAAGTTTGCCCAACCGGTGTGTTTACTGACAAAACGCATTCTGAGCGTTATAACCGTAAATGGGACATGCAGTATGCGCCAAGTATCTGTCATGGCTGCTCAGCAGGTTGTAACATCTCTCCAGGTGAGCGTTATGGCGAATTGCGCCGTATCGAAAACCGCTATAACGGCGAAGTAAACCGTTACTTCTTATGTGACCGTGGCCGTTTTGGTTACGGCTATGTCAATCGTGACGATCGTCCAACGCAAGCGCTTGAGCGTATCAACGATAAGCATGTCAAAATCAATATCGATTATGCGTTGGATGAAACCATCAAACGCATCAAAGATAAAAAAGTCATCGGTATTGGCTCGCCGCGTGCCAGCCTTGAGACCAACTTTGCCCTTAAGAACTTGGTTGGTTTTGATAGCTTCTCAACCGGTCTTAATCATCAGCAGCAAGCACTGGTCAATAAATGTATCGAAGTGCTCAGCACAGAGGGTATTTATAACCCAGGTATGACGGACATTGAAAGTCATGATGCGGTGTTGGTATTGGGTGAAGATATCACGCAAACCTCATCACGAGTAGCGCTATCAGTACGCCAAGCGGCAAAGAACGAAGGCCTAAAAATGGCAGCGGCGCTGCAAACGCAGCATTGGCTTGCTGAACCGGTTAAGCGTATCGCGCAAGATGCGTTAAGCCCAGTCTATGTCATCGATGTGACCCAAACCAAGCTAGAAGACATCAGTAAAGTCAGCGTGGTTGCCACACCTGAAGATATCATTAAACTGGGTTTTAAAGTGGCTGATGAGATTGCTAACTTTGCTGATGACTTGGCAGCAATAGCAGATCCACAATCGACTGAACAAGATGTCGATACTGATGCGATGCAGGCGCTCGCTCAGCAGATTGCTTATGACTTGATTCAAGCGGATAAGCCATTAATCATCTCGGGTAGCAGTTTGTCATCGACTGCTTTAATAGAAGCAGGCGCGCAAATCACTCAGGTACTCACGAAAAAACGCACAGCAATTAAAGCGACTGAGCAACAGCAGGTTGAGGCACATAATGCCAAGGTACAGGCAGCGCAAGCAAAAGCGGCTAATGACCAGCCTGAAGAAGACCAAGATTTATCTGCTAAGCCAAACAAACCTGAAACGGGCGTGAATACAGAAGCACAAGATGACGTCGAACGCGAGCCTGCGGAAAAACTTGAGCTAAAAGAAGTCAATAAAAAATATCATGCACAAGCGGGTATTTACTTAACTGTTCCTGATGCCAACAGCATGGGTGTCTGTATGCTTGGTGGTCAGTCAGTTGAAGAGCTGTTAGCCACTGATTACGATGTGGTTGTGGTTGCAGAAAACCAGCTAACAGATGCGATTGATGCTAATAAATTGACGCAGCTACTGACTGATAAAACAGTCATCGCATTAGATCATCAGCTCCTTGATTGGCATAAAGATGTCGATATTGTATTGCCAGCGGCGAGCTTTGCAGAAGCGGATGGTACATTGATATCGGCTGAAGGTCGTGCGCAGCGTTTCTTCCAAGTTTATGATAACGAATACTACCATCCGATGAGCAGCATCAAAGAAGGCTGGCGCTGGTTACATGCCGTACATAGCAGCATTGAAGGTCGTGATGTTGACTGGACACAGCTTGATGATGTTATCAATGCGTTGATTGCCACACACCCTAAACTTGCTGGCATCAAAGGCGCTGCGCCTGATGCTGATTACCGTATTACGGGTCTAAAAATCGCTCGTCAGCCGCGCCGCTACTCAGGTCGTACTGCTATGCGTGCCCCAATCTCAGTACATGAGCCGATGCAGCCAAAAGATTTGGATACGGGCTTAACTTTCTCAATGGAAGGCTATAGTGGTAAACAAACGCCAAGCTCGATGATTCCATTTGCCAATGCGGCAGGTTGGAACTCACCGCAAGCATGGAATAAGTATCAAGACAAAGTCGGCGGCAGTCTCAAAAACGGTGACCCAGGCGTGCGCTTGTTCGACCAACTAGAGCGTCTGGCCACGCGTCAATATGTGGCACCAGAAGCCATGTCTGCAACCACGACTGACATGCAGCAGGGACAAGCTAAATTGGTACCTATCTATAATATTTATGCCAGCTCAATGATGGCATCACGTAGCCCAATTGTTGCCGAGCAACTGCCTATTGCGGCATGGCATATCGGCATGGACGATGCCAAGGACTGGAACATTGCAGCTGGTGATTACTTAGCCATCGAGATTGATAAGCAACAAATTACCTTGCCCGTTCAGCTCGTCGGCTATTTAGCAGAAGGCTGTATTGGCTATCCCGTTGGGCAGGTGAGTATCATTCACCCATCAATGCCAGCGTCGGTGCGTAAAGTGGATGCACCAGTGACGATAATGGGTAGCATGGCTAACGATATGATTAATGATAATGACACAGCGCAAATAAACGCAGCGCCGACCACCACACAGGAGGTGTAATATGCAAGTTACCCGTATTATCCCTGATGTGCCAAGCTTTTTGGCCGGCAGTATGAGCTTTGATACTTGGTCCATTTTATTTATGGTAGGGCAATCACTGGTTATTTTCTTAGTGGTGGTCATGGTTGCCGCGATGATGATTGTCTATGAGCGCCGCATGTTGGCCTTGTGGCAAGACCGCTACGGTCCAAACCGTGTCGGGCCATTTGGTTCATTACAACTGGTTGCTGATATGCTAAAGATCTTCTTTAAAGAAGATTGGACGCCAAACTTTACCGATAAGTTTATGTTTACCTTGGCACCTGCGGTTGCCATGTTTACCGCATTGGCCTCATTTGCCATTATTCCTATCTCGCCAACCCTTGGGGTGGCTGATTGGGATATCGGTATTTTGTTCTTTTTTGCCATGGCAGGTATTGCAGTCTATGCAGTGATGTTCGGCGGTTGGGCGTCTGCGAACAAATTCTCACTATTGGGTGGTCTTCGTTCTGCAGCACAAACCATCAGTTACGAAGTGTTCTTAGGCTTATCATTAATGGGCGTGGTCGCATTGACTGGCTCATTTAACTTGCGCGAAATCGTTGAGTCACAGATTGACGGCTGGTATATCATTCCGCAGTTTTTTGGCTTTTTGACCTTTGTTGTCGCTGGTGTTGCGGTTACTCATAGGCACCCATTCGATCAGCCAGAGGCAGAGCAAGAATTGGCCGAAGGCTATCATGTCGAATATTCTGGCATGAAGTTTGGTATGTTCTTCATTGGTGAGTATGTCAACGTTGTCTTGATTTCTGCTTTGATGACTTGCTTGTTCTTTGGCGGTTGGCTTGCGCCGTTCAATTTAGATATTCCATTTATTCCACCAGCTTTTTGGTTCATGATTAAAACGCTGTTCTTTATGACCATGTTTGTTTTGGCTCGAGGCTCACTCATGCGTCCGCGTTATGATCAGGTGATGAACTTTGGCTGGAAAGTATGTCTGCCCGTAACTTTGATCAATCTGTTGATTACTGCTGCGGTCATTTTGATCTTTTCCCCAACGTTATAGTCATTACTAGCCATCACTGATGAACTAGGGTAAAGCTGATAAGGATAATAATCCCATGTTTACTACCATAAAAAAGACCGTCATTGGTATATTTACCATTGTCCGCAGCATGTGGATGGTCAATAGTCATGCGCTCAGACCGCGTGATACCATCCTTTATCCTGAAGAGCCGGTACCTGTACCGCCGCGTTTTCGTGGACGTATTGTCCTAACGCGTGATCCTGATGGAGACGAGCGCTGTGTCGCTTGTAACTTGTGTGCGGTGGCATGTCCGGTAGGGTGTATCTCATTACAAAAAGCCGAGCGTGAAGATGGACGTTGGTATCCAGAGTTTTTCCGTATCAATTTCTCACGCTGTATCTTTTGTGGATTGTGTGAAGAAGCCTGTCCAACGACAGCGATTCAAATGACCCCAGATTTTGAGCTGGGTGAATATAAACGCCAAGATTTGGTCTACGAAAAAGAGCATTTGCTCATTTCAGGACCAGGTAAATACCCTGATTATAACTATTATCGTGTGACAGGTATGGCGGTAGCAGATAAACCAAAAGGCGCAGCACAAAATGAGTCTGCACCGATTGATCTAAGGAGCTTGCTACCATGATGAATATTTTGAACCATCCTGAATTGGCTGGGTTTTATTCACTTGCAGCAGTGGCGATATTTGCCAGTCTGCGCGTAGTGACTCAGGCCAATCCAGTGCATGCTATCTTATCGATGATTGTGTCGTTATTGGCAATTGCTGGGATATTTTTTGTATTAGGAGCGCCGTTTGCAGGTGCGCTAGAGATTGTTGTTTATGCTGGTGCCATTATGGTGCTATTTGTTTTCGTTATCATGATGCTGAACTTGGGCATGAGTAATGACGAGCGCGAAGAGCGTTGGCTCGATGCAGGAACTTGGGCGATTCCAACAGGGTTGACGATAATCATTGCCGTTGTGCTCTACGCGATGATTGGTCTGAATCATGATGAAGCTGTCATGATGGGTGGCACGACTATCTCTGCCAAAGCAGTCGGTACGGTGTTATTTACCAAATACATTATGCTGGTTGAAGTAGCAGCATTGCTATTATTAGCAGCCTTGGTCGCCGCTTATCATTTAGGTAAAGAGACAGTCGACGATGAGGTCATTGGTAATGATAGCCAAAATTTCAAGCCAAGCGTAGGTAGTATCAAACAATACGACAATGATAGTACGCTTACACAGCATGATGGCGTAGAAATGGCTAAGCCTTACGAATATAAAGATGTTGATCCGCATGACTATGTAGGTATGAAGGTAGGCACGAAAGCAGGCAGTCAAGTAGGTGCGAACAAAGTTACGCGCAAGGAGTCAGACTAATGGTACTAGCAGCAAGCGTGGCACAAGATGTGTCAAACGTGCCGTTTGCCCACGAGGTGGCAGGCTTAGTACAGCCAGTTGCTGAGGCGCAAAATGTACTGGGTATGATACCCATGAGTCATGGACTGATTTTGGCAGGTATTTTATTTGCCATCGGTCTGTGCGGCGTCATGGTACGACGTAACTTCCTATTTATGCTAATGAGTCTTGAGATCATGATGAATGCGGCAGCATTGGCATTTGTAGTAGCAGGTAGTCGCTGGGTCGATCCAGACGGACAGATTATGTTTATCTTTATTTTGACCTTGGCCGCGGCTGAAGCGTCGATTGGTCTGGCAATATTATTGCGTTTTTATCATCAGCGTGGGCATCTCGATGTCGATAGCGCCAATGAGATGAAAGGATGATGTCATGAGTTTATTACCATTAACCTTTATATTCCCGCTCATTGGCTTTTTGATTTTAGCCTTTATGCGCGACAAATTATCAGAGACGGTCGCAGCGATTGTTGGCGTGGGTAGCATGCTGCTCTCAGCATTATGCACGCTAGTGGTTAGCTATACCTTTTTGACCACCAATCCAGCTGGAACGGTAATTGAAGTTCCGCTATGGACATGGTTCCAAGTTGGCGACTTTGCGCCACATTTCGGTTTGAGCTTTGATGGTCTTGCATTGACCATGACAGGTGTCATTACTGGGATTGGCTTTTTGATTCATCTGTTTGCCTCTTGGTATATGAAAGGCGACACTGGCTTTGCTCGTTTCTTTAGCTATATGAACTTGTTTGTGGCCAGTATGTTGTTACTGGTACTCGCAGATGATTTGTTCTTGCTATATCTCGGTTGGGAAGGCGTGGGTATCTGTTCGTACCTATTGATTGGTTATTATTACCATGACAGAGCCAATGGTCGCGCTGCTATGAAAGCCTTTACCGTCACGCGTGTCGGTGATGTGTTCTTAGCCTTTGGTTTGTTTTTATTGTTCCGCGAGTTCGGTACGCTTAATATTCAAGAGATTATTACGCGCGCGCCAGAAGTATTCGATGTTAATAACCCAACGATGATGCTTACCACGATGATGTTGGTCGGCGGCGCGATGGGTAAGTCAGCCCAGTTGCCACTACATACATGGCTTGCTGATGCGATGGCAGGTCCAACACCAGTATCGGCATTGATTCACGCGGCAACAATGGTGACGGCAGGTGTTTATCTGATTGCTCGTCTACATCCATTGTTTGAGCTGACCCCAGGTATCTTATTGTATTGGGTTGGCGGCGTCGGGGCATTGACGCTGGTCGTTGCTGGATTCTGTGCGCTCGCGCAAACAGACATTAAACGTATCCTTGCGTATTCAACCATGAGTCAAATTGGCTATATGTTCTTAGCGCTCGGCGTGGGTGCGTGGCAAGGGGCAATCTTCCATTTGATGACCCATGCTTTCTTTAAAGCATTACTATTCTTATCATCAGGTGCGGTTATTCTTGCGGTACATCACGAGCAAGATATCTTTAAGATGGGCGGTCTGCGCAAAAAGATACCATTGGTATTTTGGTGTTATATCGTCGGTGGTGGTGCGCTCGCTGCCATACCTTGGGTTACCGTTGGTTTTTATTCTAAAGAAGCAATTCTTTGGGAAACCTATGCTACAGGTCATCTAGTATTATTCTATATGGGTGTATTTGGTGCGTTCTTAACGGCCATTTATACGTTCCGTATGATTTGGATTATCTTCTTTGGTGAAGAGAAAACCCATGCTCATAAGCTATCAGGTGTGTCGTATTGGTTGCCTTTGACCGTGTTGCTAGTGCTATCTACAGCCGTTGGTGCTTGGATTACACCGCCATTAGATGGGGTATTGCCAGAGAGCGTTGGCCATCTATTAGAAGTCGCAGGTCAAGCACATGCTAAGCACACTGCAGAATATATCGCGATGGGTGCCATGGCAGCAGGTTTGATATTGGCCGCACTATTGTATGTCGTCAACAAAGGTCGCTTGCTCACCAGCTTTAAGCGCTCACGTATTGGTGGGGCGCTATATCACTGGTGCTATCATGGCCTAGGTTTCGACGCGCTATATGATGTGATTTTCGTAAAACCCTTTTTATTCATCGGCCGCTTATTTAAAGCCGACCCTATCGATAAAACGTGGCTGTTGTTACCTAAGCTGGCTTCAGCGGGTAATAAAGTATTGTCTGCGACGCAAACAGGGTCACTTCGAGGCTACGCTGCAAGCTTTGGCTTGGGTGTTGCTGTATTGCTAGTGCTGGTAATGATGACGGTGGTATAAGATGATTGAGTTACAACAAACGTGGATGCTACCAGCATTAATCGCAATTCCTTTTATTGCAGGGTTGCTGTGTTGGTTGGTAGAGCGGTTTAATAAACGTCTGCCGCGCTGGATTGCCTTAATTGGTATGACGTTGACCTTTGCATTGTCACTAGTGCTGTGGCAATACGGCGACTATAGTGGCATGAGTAAGCAAGTGATTGCGCCGGATGCAAACGTGCCATGGGTAGCTGAGTTCAGTGTGCCATGGATACCAAGCTTCGGTATCAGCTTTCACTTGGCATTAGATGGTTTGTCTTTATTGATGGTGGGATTGACAGGACTGCTCGGTATAGCCGCGGTTGCCTGTTCGTGGAATGAGATTCAACGTCGTGTTGGTTTCTTCCATCTAAACCTGCTGTGGAGCTTGGGCGGCGTCATCGGTGTTTTCTTAGCGATTGATCTGTTCTTATTCTTCTTCTTTTGGGAGATGATGCTGGTTCCTATCTACTTCTTGATCGCCATTTGGGGTCATGATGTCGTTGGCAAGACCAAAGAATATGCAGCAACCAAGTTCTTTATTTATACCCAAGCGTCTGGGCTTATCATGCTCATCGGTATCTTGGTGTTGGTCATTATCAGCTACGCCCAAAAAGGGGTAGTGAGCTTTAATTATAATGACTTACTCGGCACCTCACTTGGTGGTTGGGAATACCCAATTATGCTGTGCTTCTTTATTGGCTTTGCGGTGAAGCTGCCAATCATTCCTTTCCATGGCTGGTTGCCAGATGCGCACGCACAGGCACCTACTGCAGGTTCGGTGGATTTGGCCGGTGTGCTCATTAAGACAGCTGCTTATGGTTTGATTCGTTTTGTCTTGCCATTGTTTCCAGCCGCCTCACAAGAGTTTGCACCGATCGCCATGACTTTGGGTACCATTGGTATCTTCTATGGTGCTTGGCTAGCCTTTATGCAAACTGACATGAAGCGCCTATTGGCTTATACCAGTATCTCGCACATGGGCTTTGTGGTATTGGCCATTTATGCCGGAACGTTACTCAGCTTGCAAGGGTTGATGATTCAGATGCTCGCGCACGGGCTTAGCTCAGCGGCATTGTTCATCATGGCAGGGCAATTATATGAGCGTCTGCACACGCGTGATTTGACGCTGATGGGCGGTATGTGGGGTCAGTTCCGCTACTATGCGCCGATATTAATGTTCTTTTGTGCCGCTTTACTTGGTATTCCAGGGACCGGTAACTTCATTGGCGAGTTTATGATTTTATTTGGCTCATTTGCTCAGTATCCAGTGTTTGTGGTATTTGCCACTTTCAGCTTGGTACTCGCAGGCCTATACTCGCTCATTTTAATTCATCGTGCATTGTTTGGTAAAAACAACATCGAAGCATTGGCTGCGCATGAGACCAAGTCACATGGTTTACCACCCCGTAAGCTAAAAGATTTGGGCAAACGTGAGCTGTCGCTATTATTGATGTTGGCTGCTGGTTTGGTATGGCTCGGATTATATCCACAGCCGTTCCTTGATACCTCAAGCCATGCGATGCAGTGGATTAATAATGCTTATATATACAGTCAAGTAACACAGGTAGATGCGTCGCAACTGCTTGATGCAATGGAGGCACGTTAAGTCATGAATGATATTACGATGAATGATTTGATGGGATTGCTACCTTACGCACCAATCATTTCCGTGGTGATTACGGTGTTGCTGGTAATGATTGCCATCACCGTCAAACGCTCGCATATGGTTACGGGTACTGTCACGGTAATCGGTTTAAATATTGGCCTGTTTACCTTAATCGGTCAGATGACTGGTGTCATCGAAAGCGGTACGATGGTACCAAACGCTGAGCAGTTATTTGTTATTGATAACTTTGCTCAGTTCAACATGGTGGTGATTTTAATCTGTGCCTTGGCTTGCTGTACGTTATCTTATGCGTACTTAGCTGACCTAAAAGACAATAAAGATGAGCTGTATCTGCTCATTTTGCTATCGACGGTTGGTGCGCTACTGATGGTCAGTGCTCAGCATATGGCATCGTTCTTTATGAGCTTAGAGATGCTCTCAGTGCCGCTTTATGGTCTATTGTCTTATACCTATATGCGCAACCGTTCGCTGGAGTCGGGACTCAAGTACCTAGTGTTGTCAGCGACGGCATCGGCTACCTTGTTGATGGGTATGGCCTTTATCTACGCTGAAGTGGGCTCCTTGGCCTTTAAGCCAATCAGCATGGTATTGGGCAATCTGTTTGAGTCGCCGCTATTGATACTTGGCGCGGCGATGATGATGTTTGGTATTGCCTTTAAACTGTCGGCTGCTCCTTTTCATATGTGGACGCCAGATGTTTATGAAGGTGCACCAGCGCCTATTGCTACCTTTTTAGCATCAGTATCAAAAGTGGCGATGATGGCACTGGCTGTGCGTTTCTTAATCGATACTGCTTTGCTGGCATTGCCATCAGTGCAGATGCTATTGATGGTCATGGCAACATTATCTATCTTGGTAGGTAACTTATTGGCAGTACGTCAAACTAGCCTTAAGCGTCTACTCGGTTACTCATCTATTGCCCATATGGGTTATGTGATGATCGTGATTGTCAGCATTGGCTCAGCCGCAGATAGTATCTCTAGTATGTATATGGCAGTCTATGCCTTTACCTCTATCGGTGCTTTTGGCGTAGTGACGTTGATGTCGAGCCCGTATCGCTTATCTGGTGAAGCGGATGAATTGACTCATTATCAAGGGCTATTCTGGCGTCGTCCAGTATTGACCGCTGTCATGACAATCATGATGTTGTCATTGGCTGGTATTCCATTGACGGCAGGCTTTATCACCAAGCTATTTGCTATCTTAGCTGCGGTACAAGGCACCAACTGGTTCTTAGCTGCGATGATTATCTTGGGTAGTGCGATTGGTTTATTCTACTACTTACGTGTATTACTCACGCTGTTCAAACGTCCTAAGCAGTTCATCGAGTTTGACGTGTCTGGGCAATGGGGTATTCGAACCGGTGGTATTATGGTCATCGCTGTGACGGCGATTATCCTATTCTTTGGTATCTTGCCAAATAGTATGATTGAGTGGGCAAGTTTGGCTCGCATTTGGTAATGTCGCTGAGTTAATACGGCAGATAAGTCGCTGCGATCTATCTGTTGTTACGGTTAAAAAACCAAGATGCGCCAGCTTTATGATAAGCTTGGCGCATCTTTTTTTATGCTCACCTTTTTGGTATTTATTTTCTTTTGCCTATCAAAGGTATCTTATAAAAATACAGTTTAATAAAGTATAAGTGACGAATAATTATGAGTGATAATATTCAAACAGTAACGGTGCTCAGTAAAACTACATGGACGCCGAACTTATTTAGCTTTACCGTCAGCCGTCCCGATAGTTTTAAGTTTACAGCGGGGCAGTTTGTACGTTTAGGCGTCAATCCCAGTCAATTGAAATATTACCAGCAGACTGATGCAAGTGATGAAACTGCTGATAGCGCATTGAATGAAGATGTCTTTCGCGCGTATTCGATTGTCTCTTCGCCCTTTGATGAGGTGATAGAGTTTTTCTCTATCGTGATTCCTGATGGTGCATTTACCTCGCAATTGCAGCATTTACAAGTGGGTGATGAACTGCTACTTAATACGATGCCATTTGGATTTTTGACGTTAGCACGTTACCAAAAACCATTGCCCAAAGACTTATGGCTGCTAGCAACAGGGACTGGTTTAGCACCGTTTTTGTCAATGCTGCAAGATTTAAAGACATGGGAAGATTACGAGCACATCGTATTGGCTTATAGCGCACGTTCGCTCGATGAACTTGCTTACGTTGAGAAAATCGAAAGCCTACAAGAAGACTTCGGTACACTGGTTGATAATCCAGCAAAGCTTATCTTTATCCCAATCGTCACTCGTGAGCCTGTCGAAGGTGCATTGTCAGAGCGTCTGCCGAAGCTGTTGCTAGAGGGCACGTTGCAAGCGCGTGCGGGTATCGCATTAGATATTGATACTACGCATGTCATGCTATGCGGCAACCCAGATATGGTAGAAGATACCAAAGAGGCATTAAAGACATTGGGACTGGTGATGAATCGCCGCGGTGAGGGTAATATTGCCGTAGAGAACTACTGGTAGTTATCGACTCCAATAAAAAAACGCTGTATCTATAAGGCCAATAACCTCTAAGATGCAGCGTTTTTTTATGGGATAAAGTATTGTCTTATGGGATAAAAAATTAGCGACTTACTCTTGGCTTGGTTCAGTCGCATCGTCTACGGGGTTAATAGGGCCTTGCATCAATTCAGGATCATCATCATCACCGATGATATCTTCGTTACTGCTGGCCGCCAGTAAATCACGATAGTTGATTTGAGCCTTCAAAATCATTTGCTCTTCTTCTAGCTCGCCATAATTTATCTGTACCTTATGCAAGGTACTCATGATTTTCTTGTTGTTTTTTAACCAACGATGGATATCGAGATAAATCACTTCGTCTTTTGCGCGAGCAATATTGACGTACGACAGAATAAAGCCTAAAGGGTCTTTTTTGAGGACGCTATGATAAAACCAAATCGCCAGTTTGACGCCTTGACGTTTCACGAAAGATTCGCAGCGCAGATTCAATATATCGGTATAAGTTTGCTGACCAAATACAAAGCGCTGCACATTGCGATCGAGTTGGACGTGAACTAAGCTAAAGTTACTTGCCACCTCGGCATAGATGCCGCCTGCATTGACAGTGCAGTACAAACGAAACCAATCCTCATGCATCTCGACACGTAGCTCTAAAATGGCTTTTACATTGTCGGTGACGAATTTTTGTAGTGCATCATTAACGTAAGTCTGTGCCACTGGCAATGACAACTCATCTTCGAACTTGTCCGTCGTCTTATTATAGATATCTTTAACCGATTGGGCGATACGCTCCCAACCACTGCCGAATGACTCGTCAAAACGATAGCCAATACTCTCGAAGAACTCATCAAAATTGTCTGAATTATTCACGTTATCAAAGTCACTCAAACTTATTATCCTTATAGGGCGCGTCATTCAATCGGTGACGTAAAAATGGCTAAACAAACTTTGCATGCTATCGTTAATTTGAACGAAAGCTAATCATCTATAATTTCTAAATATCTACGACCATTAGTAATTTTTATACTGATAGGTAGCAAAAGCGAAAAACTGACCTCTGATACTGGTGCATAGTGAATCTACATTTACTGTGCTGCTTGATAATCTGCCGTGCCTAATCAACACGATGCACAGTTCTGATTGTTGCAAAGTATCGTGCTACTAATGCTATTATGCTAAAGCAGTATATAACAAATCCAGTGGCTTCAAAATGAACACATGCGTTTTATAGCAATTCATTTGGTATAGACAGTGTTTCGTCTGCCTTGTACATTCTTAAATGCATGTTTTTCAATTAGCGGATAAGGTTACCAATACTGTATGGTAAATGTCAAAATGCCGTCTCAGTGCTTATACTGGCGACATAATTCTATGTCATGTTATGATAGCGCCAGTATAAATCATGCCTATCGTTACAACACTTGTTAAATAGTGCTTTGTACTGATGTGCTCATAAGCTGAGATTCATTGTGGCCTATATAAAAGACTCACAGAGCTATCATTTTTCCGCGCAAGCGCCCAAGCGCGATATAAGTTTGCCTGTCGCCATTGTTATTGCAGTGGCTGTTCATGTGCTGATTATTTTCGGAATTAGCTTCTCTATGGGAAAAGACCCAGCTGCTATGATGCAAGATGTGGCAAAGGTACTGACCGACAATATGCAACCCAGTGAAGATGCACACTTTATTGCCAATGCTTCACAAGAAGGCGGCGGTACAATAGAAGAGCAGCTAAGACAAGAGAACAATCAGCTAAGTGCAACGTCTGCTGAGCAAATGAGTGAGACTCAAGACATCGTTAACTTACAGCGTAAAGTGCGTCAGCAGCGCTATCAAGAAAGCTACCTACGCACGACGTTAAGTTGGCGTCAGGCCACTGTAGAGTCGGATAATGACAGCGAGCAAGCGCAAGATGATGCGATGGCACAAGAAGAGCGGCTACGTAAGCAGATTGCAACCTTAGAAGCTCAGCTATCTCAGCGTCAGCAGGTCTATGCGACCAAATCCAAAGTCGTGACGATGGATAGTAATTCGACCACACGGGGTGCGGCAGCCGATTATATCAATACATTTCGCGAGCATGTCGAGCGTGTGGGTAACTTGCATTATCCCGTGCAAGCGCGCGCTCAAGGCATTACGGGCGAAGTACGGCTAATGGTTATCATCAGTAACGACGGCAATATCAAGGCCATTCGTTTGCTTGAAAGCTCAAACTCTACGATATTGGATGAAGCGGCCAAGCAGTCGGTACGACAAGCTGCACCCTTTGGTAAGTTCACCGAAGACATGAGCGATATCGTCGAGCTGCGCTTGATACGTACTTACCGCTATAGTGATACAGTCGAAGTAACGTACTAAGGTTAATGTATTCATGCACTAAGAAGATAGGTGCTAAGAAGACAAGCACTAAGAAAAAAGCTACTGAAATTAAAGTTACTGAAAAAATGTCACTGAAAATACAATTGTTAAGAATAACGCTTAACGCACTATTTTTTATAATCACAGATATCCAAGTTCATAACACACAGCTATAAAATAAAGAGTCAGTATGGAATTTTTAGGTTTTACCGTCGATGTCGCTACCTTAACGAGCAATGCCCTAGAGCTGGTCATTAAAGTCGCTTTAGCAATACTTATATTTATCGTTGGACGTTGGCTTGCCAAAAAGGCAGTCGCTTTTTCCGATCGCTTGATGACGCGTAGCCATCTGGACGAGACAGTTGCTAGTTTTTTAAGTCGTCTATTGTATGGCGTGCTACTGGTCGTAGTGATTTTAGCTGCACTTAGCAAAGTCGGTGTACAGACTACTTCGGTCGTTGCGATCTTAGGTGGTGCCGCTGTTGCCGTTGGTTTGTCATTAAAAGACCAGCTATCAAATTTTGCCGCTGGTATTATGATTGTGACGTTTCGCCCGTTTGTACGCGGCGATTACGTACAGATTAGTAGCTACACAGGTACAGTGACAGAGATTACCTTGGTTAATACCCATCTGACGACCATTAACAATCACGATATCATCATTCCTAATAGCGATATCACGACTTCACCTGTGGTCAATTATACAGCGCTACCCAATCGCCGCGTCGATATTACAGTCGGTATTGGCTACGATGCTGATATCAAAACGGCTAAAGACGTGATGTTAAGTCTGGCAAGAAATAACCCATTGGCTTTCACTGATCCTGAGCCTATCGTACGAGTAACCAATCTAGGCGATAATTCAGTAGATCTTACCCTAAACGTTTGGACAACCAATGCCGACTGGTGGTCGATGCAATGCGAGCTATTGGAGCAATTCAAGCAAGCTTTAGATGATGAGAAAATCGAGATTCCATTCCCGCAGCGCAGTGTCCATGTTAAAGGCTTAGACCATATGATCAACCAAATGGGTCAAGCGCAAAAGCTACCATTAACTAAAGATTAATGAGTAGCTGCTTAATAGTTAGAAGACTGTTTAATAAAGCAGTGCTAGTTTAGACATAAGGGTTTGGTAGGTTTAGGCCTGCCAATATCTCAATTTCAAAGTACTCCATCTCATCTTGCTCAGCTTGTCCGAGCTCGTGATCAAAACCCAGTAGGTGTAGCACGCCATGCACTAGCAAATGGCTGATGTGCTGCGCCACGGTTTTGTCCTGTTCAGCCGCTTCACGTACCATCACTTCATGACAGATAACCAGCTCTCCAAGAGGCAACGTTGGCATTAGCTCAATGACGGCAGCAGGCAATTCGCTTGGATAAGACAAAATATTGGTCGCATAGTCCTTGCCGCGTGCTTCTAGATTTAAAGCACGGCCTTCGACGTCATCAGTGATATATATATCTAGCGTTTTAGACTTTTCTTGCCACAGCTCAGGATCAATATCTGCAAAATAGGGTAGGGTCAGACCATTATTAATACGACCGTCTATATAATCTAAAGTCGCCATCAGGACTGATAGTAAATGCTCGCGATTATAAAAAGTATCTAATATTTCATCTTCAATACTGTCGGTCGCACTGATATCAAGTGCTGCTAAGCTGGCATGATTGCTAGCAATCTTGTCATCGAAATTAGTATTGTCAGGTTGGCTCATATTGCTGTCCTTTTTATTATAAATAAATGCGTTTCTAACGCTGCATCTTCTAGGTGATTTATTTGCCAGTTTTTTACTATAAAAGTAGTTCAATCACTGTTTATCTTATCGCTAAATTTTTGGCTAATAAATAGAGACCTATGTATAGAATATATAGAGGCTACTATAGCTAAGTTACTGGTAGGCGACTAGTAGCGAAAGGGCTAAATTCAATAAACTGTTGGTAAGAAAAAACCGGACTACTTTTAGTAATCCGGTTTTCTTGTACAAGCTAAATGCTTATAGCAAATGATTGTAATTCAATGATTAGCTTGATTATTACAGATTGGCTGCTGCATTAGCGACGGCTTGTCTACGCTCTTGTTCTTTAATACGTTCAAACTTACGTTTTTCTTCTAAAGCCATTTGCTCTTCATCAAATACGTCATAGGCTTCAACAATTTGTTGTACCAATTGATGTCGTACGACGTCTTTTGAATCAAACTTTGTGATATGAATCTCTTCGATATCCTTTAGAATATCCATTGCTTGTGCCAAGCCTGACTTATGACCACGTGGCAAATCGACCTGAGTAATATCCCCAGTGATGACGGCACGTGAGCCAAAGCCCAAACGCGTCAAAAACATTTTCATCTGTTCAGGCGTGGTATTTTGCGCTTCATCTAGAATGACAAATGAGTTATTCAGAGTACGACCACGCATATAGGCAAGCGGTGCTACTTCGATAATCTGACGCTCAATCATTTTACCGACTTTCTCAAAGCCTATCATCTCATAGAGTGCGTCATATAGCGGGCGTAAGTACGGATCGATCTTTTGGGTCAAATCACCTGGCAAGAAGCCCAGTTTTTCGCCAGCTTCTACCGCTGGACGCACTAGCAAAATACGCTCAATCTCATTACGCTCAAGCATATCTACAGCACATGCCACCGCTAGATACGTTTTACCCGTACCAGCTGGCCCAATACCAAATGACACATCAGAGCTCAGGACGTTTTTTACGTAACGCTGTTGATTGCCACCGCGCGGAACGATACGGCCTTTACGTGTACGTAAACTGATGGGCGTAAACTCGCTAGCCTCATCCAAATCTTCATCATATTCCATGTCATCGTGATCTTGTTCGTCTTCTTCGATGTCTTCATCACGAGAGAGGCTAGATTGGATGATGAGATGCAGCTCTTCTGCACTGATGTCTTTGGTGTTCTGTGCTTCATCTACCATTTTGTAGATAATACGTTCACCACGTTCGACATTGGTCACATCGCCACTCAGGCAAAAATCGCCTTGGCGCTGCATGATTTTAATATCGAGGCGTTCTTGGATATATTTCATGTGATTGTTGTATTCACCAAGCACGGTTTTTAGCTGTGCTGGGGTCAGTGATTCAAACTTTATACGGCGGCTCATGGAGTCAGTCAAGCGATTATCCTTTTATTGTGTACCCGACGCTATGATTTGGTTTTAATTGCGTGACGGGTTGCAGAGATAAAATAGTTAGTGGCGTTACAGTATTTAGGTGGTAAAAAATTGTAGATGATAAAAATGACGGCAATATTATTGTTGTTTTTGTGGAAGGTCGTAAATAAAAGTAATGAAAATAATGAAAAGTCTTGCCTTCATTATGGTAGAGAATTTTCAAATTTCAAGCCATACATCAGATAGATAACGCTGTTTTTGTATGCGGATTGCAACTGCTACAGCGATTTTCTATAGATCGATTTGATATTGCTATCAGTTCTATATGATTCATCGCTGCCCATCGTATGATAGCGCTTTAATAAGACTAAGGTTTTTGAGTTTTATAAATATAAATCTCGTTTATGATGAGAGTGGAGAAACGATTTGTCTACGGTTAAGACCACGGCAGAATAGACAATTTGTGGTAATCTATGGGCGATACCATAGTTTGCTGCAACCTATCTAACAACAGTAGTGAAATGATAAAAATTATAAAATAACGTCAGTGACGAGCGGCTATCTATCATTAATAAATTGCTTGTCTAAAAAATTATACTAGGAAAATAACGATGCAAGATACTGATTCACATTTATCCAATGCTGATAGCATACCTAAAAAGTTCGACAGCATCTCTAAAAACAAAGAAGCGATAACTGACCAGCAAGTGCTTATCGCGGGTGGTGGTCATGTCGGTTTGTCCTTTGCATTGCTATTGGCCCATCACGGTATTGCGAGCACCTTATTAGAAAAAAACAGCTATCCAACCATCAGTCCAACGGATGATAGGACTCGCAGCCATTATTTAGACAGTCGCAATACAGCGTTATCACGGCGCACGGTACAAATATATCAAGAGATTGGCCTGTGGGATGAGTTACAAAGCCATGCCTGCCGTATCGATACCGTACAGATTAGTGAGCAAGGCAGTTTTGGGCGTGCGCAGCTGAATAAAGCAGAGGAAAAGGTCGAGTCATTTGGACAAGTCATCGAAAACGCTTGGCTGGGTCGTAAGCTTTTATTAGCCGCACAGCAAGAGCCACTAATTACATTGATAGATAATGCCAATGTGACGACTGTCCAACAGCAGGCCGATAGTGTGACGCTTAGCTTTAATTACAATGATGAAGCCGAAAACGAGCAGCAGCTGCAAGCCAGCGTATTAGTCGCTTGTGATGGGCGCGACTCTACGGTACGCCAACTGCTAGATATCAGTACAACCACGTATGACTATCAGCAAACGGCGATCGTTGGAGTAGTAGAGACAGATACGCCACACGAGCATGCAGCGATTGAGCGTTTTAGTCCAGCAGGCCCGCTTGCCGTGCTCCCATTGACTGATCCAGAAGGCGATGGCAATGATGATTATCAACAGGGTTACAGACGCTCTGTCGTATGGGTATGCCCAACAGGTGAAGAAACCAGATATTTAGAAGACGACGCCCATTTCTTGCAGACATTACAACAAGCTTTCGATCAACGCGCTGGCAAGTTTACCGCTGCTGGTCGCCGCGGCGCCTATCCATTGACCCGCGTACTAGCGGATAAGCAGGTAGAAGGGCGCTGCGTCATTATGGGCAATGCAGCTCACACTCTGCATCCTGTCGCTGGTCAAGGCTTTAATCTCTGTATGCGAGATGCTCATGTATTGGCACAAATGCTGAACACACAAGTGCTCAAAGGCGCAGATATTGGTGATGCACAGTTATTAAAGCGTTATGAAAAAGCACGCCAAACTGACCAGAAGCGAGTGATTCGTTTTTGTGATGCGGTGGTACATGGCTTCACGCATCCTAACCCAGCGATTAAGCTGGCACGAAATATGGCGCTATTGGCCTTTGATAAATTGCCAAATCTTAAACCACTAGTCGCCACTTATGCGATGGGTCTAAAATCATAGCGCTATAGTTAAATCCTCTTTAAAAGAGTGACAGCGTTAACCTCGCTTGAAGTATTGCCTATACAGCTGCACTCGGTTGCCTTGTCTCTCTTTTAAACTGAATCAACTAACTGTAATTAAGATTGATAATAAGCATTCTAATATTGAACAATATTGAGAGACACCTTATGAAAAACAACCATACGCTGATTATCGGTAGCGGTATCGTTGGGGCAACGCTTGCTCTAAAGTTGGCGCAAGATAAAATGCCAGTGACGTTGATTGATGCCCGTCCTGAGCGTGATGAATCAGCTTGGCAAGATATACTTAGCAAACGTGATGCACGTGTCTATGCACTCAGTATGGCTAGTATTAATTTGCTTAAAGATATTAGCGCTTGGCAACATATTACCGTCTCTAAGCGCAAAGCAGACTACTCGCAAATGCAGGTATGGCAGCTCAATGGGATGGGTGAGTTATTATTTGGCGAAAGTGAAGACAGCGGCGCCGAGGATAATAGCAGTAAAAATTATGAGCCTATATTATTAGGTAGTATGGTTGAGCCTGCTGTTATCGAGCACGCATTATGGCAACGCTTGCATGAAGCTGATGTCAGTGACTATCTGACCCTTATCGCTGGTCATAAAGTTGTCAATATGGATTGGCTAGGGGTGCAGCAAGGCTACCGTGTAACTCTGGACAATGGCGAAGCGATTGATGCGTGTCTATTAGTTGGTGCTGATGGGCGCGGTTCATTTGTCCGTCAGCAAGCAGGGATTGGCGTAGATACACTTGACTATAAACAAACTGCCATCTGCTGTGCGATTCAGACTGAGAAACCACATCAAGCGACAGCACGTCAAGCTATGCTACCAACAGGTACGTTGGCACTATTGCCACTAGCTGATATAACCGATGTTGATAAGGCAAGCCCGCAGCATTGGCAGTCGATCGTATGGACATTGCCGCGCAATCAAGCGTTGGCATTGATAGAGGAAGAAGATCGATTTATTGCTGATAAGTTAGCAGCTGCCAGCAATTACGAGTTGGGTGCGATTAATCAGATTGAGTCTATCGCTAGTTTTCCATTAGCGGCACAGCAAGCGAAAAGCTACGTCGCTGATAACTTGGTACTTATTGGCGATGCAGCTCATGGCGTACATCCGCTGGCAGGTCAAGGACTGAACCTTGGTATGCTGGACGTGCAAGTATTATGTGAGCAGCTAACGCATGACTTTACCCGTAGTGGCGGTACGCTTTGGGGCAGCAATCAAACGCTACGTCATTATGAGCGTTCGCGCCGTCCGCATAATAGCCTGATGATGCACAGCTTTTCTGCGCTTAATTGGTTATTTGCAGGGTCGCTTGCACAAATGCGTCCTGTGCAGCAGATACGTAATGAGGGTATGTACCGAGTCAGCAAAATCAAGCCATTGATGCGTTTATTTGCTAAGCAAGCGAGTGGGGTTTAGGAATAACAATTTAAATTAAATAATAAGAATATTTTCATGAAGCACATTTTAATCGACTATGAGAACATTCAGCCCAAAAGCTTCGATAATGTAGAGGTGGATGAATGTCATGTATGGCTTTTTTTGGGTATTAATCAGCAGAAGAGTCTACCTCTTGAATTGGTTGAAAACTTGCTCAGGTTTGATAATGAAAATTTGCACATTATTAAGATGCAACATGCAGGGAAGAATGCGCTAGATTTTTACTTGTCTTTTTATCTTGGCAAAATCTCTGAAATTGATCCTAGTGCTGATGTTTGTATTTTAGCAAGAGATAGTGGTTATGATATCTTGGTTGAGCATCTCAATAGTGCCTATGATGGTATGAGTATCATGCGGTTAGAAAATGCTAATCAGCTAACTGTGGCTTACGAGTCAAACATAGAAAGTGCATCAGATATAAAAAAAAGCCAACTTGTCATCGAAGACAGTCATCATGTTTTGTGTGATGACGTTACTAGCGTTGCCATGGACAATAAAAAATCTTTAGAGCAAAGCCTTGAAGAGAGTGTTCCCAAATCGGTTATACATGAGTGTTACGTGTTGGTTTTTGATAGCATTGTCAATCGTAAGGTGTTTTTACCGGGCTATAAATCTAACCTATTGTACTCGATAAAGAAGTACGTTCCAGTGACAGTACTAAAGAGATTTAATAGTACTGAGCAAGATTATATTTTTGAACAGGTTTTTGGAAAATTTATCAAAGCAGGACTTATTAGCCTTAATGAAAATGAAGAAAAATTAATTTATAAAATAGATAGTCAAGGAATATTAGATTTAGTCACTGATCAAGTTTTACGAAGTAAGGCAAAAGAAATTGATGGATTGAATAATGTGATCAAGCAAAAACTTGCAAGTTATCGCCAAGCAAATAGTCAGGATCAAATTGATTTAGTTGTAACTTACCTCAAAAAAAAGGCAATAATAAAACAGGATAACAAAGCTATCTATTACTCACCTTTCGATAATATCAAAGGAAATTCGAGTAAAGTTTCACAAGATGATAATAAGAATAGCAAAGACTCTGCTACAACATATCAACGTGCAATAGCACAGCTAAAAAGTAGACCAGCAGGTACTCGACCATCCAAAAAGTCAAGTTTAACAAACTATCTTAAAAGCCATTTACGTAATGAAGACTCTAAAACCATCGATAAGCTAGTTAAACAGATGGTTAGTAATAAAATAATCGTAATATCAAATACGAATAAGCTGATCTACAAAATATAGCTTAGCCAAGCGCTGAAAAGAACACCATCAGTACTGGCGAGACAATATTAATTAGGAAACCAAAGCTAATCGCTAGTGGCACGACTTTTAGACCACCTGACTGCTGAATGATAGGCAAGGTAAAGTCTAAACTGGTCGCGCCGCCAAGCCCAACCGCAGCGGAGGGGTATTTGCGCATAAATACCGGAATAAAGATTAATGCAAAGAACTCACGTACCAAGTCATTAAACAACGCGACACTACCCCAAACCGCGCCATAAGCATCGGTCATGACAATCGCTGACAGCGAGTACCAACCAAACCCTGACGATAGTGCTAAGCCTTTCGTCCATGACACATCCGTAAATAGTAGCGCGAAAATAAGCCCGCCTGCCAATACCGCTAGCGTAAAGATGACACTCATTTCTACGCCGCGTTTATTCAGTAATACTTCTTTTAAGGTGATGCCCGAGCCTTTTAAGCCTATACCGACCAGTAATATCAAAATCATCAGCATGACGGTCATAGAGTTTTCAGGCGGCATATAATCAGCAGGCAAGAAATAGCCAATCACCATCCCAATCACCACACAAACCACTTGCGCCAAGCTACCTCGAATGCTCACCCGATGCTCTTTAGATTTTACGCTTGGTTTTTTGGCATGCCACGGGCGTATATGGTCAAACACCATAAGCGCAAATAATCCTGAACCAATTGTTAATATTGATAGGACGGTGACATATAAGGCAATTTCACCCAGCTGATTGCCCAGACCTTCTACCTGAGACAGCTCAATGCCGATCAAAGCTAGGATGATAAATACCAGGTATGATAGACCTTTGTCGGCCACTTTTGTCATAGTAGGGTTAGACGGAATGGCAAAGCCAATAAACATTGGCATTAATACCAGAACAAGGGTGACTAGGCTTTCCATGATGACGGGCTCGCAGCATTTTTAATAAGGCGTTTTTAAGAAGCTGAAGATTGTACCATATAAGGTTAACAATATTGATATGAGCCACTGAGATTCATTGCAAATCATCGCTCATTGTTGACTAAAATGGAAAAATTAGACGATTATAATGATGTTAATAAATATCTTTTTCAAAATGTTTGAACGTTTTTGAGCGCTTTGTAATTCTTTACCTTATAAACTTTTGTTGCTACATTAAAGTACTGAAAATATTTGGCTAGACTCATGTCACTATATCAGCTCAAAACTCAGTTTCAAAATCAACTACGCCCGATAAGCAATACGCTGGTTGAGCAAAATATTACCGCTAACCAAGTGACGGTATCCGCTGTTTTATTAAGTATCGGTACTGCTTATATCATTGCCAAACCAGCAGCTGAACAGCAGCGGCTGTGGCTTTTATTGCCTTCATCATTGTTTGTACGTATGGCACTCAATGCCATCGATGGCATGATGGCGCGTGAACATGGGCAGGCATCAACGCTAGGAGCCGTGTTAAACGAAGTAGGTGATATGATTGCCGATACAGCGCTATTGGCGAGCCTGACCCCTCATATTCTGACCCATCATATCAATGATAAAGAACAGCAAACGTTAATAGTTAATTTGCCAACGAATATATTAACTTCTCAGCATCATATCACTGCTCTGATCGCCCTTAGTATTGGCACTGAGCTGTTAGGTATTACTAGTGATACCATGTTAGGTGTTCGTGCTAATCAAGGGCTTTTGGGTAAAAGCGATCGTGCCTTCTTATTAGGTATGCTTGGTGCGTTTATGGGCATTAGAGCCAAAGCGCCAGTCGGTATTAAAACGCAGGTGGCTTCGCCTGCCGTCAGAATAGGTCAATTATTTATACTAACAGAGATAATGCTATTAAAGACTTGTCTCAATCGACTACGTTATATGACAGAGTTATACTTGAGGCGTAACCCACCTGAGCTGCGATCCGTACTGGGTGAGTCAACAAACAACTCACTATCTCTTACTGTTGTTTTGCCAAATACTTCTACTGATAACGCTCGCCCATTGGAGTTCAAAGAAATGCCAACCACAACCGTTGATAGTCAAAAATTCGAAGAACAGGCCAGTGTTGGTTTTGACTTGTCTGCATCTAAAATCATCAATGGTGAAAGCTGTTATAACGCTTACGACGGCACGGCTATTTATTATCGCTATTGGCTAACGACGCCTTTAGAAGACATGAAAAAATCAGCTATCAAGCAAGCCAACCAACCGTTGCGCCAAGTTATTTTATTGCACCGAGGGCATGAGCATTCGGGACGATTGGCAGAGCTAGGAGAGCAGTTTGCAACAGCTGGCTATCAGGTGTTTGCGTGGGATGCGCGCGGCAATGGGCGCTCAGGGGGTATCAAAGATCATGCTGATAGCGTTACCGAGCTTGAGCGAGATTTAGAGGGTTTTGTCCAGTTGGTTATGGGACAGACTGGCATTGCTATCGAGGATACATTGATTGTCGCCAGTAGTATCGGCGCGGTATTGGCAGCAGCATGGGTACATGATTATGCGCCCAATATTCGCGGCATGATACTTGGCACGCCTGCGCTCAGTATTCGCTTGTATTTGCCCTTTGCTTATACCATCGCTAAAGGTGGCACGTACGCTAGGTCTGATGTCACGTGTCAGCAGCTATGTTAAAGCACAAGTACTGACCCATGATAAAGACGCGCAGCAAGCTTACAATGCTGATCCGTTAATTTCCAACAGTATCTCGACCGACTTACTCATCGACACTCATGCAACGGGTCAGCGTCTACTCGATGATGCTGGTGCTATCACCGTACCGACGTTCGTCTTATGTGCGGGCAAGGATTATGTGGTCGATAAACAGGCTGAGCGCACATTTTATGAAGCGATTAACACACCGATCAAACGCTGGCAGTTGTATCCAGACAGCTACCATGCAATCTTTCATGAGACCAATAAAGCCGATGTCTTTGCCGACTGTATTGAGTTTGCTGAGCAAATATTTAGCACCCAAGTACAAGTCCCTGATCTAAGTACGGCTCACTTAAACAGTGCCAGTAAGGATAAAGTGGATCGTTTGGCGATTAAACCATTCAATCCAAACTTTGCGATTACCCGTTTTGCGATGCAGAAGTTTGGTCATGTTAGCGATGCGATTGCGACAGGACTTGAGCATGGATTTGATTCAGGTCATTCACTGGATCATGTCTATTATAATAAACCCAGCGGTCAGAATAAATTCGGACAGGCAGTCGATAAATTTTATTTAAACAATATCGGCTGGCAAGGTATTCGCATTCGCCGTGAGCATATATTGGAGTTGGCACGTGAAGCATTAGCCGACATTAGGACTACCAAGCAAAAAAACGCTGAGCCATATCAACCGAAATTATTAGATATCGCTAGTGGACATGGTTTTTATGCGTTTGATCTGCTGACAGAATTTACAGATTTGTATGCTGAATTGCGTGATTATGAGATGCATAATATTCAGGCACTGCAAGCAAAAGCACAGCAGTTAGTGATTGCTGATCGAGTAGTGACCAGTCAGAAGGATGCCTTTGATCCTTCCAGTTATATCAATGCACATACGAATGATACTAGTACCGATACTAAAAAATCAGATCTTGCTATTGCTTCAGGGTTATTTGAATTATTCTCTGATAATGCGCTACCAGCGACAGCTTTGGCAGGTATTTATGACAGTTTAAAATCGGGCGGTTATCTGATTTATACCAACCAACCGTGGCACCCTGAGCAGGAGTTTATCAGTAAAACACTAAATAATCACCGTGGTAGTAGTTGGGTAATGCGTTGTCGTTCGCAAGCAGAAATGGATCAACTGGTTGAGCGTGCAGGCTTTAAGAAAGTCACGATGCGTATCGATCGCTTTGGGATATTTACTGTTTCGTTAGCGATTAAAACTGTATCAACTGATGATGAGTGATAGATGAACAATGAGCAGGTTAAACCTTATGAACGTGTTCAGCTGTTTTCAGGGGGAGGGTCACGTTTCGGTTACTATTTGGGCAGTTATGCAGCCTTAGTGTCTCATGATTTAGCGCCAGATATTATCGTCGGTACTTGCGGTGGTAGTTTGTCTGCCTACTTAGTACACCTTGCGCCCGACCCTAAAGATTTGCAAGCATTGATGTGCAGCCGTGAGTTATATCGTGTCATCACTGCCATCAGACATGTCGCGCCAGATGAAGCCAATAAACGTCTAAAGCTGCGCTATATGACACATGCACTCAAACGTTGGCGGTTATCAAAGCAAAGGGATAATGGACAAGGACAACGTCAAGCAGACAGCTACGAGCGACTGTTAAGTGAGGTGCAGCAGCTGGCGATGTTTCGTATCGATAACGAGCAGTATTGGCTAGATGAGCTGTCGCAGTTTGCTACTAGTAATAATGATAGTGGCAATACTGATAAGGCAGCACCAGAGATAGCAATCATTGCTAGCCGACTGTATCAAGCACCTGCTGATGGTTTGTATAATGAAAAACTCGCACTGCAAGAGTTGTTATTTGCGCCGCCGTGCTTACCAAATTTCGTATCAGGTCTGGCTGACGAACAAATAACGTCACCAGCGCATATGTTTGCAAACGGACGCATACACCCGTCTGTAAAAGTACAGACGCAATGGGATTTTGCCCCAGTGATTCGCGCGTCTATGGCTGACATGTACTATCTACCGCCCACACACATCGCAGAGCTTGGCTGGTGCTTAGGTGGGGTGATTAATCTCACACCTATCGAACTGGCCTGTCAGTTGGGTAACAGTGTATTTGCAGAAACCAAGGCAGGTTATGACCCATGGCTTGCCGCCCCAGCGATTCAGCGCGTCTTTGGTTTTGATCCCAATGAGCGCTTGGCAGCAGTACACAGTTATCAACCAGTCAGTGTGTCGGCGCTCACTGAAACCATTAATAAAAACCGTCAGCTACATTGGTTACCATTTGCCGATAATGAACAGCAGTTAGCAGGTCAAAATGTGCAAAAGCGGTTTAACCTAAAGCAAATGACTGTTGAGCTAATACACAGCGACTATGACGGTTTTGTGCAGCAAATGCAGGCGCAATGGCAATATGGCTATCAGCGTACGGTCAACTATATACAGCAACATAAATTATGAAAAACATCGCAAAAGGTATCACTAGAAACCATGCGCCGCATATTATTATCGTTGGTGGTACGAGTGGCATTGGCTTGGCATTGGCGTTGCATCATCAGATGCTTGGCTGGCAGGTGAGCGTTGTTGGTAGTAGCGCAGCAAAGATAGCCGATATCAATAGCCAGCATCCTGCTATCGTAACTTATGTGTGTGATTTAACTGAACCAAATCAAACGCAAACGTTATTAGACAATTTGTCAGGTATTCCATTTCAAAGGCTGATCTATAGTGCTGGTAGCTATACCAATGAGCGTATCCATCACTTAAATCAAGCAGATAGCGACCAAATGCTAGCAATTAATTTACAGGCATTTGAGCAGGTTTTTAGATGGGCAAGTGATCAGTTAAAGCAGCAGTTAAAACAATCACATCAGGCGTTGGATTTGACTGGAAGTGACAGAACTAGCCTCATCTGTATTGCCTCTATCGCAGGTACGATGGATTATCCTTATGCTAGCCTTTATGCAAAAAGCAAACGTGCAATGATTGCTACGGCTAGCGCTTATCGAGCAGCACTTGCGCCTTACAACATCCAAGTGAACTGTATTGCTTCAGGCTATATCAATACTCAAGCACTACGTGATTTAAACGATGGCGATGCTAGCCATAAGCCATTTATCATGAGCACGCAAGCAGCTGTTGTTCGTATTATGCAGGCGATTGACGATGATGTAGAACTAGCGATATTCCCACGCTCAATGCGCTATATCACGAGTGCCTTAAATCATTTGCCTAAGCCTGTGCTCAATTGGATATTGCGCAGTAAACTAGATAAAGCATAGATGACTATGCTATCTGTGCTTTGATTGTATTTAACCAAATAACCAGTACAGTAGGGTAAATACTGGCACTCCAATCAGCAAACTGTCTATCCGATCTAATACCCCACCATGACCAGCGAGCATCGTTCCGGTATCTTTTACCCCATGTTGACGCTTAAATGCTGATTCCAACAAGTCTCCAAATATACCGCTTACAGCCAAGCCATAGGCAGCTAATAGACAGACCCACCAATCAAAAGGGGTGAGCCCAAAACCTAGTGCTGTTGCCAAGATTGCCGCAACTAAACTACCAAAGATAGCACCTTCAATGCTTTTATTCGGGCTAATAGTCGGCGCTAGACCTCGTTTAAAGAGCTTACGTCCAAGCAGTCTCCCACATAAATATTGGGCAATATCATTAAACTGACTGGCAAATAATACGAAGAGTAAAACGCCATATTGTTCGCGTTGCCAGGTCAATTGCTGTAAGGCTACAAGGCTAATGATGAGTGAGAGGAAGGTAACACTCAGTAGTAGGTCTAAGTAGTTGAGCCGCGTATAGTGTTGAGTCGGATTGAGAGAGGTCTTCGGTAGCAGGAGCGTACTTGGCTGTAAGCCTTGCGCTTGGAGTTTATGAATGAGCACGGCTTTACTGCGTAAACACCATAGGCGTTTAATCTCGTAGCTACCGCGTAAACCAATTAATATAAAAAATAAAATGAACAGCCATTGATAGGGATATACTTGCAAATGAGAACCTTGCGTATCGTTCGTTATTTTTGCAATCACATAGCAAGTGCAGAGCGCGGCTAACATCAACCACCACGAGCGTGCTATCAGGTAGATTTTTGGCAAGCGTTTGCGCAGACGATGTACGGCAAGTACACTCCAAGCCAAGCTGACAATTATCATCAGGGCAATTACAAACACAATATCAGAAGCCATGCCATGGACACTCAAAGAAGAGGTAATATTTTAAGCCTATCCATAATGATAGCTTAAATGCTTCTTTAACTATAGTGTTAGATATCCTCTTGATGGGTTTGGCTATTATCTGTTATCTGTCGTAGGTTTAAATATGGTCAGTAACTGGTATCGGACAACGCTCATTTTCTATAATGTGAGAAAAGGAGCTAAGCGTAGTTTTTCTTAATGGCAGAATGATACTGGTTAAAGGCGTTTCAGCTAAGTTAGGATAATCCTCGCGATAATGTCCACCGCGACTCTCAAAGCGCTGATAAGCCGATTGGACAATCATCGTTGCTAACGCTAATTGCCTCACCAATTGAAAAATGTCAAGCTCACTGTCAGTAGTAAGGGCTTTACTACTCATATCAGATAGCATGGTTTTATTATGTTCGATTGACTCTTGCCACTGCTCAATTTGTCGCAATGCTTGCTCTAATTTTTCATCGCTACGTGTGATGCCCATATTGGCTGTCAAAAGAGCTTTCAACGCTATAGTTATCTCTGCAATAGCTACGTCAGAATGAAACGCCTTATCGGCATTATAAGTTGGGAGTGATGACTGCTTAGAAGAAGGTAAAATAACAAACTGCGTGTTTTCTAATGTCGGATATTGCCAAATACCGGCAGCTAACTGATGCAGTTCATAGTAGGCAGTCGTATGTGGCTGTGGCATTTTTTCTAAAGCTTCTAAGTTCTTTAAGCGATCCAATTTTGTTAAGTAACGTGGCAAATTAGCGGCAATGTTGCGACCAACCACCACACACTCCAACAATGAATTACTTGCTAAACGGTTGGCTCCATGTAGCCCTGTATAAGCAACTTCGCCTGCTGCATATAGTCCTGCGACGTCGGTCAAACCATTGGCGCAAGTCACCACGCCGCCACAACTATAGTGGGCAGTCGGAGCGACCGGAATAGGGTCTGTCGTCATATCGATACCGAGTGCTAGCAGCGTCTGATAAATCTGCGGGAAATGTGCCTGTATAAATGCGGCTGGCAAGTGACTGATATCAAGATGCACGTAGCCAAGTCCGTTACTACTAATCTGATTGGCTATTGCCCGAGCGACGATATCGCGTGGCGCCAATTCAGCGCGCTCATCAACGTCTAACATAAAGCGCACGCCAGTCTGTGGACAATAGAGTCGTCCACCTTCACCGCGTAATGCTTCAGATATCAGAAAGCTGCTGTCATCTAATGCCAGACCCGTTGGGTGAAATTGAATAAATTCTAAATTTGCCAAGCGGCAACCTGCCTGCCATGCCATCATGACGCCATCACCAACACAGACGTTAGGCGCGCTGGCACGCTTAAATAGTTGACCTAAGCCACCACTAGCGAGTACGACAGCTGAACTATGAATGGTGAGTTGGCGCTCGTTGATATGATCAAAGACTAACGCTCCTCGGCAATGTCTAATCTCGCTATCGTTCATGCTAAAAGAGGAGCTGCTAATTATAGGTGAAGTCAGTAACTCTAATGCTTCATGATAAGGCAAGATAGTGATATGGGTTGCAGCTTGTGCTTTGGTAATTAATGCATCCATCACGTGCCGACCCGTTGCATCATCCGCATGAGCCACACGTCTACAGCCATGACCGCCTTCTTTGGTCAAGTGTAAGTCACTGGTTTTTAAGACTACAAAATCAGGTGTATTATCATTTTCTTTAGTTAAAGTAGATTGAGTAAATGGCACACCTTGTTCGCATAGCCACTGCACCGCTTGCTGTCCTGCACCCAAGATACGGGCAGTATTGTCAGTCGCACACAATCCTGCACCAGCGATTAAGGTATCAGCGACATGCTCAGTCACAGAGTCTGCTTTGTCTAAGCTGGCTGCGATACCACCTTGAGCGTAGTGACTTGAGCACACCTCAAGTGCGGCTTTGCTTAAAACAGTGATATTCAGTGATTTCGGCAGAGATAGCGCGGTGCTCAAGCCTGCCAGACCAGCCCCAATAATAAGAACATCAGTTTTTATCATATTACTCATATCACTGCTGCTCCTGTTATTTTCATAGCGAGTGGTGCTGGGACGATCAACTGAATGCGACTGATTCATGCTAGGCTGCCCCAACGTTAGCGAACAGCGCACGGTCTTTTACAATGTCGCCACTGGCGGCTACGCGTTGCTTTTGCGCTTCAGCAAAATCAAGCATCCGTTGTAATGGTTTTTTTGCTGCAGTCGCTAGCTCAGGTGTCATTAGCACTTCGCCGCTTTGATAGGCTAAGCACTGTTCAATCCCTTTTAGACCGTTCATGGCCATCCAAGGACAAAACGCACAGCTCTTACAGCTTGCGCTCTCACCAGCAGTCGGTGCGGCCAAGAATCGCTTGTTTGGTGAGCGTTTTTGCATCTCGTGCAATATGCCCAAATCAGTAGCGACGATAAAGGTATCAGCATCCATCTCATACGTTGATTGCAAAAGCTTGCTAGTCGAGCCGACCACATCGGCTAGTTCAACCACGCTATCAGGTGACTCCGGATGCACCAAGACTTTGGCCTCTGGGTACTCCTCTTTCAGTTGCAGGAGTTCAGTGGCTTTAAATTCGTTATGTACCAAACAAGACCCTTGCCAAAGCAGCATGTCTGCACCAGTCTCACGCGCAATATATTTACCCAAATGGCGATCAGGCCCCCAAATGATAGGCTCACCTTGGGCATGTAAGTGACTGACGATGTCTATACCGACAGATGAGGTTACCACCCAATCAGCTCTCGCTTTTACCGCGGCGCTGGTATTGGCGTAGACGACCACAGTACGCTCAGGATGGGCATCACAAAATGCTGAAAACTCATCAGCAGGGCAGCCCAAGTCAAGCGAGCATTCGGCTTCCAAATCTGGCATGAGGACAGTCTTTTCCATGCTTAATATTTTTGCCGATTCACCCATGAAGCGCACACCAGCGACCACCAATGTTTGAGCGCTATGAGCTTGTCCAAACCGAGCCATTTCAAGTGAGTCACCGACGCAGCCACCCGTTGCCAATGCCAAATCTTGGATAAAAGGGTCGACATAGTAGTGTGCTACCAGTACGGCATTATTGTCTTTTAGTAGCTTCTTGATGTTTTCTTCAACCACGATGCGTTCAGCGCGAGGCAAGTCTGCTGGTATTTTAGCCTTGGCATATTCAATATTCATCTGAGTGGCGATGCGATTGTCCGTACTCATGATAGGTGCGTCGTAAGGATATTTTTTCATAATGGCAGCCTTTGTTGGTGCAATAACGATAAATGTATGAGCTAAAAAATAGGTAATTGGGCATAACAAATTTATAAGTTATCTTAATTATGCTCATTTTGAGCATAATTACAAGTATTTTTTTATACTGATCTATTCAATATATTCGGTTTTAGCCTTTCAAAACGGTATGTCGATATTGATTTTTTATACTTACAACGACAGACTATGATAGTTTTAGATTCAAGCTATACTAAGCCATACGGTAGCTATTAACCTTGATAGCCTTTTGTTTTTCAGAGAAAAAGGATAATCCCCAAAGCCATGACGTTGTCTTATTCACATGCGCACCAGCAAGGTAGCGGCACGACAGAAGTGGTCGCCGTGTTGGTCGCTATCACAGATCATATCGCGCGTGTCCTAACCGTTGACCAAGGCAAGCTGTTGCCAAATGGGCCACTTATGCCGCTACATCGCTCGTTACAAGCAGGTGTGCGTCAATGGGTAGAGGAGCAAACGCAGCAACCGCTTGGATATTTGGAGCAGTTATATACCTTTGTCGATACTAACAGGCGTAATATTGATGGCCATGCGTTGGTGTATGTGAGTTATTTAGGTTTGGTGCAAGAGACGCAAACGCAGGCACTCCAAAGCAAAGCACTCTGGCGAGATTGGTATGATTATTTCCCATGGGAAAATCATTTGGACGGTATGCCTAGTATTATTATGGACTTTATCGTACCAGCACTACTTGAATGGGCCAATACTGCCAACGACTCGATTGTCCAACAGCGCAGGCGTCAGCGTATTGGTTTATGTTGGGGACTGGACGAAGCGTTTTTGGCAAGCGGCAAACTCACTGACAGCCAATCAGTCAACGAACACGATAATGAAAGTAGAGAATGGATTGCAGAGCATGTATTACTACGCTATGAGATGCTTTATGAAGCAGGTCTGATACCCGAAGCCCCTAATTATCCGCCCAATTATCAAGCTGTTGCCTTGCCAGAGGACTGGTCACAACGCATAGGTGTACCCATGTATTACGATCACCGTCGCGTGATCGCTACTGCTATCTCAAGACTGCGCGCGAAAATTGAATATAGACCGCTTATTTTTGGTTTGATGCCAGACGTCTTTACCTTATCGCAGTTGCAGCAGAGTGTTGAAGCACTATCAGGCGTGCGTTTGCACAAGCAAAACTTCCGTCGGTTGCTTGATTCGCAAAACCTAGTAATGGAGACAGGAGAGAGTAGCACTGCCCAGCGCGGTCGTCCTGCCAAGCTATATCGCTTCCGTCATGATATTGAATTACAGAGTTTATTGATGGACAGCAAACTTCCTAAGCGCAAGTAGTCATTTCAAGCCAGTCCGTTTTATCTCTAAATCGGTTTGTAATACGAAAAATTTGTCACCTTTCCTTGCAGGGTCGCTAACTTTACGCTATATTTATGCTCATTTTGAGTTTAAATAACGAGCAGTTTCTATCAATATCATGCCTAGATAAGGGTCAAAGATGACAATTGAACAAGAGCCAGCATTGGATGACGTATTGCTTAAACCATTGGTTGAGAATGCACTAACTGAAGATTTGGGTAGGCGTGGTGATGTAACCTCACAAGCTACTATCCCAGCCGATATGCAAGCGCAGCTACAGATCAAGGCGCGGCAAGCAGGCGTGATATGTGGTATCGATTTGGCACGTTTGTCTTTTGCCTTAGTCGATGCACAAATTGAGTTTATTGCACAAGTACAGGATGGCGAAACAGTAGAGGCTGGCGCGGTGTTAGCGACGGTAAAAGGTAACGCGCGTCATTTATTGACAGCAGAACGCACGGCTCTGAACTTTATGACCCATCTCAGCGGTATTGCGACAGCGACTCGTCAAATTGTCGATAGCGTGGCCCAATATCCTGCACAAATTACCTGTACACGTAAGACCATTCCAGGCTTACGTATTGTACAAAAATACGCCGTACGCTGCGGCGGCGGACGCAATCATCGCTTAGGGTTGGATGATGCGATTTTAATTAAAGACAATCATATCGCTATTGCTGGTGATATAAAAACAGCCATTCAGCAAGCACAGAGATTTGCTGGGCATCTGATTCCTATTGAGGTCGAAGTCGATACGCTAGAGCAATTAGAGCAAGCGCTCGATGCAGGTGTGAGTTTAGTGCTATTAGATAACATGTCGCCTGAAACATTGTCGCAAGCGGTTGCTATGTGTAAGGGGCGCGCAAAGACTGAAGCCTCAGGTGGTATTACGCCCGAAACGGTACAAGCGGCTGCAAGTACAGGGGTTGATTTTATCGCGATGGGTTATTTGACGCACAGTACTACTGCTTTGGATATTGGGCTAGATTTTAGTGCATAAATATAGATGTGCTAAAGGTTAATAGCGCTACATGCGCTCGATTTTAGCGAAAGGACTATCACCGAGTTAATAGAATGGCAATTTATACTGACAGCTTGTACTGATAATCGGTTAAATGCTTGTTTTTGCACTGAAGCTTTACTAAGGTGACATATAGGCATAACGGCGCAAAGTTAATAATTTTATTAGCTTATCTGCCTATGCTACAATGCTATTTTTAGTTGCCTATTGGGTCATCGTTGCACTCGCACGATGACCTTATCTTTTTGCACAAGCGGTATCAATAGACAAGCGAGCGCTCAGTGAATACTGAAATTATCAAGATAATCCTAGCCTTTATGGTATTGATCAATCCATTTAGCGCATTGACGTTATTTTTAGATTTGACTCGCGGCTATTCGATGAACAATCGACGTAAGGTCGCGCGCGTTGCTTGTCTGACCATTTTTATCACCATCAGCTTTTTTACGATTGCAGGTGAGACGCTACTAAAAACCCTTGGTATTTCTATCGGCTCGTTCCAGTTGGCAGGCGGTATATTGGTATTTTTAATTGCCTTAAATATGATGAATGGAGAGGGTAACCCTGTTAAACCTGATCAAGAGAACTTCGATGTTGACCATGTAAAAGATGCGCCAGTCTCGATGGCAGCTGCCGTGGTTCCCCTTGCGATTCCGATGATGATTGGGCCTGGTGGTATCTCCACGGTTATCATTTATTCTTCACAAGTATCAGGTATTTTGCAGGTATCTGCCATCTTGATTGCAGGCTTATTCATCAGTCTGTTTTGCTATTTGGCATTGATGGCGGCAGGTCGTATCAGTCGCTTACTAGGCGATACTGGCTTGAATATCATGAGCCGAATCATGGGTATGCTATTGGCCGCCGTTTCTATCGAGATTATCGTTAATGGACTGCGTACGCTCTTTCCTAGCTTGATGTAAATGATCAATACAATATTACCGCTAACCATATATATTTATACAGTGGTTAGCAGTTATCGACGTCATTCAGTTTATTCAACACTCAGCTTATCTATCATTTCTCAGTTATATTTCTATCAACTTTGATACAAATGCCAAGCCAGATACAGCATTAACAACCCTACCAAAGCATCCAGTATGTTCCATGCCTTAGGCTTCTCAAATAGAGGCCTGAGTAATCGTGCACCATACCCAAGCGCAAAGAAGAAAAAGAACGAAGCGCTAATTGCACCTGCGGCAAACGTCAATTTACTGCTTGCACCCGTAGAGACCATGCCGACGAGTACCAATGTGTCTAGATAGACGTGCGGGTTTAGCCAAGTAAAACCAAAGCATAGTAACAAGGCTTTTTTTAAGCTAGTCACGACTTGTCCTTCGACAGTCAAAGCATGTGACACGCGTACGCTGGCATACAAACTCTGTAAGCCATATCCTAATAAAAATATAACGCCTGCTATTTTTGCGATATCTATAACGTGAGGATAGCGGGCCGTAACTGCACCAAAACCACCAACACCTGCTGATATTAAAAACGCATCGCTCACCGCACAAAATAAACAAACAAAAAATATGTGCTCGCGTTTGAGACCTTGTTTGAGTACAAAGGCGTTTTGGGAACCAATAGCAATGATGAGAGATAACCCAAGTAGGAAACCAGAAATATAATCGGGAGCATTCATAATACGGTGCTTAACGGTTGGCGTGTAGGAATGGTGACATTTTGCTTACTGGCAGGCCAGCAAAAACCTGCTAAGATACGCTATTGAATGAATGTATGCAATATGCGCACAATGTGAGTGTAATAGACGAGGGGCAGAGCAAGTCATGGTAGTCAGTTTGACAAGAATGCTACAGTCATTTGGGCAAGCTCAAGATGACCTACCGACATTGGCAGCAAAGAATGCTCAGGAGATGAGCGTCAATCATGAACAAGATGCTACTGCCAATAGTGATAGCAATCACGCAGTACAAGAGCGTTCTACACTGACTCCGCCTGAACGTGTAAACCGTATATGTGATGCGTTGGCACAAGTCAGTGATAGCCAATCATCCACGCCTTTGACCGATCGCTATCTGAGCAATCGTGCTCAAATGCGCCCAACCAATAGACCGCCTTTTGACCCAGATACTTTGTGGTATCTCAAACATGGACGTTGTCCGATTATGACTGAACTTGTTGATGTGGTCGATGAGGCCACCCTAAATGCCATGCCTATTGAAGCCGTTGCGATATTAGATCGTATCAATAGTAAGCTAAAGCGTTATCGTGAATGGAGTAGTGAGCTGAACGAACAGCAACAGCAGCAGCATAACGAGCGTCAGTTCGTCATCGATAAATTGGTGTCCGAAAGTATCCCTGAAGCATTACATCATTATGAGCAGCTACAACGCTTTAGTCCGCATCGCACCAAAAATAACATGGTGCAGGGCAAGATGACTGCTGGTGATATGCTGACAGATTTGTTCTTAGAGATTGATTATGAGCTGGACGAATTATTGGATGAATTGCATCAGACAGTTTTGAACCGCCTTGCCTCAACCCACCGTTATGTTAAGAGCCGTACGCAAAGTTAAATGTTCTTTGATGATGTTTTTTTGAACACTTGCAAAGGTTAAGTATTATCAAAAAACACAATCGACCCAATGCATAACAATATAGGGCTTTAATAGAGCCTTATTTTTTTGTTTAATAATAACAACCATAAAAAATCAGCCACGACATTCTGATAAGTAATAAGGACAATATAATGACCCAAATGACTGCAATGTTCGTAATGTTTGTTTTGTATGGGCTGTTGCCAGCGGCTGGGTTATATCTAGGTTATCGTGGCATTAAAAAAGTCACAGCACCCAAAATGCTCGAATATAAGGCAATGCCGCAACTGGGTTATATACCTGAAAAAAGCCTACCCGTCGCCGTTAAAACTGCTCTGGAGCAAATTAACACAAAGGGTGAAAAGCTGCGTGTCATGTATGGCGATACCAATAATGATGGAAAGATTGATGATAAGGATGCCGTCAACGAAACTTATATTATGATTCAGAACCTCATGGATAGGCATGTGCCACAAGCCCTCTCTGACTATCGCCGCTTGCACGATTTAGATGTGACAGATAGTGCGCTTGCTGATACTACCAAAATTAAACATTCTAATGTCACTGGTAAAGAAGCCTTGTTAGACGTGCTTAAGACAATTAACACACAGTTCGATGACCTGCTCAACGCGTCATATCATCAAGACGGTCAAAAACTACTTGCAACCAATCGCTATCTCCAGAAACGTTTTGAGAAACCTGCTAGCAATACAGAGTTTCAAAAGCCCGATAGCAATGCCAGTAGTGATGCGAGCAGTGAGGTAAGTATCCAAACGATTGAAAGCCCAACTGGTGAAAATGTGAGCGCTGAAGATATTAAGCTATGAACACACAGTTGAATGGTGAAAGGGTAAAGAGCAAGCGTATATGAGTATCTTAATAGGCATCGGTATTGTAACGACCATCACTACCTTCTATCTAGGTAGAAAAGGCTGGCAGGCTTTTCATAAAGCCGTCGGTATCTCACCTGGCGTACTCACTTATCAAGATTATGATACGCCCTTGTCATTAGCCACATTAAGCTTGCAGCAGTTAACGTTAGATAAACAGCACTTAAAAAACTTGTCAGAGCAGCAACTACGCCAGTTAAAACGTATCGATGAGAAAGTAAGCAGCTATCACGCTTATCAAGCAGCCCTACAAACTCAGAATAAGACACCAGCGATAACAGAAGCGCAGTTTGTATTAAATAAAATGTTGCAAACACGGTTACCCGAGATGCTGGCTACTCATTACCAATTAACGGATATAAATGCCAAGAATAGAAATAACGAAAAGAGATTGGAAGCTAATGAATTATTGCAGAGTGTTTTAGATAATATCGAACAGCGTTTGGATAGACTACTGGCGCAAATGGACGAGGAACAGCTACAAGAGCTGCGAGTCATGAAGCACTATATTAATAGCCACGATAGCTGAGCCGTTATATCTATACTGAGAAACTGTGATGCTTGAAAACTGTGACGCCTGTAAAAAGACACAAAAAAAGCGGTCAATGACTATTTATCATTGACCGCTTTTTTATGTTTATCCCAAATCTATTTAAGACTTAGAATAATGTTAAACCAATTTAACTAGCGCTTATCATTGCGATCACGGGTGTTACGTGTACCGCGGCTGGCAGGGCTAGCGCTACTTTTAGGTTTCGCGCTGCTGTTGCGGTTATCGCTACGAGTATCAGTGCGACGCGCTTTAAGCGGCTTGTTTCTGATACGTTCTTGCTTCTCTTTAGCAGCGCCATGTAGACCCGTGCCATAACGTGGGCGTAAGCTGACCAAATCCGTCAACGTGTTGATTTCTTTTTTATCAAGCTCTAAGAAACGACCAGTACGTAGCTCTTTTGGTAGAACAATCGTGCCATAGCGTGTACGTAGTAGACGACTAACTTTTAGACCTTGTGATTCAAATAAACGACGTACTTCGCGGTTACGGCCTTCTTTTAGCTGGACGTGATACCACTTGTTGACGCCTTCGCCGCCGCCTTCTTTGATGTCTTCAAATTTTGCAAGGCCATCTTCTAGCATGACACCAGCGGTCAATGCACGAGCGATATCAGGCGTTACTTCACCCAATACACGTACCGCATATTCACGAGTGACTTCACCAGATGGGTGCATCAAGCGATGCGCCATTTCACCATCATTAGTAAATAACAATAGGCCAGTTGAGTTAATGTCCAAACGTCCAACCATTACCCAGCGGTCATGCGTCAGCTTTGGCAAACGTTCAAAGACAGTTGGGCGGCCTTCTGGATCTTTAGCCGAGCAAACTTCGCCTTCAGGCTTGTAGTAAGCGATAACACGGCGACGCTTCTCATTTTCAGAAGTGTATTTGATTTGACGGCCATCAACGCGAATCTCATCACCTTGCGAGACGCGATCACCGATGGTCGCAGGACCGTTATTAACCGTTACGCGGCCAGATTTGATGACTTCTTCCATTTGACGGCGTGAACCAAGTCCCATACGGGCGAGTGCTTTCTGTAATTTTTCATCTTTCATCATAATATCCTTGAGTCGGTGGGTTTACATTTCTCAATGTAAAAAATTGGATTGACTATTCTACGCTATTTTAACAAATTTAGCACGTAAACCAATAGCTTACTGATTATTAATGCATAAGCAAACATTGTGCTAATCAATAAAAGTTTATTAGTCGTATACGAAATATAGACTCGAAGAGTCTTAGTGACTGACTATATAAGTTAATACATAGATACAAACACTTACACTACTCCGGCATTAAAGGGATAGTTCCAATCATAAATGCAATCGAAACAATCCTTTATTAAGTTAAAGTTTTTCAAATTAAAAATAAAAATTTTATTTATGACGAAGCTGTTTTTACTTGCGTTTTTTTATCGCTCAACAATCTAAAAGTCGATATAAATTTTTGCAATTAGCCGAAAATAAAGGGCTTGATGAGAAGTTGCAAAATAGTCACTTAATTATTTTATGACAGATTATATGTATTGCACTGAATATAGTTTAGGTGTATATTTATTAAATATATTCTTTTTTACGAATATAAATGCTGTGGTGAGGTTTTTGGTTTGATTCACAAATATAAATATGAGTAACTGTTATGGTTAATAAATATTTCATTTTTGTACACAAACGCTTTTTGGTAATGAGCATATTTTGCTTATTTCTGATGGGGTTGTTTAGTGGCTGTACGATCAACTCAGGACTTCAGTCAGGAAATCTTCCTGAATCTGGCACCTTTACCGCAGATAACGGTCTTCAATTTCATATTCAGCCTTTAAGTCTGGCAACTTTACCACGTACAGCGCCGCCTACTGTTACTCAAGATCTCTCTCATTTGATCAAAACCTCTGGACGAGTCAATTACGGCATTGCGAAAGGGGATGTGCTGAATATCATCCTTACCAATTATCCAGATATTAATGCGTCAACTGCTAGCTTAACGGTAGATCAACAAGGGTATATACAGTTTCCATTGATAGGTAGAGTTCAAGCCAGTGGGCTGAGCGTGCCGCAGTTCACCGCCACATTGCAAAGCAAACTACAGCGCTATCTCAAGTACTCAGATCCTCAAGTCAAAATCATCAATTACCGTGGCAGCAAGTTTTTCGTAGATGGTGCGGTGAAGCAGTCTGGTGAGTTTGCTATTGCTGATGTGCCAGTGTCGGTATATGGGGCTATCTCTATGGCAGGTGGTACCACTGAGACAGGCGATTCAAATAACATTGTGCTAAATCGTCAGGGCAACAGCTATCGCTTAGGAGTGCAGTCACTACATAAAATGGGACTGTCTGCCAATCAAATCTATCTGCGGAATGGTGACTCTATTCACGTCAATAGCCAAAGCCGCAATAAGGTCTACGTATTGGGTGAGTTTGGCAAAATTGAGCCAGTGGCAATTCCAGAACAGGGGCTGAGCTTAGCGCATGTATTGGGCGAGTCAAATGGACTAAATTCCAATACGGCTAATGCAGCCAAAGTATATATCGTGCGCGACAACCCTCAGTACCAGTACACCAATATCTATTACGTCGACATGCAGAGCATCATAAGCTTGGCACTAGCCAGTCGCTTTGACATGCAAGCCAATGACATTCTTTATGTGGATCCAACAGGCTTGGCTCGCTGGAATCGTGTGATTAGCGCGATACTACCGTCAACATCTGCCATAAACGTGATATCAGGGTTATAAATGATAGCTAGTGAAAATACTGGATGTGCTTTGAATTTTAATACTGAAATTGAGAGATAAGAATAGGAAGTAGAGTGATAGATTTTATAAGGTGCGATTAGGCAGAGAGCAATCTAACTGCAGTCAAGGGCAGTTAGGGTCTTGGAGCTAAGCGAAAGCTATTAAGCGATTAACATTGAATAATGGGTATATGGTTATGAATAATATAGATTCAAAAGACCTATCGACACCTAAGGGTGACAACGACAATGACAACATCGACTTAACAGCGCTGGTTTTGGTTTTGTTGCGTGGCTGGAAAGTCATAGCGCTCATGGCAGCAATCGGACTCTTAATAGGATTTTTCTATACACGCTATATTAATCCGACCTTCAAGTCTGATGCGCTGATCCAAATTGAAGAAAATTCCCAAGGAGTCGATGCGCTTGGGGCGAATATCTCAGAGTTGGTCGGAGAAGAAGTGAGCAAGGCTGAGGCAGAAGCCGAGCTTATACGGTCTCGGATGATACTAGAGCCAGTCGTCGATATGCTACATCTAGACATCAAACTGACCGATCCTAATATTGGCTATCTCGATAAAATAACAAACGACCGCATTAATACTCAGTTGAACACAAATGATGGTGTGTCTTTGAGCACAAAAAACGGTTCCGTACAAATCAATCAGTTCGATGTTTCACCAGCGTATTTAAACCAGTCTTTTACGCTGTCACAGTCTGACACAGGATTTGTCTTGAGTAATGGACTAGATGATTTCAAAGGACAATTGGGTCAGCCGCATCAGTTCAATGGGGTAAACGGTGAGATTAACATTACGGTGACTGAGCTACCTGCAGACGGTTACCCTATTGGCATCACTCAGCAGACCTTAAAGACCACGACAGACGCAATGAATAGCGCATTGTCTGTGGAAGAAAAAGGCGATAAAACCAATATTATTCAGCTGTCGATGACAGGCACAAACCAACAGCAAATCACGACCACACTTGATCAGATAGTCCAGTCATATATCGATCAAAACCAATCTCGTGGTACAGAAGAAACCACCAAAACATTGGCTTTTATGGAGACGCAGATTCCAGCATTAAAAGAGAAATTAGACACCTCTGAAGCTCAGTTCAATGAGTTTCGTAAAAAGCACGGCACCATCGATGTAGGTAAAGAAGCTGAGTTATTATTAAATGAAAAGTCTCGAATCGATGAGCAGCTCAATGATCTCAAATTAAAGAGAGCCGATCTAACGACTTACTATACCAATGAACACCCACTCGTCATCCAGATCAATGAGCAACTAAAAGTCCTCAACAGTCGAATAGGAGCGATAGGTAGCACCGTCGCAGGACTGCCTGAAATACAGCGAGAGTTCTTAAAGCTATCAGAAGATACAGCTATCAATAGAGAGATTTACCTCACGCTGCTCAAAAACTATGAGCAACTAAAAATCGTTAGAGCTGGTCAGGTTGGTTATGCCCGTATTCTAGACCGACCGACCAGTACCTTCGACGCCATTGCGCCAAACAAATTCCAAATTATGCTGTTGGCGCTACTCGTAGGTACTGTACTTGGGGTAATGCTGGTTCTAATCAGAAACTTAATTAGAAATGTCGTGAAGGACCCAGAGCATCTAGAGTCTAAAACGGGAATTCCTGTCATTGCAACGATTCCACGTTCGACCTCGATATCTAAGCTAGGTAGGAACAAAAAAAATACTGGTCGGATGCTTGCTCACGTTGATCACAACGGCTTGAGCTATGAAGCAATTAAAAATTTACGGACAAACCTTTTATTTGGTAAGACGACGAAGACAGCAGATGAGAAATCCGCTCAGACCATATTAATCACTGGAGAAAGTCCAGGTGTCGGTAAGTCTTTTATTACGGCCAATTTATCTGAGGTGTTTGCACAGCTTGACAAAAAAGTGCTGATTATCGATGGAGATATGCGTTTAGGAGAGCTGCATAAAATGTTTGGTATGAATCCAGACAGTGGTCTCACAGATTATTTATTGCAAGATAAAGATAGCACTCTATCAGCCGATAAGCCTCGATTAGATATTGATATGGCTAAGTTAAACCTTGAGAGCTTTATTCAGCCGACTGGTATGGAGCATATCGACCTTATATCGCGGGGGCGACCATCGCATAACCCGACTTCGTTATTGATAGGAGAGAGGTTCAATCATTTGATGGCAGCGCTCAAAACGAAGTACGACTATATCGTTATTGATGCACCTCCTATATTGGCTGCATCAGACGCCATGGTATTGGCACAGCATGCAGACAAAGTACTGATCGTCACCAAATTTGATCATTCAGTAGAAGGTCAGCTGGTCTATGCCATCAAACAGATGAGTAAAGCAAACGTACAAGTCGATGGCATCATCTTAAATGACATACAGCAAAGTATCTTGAACAGGTACAGCTATCACTACCATTATGCTTATGGACACAATTCATAGTTAGTGACTGTTCATTGTCCATGGCAAACGAGCGTCATAACTTAAGTAGGTGGATCTTATGTTTATAAAAACAGAGTCTAACAATGCTTATCACACGCCAAGCGATCTCAATCGATGGTCGAAGCGTATGACGCTGTTTTTATTAGCCTTACCACGCTTTGCGAAATGCTCTATCTTATTTGGCATCGACTTTTCAGTTGCTGTCCTTTGTTTGATAGCGGCATTGGCACTGCGTCAAGGTTATGTCGATGATCAAATTGGCCCTATGGTGTTGGCTTTTTATGCATTGATACCTGTCGTCAGCTTATATCTGATTGGCTTTTATAGAGGCGCCTCTAGAGGGTTTTTCGATGCGGCGATGGGTCGAGTACTACAGTTGTTTTTATTACTTATTATCGTTTATCAGTTCATCATTTATGTGAACCCAGTGTCAATGATGCCGCGCTCAGCGCCAATTATATTTTTGTTCTTATTCTTTATTTGGTTATGGAACAGTCGGCTAATGATTCGTGGGTTGCTGAATCGACTACAGAAACCAGACAATCAAGATCGCCTAGATAGTTGCTGTGATAACGTGATTATTTATGGTGCAGGATCGGCTGGTAGAGAGCTATTAGAGAGCTTGAGACATTCTCATAAATACAATGTAGTGGCATATATTGATGATGATCCGCAGCTGATAGGGGCTTATTTACATGGTAAAAAAATATATGCTGCTCATGCGTTACCTTGGTTAATAGAAAAATTAAATGTCGCGCAAGTGATTTTGGCAATGCCTTCTATGAGCCGTGGTCGTAAAAAACAGATTATGGATAGCCTGTCAGGTGTTTCTGTCAAATTAAAAGATTTACCGAGCTTACGAGAGCTTGCTGATGAGATCGTAACAGTCAGCCATATACGTCCGGTTGATATACTAGATGTGCTTGAAAGAGAGACTGTAGAGCCAGTTGCTGAGCTCCTCCAAAAAAACATTACGGGTAAAAACGTACTCGTAACAGGGGCAGGGGGTTCTATTGGGAGTGAGCTGTGTAGACAAATCATGAAAAATAAACCTGCATGCTTGGTGTTATACGAGCAGTCTGAATACGCTTTGTACACAATCGATCAGGAACTTAGAAGTCTCATCGCTAGTAATGTCATTAGTAATATTGAATATCAAGATACTGAGATTGTCAGCATCATTGGAAGCGTGGGCAACGAAAAAAAATTAATCAATATATTCGAAAAATACCATATAAAAACGATTTATCACGCTGCAGCATACAAACATGTACCGATTGTCGAGTCCAATCCATTTGAAGGCACAATCAACAATACTAAAGGCACCTACCATTGTGCCTGTGCCGCGATAAAAGCTCATGTTGATACGTTTGTACTGATCTCTACTGACAAAGCAGTGCGTCCGACCAACGTGATGGGAGCCTCCAAACGCTTGGCTGAGCTTGTCTGCCAAGGTCTGAGCCAAAGCAACAGTCATACATGTTTTAGTATGGTGCGTTTCGGTAATGTCTTGGGTTCATCGGGCTCTGTAGTACCACTATTCACCAAACAAATTGAGCAGGGTGGTCCGATTACCATCACCCATCCAGACATCACGCGCTATTTTATGACTATACCGGAAGCAGCCAGTTTGGTTATCCAAGCAGGGGCTATGGCGTTCGGTGGTGAAGTATTTGTACTTGATATGGGTGCACCCGTCAAAATCGTCGATCTTGCCAAACGTATGATTCGTCTGACAGGGTGCGAGCTAAAAGATGCGAGCAATCCTAATGGTGATATCGAAATTGTGTTTACTGGATTGCGGCCAGGTGAAAAGCTCTATGAAGAGTTAATCATTGGTGCTGACAACATAGAGACCACGTTTCATCCACTCATTATGCAAGCAATGGAGCATAGTTTTCCATTGGAAGATATCGAAGCTATCTTGTTTGAGTTTATCGAAAGATCAAAGCGGCACGATACTGAATGGTTGAAAGCACAATTTAGGACCTTCGTTGAAGGCTACCGAGAAGGCGATGAAGCTGATGTCACAAAGACAGATGTAGAGCAGTTAGAGGTGGTCGGTTAAGGAGTAGTAGTGATACTAAGTAAGGGTATTAAATAGCGGTGATAGGGTTGATATTGAAAAGATGATGAAATCACTTATTGGTAAGATTGTTTAGGATATGGTGATTTATATAAATGCTGTGACATACCAAATTGGATGATGAGTAATGGCCTCTGAAGCGTTTTTATCGATACAGAGCGTAATCAGTCGATTGAAAACCAGTCACTTTGTACGAGATGTGGCCATGGTTGGAGGCGGTATTGCTGCTGGTCAGGCAATCGCTATGGTCTTTATGCCGTTTCTCACCAGATTATATAGTCCTGAAGATTTTGGTATCGCTGCCGCATTTGCCGCAGTCATTAGTATTATTACTCCGATTGCGACCATGGGTTATGCCAATGCCATTGTGATGCCTGACAGTGACGAGGATGCCGCTGCCATTATTAGACTGTCTGTATTACTCAGTTTCTTTATAACGGCTATAGCGTTCATCGCTGTCTATTTCGGCAATGTTTATTTGGCACGATGGACGGGTATGGAAAGTGCACCATACATGTTGTATCTCATACCGTTGACGCTATTGGCCGGCGCGTTTCTATCTGTTGCTGATCAGTCTGCTATCAGAGTAGGTTTGTTCAAAGCCAAGGCTCGTGCTTATGTAGAGAGCAAGTTTGTGACAGATATCAGTAAGTTAGTAGGGGGTATGTGGGCCCCCTCTAGTATGTTGCTTATTTTATTAACGATAGCAGGACAGCTCACGAATTTTATGATGCAGATGCTTCGGGTGCCTAGGATTGGTGTATTAAATGTCCGAGACTGGTTTGGCACAGTTGGTATTCGTAACGCTGCTATATCGCAGCGTGACTTTGCCATATACCGTATGCCGCAAAGTATGCTTAATGCTGCTTCAGTAGGGCTGCCAACTATCTTGTTAGCATCACTATTTAGTGCTTCTGCTGCTGGGCAGTATTCGTTGGCTGTTCTTGTACTTGGTGCACCAGCGATGTTGTTAGGGCAAGCTGTTGGAGAGGTTTTTTATCCTAAGATTACGCGTGCGATCACATCAAAGTCACCAGAAGCTTATCAATTTTTATTAAAAGTGACGGTAATTCTATTGGTGGTTGGTATTGTTCCCTTCGGTACAGTGTTCGTTTTTGGCGATTACCTTTTTTCTTTAGTATTTGGCACAGAGTGGGCATTAGCAGGGAGTTATTCGCAGTGGCTTTCTATTTGGCTTTTGACCAGCTTGGTATCAGGTGCAAGCACTGCGGCATTGCCAGCATTACGTTTGCAGCGTTTTCTTTTGATTAGAGAGATTTTTGCAGTGATATTTCGTGCTGCAGCGCTGTATGTAGGTTTTTACGTTTTTGAGTCAGATATGGTAGCCATTGCCCTGTTCTCATTTGTTGGGGTCTTGCTTAGCTTATCTATCGTTTATGTCGCTTTTCGGCGTCTGGTTCATATTCATAAAGTGCAGCAGTAGGTAAATATGTTGACTGCGTTGGATGGCACAAAGGATATGCATTAGAAGTCTCAACTCAAGAGGCTCACTATGATTTCAGTTATTATTGCCGCATTTAATGCCGCTGTCACTATTGATCGTTGTATTAGTAGTATTGACATTGCGAAAAAGAACCATGAGATTGAGTTGATCGTTATTGACGATGGTTCTAATGATGACACTGCTAGGTTATTGCACAGGTGGGAAAGTGATAGGGCATGGGTTACGGTGAAATATCAAAAAAATGGAGGCCTGGCAGATGCTCGTAATACTGGGCTTGATACCGCAATCGGCGACTACATCGTTTTTATAGATGCGGACGACACTATCGATGATTGGTATTTTGACTTTATCATTGCACAAACGGTTAATCGGGATATTGAGATGTTGGCGTTTGGTCATAAGCGCATCATGCTAAATGGCGATGTGCTCGAGCGCCGTAACATTACAGCAGAATATTCACAGCAGGAAATTCAAGCATTGCAACTGAGAGTGACAGAAAATAGAAATATATATTGGTATGCATGTACTAAAGTTTATAACAGAAAATTAATAGGCGATATACGGTTTGATTGTGACATAAAACTTGGTGAAGACGGTATTTTCAATATTGAATGCTTAAACAGAGCTAGTCATTTATCTGTCGTACTCGACTGTCCCTATAACTACTATGAAAATGTTACTTCGATGACGAGTTTGCAATATAAGCCAGGGCTGATCGAGTCTATAGAAGCAGACTACAACGCCAGAGTCAGGATACATGACTGGTCTATCGGTGCTACAGAGAGACAAATATTGCTATCAGATTTCGCACGTAGTTATATCGAGCATATGCTGCCATATTTACTCAATAATTTGGCTCATATTCAGATGAGAAAACGCCATGCAGAGTTGATGAAGATACGTCAGTCTTTCGTTTACCAGAGCTGTTTGCCACATTACCATCAACTGCACCCAGCACGCGGCATTCGTATTTTGATTTCATGTTTTTCACGACGTTGGTATGTGATGACATTGGCTTTTTTACAACTGTCTTGGTCTAAAGCGAAGGTAAAAAGACATGTTTAATATTGATTTGTTTCCTCAGGCTTTAAAAAGTGACAAAAATGGACAGACTCGTTCTTGTTTGCTGAAACAAACAACCATGGGTGAAAGTGTCACTGAGCAAGAGTTGTGGTTTGCATATCCTATCAATCTACCAATGCCAGAAGCCGATGATTGCGACTCTTACTTGTTAGCCACATTGTTGCCTGCGATGCAACTGCGTGCGGCTATTCGTGTCCATGGCAGTGTGTCCCACGAGCTATTAGCCAATCTGACAGAACTACAGTATGTCTGGAATAAATGGTTACCAGAGCGTTATTTTTTGATTGATATACAAGTTGATCGTATTAGAGCGCGCGACGTACAAGTAGAAGGTGCGATTGCTGCATTTTCTGGTGGTGTGGATGCACAATTTACCGCTTATCGTCATGCGACAGGCAGAGCAGGATATGCCACGCGAGATATTAAGGCAGGAGTTTTCGTGCATGGTTTTGATATACCTTTAGATGATACAGAAGGTTTTGATAGTGCTGTAGAGATAGCAACCAAAGTACTTTCTGATATTAATGTTGATCTACTGCCGGTTAAGACGAATGTTCGAGTATTGTGGTCTATCGATTGGGAAGAATATCACGCGGCTGCCATTGCCTCCGTTCTATGTGGATTGAAACGATATGCAGGAATTGGACTCATCGGTAGTGGCGATTCTTATGATGTATTACTTACTCCATGGGGATCACATCCCATAACAGATCCATTATTGAGCTGTGGCAATTTTAGAATTATTCATGATGGTGCAGGGTTTCGTCGATCTGAGAAGTTAATCATTCTTTCAAATTGGTCTATAGGCATACGAAATTTACGTGTTTGCTGGGCTGGTAATAGGCATGATGGAAACTGCGGTTACTGTGAAAAATGTGTACGAACTCGACTGAATCTCTTACTTGCAGGTGTTGATAACCCTGCTTGTTTTGACACCCCGATAGAGTCGTCACTTTTCAGGTTCATGGTTCTGAAAAGTGACGCTGTACGCATAGACTGGTCTCTAATTCGTCAAGAGATGATTGAAACGGGCAGGGGTCTTGAATGGCTTCCGTATATTGAAAAAGTACTCAAACGTAAATCATCTCCAAAATTGAGTAGGTTATTTCCTTTTGGGTCAAAACGTCGCATGTGGGTAAAAAAAATATTAATGAGAAATAAATAAGGGAGTGTCAAAAATGAATACTACCGCCATAAAAAAGCTCATACCACTTAGACTAAAAAAACACTTAGTTACTTATATGGGCGCGCGAGATTTACCCTTACCTAGTAGTAATCGATGCTTCATTTTTCTGGCGGCTGACTACGGTAATATTGGTGATATCGCTATCTCTTATGCTCAAAAGCAATATTTGCAACATGTGATGACTGATTATGAAGTTGTCAGTGTTCCTATTAGTCAAACCAGATTGGTGCTTAATTCGATTAAACAACAAATACAGCACGGAGATATTGTCACTATTATTGGGGGAGGAAATATGGGTAGCTCGTATCCTGATATTGAAGAGCTGCGCCAATTAGTTATCAATACATTTCCTAAGAATCGCGTTGTGTGTTTTCCTCAAACCTTGGATTGGAGTGATTCTGCTAAGTCTAAGCGAGCATTGCATCGTATCGTAAAGGTCTACGCCAAGCATCCAGATATACACATTTTCGCTAGAGAGTCGATGACAGCGGCCAAACTTATCAAGCTTTTTGCCGAGTATAGCAATGTCCATGTTGGGCTTGTGCCAGATATCGTTATGAGTGCAAATGCAGCAGTACTTGGGACGACAAATGACGTAGAGTCGTCAACTATTCTGCGATGCTTAAGGAATGACAAAGAAGCTGCTCTCTCCACTGAACAATACGGCTTTATAGATAAAGCCTTAGCAGATACTGGCTATCATATTGAAAAGACAGATACCCATGCTGGTGGTTCGCAACTCGATGAGGTACATTGCAAAAAATTATTGACTGACAAACTTAGCCAGTTTCGAGCTGCAAAATTGGTCGTGACTGACCGCCTACATGGCATGATTTTATGTTTACTATCGGGTACACCTTGCTTGGTATTGCCGAACTCCAATCATAAGATAAGGCAAACGCAATCAGACTGGTTACGTAATCATCCAAGGCTTGTGTTTTTAGAATTAGATGAGGTTGCTGAGATTTCAAAACATATCGACAAACTTCTATCCCTGTCTCATGGCACCATGAATGAGTCACCCGTTCATATCAATGAATACCATGATTTAGAAAAGTCGGTGGTTATTATATGACTAACGTAGCAGAGCCATTGGTGAGCATTATCGTGCCAGTATATAACGTCGCGCTATATATCGACGCGTGTTTAGAATCTATCAAGCAGCAAACCTATAAGAATATTGAAATCATTGTCGTTGAAGATTGCTCTACTGATAATTCAAAACAAGCGCTTGCCTTACATCTCAAAGATAAGCGTATCAGAGTCATTCAACATAATGAAAACAGTGGTCTTTCTGCTGCTCGCAATACTGGTATTAAATCTGCAGTAGGTGATTATATGATGTTTGTTGATTCTGATGACATTGTAGATACTCGCTTAGTGGCAGCTTGTGTAGATTGTGCTCTTACTACGAATGCAGAAGTAGTGACATATGGTTTTGCACCGTTCAAAGAAGGAGCGGCAGAGAATGAACTACCGTATCCAGCTGCTAGCTTGGCATCCGAGACAACCAAGATAGACGATTCGTATTTTAGCCTACCGCATTTTGCGTGGCTTAAATTTATTAAATCCAGTGTCGTGCAAACGGCTTCTCTAAGTTTTCCAGTGGGTTTGTATTACGAGGATTGGCCTTTCCATTGGCATCTTGGCTTATCTACTAAGGTTAGATATCAGTTGCCTATTAATTTTTACCTGTATAGACAGCGAGACACGTCGATTACGGGTTCAACAGATAAAAAGCTATTAGACCTTTTCGTTATTCATTCAAAAGTCATGAATCTAGTAGAAGACTATCAAGCGGATGAAGTTAAAAAAATACTCGCTAATAAAATACGACAAAGTCATTGGAGTATTCTCACCCGTATAGACAATGAGTATTTAGTAAAGGCATTAGTACAAGCTAAAAAAGCAGATAAAGCGCTACGACTAAAAGGCTATCAGAACAAGTGGACGTTAAGAAATATAGTAATCAGCAATATAGTACGTATGCCAAGCCAAATCGCGCTGCCTATAATGCAGGTGCTTCGTCAAGCATTAAAGAAAGAAACAAGGTTAAAAGGAAGTAAATTGGAAATAGTTAAGAGAAGCAAAGTTGGCTTTATGTTTCTTAAAAGGTAAATGATATGACTATCCGAAGAGTGCTGCACATAGTGGGGAAAATGGATCGTGCTGGGGCAGAGACCATGCTTATGAATTTATATCGTCATATAGATCATAGCCAGATTCAGTTTGATTTTGTCACTTTTACCGACGAGATCGGCGACTATGATGCTGAGATAACAGCGTTGGGCGGTAGGGTTATACCGATTTTAGCTGGTCATTCATTAACGCGCATGCTCAAACTTAACAAATTCCTTAAACAGCAGCCTGATTATCAAATCGTTCATGCTCATATGCTATTAAACAATGCTTTTCATCTGTTGGCTGCTAAAGGTGCTGGCGTGCCGCATCGCATTTCGCACTCTCATAGCACCAGTAATGGTAAAACCAATATTATTAAAAAAATATATGAACAATGGGCATTAATTACCAATCGTACATTGGCTACTAAGAGAATCAGCTGCGGTGATCGTGCTGCAAATTACTTATTTGGTACTACAAAAGATGTTTGGCTACTGCCCAATGCTGTTGATATACAGAAGATGATATCAGTCGCTAACCAATCACGGCATTATATCGATCAGAAGTTTGGTGCTAAAAGACTTGGAGATGAAGGGTTAAAAATCATCCAAGTTGGTCGTCTCAATGAGGTTAAAAACCATCAGTTTTCTTTAGAAATCGCTGAGCAGCTGAAAAAACGTCAGATCGACTTTACCTTATATATCGTTGGACAAGGTCCATTGGAAGACCAGTTAAGACGACAAGTGAAAGAGCAGGCCTTAGGGGATAACATTAAGTTTTTGGGTATGCGCACTGATATTACTGAGTTAATGGCCAGTGCTGACTATATGATTATGCCATCCCTGCATGAAGGTTTCCCAGTAGTCTTAGTAGAAAGCCAGACAGTAGGACTTATGGCATTGGTTTCTGATCAAGTATCAACTGAAGTAGATTTAGGACTTGGACTTGTATGTTTTTTGCCTATACAGTCAGCCAATGTTTGGGTGGATAGTTTGCTGAGTTTTCAGCCTCCAATATCCAATGAAGCAGAAGTAATAAAGACGCTAAATTTACATGGCTTTAGCGCCGCGACCAATTCGCAGAAGTTAACGCAAATGTATTTGAATATGCGATAAGGCTTTTACTTAATATTCAGCTACTTTATAGAGGGTTAAATGCTTCCTTATCTGTTAGTCCTTAGCCTTGTTGTTTTCTGGATAGTACTGGAGAAAAAATCTCTCAATCGTACGTCTTTTTGGCTGCCCTTAATTACTTTAGCCCTATTCGCAGGCGGTCGTAGCTATTGGGTCGGTACAGATACAGGGAGCTATACCAGAAATTTTAATAATAAATTGAGTCATGAATCCTTTAGATTTAATGAAGATGTTGAGTACGGCTACCAGCTATTTGAGTATTCGTTACTGCATGTGACAAATAACTATTTTTGGCTACTGATTATCACCAGTTTCGTTATCGTCTATTGTTATTTGAAAGTCATCAGAAGATACAGTGTGAACTATTGGCTCTCTGTATTTCTGTTTATTACGCTAGGCGTCTATACCTTTTCATTCAATGGATTGCGTCAAGGAATCGCAATGGCTTTGTTTACTTTGGCCATTCCTTATCTGCTAGAGAAACGGCTTTTTCCTTATCTATTAATATGTGCCATTGCATCGTTTTTTCATATCACGGCTTTATTTATCATTCCATTTTATTTCATTGTAAATTTGAGAGTGAAGCCAGCTTATAAAATACTTGCGACGTTTTTTGGGTCGTTATTCGTTAGTAGGTTACTCGTATCTTATATTTCATCTACTAATGATCGATATGAAGACTATGCAAAAGTATCTGAAGAGTCGGGCGGGTTTTTGACACTTGGGTTTTACACAGTGCTCATGCTTCTCATCATTATTGCGAGCTATGTATATAAAATTAAAGACAAAAGCTTTCAACAGCTATTGATGTTTTATGCATCAGGCGTGGTTTTTGTTATACCGCTAGCGCTGTTGGGTACTAGCGCTTCAGGCCCGCAAAGAATCATTTCGTATTTTACATGGACTTTGGTTTTGTTACTGCCTGTGGCTTTGAAAAAGATAAATAACATTTATGTCTATATCATCAGTGTGTTTATCTTCCTTGCGTATTTCATATTGACGACATCAAAGTTCAGCAATCTGAGTCCTTATATTATCAATCCTATGTTTGAGGTGTTCTGATGAAAAGTCACGCTTATATCTCAATTGGCATTCCATTTTATAATACAGAAAAATATCTAGAAGATGCTATATGTTCAGTTTTAGCTCAAACGTATCAATATTGGGAATTGATTTTAATTGATGATGGTTCTTCCGATAAATCATTGGAAATTGCTAGAGATTTTGAGAGTAGAGATACTAGGATCAGGGTGATATCTGATGGTTTAAATAAAAAATTACCCTATAGATTAAATCAAATTGTTCGTGAAGCCAAATATGATTATATTGCACGCATGGATGCTGATGACTTGATGAGTAACCATCGTCTTGAGAAGCAAATACAAGTATTAGAAAGTAATAAGGAAATTGATTTTGTTACTACAGGTTGTTTTACCATTGGTAAAAATAATGAGCTGACAGGTGTGCGATTAGGTGATAATTACCAAATGAATGCAAAAATGATTCTAGAGGGAGTGACTAATCTGTTACATGCTTCGCTATTAGCACGTAAAAGTTGGTATATAAGAAATAATTATGATGAAAGTAGAATTTTGGCAGAAGATTTCGATTTATGGTTACAAGCTGCAAAAAATAATGACTTAAATTATTTAGTTGTTGAACAACCTTTATATTGGTACAGAGTTGTTGAGAATGTAACTGTAAAAAAAATGATTCAAGGTTATGATATGCAAATGGAAATCATTAATAGTAATTATAAAGGTATAGTGTCTGTTAGTAGAAAAAATAAAATAATTAGGAGATTTAGGTTAAAAAAACTAGTGGTGAAATATTTAGGTTTTTTTAATCTCATGAGTATTTTGCTCAAAAGTAGGCATGATGATTGTAAAGACCAAGATATTAGTGATTATGGTGAAAGTTATTCAGAAATAAAAAGAATAGGATTATTCTAGATGATTATTATTATTATTGGTACGGTAGCTTCTAGTTTTTTAGGTTTCCGTGCTGACCTGATAAAGATACTGATTCAGAAAAATCATATTGTTTATGCGTTCACGTCAGAATATACAAATTCTGAACTAGAGAAAATTAAGTTGTTAGGTGCCATACCAGTCACTTATGAGCAAAAGCGAGGTGGTTTAAACCCTTTGGTAGATGTAATATCAACATATCTCTTAACAAATAAAATTAAAGCTATAGCACCGGATTTAGTATTTTCTTATTTTTCTAAACCAGTAATATTTGGTACTTTGGCAGCTAGGTGGGCTAAAGTACCTAAGGTAATAGGTATGCTTGAGGGATTAGGGTATACCTTTACTAAGCAACCCAAAGGCTTGATAAAAAGAACGCAATTAATAAAGCAAATACAAATAGCGTTGTATAGAATTTCTTTACCAAGGTTAGATACTCTCATCTTTCTTAACCCAGATGATCCAAATGACCTATTGGAAGAATACTCAATAAAAGTTAGAAAAGTAGAGGTTTTAGGGGGGATTGGTTTAAACCTTGATGACTATAGTTATTCAAACAACTACCCTAAAAACCCAGTATTTATTTTCATAGCAAGATTATTAGCAGAAAAGGGTATTCATGATTATATAGCCGCTGCTAAAATTGTAAAAAATATATATCCACAGGCAAGGTTTGTTGTGTTAGGAGCAATAGATAAAGTAGCTTTAGGTGCGTTGACAGAAGTAGAACTAAGACAAGTTATAAAGGCGAGTATTATAGAGTATCCAGGTCATGTTAATAATGTTTCAGACTGGATAACAAAATCTAGCGTATTTGTTCTCCCATCTTATTACAGAGAAGGTGTGCCGCGCAGCACTCAAGAAGCGATGGCAATTGGAAGACCTATTATCACTACTGATGTACCTGGTTGCCGTGAGACGGTTATTGATGGAGTAAATGGGTTTTTAGTAGAGAAATGGAACCCAAAAGCTTTGGCAGAGAAAATGATTTACTTTATAGAACATCCTGAACAAATTAAAGAGATGGGTGATGAAAGCTACAAGCTAGCACAAGAGAAATTTGATGCAGATAAAGTCAATAAACGACTAATAAATATGTTGGGTTTATAAATGATAAAACGACTATTTGACATTGTAGGTGCAACGATAGCGTTAGTAGTGCTGTCTCCTGTCTATGCTGCAACTGCATACAAGGTGAGTAAAAATCTTGGTGCGCCTGTTCTATTTCGTCAGATTCGTCCAGGTCTGTATGGCAAGCCATTTGAGATGATAAAATTTCGCTCAATGAAGGATGATATAGACGCAGATGGCAACCCTTTGGAAGATGGCGCGCGATTAACATCGTTTGGTAAAGCGCTGCGTAATACCAGCCTTGATGAGTTGCCTGAACTTTGGAATGTCATAAAAGGTGATATGAGTCTAGTGGGCCCGCGACCATTATTGATGGAATATCTGCCCTTATATAATGATGAACAAGCGCGCCGACACGATGTCCGCCCAGGTATTACAGGGTATGCTCAAGTCAATGGTCGCAATGCTATTGGGTGGGATGAAAGGTTTGCACTTGATACATGGTATGTGGATAATCAGTCGCTGTGGCTGGATATCAAGATTTTATTTAAAACAGTGGAAAAGGTCATTATCAAAGATGGCATTAGTGCTGAGGGAGAAGCGACTATGAGTAAATTCACGGGCAATAGTATTAATGAAGAAATGCTTTAAAAGTACTCTTTGCTAATAGCAATACAGTTAACCAAAAGATATTAGGCATCAAGAAAGTCATTATAGATAGCAAGGTTAATAACATAGTGAGCAGTTTATTGTAGAGCTGACACAACATTAGACATAAGTACCATAGAGGAACATATGCTAAATACCCCTTTTTCACCTTGGCCAAAATTTACGCAACATGAGGCTGATGCTGTCAGTCGAGTGCTACTATCTAACAAAGTCAATTATTGGACAGGCGAAGAATGTCGTCAGTTTGAGCGAGAGTTTGCTGACTGGACAGGTAGTAAATACGCAATAGCGTTGGGTAATGGCACCTTGGCATTGGATGTCGCGTTACAAGCACTTGATATAGGTGCCTGTGATGAGGTCATCGTCACACCGCGTACCTTTATTGCCAGTATTTCATCAATCGTCAATGCAGGTGCGACCCCCATCTTTGCAGATGTCGATGAAGCAACTGGTAATATTACCGCTGAGACCATCACAGCTGTACTGAGTGATAAAACCAAAGGTATCGTGTGCGTCCATCTGGCTGGCTGGCCATGTGATATGGAAAGCATTATGGCATTGGCAGATGAGCATGACCTATATGTCATTGAAGATTGCGCACAAGCTCATGGTGCACGATATAAAGGGCGAAGCGTGGGCAGTATTGGTCATATTGGGGCATGGAGTTTTTGCCAAGATAAGATTATGACCACAGGAGGTGAGGGTGGTATGGTCACCACCGATAGCGAGCTACTATGGCGGAAAATGTGGGCGTATAAGGATCATGGTAAGAGCTATGCGGCAGTCTATGAAACGGAGCAATCACCTGGCTACAATTGGCTGCATGAAAGCTTTGGCACCAATTTGCGTATGACTGAGATGCAAGGCGTTTTGGGGCGTATTCAACTAAATAAAATGAGTGAGTGGACAACTAAACGGACTGCTAATGCGCAAGCCATACTAGACGCCTGTAGTAAATGGGAGTCCAAAGGTTATCTTCTCGTGCCGAGACTAGAGCATTTAGCGCAATTCTCAAACGCTAACCATGCTTACTACAAATTATATGTCTATGTACAGTCCGATAATCTACCTGATGGCTGGACACGTGACCGCATTATTGAAGCAATTAATAATCAAGATGTGCCTTGCTTCTCTGGATCTGCGTCAGAAGTCTATTTGGAGAAGGCCTTTGATAATACAGGGTTGCGTCCAAGTATTAGATTGCCAATGGCGAAGAAGCTAGGAGAGAGTAGTCTCATGTTTCTAGTGCATCCTACGCTTACGGCGGCTGAAATTGAACTGACGATGCGGGCGATCGATAGTGTATTTGGTTCGATGGTCGAATAAAATGGCAATGAATGATTATTTTTAGAAATTTACTTTGTGGTCGATGCTACTCTTACTAAAAGCATAAGGTACATTTGCCTATATATAAGCAATACTGTTTAATTGACTTATTATAAAAAATTATCAGTGTGCAAGCTTTATCTTACGCTAGGATTTTGTAGCGTACACAGGTACAATATTACTCTTAGTCAAAGATTGACGAAGCAAAGGACAGGCATGCAAAGTATTTGCGCGCGCTGTCTTTATTTTTTTATATCGTACCCTCTATTGGAGTTACTATGTCTACTGCCCAAGAATCCGCCACCGTTTTGGACGGCAAAGCACTTGCCAAACAAATAGAACAGGATCTGCGCACGCGCGTAGATACGATTAAGGAAAAGACTGGCCGCACCCCAAGTTTAGCGACGATATTGGTTGGTGACGATCCAGCCTCTGCCACTTATGTTCGTATGAAAGGCAACGCTTGCAAGCGTGTTGGCATGGACTCTATACGCGTTGAGATGCCAAGTGCCACGACCACTGAGCAGCTCATGGCAAAGATAGATGAGTTAAATAGCAATCCAGATGTACATGGTATTTTGCTACAGCATCCGGTTCCTGAGCATATTGATGAGCGTGCTTGTTTTGAGCAGACTGGTTTAGCAAAAGACGTCGATGGTGTGACTTGTCTTGGTTTTGGTCGTATGGCGATGCAGCAGTCAGCTTATGGCTCATGCACACCGCAGGGCATCATGCATTTGCTAGAGCATCATAATATCGAGCTATCAGGTAAAGAAGCAGTGGTCGTAGGGCGTAGTGCTATCTTAGGTAAGCCAATGGCGATGATGCTATTGAATGCTAACTGTACAGTGACTATCTGTCATTCAAGAACTCAAGATTTGGCGGCGCATATTAAGCGTGCAGATATCGTGGTTGGTGCCGTAGGTGTACCTGAGCTGATTAAAGCAGAGTGGATCAAATCAGGAGCGGTTGTCGTTGATGCAGGTTTCCATCCAACAGATGATGGCGGTGTTGGTGATATCGAAATGCAAGGCATGGAAAACATTGCCAGCGCTTATACGCCAGTACCAGGCGGCGTTGGACCGATGACTATCAACACGCTTATTCGCCAAACGGTCGATGCTGCTGAAAAATCAGCGGGTTTGAATAAAGGCTAAAAAAATAGTCATACGAATACTGATTGCCGATACATAAGGGGCCTGAGGTAACATAGACTCAGGCTAAATCAACCACATTTCAGTTGATAGGACCTAAACATGGCTAAAAAAAACGTAGGTGTTCATGAGCGACTACAAAGTATTGGTAGAGAGTTTGTCGATGTCTGTCATTACGTTATTTTATTTCTAATCAGTGTGGTTGTCGTTTGGACTGCAGGTAAAGAGTTTATTTATATTGTCCAAAAGGGTTCAGCGGATCTAAAAGACATATTAATGTTATTTATTTACCTTGAGCTACTGGCTATGATAGGTATTTACTTTAAAACCCACCGACTGCCAGTACAGTTTTTGATATTTATTGCCATAACAGCATTGTCACGACATTTGGTGGTTGATGTGCAGGCGGTTTCAGACTATTTCCATTTATGGCTGCTTGCGACAATTTCCGTGGCCATCATGCTACTGAGCGGCTCTATTGTAATCCTGACTTGGACGGCCAAAACATTTGGTCGCCCAGAGGATAATCTTGATAAGCAGCATGCAAATCTAACAGTTAAGGCGCTATTGCCTGATAATGCTCAAGCGCCCGATAGCCATACTAAGCATCGTCGTGAATAATAAGCATCGCCGTGAATAATTAGATAGCGTTACAAAAAGATAGCAACATAAAAAAAGAGCGACCAGTGGTTGCTCTTTTTTTATGCCTAGCGTTTGGTATTACAACCATTTCAATCTTTTGAAGTTATAGTACAGATAGCTACATAGGGCGATAATAATGACCATTATGACAAGGTAAGAGTATTTCCAATGCAGCTCAGGCATAAAGTCAAAGTTCATGCCATAGATACCAGCGATGGCTGTCGGCACTGCTAGAATACCTGCCCATGCCGCGAGCTTACGCACGACTTCATTCTGACCCATATTGACCATCGCCATATAGGTATTCATCACCACGCTCAGCATTTCATTAAGACCATTAATAGCATCTAAGGAGTGCAATAGGTGATCGTTAACATCGCGAAAATACGGCTTAGCGGCTTGAGAAAATCCAGAGATAATCTCACTTTTTTTATGATTGATAAAAAAGCTACAGATGTCTTGCACAGGTAAAATAATGGCACGCATATGTACCAGTTGTGACTTTAGCTCGTAAAGGTTTTTTAGGGTGCCTTTATCAAACTCAGAGGTAAATACATAGCGTTCTTGCTCGCGCAAGTAACGGCCCAATCGATCGGTAATCGGCATATAGTTATCAACGATAAAATCGAGGATAGCATGCAGTACAAAGATAGGGCCCATGCGTAACTTCTCAGGGCGACGATGGCAATGCTCACGTACTGGCGCATAAGAGTTTGACGGACCATTGCGAATTGTAATGAGGTAGTTTTTACCCATAAATATCGCAGTAGTACCATAACGAATGACATTGTCTTCGAGCTTGGCTGTACGTAGCACCACAAAGACCATATCATTATCGTAGTTTTCGACCTTGGCGCGTTGATGATCAGCAAAAGCATCTTCAATCGCTAGCTCATGCAGGTCAAAGGCTTCTTTTACTTTGACCATGGTTTCTAAGCTTGGATCATATAGCCCAAGCCAAATAAATTGACCGTTGTTCCCTAGCGTACGACTCACATCATTGAGCGCCACTCTATTAAGGTTCTCACCTGTTTTACGTGAGTAAGCGTAGCAATTGACCACTTCGCCTGCGCTCGATGAGTCAATATCTTCATAGCGTTCAGAGTCAGGATCGTAGACCGTCATGGTCTCGATAGTGTCTTCAGTAGTGGCGTCCACATCACCATAGATATAGCTATCATCATCGTCCAAATAGAGATGCTTGTCACTCATATTGGCATAGATATGATTCATATTGGAATCAGGCGCTATATGAGCCGTTTTTTTAATCAATTGATTATTATCATTTTCCATATACTTTCCTGTCATATAATAAAAAACTTCAATAATCCAAATATGCTGTGAACGTGGCTACGGTTTTATCGTGTGCCAATACTATCTATAGGGCATAGATTTCTATAGGGCATAGCTTTTTAGCGTATCGATATCTACCAATGCTAGCAGGCTCTCGTGACACGCTTCTAGTTTGATTTGCGGTGCGATATCAAAGTCCAATGCTTCAACCCAACGTAGCGCGCAGATGCACCAGTAGTCGCCAGGTTTGAGACCAGGAAAATTGTATTCAGGTAGTGGGGTAATTAGGTCATTACCGCGACTGGCAGAGAAGTTTAAAAACTCGCTGGTCATCTTGGCACAGACAGTATGTTGACCAACATCATGGTTGCCAGTATGGCAAAAACCATTGCGATAATAGCCAGTGATGGGATCGAAACAACAGCTGGCAAGGGCGGTGCCTAAGACATTGGTTTGGTTGATGGCAGGGTTTGGGTGGTAATCAGATGACATAAGGCTTCCGAGATAAAAATATGTGTTAGTGTATCATGAGTCTGTGTTGATGACGCTGCCGTAATCACGCTCATTATCTTATGGTTAACAAAAAATAAACCTCTCGGCTATTCGCCCAATATTAAGCCAAATACATCAACGATGACTGTTACATCTGCTAAGCTAATAAGTGGCAATTGAACTGTAATTAGATAGTGATTGTGGCTAATTGTCACTAGGCGAACCTTGAGTGCTATGCTAAACTAAAGCATAAAGTGCCTTGATTATTTGTCGCAATTTTTTAGCGCATAAAGATACTCGTCTTATCATTCTAAATTATACTTATTATTCACCCTTTTGCGGTTACCTGGTTTGTTTATAAATAATTGGGTCAATGATGTTGCGCGTTAAAAATAAATACACACAGCGTCAATACCCGGCAAATCACCCTTTAAGTACCGCATCAGTACCGCGTTTTTGGTAAGCGATACGCCAAACAAGGATTTATTGTGTCTGTTAGTTCTGATTCTGCAAAACCTGCCCAGCCAAATTCTACCAACGAAACAGTGTCTCAGCCTGCCGAAAACAGTGCTGCACCCAATCGCATGCCATATTTGAGTAACTTTGGCAGTGATGTTGCCAATAGTTGGCTATTGCCTGATGGGGTGGTTGATGTCCTGTTTGAAGATGCGCATAAGCAAGAAGTGCTTAGACATCAGTTAATCGAGCAGCTTATTACTCATGGTTATCAGCTGGTTTGTCCACCGATGATCGAGTTTACTGAGTCTTTACTAAGTGATGCGTCAGAAGATCTAAAACGCCAAACCTTCAAAATTATCGATCAGTTGACGGGTCGTCTAATGGGCGTGCGCGCTGACATCACCCCGCAGATTTTGCGTATAGATGCGCATCATGGCGGTACGGGTATTGCGCGTTATTGTTACGTTGGTGATGTTATTCATACCTTGCCATCAGGACTGTTTGGCTCTCGTACGCCGCTACAGTTAGGTGCTGAGATATTTGGCTGTGCGTCACTAGCAGCAGATATTGAGCTGATAGATGTACTATTTACGATGGTGAATAAACTCAATATGAGTGCAGCGCTCCATATCGATTTGGGTCACGTAGCGATATTCAAACGTTTGGCTGAATTGGCTGAATTGTCAGACAGTGATACTGAACAATTGATGTACTTATATGCCAATAAAAACTTACCAGAGCTCAAGCGTGTTTGTCGCGCTTTGCCAATGGGTGATGATTTTTATGTGTTGGCACGCTTTGGTCACGATATCGCAAACCTATTAGCCAAATTATCAGATGCGGCGCAGCAAGACAGCCAAATCGCAACGGCAATTGATGAGCTACAGCGTTTGAAAAACTATCTACAAGACCAATGGCAGTGCCCAGTCAGTATTGATGTGACTGAGCTATCAGGCTATCACTATCATACTGGCATCGTCTTCAATGGTTATATCAATAATGAGACTCAGCCACTCGTACGTGGTGGTCGTTTTGATGGTATGCAAAGCCAGACGCAAGCATTACGTGCAGCCACAGGCTTTAGTATGGATGTCAGCCGATTGCTGGCTCATACACAGTTAGATGCGCCAACCGTTGTCTTGGTTGATTTTGCCGCTTTGTCTAATGCAAATACAGATGAGATGCAGACGCTACTGCAACAAGTAGAGAGTCTACGTCAGCAAGGCTATCGCGTTACTATGCCATTAGATGCACAGGACAGTCCAGATGATGTTACGCATCGTTTGAGCATGGATGATGACAGTCAATGGCAGCTACAAACTGTTTAATTGTCTAATAGTAGGCGATTAAATGGCGCACGCGGCACACGTAGCCAAAATTATTCAGTACAGATTACGAGAACGTAAAATTATTTGTTAGATATTTCAGTGTTTCTATTTCATAAATCACTGAGATAAAAAGATATAGCTAAGAAAATCATTTTAATTTTCAGCTTTTATTGCACACACCTCAATACATAAAGGTAAGGATTGATCATGGGTAAGAATGTTGTAGTTTTGGGTAGCCAATGGGGCGACGAAGGTAAGGGTAAAATCGTTGATTTACTTACCGAAAAAGCCTCAGCAGTAGCCCGCTTCCAAGGCGGTCATAATGCTGGTCACACGTTGGTTGTCGATGGCAAAACCACTGTCTTGCATTTGATTCCATCAGGTATCTTGCGTGAAGGCGTCACTTGCTTTATCGGTAATGGCGTGGTGTTAGCACCTGACGCATTACTAAAGGAAATGAAAGAGCTAGAAGACAACAACGTACCAGTACGTGAGCGTCTACGTATCTCTCCTAATTGCCCACTTATCATGCCTTATCACGTGGCACTTGATCAAGCTCGTGAAGCCAAGCGTGGTTCTGGTAAAATCGGTACAACAGGTCGCGGTATCGGTCCTGCATACGAAGACAAAGTAGCACGCCGTGCGATTAAACTTGCTGATTTGTTCCGTGAAGATCTAGAAGAAAAGCTACGTAACCTAATCGAATATCATAACTTCCAACTGACTGAATACTATAAAGTTGAAGCGATTGATTTTGATGAGACACTTAAGCTTTGTAAAGAGTGGAAAGAAGAGATTAAAGGTATGGTTACTGATGTAACTGAAGACCTAAATCAATTACGTCTGGCTGGCAAAAACCTAATGTTTGAAGGTGCTCAAGGCACGCTGCTTGATATCGACCATGGTACTTATCCGTTTGTAACCAGCTCAAGTGTAACTGCTGGTGGTGTATCAACGGGTACAGGTATCGGTCCATTGTATTTAGACTATGTACTTGGTATCACCAAAGCGTACACTACGCGCGTTGGTAGTGGTCCATTCCCAACTGAATTGTTCGATGATGTTGGTGCTCACTTAGCCAAAGTCGGTCATGAATTTGGTGCGACGACTGGTCGTGCCCGTCGTTGTGGTTGGTTCGATGCTGAAGCATTACGCCGTGCAGTAGTACTTAACTCTATGTCAGGTATTTGCTTGACCAAGCTTGACGTACTAGATGGTCTTGAAGAATTGCTAATCGGTGTAGGTTACAACCTACCTGAAACTGAGTGTGCAGGCGCGCATGATGCTGAATTCTACGAGTCAGTCACACCTAAGTACGAAACAATGCAAGGCTGGAGCGAGTCTACCGTTGGCATTACGAACTATGATGAGCTTCCAGAAAACGCTAAAAAATACATCAAACGTATCGAAGCATTGATCGGTTGCCCAGTTGATATTATCTCAACTGGTCCTGATCGCGAAGAGACTATCGTATTGCGTGATCCGTACGACGCTTAGTTTTTACTACAAACTTGATTAAATAGTTTTTAGTATTAATAAAAAACCTCAACGCTAAGCGTTGGGGTTTTTTGTGTGTGCTACTTCAAGAAATTGATTGATTACCTTGAATTTCAACAGTGTAAGAGTAGGGCTACTAGCTATAATATCATCTAAAAATATCATAAATAATGGATATACTGACATTATTTTGGCTTAATTAAGTGTAAGATATTATAGACGGATTTGGTTTTATCAACATACAAAAAGGAATTTGCTATGACAACGAATACGCTTAAATCCACGATTCGCAATACCTCTATAGCAATAGTTACATCCGCAGCTTTCATGTTGCCTATGTTTGCTTGGGGTGCAGAAAACTGTGACAAACCAAACAATGACTTTGATGGGCTATATTGCCTGACGAAAGTATACTTAGAAGCAGATAAAGAGCTTAACAACTCTTACAGTAAATTGAGTAAACTCCTAAACAAACAGCAAAAAGCCACGCTTAAACGCGGACAATTAGCGTGGATGCGCGAGCGCAACGACCAATGTAGTTATAACGATGGTGATGGTTTCTTTGTCAATATGAGCTGTGCCACCAATAAGACAGCTAATCGAGTTAATTTTTTGAATGAACGTGTGCGTGAATGCAATGCAGGTAGTTGTCGAGACAGTCGCTTAGATGATTAAATGTTTTGATTGGTAGTATGTATTAGCAAAACTCTTAGCAAGGTGTGTTGAGGGTTTTCTAATCATTAATAATGATATAAATACTCTATAAAATCAGTCTGGTAGCTATAAGTGATAAATATGAGTAGCGATAAGGTAAGTAAGTCGATAGCTCATGCATCTGTTGTTGATGAGTACTTAACTTGGATGTAAGTAAGATACTGTTATAAATTTACTTTTATGCAAGGTATGGTCATAAATTAACCCTATCATTTATGGCCTTAATCATTATAATAGGCAGCAATCCGATGTTGGCACTTATGGTTATACACTGATATACCATGAGTTGTGTAAAACAGTCCAAGTCAACATTGTGGCTAAAGCTAAAACAACGCATTAATTTTTCATATTTTATTGAATTTATCATTTATTAGGAGCTTCTCATGGCTAACGAACGTACTTTATCTATCATCAAACCTGACGCAGTTGCTGGCAATCACATCGGCGCTATCTATAGCCGTTTTGAACAAGCTGGTCTAAAAATCGTTGCAGCTAAAATGCTACAACTTGATGATGAAAAAGCAGGCGGTTTTTATGCTGAGCACGCTGAGCGTCCATTTTACAACGACCTAAAATCTTTCATGATGTCAGGTCCAGTATTGGTATCAGTACTAGAAGGCGAAAACGCTATCGCTCAGCATCGTGAAATCATGGGTGCAACTAACCCAAAAGAAGCTGCTGAAGGCACTATCCGTGCTGACTTCGCTAGCAGCATCGACGAAAACGCAGTACATGGTTCAGATTCAGCTGAATCAGCAGCACGTGAAATCAGCTACTTCTTCAGCGATGATGAAGTTTGTGCACGTACACGCTAATATAGTAAATCAGCGATAAGCTTTTACGGCATTCGATTTGTTCGAGGTAACTGCTATAATAAGACAGCTACGATTTAAACTGATCTTACCTGTATGAGTTTTATACTTGATTGACTACAGACGAATTATTTACAACATTGATTGTTCATAATTGGTTTGCGAGACGGCTTATATCTTATGGGTATAGGCCGTTTTAGCTATTATAATAATCCTATAGTCCAAGAGTTACTAAACTGCTAGGGCGTTACCCTCCTGGGATGTACTACTTGTACAATCTACAGTTGGCTGCCTTGTATCTGCTTTAGAGTTCTGTAATTATATTATTCATTGAAATTCTTAGTGACTTGCCTCATTATTGATTTTACTTAGCGTTATCAATCCCTTATCAGCATGTTTTCATTAATTCGAAAAACTGCGCTCATAGCGGATTGCTCATGCACTCATGTATGTATGGCAAAGCCCATATAAATAATTGCACCGCTTATCTAAGCTTCTGCAAAAAGGTTACCTATTATGTCAACTGTTCAAGCACCTACTCAGCACGTACCTGCTAAGATTACTGATAGCATTAAGCTAGTAGATGAGGCACATGCCAAAACCAATCTATTGGGTATGACGCAAGCGCAACTGGCTGATTACTTCAAGAGTATTGGTGAAAAACCATTTCGATCTACTCAGGTAATCAAGTGGATTTATCAGCATGGCGTGACCGATTTTGAGCAAATGACCAATTTGAGTAAGTCGTTGCGAGACAAATTATCGCTTAATGCTTGTGTGGTACCGCCCAAAGTGATTCATCGTCAATACAGCGATGATGGTACGCGTAAGTGGGTATTTGAAGTTACTGGCGGCTCGTTGGTTGAGACGGTGCTTATTCCTGCAGATGATAGCAAGTTAAATGGCCGTAAGACATTATGCGTGTCTTCTCAAGTAGGCTGTGCACTAGACTGTAGCTTCTGTAGTACAGGTAAGCAAGGGTTTGAGCGTGACTTAAGTGCGGCTGAAATTATCGGTCAGTTATGGGTCGCTAATGCGTCATATATGACAGATGAAAATGAAAGTTTAGAAAACGTTGATCATAGCCTATGGGAAAATAACGTCACCAACGTGGTGATGATGGGCATGGGTGAGCCGCTATTGAACTATAAACCTGTAGTAGGTTCAATGGAGTTGATGCTAAGCGATCATGCTTATGGACTGTCAAAGCGTCGCGTCACGTTATCGACTTCTGGTGTCGTTCCGAAAATGTATCAGCTAGCACAAGACATCGATGTGGCATTGGCTATTTCACTGCATGCACCAAATGATGAGCTGCGTAACGAGCTGGTACCAATTAATAAAAAATATCCGTTAGAAGAGCTGATTGCAGCGGCAAAAAACTATGTCTATGATGTCAATCCACGTCATAAGAAGCACGTTACGATTGAATATGTGATGCTTGATGGCGTCAATGACAGTAATGAGCATGCCCATCAGTTAGTTGCTTTATTAGAAGGGTTACCAAGTAAGATTAACCTTATTCCGTTCAACCCATTCCCACATGCACCGTATGACAAATCAAGCAACAACCGTATTCATGCGTTTAGTAATATATTGAGCGAAGCGGGTTTCGTTTGTACGATTCGCCAAACACGTGGTGATGACATCGATGCCGCTTGTGGTCAGTTGGTTGGACAAGTTGCCGATCGTACTAGACGCTCAGCCGCGTGGCAGCAGAGCATTAAAGATCGTGAAAGCGTTTAGCACGTTCTCTAGAAGATAAACGTTATATTCGACTGGTATAGCGTTTTAGCTGTCTTTTGTCTGTCGCAATGGTAAGAAAATGTAGCAATGACTGTCAAGATTGCAGAACGTGGCAATTAATAACAACTAAATTGTACTTATAGGGGTTAAATCTATTAAACTGAGGTCTCGAAGATCGAACGCATTGAATCCCAGTTTTATGATGGCGGCTATGATGACTTCTAAAAATTCTTGTCAGTTCAAATATCAAAAATCATTTTCTAAATTTTATAAGCAGTCGAGTATCAATGCTGCCCAAACCGCTTTGCCAAAGCGTGCAGTGCTGTCGGCAGTATTTGGCGTCCTTGTATTAAGTGGCTGTCAGACCACCCCGACTAATGATTTGCTAGGTAACTCTCCTTATCAAACATCTACGCGCGCTAGCAACGATCGAAATTTAGATCAGCAGGAAATCGCCCGTGTACGTACCTCACTTGCCGCGCAATACATCCGAAAAAATGAGCTTGATACCGCGCAGCAGCAGCTTGAAAAAGCCTTTGCTGCCGATAGCCGTTATGCGCCAGCCTATGATATGATGGGCGTTTTGTTGCAGCAAGAAGGCAGCCGTATCAATCTAGCCAAAGCTGATGAGTACTTCAAAAAAGCAATCGCGCTAGATAAAGACTTTGTACAAGCACACAATAATTATGGCGTATATCTGTCACAGACAAAGCGCTATCGTGAAGCAGCAGAACAGTTTGAGATTGCAGGGGCGACGCTAGGCTATGAAGGCCGTATTGGCGCGCTAGAAAACCTAGGTCGCACTTATCTACAGTTAGGTGATAATAGTGCCGCTTCAAAAGCATTTTTACGCGCACTCGATGGCAATCGTAACAGCATCATTGCTCATATCGAATTGGTAGATTTGCTGCTGCAACAACAGCGTGTACCGCAGGCACAGAGACTGTATGATGAGACGCTGATATTGGTGCAGGGGCAGGGTGTTAGCCCGCGCTTGCTCTTACAAGGTATCAAGCTTGCAGCAGCACAAAGTAATATAACAACGCGCCAGCAATTGGCACAGCAGCTTTTATCCGCTTATCCGCTAAGTGATGAAGCAAAACAACTTAAGACTTGGCTTAACAATCCAGAGGCACCATGGAAATGATCACCCCATCATCTAACACTCAATCTAACGCTCAGGGATCATTTGGTGCCGTGTTGCAGCAAGCCCGTAAAAACAAGCAAGTAACTTTAGAAGCAGCGGCGGCTGAGCTGTTCATTCTAAAGCGTCATTTGGAGGCCTTAGAAAGCGAAAACTTCGCTGAGCTACCACAGGCTGCATTTGCTCGTGGTTTTGCGATTAACTATGCCAAATATTTGGGCTTAGATTCAGCAAAAATCGCTAGTAGCTTCGATGCTGCCTATCCTAATGAATTAAAGGCCAAATCAGCCAGCAATATCGATACGCCGCTGCGCCCAATGGGGACTTTGCAGCGTGATACTCATAACCGTATCCGCTTTAACCCGCTATTGATCATAGGCGTTATCGGATTGATTATCTTGGCGGTGTTCCTATTCCGTATGGTGAGTAACGCTAGCAAAGAAAACACCCAAGAGCCTGTATCAGCTGTGGAGGACATGTCAGCGATAGAGCAAGCCCAAGGTGCCGCCATCAATAGTGATGCAAGTGGCGTTGGTGCTTCTGGCTCTGCATTGAATCTGGGTGATGCTGCAACGACTGCTACCCTAAACCTTGTATTGACAAGCGACGCTGTGGTTAGTATCACGGATGCTTCTGGAAACAGTCTAATAAATGGTTCTCAGTCTGCGGGTAACTATGACTTGTCAGGTATGCCACCGTTTAATGTGCAAATTGATAATATCGATAATGTTAGCTTGATGCTCGATCAACAACCAGTCGCGTTAGAGACGTATGCAACAGATAAGCAAGCTACTTTCGAATTGGCACCATAGCCAGTTGCATAAGTGCCAAATTTAAATAAAGCACTAATATGTTTAGATGAAGCATCTATGTGTTTGAATAAAGCGAATATGTGTATGCTGATTTAGCTGGTTTATATTATATGTACAAAGGCCTAGGGCTTTTCTATTTTTGATTCAAGGATTTATGTATGTCAATGCCATCGCCTATTAATCGTCGTCTGACCAAAAAAATCTATGTCGGTGATGTCGCGGTTGGTGGTGATGCACCAATTAGCGTACAGAGCATGACCAATACTGATACCTGTGATGTAGCAGCCACTGTCGCTCAAATCGAGCGTTGTGTCGAAGCAGGTGCAGATTTGATGCGCGTATCAACGCCAACGATGGATACGGTCAAAGCCTTTGGTGAAATTCGCAAATTGGTAAGCGTGCCTTTGATCGCTGATGTGCATTTCGATCATAAAATCGCTTTGGCCGTTGCTGAAGCGGGCGCTGACTGCTTACGTATCAATCCTGGTAACATTGGTAGCGATGCCAAAGTACGTGAAGTGGTCGCTTGCGCCAAATATCATAATATTCCTATTCGTATTGGCGTCAACGCTGGCTCTTTAGAAAAAGACATACAGCGCAAGTATACTGAGCCAACTGGCGAGGCAATGCTTGAATCAGCAATGCGCCATATTGATATTTTAGAGCGTCTTAACTTTGACCAATATAAAGTATCTGTTAAAGCCAGTAACGTGTTTTTGACATTGGATGCTTATCGTTTAATATCAGCGCAAATTGACAATCCATTACATTTGGGCGTGACGGAAGCGGGTGTCTACCGTACGGGCGCTGTCAAATCTGCTATCGCGCTAGGTGGATTATTGCTAGACGGTATTGGCGATACTATTCGTATCTCATTAGCCGCCGAGCCTGAAGAAGAGATTAAGATTGGTTTTGACATTCTGAAATCGCTTAATATTCGTTCGAACGGTGTAAATTTTATTGCCTGTCCAAGCTGCTCGCGTCAAGAGTTTGACGTGATTAAAGTAATGACAGCGTTAGAGTCTCGCCTAGAAGATATTCGTGAACCGATGAATCTATCTGTGATTGGGTGCAAAGTGAATGGTCCAGGAGAAGCAAAAGAGGCCGATATCGGTATCGTTGGTGCTGCCCCTAGATCATTGGTCTATCGTATGGGTGAAAAAAGCCACCTTATTGATACAGGCAATCTGGTCGATGAAATAGAAGGTATGGTTCGCGCCCATGCAGAAGAGTTGGCGAAAAAACGTGAGAATGAAATCATTCGCGTAAAATAAGCCATACATTAGATTGATACGTTAAGCTATATCGTCATAGCATCAATTAGATATAGCGCTTATTTGAAGATATAGAAAACAATAATAGAATACCTGTTAAACATTTAAGGATACGACCGTACCATGATCAAAGCTATCAAAGGTTTTAATGATATTTTGCCTGACCAATCAGCAAAGTGGCTGCATTTAGAAGCGATATTGGCTGATGTACTTGGTAGGTACGGTTACGAGCATATTCGCTTGCCTATCGTTGAACAAACGGATCTATTTGCCCGTGCTATTGGCGGCGCGACTGACATTGTCGAAAAAGAAATGTACAGCTTTACTGATAAATCTGAGCCACCAACGCCATTAGCGTTGCGTCCTGAAGGCACAGCTGGAGCAGTACGCGCAGTTATCGAGCACAACTTGCTACGCGGTGACACGCCCAAGCTTTGGTACATCGGTCCGATGTTCCGCTACGAGCGTCCGCAAAAAGGCCGCTATCGCCAGTTTCATCAGTTAGGTGTCGAGAGCTTCGGTAGTGCATTACCAGATGCTGATGCTGAGCTGATTGCAATGACTCATCTGATGTGGCAAGAGCTAGGCCTCAACAATGAGATGCGTTTGCAACTAAACAGTTTGGGTGAGCTGGATGAGCGCTATGCTTATCGCGAAGCATTGGTTACTTATTTGACTGATAAAAAAGACCAGCTAGACGAAGACAGTAAGCGCCGTCTAACGACTAACCCTTTACGTATCTTGGATAGTAAAGAAGCGAGTACGCAAGCAGTATTGGCAGATGCGCCAAAGCTTGCTGACTTCTTAGGTGAAGAGAGTGTGGCGCATTTTGAGCAGGTCAAAGCCTATCTGACTGCGCTTAATATCGATTTTGAAATCAATCCGCACTTAGTACGTGGCCTTGATTATTACAATAAAACGGTATTTGAGTGGGTAACGGATAAGCTTGGAAGCCAAGCTACCGTTTGTGCTGGTGGTCGTTATGATGGGCTAGTAGGGCAATTAAAATCAATCGGTACAGATGGCAGTAAACCAGTCAAATCTGAGCCTGGTGTTGGTTTTGCAATGGGGCTTGAGCGTCTATTGTTATTGATAGAAGCGGTTGCGCCGATTGCTGACGTACCTGCTTGTGATGTATTCGTGGTGGCCCATCCTGAGGTGTATAGTGCTGGTATAAGCTATGCACAGAACTTACGTCACAGTCGTCCAGATGTACGAGTAAAGATGGCCAGTGCCACGAGTCTAAAAGCGCAAATGAAGAAGGCAGACAAGTCAGGCGCGGCATTGACAGTCATCATCGCCCAGCAAGAGCTGGATGATAATACGATTAGTATTAAAGATATGCAGACAGGTGAGCAAAAGACGGTCGCCCAAGATTGGCTATCAAATAAAGATAACTTTTCTCGTCGCTAACCGACTTTGACTAATAAGCTTTGTTTGTCGCACTAGCAATTTAATGTAAATTTTATCAGGTAAATATATATGGCTCTGACACCTAATTCGCCGAATGCAGATAACTCCATGCAAGCGCTAAAGCAATATGGTAGTTATATCGTTACTGCGATTTTGTTAGCACTGGCCGCCTACTTTGGTTGGACATACTGGCAAAACAACCATGCGCGAGTAGATACCGTCGCCGCCGATCAATATGCTGATATTCAGCAGCTAAACGAAGAGGTCAAACTGGCCTCGCAAAACCCAGATTTGGAGGCAGAGGCTCAAGAAGCACTTACCCAAAGTCGTAGCCAGCTAGACAAAGATATTGATACCTTGGTCAGTACGCACGGTGAGTCGGTTTACGCATGGCAAGCGCTAATGATAAAGGCACGTCAACAAGTAGACAATGATGACTTTGCAGCAGCGACTGAGACATTCAAAAAAGCATTGGCCATCGATTTGGGTGATGCTGGTCTAGAAGCGATTACTCGTTTACGCTATGCAAAAACATTATTGGCTGCAGGTGATACAGATGCTGCACTTTCAGAAGCAAACAATGATATGCCAAGCTCGTTTGAAGCAAGTCAGCAGGAGCTGCTAGGGGATATTTACTTAGCGCAAGACAATAAAGATTCAGCGATTAAATCTTATAGCAATGCGTGGGAGCTATTACGTAGCCGTCAAGAAACGCGTGCAGTATTGGCATTAAAGATGGAAAGCTTAGGTATCACGGCTGAGCCGATTGCTGAGCAAACCAGTCTTATTCAAGAGCCATCTGCTCCTGAGCCGTCGCTAGTGATGGATACCTCGAACGAAGTCGCTGTCGAAGCAGGGCAGTAAGTCAGTAGGCTAGATATTAAGTCAGTAGTATAGTATTGAGAGTTGGTAATCATCCAAAGCTCTTTTTTAATATAACCTAATGATTACTAATTTGCGGTTGGCCAATTTACCAATTAATAATAATTTATCTGTAGTGAGAACATACAATGACTCAATCTATTCGCTCTAGCAAAATGTTAAACACCAAGACTATCAAAAAGACAGTCATGCATGTGGCCGTACTGGCAGTAATGAGCACGGCAGTGATTGGATGTAATCGCGGTATTAAGCCTGTGGTTAATGATCCGGTAAAATTGGTACAAATCGCTCAGCCGATTAGCGTAGTACAGCCTGTTTTTAGTACCGATGTTGGCAATAAAAAAGCCAGCAAAAAAGATCCGTTAGATTTGCAAGTTGGCTATGCCAATGGTCAAATCGTTACTGCATCACGCGGTGGTGAGCTGTCAGGGTTTAATAGTGCAGGCGAGCGCGTATGGTCAATCAATGTTGACGACCAAATCACCGGCGGTGTTGCAGTAGATGCATTGAGCCAGACAGCTATCGTTAGTACTCGTGGTGGCAAGGTCATGGCGTTTGATAGCACGACTGGTGCAAAACGCTGGCAGCAGCAGTTATCAGGTTCGGTTTTGACGCCAGCACTGATTACCAATAATCGTGTGGTATTATCAGCGAATGATGGTTTCTTACATGGTCTGTCACTACAAACTGGACAATCGGTATGGCAGTTCGCAACTCAAGTACCTGCTATCAGCGTTCGCGGTAGCGCTGCGCCAACTTTATTAGACAATGAGACAGCGCTTTTGGCCACAGCTGATGGTCGCCTGCACGCAATTACTGTCGATAACGGTCTTCCGCTATGGTCAAGACGTGTTGGCGTAGGTGCTGGTAGTAGTGAAGTTGAACGCATGAGTGACGTCGATGGCAAACCTATCGTAGATAAAAATCAGTTGTTTGCGATCAGCTATAGTGGTCAGCTATTAGGTATTGATTTGGCCTCGCGTCAGGTGATGTTTGTCAATGAAATTGCGAGTCTCAAATCATTGGCGGTAAATACTCAGCAAGTTATCGCTACCAGTCTAGATGGCAAAGTAGTTGCTTATGATCGCAACAGTGGCGAGACGCTATGGGAAAGTGACGAATTGGCTTACCGTGATCTCACCAATCCTGTGATGATTGGCAACTATATCGCCATTGGTGATTTCGATGGCGTAGTGCATTTGCTTGATCCTGCTACGGGTAGCATCGTTAGTCGTGTAGAGACAAAAGGTGCGTTGACCAACTTGCAAGTACAAGGTAGCCGTTTAATGACTCAAAGTACGTCAGGACAAGTTGCTATCTGGCAGTTAGTACGCTAATAACTATGTAGTTAGGTGATTAACGAATTTTAATATTTCACTATAGCCTTTAAGCCTATTCTTGATTGTCATTTATGAAACACAAACGCTGCTTAGTCAGCGTTTAGTGCTTTGTGTAAATTGCTTGTTTAAACACAGGCTTTCGCGTACTCTATGCGACCGATGTGCTATCCATATACACTACTTATTTATGTATAATGAAGCCATCCTATATACTATTTTTAATCGTAAAATAGCCATCTATTATTTTTGCTATTGTTCTATCATTCATTTTAATTCACGGTCAATTGCAGCATATCTATTACTATTACTATTGTTATGTCACTGGTTATAAGAATAACTGTACTGCCCGTCATTGTGCCTTTCACTGAGAGTAACCCATGAGTATCAAGCCTGTGGTCGCCTTAATTGGTCGTCCAAACGTCGGTAAATCCACCTTATTTAATCAGTTCACAAAAAGTCGGCAGGCATTGGTCGCTGACCTTTCAGGATTGACTCGTGACCGTCAGTACGGTGATGCAACTTATGAAGACAAATCCTTTATCGTTGTAGATACGGGTGGTATCGGTGAAGCTGACGACGGTAGCGGTAATATCGATGACTATATGTCTGAGCAGTCGCATACAGCAATCCATGAAGCAGATATTATTGTATTCGTCGTTGACGCTCGTGCCGGTATGATTGGCGCAGATGCTGAAATTGGTAAGTTTTTGCATACGTTAGGCAAGCCTGTCTATGTTGTTGCCAATAAAGTCGACGGTGTACATGATGCAGCGCCTGCTGAGTTCTATGCACTAGGATTGGGCGAGCCGTATCCGATGGCAGCCAGTCATGGTCGCGGTGTGGGCAATTTGCTTGAAGTGCTAACGGCTGATATGCCTGAGCAAGAAAACATAGTAGAACCAAGAGGCTTGAAGCTCGCCATTATTGGTCGTCCAAACGTGGGTAAATCGACGCTCGTCAACCGCCTGCTTGGCGAAGACCGAGTAGTGGTATTCGATATGCCAGGCACGACGCGCGATAGTATTTATATTCCTTATCAGCGTGAAGGTCGTGATTATGTTTTGATCGACACTGCTGGTGTACGTCGCCGTGGTAAAATCGATGAAAAAGTAGAAAAATTCTCTGTCATCAAGACCTTGCAAGCGATTGAAGATTCTAACGTAACCGTGATTGTTATTGATGCTCACGAAGGTATCGTGGATCAAGATTTGCATATGATTGGTTATGCGCTTGACGCTGGACGAGCGTTAGTCGTTGCGATCAATAAGTGGGATGGCCTAACGCAAGACCAAAGAGACTATATCAAGCTTGAAATGGATCGCCGCTTTAGCTTTATTCCTTATGTAAAAATACATTTGATCTCAGCACTGCATGGTACAGGTGTCGGTAATTTATATCCGTCTATCTTACGTGCGTACAAATCTTCAATGTTCGAAGTATCGACCAACCGTTTGACTCAGATTTTGCAAGATGCGGTAACGGCCAATCCGCCACCAACCGTTGCTGGTCGTCGTATCAAGTTACGTTATGCGCATATTGGTGGCCACAATCCACCCGTTATTGTTATTCATGGTAACCAAACCAGTGCGCTTCCTAAGAGCTATCAGCGTTATCTAGAGAACCAATTCCGTCAAGTATTTAAGTTAGAAGGCACACCGCTTAACGTTATCTTGAAGCAAAATGACAACCCATATGCTAATAAAAGCGACACGCCGACTAAGGCAAAAGCCCAGCAATTGCGTCAGCGTGAGCGTAATAGATCACAGAAATTTACTACCAAAGATAAAAAGCCTCGTTAATCCTCATATTTTAGGCGTTATATCTTTAGCTTTATGATTAATGTCATCGCGTTCGATAGCGCGATGACATTTTTCTATTAATACGCTATAGTTTGGGCTTATAAATAACTATCTTAGTTTCAAAAAATACTCAAATGTTTTACTTATCACATCTTTAAAATACCTGTACTATAAATGAAAGCTGCACGCGACTCAGTAGAGTGATATGAACAACCGTTCGTCTCAAACCATTCCCGTACTTATCTGGCGTTCTGTCATACAAGCTGTCGTATTGGCAGTGCTGGCAGGTTTTTTATTGCCTTTTCTTTATGGTTTAGTGCATCACTATCAAGAAAAAGAACAGCATATTCAGCAATTGGCATCGCTACTAACGACTAGCGCATCGACTGCAGATGGGGCAGATGTTGTGGCTGAACAAGTCAATATCTTGTTAGAAAACGAGCCGACGATTCAGAGCATTGTTTTCTATTCAACCTCTGAGCCAATTGAGGATATAGACCAGTCGCTTGCTGATTGGAAAAATGCTTTATTTGCGCATACGGTCAGTTTCAACTATCCAGTGATTAGTAAAGACCTCGATGCCAGTATTATGGCGTCCAATAAGTCCGATTCCAATCAACAGTTAGCACTGACTTTATCAAACATTATGAGCGAATCGTCAGCGCCAGATGAGGCGACTGATACAGCTACCGAAAATAGTACATTGATTGGTTATATTAATATTACGATGGACGTAGAATTGATACGTTTACATTGGTTCCAAAATATCCTGTGGTTATGGCTAACAACAGTGGTACTGATTGTTATATTCGCCTTATATATTTTTAGAAAGCTTAATTGGCCAGTTAGAGATATTGAAGTGTTAACTGATGTTTGTGACATTGTCATAAACAACGCAAATCTAGAGCAACTACCCGTCATTCCGCAACAATTTAATTTTCAAGAACTGACCCAAATCAAGAAAACATTGATTGTTTTATTCAATCGTTTACAAGAAGCACGGCAAGGTTATGAAACCCTTGCAGCTTTTGAACAGCAATTGCACAATAAAGACGTGTCACTTGATGTGCAATTGCACAATTTTCAAAGCATGATTTCTCATGAGTTAAAAACGTCGTTGAATGCAATTGTAGGCGGTTTACAACTATTGGATCATGAGGCGCTAAACAGAGAGCAAAAAGACGCGGTAGAGATTATCAGTAGTGGTAGTGATAAATTGGTATTGTCGTTAGATCATATTATACAGTTGAACCAGATCCAAAAAGGCCAGATAAGAATTCATAAAAATGAGTTTAACCCATTACAGCTAATCGCTGATCTGTTAGCTAAGTTTGAAAATATGGCTACTCAAAAAGGGCTAGAGTTAATCAGTAATATTCATCATATAGACTATAGCCTATATGGTGATTCAGAAAAAATATATCAGATACTATCGATACTGCTCAATAATGCGATTAAGTTCACGCCTGTCGGGAAAGTTACGATTACGTCGCAACTGACACATTTTAATAAAAGTAATCGTTGGCAGATTAGCGTGAAAGATACGGGTATTGGTATCAATAATGAGCACCTAGACGATATATTTAATCCGTTCTTTCAGGTAGATTCGTCGCAAACTCGCCAGTACGAAGGCTCAGGGGTTGGCTTACCGATTGTTAGACAAATGGCACAGCTTATGGGTGCTACGATTGATGTTGATAGTGTGCTTGGTGTAGGTACACAGTTTACGCTGACCATAGCGATGCCCAATCAACAGCAATCAAAACAGCAGCGCTTACTGTCTGGTCTGACGATTATTTATTATTACTATCATGAGACAGGCTCCTTGTTAGAGGAACTGGAATACTTAGGTGCTACGATTATTTGTCGCCAAGGTAACCAACTTGTCATAGACGAGATGCGTAAGCAGAAAATTGACATGGTGATGTTTGGTGAAGATGTTTTCCCAGAAAAAGCTGAGATACTAGCCAAACGTATTCGTCAGTATGAAAGCGATGAGGGTAGTAAGAGCGAGCATCGTGCGTTATTGGTATATTGGTATCCGCAGCATCGGGCGCGCCATGTAGACAGTTTTGAGTATGGTTTAAAGGCAGCTGGCATTGACTATTGTCATATTGCTACTTATAAGGACAAAGCGTTAAGCGACTTATTAAAACAATGGTTGGTTTGGACGTAGTACTGTTCTACCAAATCCGTGTTCCTAGTTGGTTTTATTTTACTAGGTAGCATTTTATATATTTACTACCTTTCAATACCGAAGCACTTTTAAAATAAAGTAGGCATAAAAACAAAAAAGACGCCCATTTTGAGGCGTCTTTTTTTAAACAGTTTTTAGCTAGAATTGCTTTTTAAAAGTTTCTCTTAGAAAAGATTCTTTACCCAGCGTACGATATGTTCCCACGTACGGCTCATAAAGCCTGACTGTTCGATATCATTGGTTGCGATGATAGGAACTGAGGCTACCGCTTTACCATCAATGACAGCCATCATTTTACCAACTTCCTGACCTTTTTTGATCGGTGCTTCTAAGCTCTCAGGAATATCGACCACTGTAGTGATTTTATTTTTCTGGGTTTTGCTGGTTAGAATTTGCAAGTTGTCGCCAGTTGCCAGTTCTACCTCGTCAGCTTCTCCAAACCATACTGGAAGCTTGCTAACGAACTGTCCAGCAGGCGCCTTAGTAACCGTTGTAAAGTGCCCAAAACCCCAGTTAAGTAGTTCGCGTGACTGATCGGCGCGAGCCTGTTGGCTCTTGGTACCCATAATGACAGAGATTAGGCGCATGCCTTCACGGTTGCTTGATGCAACCAAGCAGTAGCCTGCAGCATCAGTGTGGCCAGTTTTTAAGCCATCAACAGTTGGGTCAGTAATCAGCAGAGCATTACGGTTACCTTGGGTAATACCGTTATAAGTAAACTCTTTTTCTGCGTAGATACTATAGTAGTCGCCGCTGTTTTTGATAATAGCGCGCGCGAGTTTAGACAAATCCAAAGCAGATGCTAAATGACCTTCATCAGGCATACCCGTAGCATTGACAAAGTTAGAGTTCTCCATGCCAATCTTTTGTGCTTGTTCGTTCATCAATATTGCAAACGAGGCTTCGCTACCAGCAATATGTTCAGCCATGGCTTTTGATGCATCATTACCTGATTGAATAATAATACCGCGTAGCATATCGATGACGCTGGCGGTTTTGTTCACAGGCACATACATACAAGATTGGCTGCTGCTACCACGGCACCATGCGTTTGGACTCATCAATACCTGTTCATCTTCTTTCAGGTCGCCTGATGCTAAGCGTTGCTCAATGATATAACTGGTCATCATCTTAGTCAGAGATGCTGGCGGCAGCGCCTCATTGGCGTTCTTTTGAGCCAAAATTTCGCCAGTGTTATAGTCCATCAACACATAGGCAGTATTGTCCATTTCAGGTGGTTGAATGGCTGCGTTTGCCACTACTGCACTCATCGAGATACTTACACCAACTACCAGCTGTATCAGCTGATTTTTTACACGCTTTACTGTCATATATCATTACACCGCATCATGGAACCAAATGTATCTATCGCTTATGTTTTGTACCTATTTCCATACATTATTTTAAGCAGCATGTCTTAAATGCAGTGTTTAAAATAATGTATCGATGAAAATAGTAACGCCTACACAATAGACATAAAATTAACGCCTTATCTTAGCAAAATGACTACCGATGGGGAATCGATAAATGCAAAAATAAGGCAAGTTTGAAAAGAAAAATGAAGGCCTATCATATATTTATTCTGACTATCATCTGACCAGTCTCTGCAATGGAGAATTCAACGCTCACAAAAAAGCCTGCTGCACTGCTTGTGAATAACAAGTAAAGTGACAGCAAGCTTTGATGCTACAGACGTCTAAACAACCAGTTGATAATATTTGCTTAACCAATGTTATAAAGAGTACATAGCTTTTATTTTATTATCATTGATACCAATATTATTAACACATTAAGCAGAGGACGCTAGTTATTGAATTAAACTAGCTAGTTGTCTAATAATCCGCGTTTGCCAAATCTTCACATAGTGCTTTGTTTTCTTGCTTTGAGAATCCCATCGTCCAACTACGAATACCTTGTAGTATCTGGCGGTAGTCTTGCTGTGTAGATAGGTATTGAATCGCAGCTTTTGGATCTTCTAGAGAAGGCATTAGCTCATGCAGCTGTACAGTGTACGACTTATAGAACCGCTGTTTTTGCTTACCATTTAGCATGGGTGGGCATATCTCTGATAGTACCTGCATCACCGCAATTTCGTGCTTAGTGATATTGATGCCAGACATGTCTAGCGGAATGGTAGTGCCAGAGTTATTCGCAGCATTAGAAGCTTGAGACAGCATAGCAACAGACGTTATCAGTCCTGCAATCCCAACTTTTGAGGCAGTATTTGCTATCACAGAAGCTATAGATAATATCGATTGTTTATTCATTCAGTATTACACTCGCTCGTCTTTATTTAATGGTCATATGTTAATCGGTAAAAAAACAAAAGTCACACAAAATATTGATTTATGTGTAGATATCTTGTGAGCCAAAACCATTTTTTAGCAACATATCAGTAGCATACCCTAATGACGTTACTTCAGTATCAGTACATCGGTTTGTATTGTTGTGGGGTGTTGCGTATTGTAACGCGATGCTGAATCTACTGGTTGTCATCCGCTCTATACAAATATTTGTCACGTTATTTTTCTCATATAATCATTAGCATAAGAAGAACATGATACTTTGCTAATGACAGGGTTCGTGTCTGTATATTATTCAGTTATAATCGCCCATGCTATCAAAATGATACTTTTTCGTTAGACTGAGATGTCATGTCATTGAAGAATTAGAGTATCATGTTTTCATTTTAAATATGATCATCGTATTTTTATGCCATATCTTGAACAGACATGGCGCGATAGTAGAATTACCAAATAGAGATGTAGAAAGACAGCTAATAAAACATTAACCACATACTGAGTAGAAATGAGATTTTTAATTAGTAATGATGACGGTGTATATGCGCCAGGATTATTGGCACTATCTCAAGCATTATCGACTATTGGTGAAGTGATGGTCGTCGCCCCGAACGATGAACAAAGCGGTTATGCCAGTGCATTAAGTGTTTCAAGACCACTGCATACGCATCAGCTGCCTTCTGGATTTGTAGCGGTAAATGGTTCACCAGCTGACTGTGTTTATTTGGCCCTGCATGAGTTATATCGTGGTAGTGACTTTGACTGCGTGATTACAGGTATCAACTCAGGGGCTAACTTGGGACAGGATGTGATGTTCTCTGGTACGTTCGGTGCTGCATTGACGGCGCAACTATCTGGTATCCCTGCTATAGCAACGTCTTTGGTAGGTGGGGGTGTCAAAAATGGCGGGCAAGAATCAGCCAGTGATTATCAAGTGGCCGCACATGAAATCGTCAAACTGCTTACCGAGACTTCGGTTTTAGAGCTGCTCAAAAATTTGCCCTATCATGTATTAAACGTTAATATTCCTGATGTGCAGCATGCTGACGGTATCAAGGGTCGAAAAATAACCTCGTTAGGACATAAGCAAGCTGCTCAGCCAGTACGCCATATGATAGATCCACGCGGCCGAGATGCATACTGGTTGTCTCTACGCAAAGGTAAAAATGAGCGACCATTAGAAACGTCAATCGATGCGGTACAAGCAAAGCAGGATGTGATGACAGATTATCAGGCTGTAGCGGCAGGGTATGTCAGTTTATCACCAGTACGCCTACATCATACGCCAACGGCAGCGCTGGAGAGATTATCAACACTCGCGCTATAAATTCTATAAGATATAGTCCATACCGGCTTATTAAACACTGACGTGTTATGAGAATATCAGAAGACTCTTGTATGATATCAAGCGCTTTTGAATGATTAAACAATGAATGAGCAACACAAAGAATAGGAACCTTGTATGAAAAAAATCATAGCTGGATCGCATCTTGTTAAAGCCGCGTTGATTGGTACTATGGCAGTCGCTACTCTATCTGTCGTTGGCTGTGCAACGAAGCCTACCTATCAATCAGCAAACCAAGCAGGTCCTAAGATTATTACTAACGCGCAAGGCGTCCCTAACTATCACCGAGTACAACGCGGCGATACGGTCAGCCAGATTGCAGCGCGTTATCGTCTGAACTACCGTCAAATCGGAGCGATGAACAATCTAGATAGTAAATACACCATCTATAGTGGCCAATGGCTCAAACTATGGCAAGGCAATGTGGCCACCACTGCAAGTAACAATAGCTACAGTGCTCCAGTTCAAACGCAACCAACTTATACGCCACCTGTGACCCAATCTCAAATACCAGCCTATGAAGCCACTGCCAACTCGACCTCTGGTTATGATTATCCTACGCGTAACCCAGTGACTCGTAATATTGACCCTGCTGCGGGTAATATGGGAATGTGGTTTGCGGGCAAGGTTGGTGATCCAGTACTTGCCAGCCAATCAGGAACTGTGCTTTACTCAGGCAACGGTCTGCCAGAGTATGGCAATCTAATTATGATTCGTCATAGTGATAACTACATCACAGCCTACGCGCACAATAGCCAATTATTGGTGCAAGAGGGCGATACAGTACAGCGTGGCCAACGTATTGCTAGTATGGGTAGCAGTGGTCAGACCAATGAGGTAGGCTTAGAGTTTCAAGTTCGCTTAAATGGTAATCCTATTGACCCACGTAGCGTACTTGGGCGTTAGACTTAAATAATAGCTACGGATAGCTTGGCCACTGTGAGCCATTTTATTTATTCATGTTTGAGATTTTTTATGAGATTAAAAAAGCAATACCTCACCCTTATGCCAGCATTAGTGATGGTCGGGTGTACAAGCCAGCAGGCAATGCAAAGTAAGCCTGTTCGTCAAGGCGGCGTTGAGATTACTCAAACCCAAACCGTTCAGGTCAAACCAACACCTGCACCAGTCGTAAAACCGCAGCCTGCGCCCAAGCCTAGCTATAGTAGCTTTTCTGATTGGAAGTCAGACTTTTCTATGCGTGCCATATCGTCAGGCTATGATGCCCAAGTTATTGGTCGATTGCTTGATTCTGCTTATCTAAACCAGCAAGTCATCTCATTAGATTCAGGTCAGCCCGAGTTTTCCAAGATGCCGTGGGAATACGTAGATTCTGCGGTATCAAGTGGACGCGTCAGTGTAGGGAAGCGTAAATTTGCCGAGCAGCGTGCTTATTTGTCTCAGCTAGAGTCTCAGTATGGGGTCAATGCAGAGATTATCGCTGCGATATGGGGCATGGAGTCATCGTATGGCGCTGTGACCGGTAATAGTGATTTGCCAAGTTCGCTTGCCAGCCTTGCCTATGATGGTCGTCGTCAAGAGTTTGCTGAAACGCAGTTGCTATCGTTAGCGACACTGCTACAACGCGGTGATGTATCATGGTCACAGTTGGACGGTTCTTGGGCAGGTGGTATGGGACAAACCCAGTTTATCCCTGAGACTTGGCTCAAACAAGGGGTCGATGGTGATGGCAATGGGCATCGCAATCCTTGGGCGACTGGTGATGCACTAGCCTCGACGGCCAACTATCTTAGCAATTCAGGTTGGGTTCGTGGCTTAGCACCGTTTTATGAGGCAACGGTGCCAGCATCGTTTGATTACTCAGTGGTTGGTAGCAAACAACCTGCTGCTAGATGGGCTGCGATGGGTGTCGATACGATAGCGGACGTTTACCTAGATGCCAATACTCAGATGGAGCTATGGTTACCCGCTGGTAAGGATGGTCCAGTATTATTGCTAAGCCCAAACTTTGATGTGATTAAAGTCTATAACAACTCATCAAGTTATGCGTTGGGTGTCAGTCTGCTAGGCAAAACGATTAATGGACAAAGCGGTTTGCAAAAATCTTGGCCTCGTTATGAGCGTCCATTATCGACCACGCAAGTGACTAATTTACAACGTCGTTTGACTAGTATGGGTTACGATACCAAAGGCGCTGATGGTATCGTGGGTACCAATACTCGTATGGCATTCCAGCGTTGGCAAGCAGATAATGGTCAAACGCCAGATGGATTTATTACTCAAAACAGTGCGTCCTCACTGGCTGGATGGTGAGGTAGGCTGAGGGTATTTATACATTGTATAAAAGCGGCTCTTTTTAATCGTGCTTAGCCATTATTAATTAGCCACTAGCCAACAAACGATAATTTACTTTGTTCTACAAAAAGCACCTTGCCAAGGTGCTTTTTTTGTCTCAATCTATGTCTGATTTTGCTGACACCTTTAACACGATGGACAATGCAATAAATATCAAATATTAAGACCAGTGTAATCTGGCTTTATTCAAAACTTATCAGGACAAGGTTAATACAAGAAAGTTGATACTTTGAATGATAGACTCTAGATAATGTGTTTTTTGACGATGACTTTTACTCATAGTTTTCAGTGACAGTCTTTAATGACTATTTTTAATAACAGTTTCGATTACGAATAATTAGAACGACAGTAATTAGAACGACAGAAAGAGCGTGACCTTATGATTACCATGGAAGAATTACAAGCTGCGATACAGCAACGGATAGATAATTATCATATTACTGACTTTCCACTACAAAAAAGAGCCGTCAATACTCTAGAGTTACTGGGCAGCCTAAACCATATACTGGCTCAAGATATTGCTTCGCCCTTTGATGTGCCGCGACAAAACCTGTCTGCAATGGATGGTTATGCGATTGCCAAAGGTAGTGAGTTATCAGAAAACAGTACTATCGAAATCATTGGCGAGTCGCAAGCTGGCAGTGCTTATACTGGTAAGACAGCAGCAGGGCAAGGGGTACGTATTTTTACGGGTGCAGTCGTACCAGATTGCTGTGATGCGGTCATTATGCAAGAGAATACGAATTTTGCAGATATCAGAGCAACCATTGATAAATCTCGACCTTATAACATTACGCTCACGCAAACTGCCGAAGTTAACAATAATATCCGCTCACAAGGCGAAGAGATTGAGTCTGGCGAAGCCGTACTAAAAATTGGCAAACGCCTCAATTCTGCCGATATTAGCTTACTTGCCAACCTAGGTATTAGCCAAGTGTACGTGTTCCAGCCGCTTGTCGTAGGTGTGTTAGCAACAGGTGATGAGCTCGTAGCTATTGGCTATGAGCTGCAAAGCCTAGCCCAAATATATAACTCTAATACTCCGACGCTCAAAAGCTTGCTATCAGATCTGCCTATCACTATTCGTGATTATGGCATTATCCCTGATAACCTAGAGCAGACAACTATCGCAGTCAATGAGGCCATGCAGGACTGTGATGTACTGATATCGACGGCAGGTGTCTCAGTGGGTGACTATGATTTTTTGACCACTGTGATTGAAACACTAGGTCAGATTAACCATTATAAAGTGGCGATGAAGCCTGGTAAGCCTTTCGTATTTGGTGAATTGAATAAAAATATTGATAAGCCGGTATTGTATTTTGGCCTACCGGGCAATCCGCTCTCTACGGTTGTGGGTACGCTACAGTTTGTGATACCTGCATTGTGGCAAATGTCAGGTGCTAGCGTGTCAGAGCAGCCGATGCCGCTAACGATCAAAGCCAAACTGATCAGTGACATTAGAAAATCTCCCGGCCGCAAAGACTTTCAGCGTGGCGTATTGTCACGAGATGAGACAGGTCATTATCAAGTTGAGTGTTTCTCAAGACAGCAGTCACATAGAGTCAAACAGCTGAGCCGTGCCAATTGCTTTATTGTATTGGACAAAGACAGTGGGAACGTAGCAGCTGGTAATGACGTCGTTGTACAACCGTTTCCTTGGCTACATCGCTAATTCATCGTTTGCCAATTTATTGTAAGGTGGTCGCACAAAATCAGAGAGTAACCTTACACTGGTATGCTAAATACGAATAACAAAGTAGTGCTTATAGTAAGTAGTACTGATGGCAGTAACATATGATTGATGACAACATAGATGACAAACACAAAATAGACAGTCCACAACTATATTCACCGAGCTTGGCACCGGCATTATCTGATGGCCACATAGAGTCTTCCTTGATCGTGCCCACTGAGCAGATGAGTGACTATCACCAGCCGCTAACCGATGGATTTGCACGGCGTCTGACATACTTGCGTCTATCTATTACTGACTTTTGTAATTTTCGCTGTGAGTATTGCCTGCCAAATGGCTATCAAGGTAAGCGCCCTGATGATGAGCTGAGTATCTCTGAAATTGCGACCTTGGTGCGCGGCTTTGCTCAAGTAGGTACTAAAAAAGTTAGAATTACGGGCGGTGAGCCCTCTATTCGTCGTGATGTTGTCGAAATTATCGAAACAATTAAGCAAACTGACGGTATCGAGACGGTCGCGATGACCAGTAACGGCTATAAATTGGGTAAACATACAGCCAACTGGCAAGCTGCTGGACTTGATCAGCTCAATATTAGTATGGACAGCTTCGATGCCGCTACCTTTCATAAAATGACAGGCTTTGATACCTTACCGCAGATATTGGCTGACATGGATACATTATTAGAAACGACTGATATCAAACTCAAAATAAATAGTGTTTTGATGGCAGAGACTGCTTTTGAGAACTTAATCACGGCAATCGACTATGTCAAAGACAGACAAGTAACCTATCGCTTTATTGAATTTATGCAGACCAGTGATAATAGCGATTTGTTTTTTGCTCAGCATGCCCAGTCTGATATTATCACTGATTACTTGTTAGAAAATGGCTGGCAGCCGCATGAGCGCGGTAGTGCCGATGGCCCAGCAGTAGAGTACAGCCACCCTGAGTATGTCGGTCGTATCGGTATGATTGCCCCATATGCGGCGCACTTCTGTGATACCTGTAACCGCTTGCGCGTAAGCAGCCAAGGCAAGGTGCATTTGTGTCTGTTCGATCAAGGCAACTACGACATCCGTCCATACTTACAGCAAAACGATATCCAAGGATTGGTGAATACTTTACATAGCTTTATGCCAATCAAGCCTGAGCATCATCATCTGCATAACTCTAACAGTGGCATCATGCACAATCTGTCGATAATCGGCGGATAAAAAATTTTGAGTCTGCAATCATGACGCTGATAGTGATTGTCTTCCAGTGCAATCGTTTTTCTACATAAATTTTTTTAATACAACTGCTTTTTAATACAATTATAAAATGACATCTATAAAGGATTATTTATGAGTAAGCCTGCTGCACAATTTACACCGCTTAATATTGCTGTATTGACCGTTTCTGATAGCCGTACGCTGGCAGAAGATACATCAGGTCAGTACTTAGTAGATAGCTTGACTGAAGCAGGGCATCATTTGGCAGATCGCCAACTAATCACCGACGATATTTACCAGATTCGCGCAGTCATCAGTGGTTGGATTGCTAGTCCAGACGTTCATGCGGTTATCACCACTGGCGGCACAGGGTTCTTCATCAGAGATAGCATGCCAGAAGCTGTGAGTGTGCTGTTTGATAAATCAATCGATGGTTTTGGTGAAATGTTCCGTTTAATCTCAAAAGATGAAATCGGTATGTCTACCGTACAATCGCGAGCAGTTGCTGGTATGGCCAATGGTACGGGTATATTTTGTCTACCAGGTTCTTCTGGTGCTTGCCGTACTGGTTGGGAAAATATCTTAAAGGATCAGTTTGATAGTCGTACTCGTCCGTGCAATTTTGTACCGCATTTTTTGGCACAAAACCCCAGCCATGATTGAGTTATAAATAATTGACCTATGAGTGATATACAATCAAGCCTGACAGGTAATGGCATAGTGACAGATTGCTCAAATAATCTGGATGGTTTGGCAGGTGTGGTTATCTTGGCAGGCGGAGCCTCTAGACGTATGGGAACGGCTAAGGCAATGCTGACGCTACCGTCAGGTGAGCAGCTGTTAGACTATCATGTCCGTCATGCGAGCAAGTTACAGGTTCCTATATTGATTGCAGATAATGGTCGCGACTTTCAAGCTGGTTTAGATGTCCATTCAGAAAAACCTAATGCGCCTGTTATTCACATTGCTGATTATGGTACTGATGTTGACTCTAATGAGCATGATGGGCAGATCAAAACGGGCGGTGCTTTGGTCGCTATCGAATCAGCCTTACAAACATTGAACGGTTTGAATGATTCAGGCGTATCAAAAAACGTACAAGCATCGTGGTTACTGGTTATCAGCTGTGATAGCTTAATACCAGCAACTGACTTGTGGCAGAAATTACAGTGTGAAATGAGCCATGCTGCCGATAAGAAAGTGATTTGCTTAAAAGATGATAGTCACTTATATCCATTATTAGGGCTGTATCAGTTGAGTATCGAGCCTGATTTGAAGGCCTATATAGATAGCAGACAGCGTAGAGTGATGCAGTTTATTCAGCCATTGGTGCAAGCTGTATCATTTAGCAAAGAGTGGCAGAATCTAACCAACTTCAATACGCCTGAAGATTTTAAGCAGGCATGTGCTGCTCTACCAAAATAATAAAAATATCACATAAAAAAGGTTATATAAATGAATGACAGCGTTCAGATAAATCAGCAATCTATTTTATCTCACTTAGATAGTGATGGTGATATTACCATGGTCGATGTCAGTGGTAAGACAGCAACAACGCGAGAAGCCAATGCCACTGGACAAGTACGCTTTCCCAGTGAGATTTATGCGCAGATTAAAGCGGCTGATGGTATGACCAAAAAAGGCAGCATCACGCAAACAGCTCATATCGCTGGTATCATGGCGGCCAAACGCACTCATGATCTTATACCGCTTTGTCATCCACTACCGCTAGACAAGATAGGCTTAAGCTTTGAGTATAACGACGCGCTCAGCAGCATCACGGTCAGTGCGGTAGTCAAGGTCACGCATAAGACAGGGGTTGAGATGGAAGCGCTAACCGCAGTTAGTGTTGCTTGTTTGACTATCTATGATATGACCAAAGCGCTATCGCATGACATCGTTATAGATGATATTCATTTGGTTAAAAAGACAGGTGGCAAGTCAGATTACAGTCATGCTTAAAGTGACAACATTGCAGAGTGCGTAATCAATTAATCAATCAATAAAGATATGCTAAATGCCAAGCAAGGAAGCTTGCATCAGAGGGAGAGATTTATGAGTGCTATCGATATGACAACTAATATCGAATCAACGATGAATATTAATGTCATGTATTTCGCCAGTTTGGCTGACGAGGCCAACTGTCAGCAAGAGACAGTAAGCGTACAGCAAGATACGTCATTGACTGAACTATACGAACAGCTTAGTCAAAAACATCGCTTTAGCCGTCCGCAGTCAGAGCTACGAGTCGCAGTGAATGACTACTTCGCTAAATGGACTGACCAGATAAATGATGGTGATAGCGTGGTTTTCATCACGCCAGTCGCTGGTGGTTAGACAAGCGTTTATTAGTGTCCATTTTGTCAGTAGCTATTCAGTGGTTACAAAGAGAAAATAATAAATAGAGAAGAAAAATGACCGACAACGTCCACGATCATTCAATGAGTATCAAACGTAGTGCTGACGAGGCTTACCTTATCGCTGAGCGTGATGGTTTTGCGCTACTAGATATTGCTATAGACGAATATAGACTAAAAAGTACGTTAGATAATGACAGCTGCGGCGCGTTTGTTTGTTTTGAAGGGCGAGTGCGCAACCATAATAATGCCGCGAGCGTTGATCGTCTTACCTATTATGGTTATGAGGATTTGGCCATCAATCAAGGCCGCGCCATTATAGAAGAAGCCAAAAAGCGTTTTGAAATTACGCATGCTATTGCGATACATCGTATCGGTGCGTTAGAAATTGGCGACGTGGCTGTGTGGGTTGGGGTAGTGTCAGCGCACCGTTATCCATCATTTGATGCTTGTCGCTGGATATTAGATACCATCAAAGCAGACATTCCTGTGTGGAAGCAAGAATACTACGAAGACGACTCGTCTAAATGGCTCAGCAATAATGGTTAAGTCATTAGTTGCTGTCTGTGTATCTGCTTGTCTGTTATTGTCACTAAGTGCTTGTACGCAAGACAAAGACGCCAATACGATGCTTGCTGGTGATACCACTGAACCAGCCCGGACTTTGCGTATTGCCGCGGCTGCTAACTTATCTGATGTACTACCTCATATTATTGATAGCTATCAGGCTGATAACAGCTCATCTGCCCAAAATGTTTCAAGTATCTCAGATATTGAAGTTACTTATGCCTCTTCTGGTAAGTTATATGCGCAAATCAAAGCAGGGGCACCATATGATATATTCTTGTCTGCCAATCAAGCGTTCCCTGCTAAATTGGCTGATGAAAATTTAGTTAGTGTTATTAACGAAGATAATAAGCTAACCAAGCCTTTTACGTATACCAGAGGTCAATTAGCACTCTATAGTGTCACCAAACCTTTAAACGATTTTACGCCAACATCGCTGGGTGATGTGTTTACCAGTGCTGACTTTACTCAGGACAGTAAAGTGGCTATCGCTAACCCTAACCTTGCTCCTTATGGTGCCTCTGCGAAAGCCTATCTGCAATCACAAAATACGTACGATAAGTTAAATGCTCAAAAAAGCTTAATACAGTCAGAGAATATCGGTCAAGCATTTCAATATGCGCATACAGGTAGTGTGGACTATGGTTTTGTAGCACAGTCTCAGCTTGTTGCGATTAAAGCCAAGCCTGAGCAATTTATTACTTTGCTGCCAGCGTCTTATCCAGCTATCTTACAAGATGGGATAATTATTAATAATAATACTGTCTCAGCAGCAGACTTCACCGACTACCTGCGCTCAAAAGCAGGGCAGCAGCACTTCTTACAAGCAGGCTATCTGGCCGTCCAGTAATACGTTAGACTAACCCATCTCATCATAGAACGAGCAGTGACATTATATGATCGACCAGTCTCTTATGTCAGATATGCTCAGTCCATTTTGGGTGAGCATCAAGCTCGCTTGCGTGACTACCTTATGTCTATTACTATTTGCAACGCCTATCGCTTATTGGTTGGCTAAGCCGAGCCGTATAAAAGCAATAGGACGTCTTAAGGTACTGCTCATGGGCATCATTGCGATGCCTCTGGTGCTACCACCTACCGTGATTGGTTTTTATCTACTGTTACTGCTCAGTCCTAGTGTGGGTATCGGTAAATGGTTGAGCGAACATAATATTAGCCCGCTGATTTTTACCTTTGAAGGTCTGGTCATTGGTTCTATCATTTACTCATTGCCTTTTTATATACAGCCTGTCTATGCACAGTTTTTGCGTATTCCGCAAAGTATCACGGAAGTCGCTCATCTCTTAGAGCCCAGTCGTATGCGACGGTTTATGAAAGTGGCCTTACCGCAAGCGCGGGTGGGTATTATTTTGGGTAGTTTGGTGAGCTTTGCCCATACGATTGGGGAGTTTGGTGTTGTACTGATGATAGGGGGCAGCATCTCAGGCGAAACTAAGGTGGTATCGATTGCTATATATGAGCAGGTAGAAGCGCTCAACTATGAGGCGGCGCATATGATGTCTGGTATTCTGATTGTCATGGGTGTAGTGATGGTAGCGTTAATCGCTAGTGTAAGCCGAATAAGTCAACGTCCATAGCACTGAAATATTTGTACGCGAGTTAAGGAGTGTTAGGTGGCACAGTAGCTATATAAACAATGTCTAAACAAAATCTACAGACACAAAAAAACCTCAAACAATCTAATGCTTGAGGTTGAAACTTTTGTATTAAAACTAAGTTTTAAATATGGCGCAGCGGACGGGACTCGAACCCGCGACCCCCGGCGTGACAGGCCGGTATTCTAACCAACTGAACTACCGCTGCTTAGGTCTCTTAGCTTGTTTAGCCACTTGCTAAGAAGTGGTGGGTGATGACGGATTCGAACCGCCGACATTCTGCGTGTAAGGCAGACGCTCTACCAACTGAGCTAATCACCCTTCGAACAATTGCTAGGCAATTTATTCAACATCAACTGAGCTCTTAAGTTTGTCACTAAGCTCCGTTGCTGTGGGAGTGTATTATATAGATTTACAGTTGGGTGTCAAATGTTATTTTAATATTTTTAGAAAATAATTATAAATCGGACTTGTAATCTATCAAAAATAGCACTCAAAGCCATGTATTATATAGCATTTCTAAAAATACACTTATTATCATTATTTGTTGTTTGGCGGTGAAAAGCTACTATACTATGGATGCTTTATTCGTTGAACACGGTTGATGGAGGCCAATATAAACACTTTTACTATTAAAGATACTTTTACTAGCTGGACCTGGGGAGACTTAGCGGGTCTAGGTCTGGTGCTGCATATTGTACTTATGATAGTAATGACGCTGCGAGTGGTTTCTGTGCAGCGCAATATTGGCGTGTCTATCGCTTGGGTGGCTGTGCTTTACACGTTGCCAATATTTGGTTTTGTGGCGTACATCCTGCTCGGTGAGCCGATGATTGGACGACGCTATCGTGAACGCGTAGATCAAGCTAGCATCTTGATGAACGATATGGCAAGGCGTGAGCATCTGATTTTTGATAAAGGGCAGGACTTATTACCAGCCAACTACCGCGGTGTTAGCCAAATAGGAACGCGCTGGACCGGGTTTGGTGTATTTCCCAATCACCAAATGCAGCTGTTGACGGATCCTGCTTCTATTTTTCAGCGTTTGATTGAAGATATTCATGCAGCCCAGCGTATTGTCCTTATGGAGTTTTATATTGTCTATCCAAAAGGACAGGTGCTAGAAGTCATAGAAGCGCTGTCTGTAGCGGCTCAGCGCGGCGTAGAGTGTCATATATTGGCTGATAGTGTGGGCAGCTTTAGCTTTATTAATAGCAGCGTGCATCGTAAATTAGAAAAAGCAGGGGTTTATGTCCATCAGTCATTGCCAGTAGGGTTGTTTAAGACATTATTTAAACGTTCTGATTTGCGCAATCATCGTAAAATGGTCGTTATCGATGAACATATTGGCTATATCGGCAGCTTCAATCTGGTTGATCCAAGGTTTTTTAAGCAAAATAAAAACGTTGGTCAATGGATTGATGTGGCGCTACGAACGACTAGCCAGCAATCGATTAGTATCAATACAGCGATGGCTAAGGTGATAGTTACCGACATCGGTGCTGAAAGTAATGACAATCTTGCTGAGCTGCATCAGCGGGTTAATAACTACACCCGTAAATTATATGTGATGCATCCGACCATCAATGATCTAAATAGCCGTGTGAAAGTATTAACGGATACGATTGATGATCATGAGCAGCCAGATATAGGTGCCACTTCGATTGTCGTACCAAAGATGCCTGTCGTGGACAAAGTCTTGGCGCAACTAATACCTTCAGCACCGCAGCTAACGGCTCATGTGATTTACAATACGTTGGTTACCGTGATTCATCGTGCTAATAAGCGCATTCGTATTACCACGCCTTATTTTGTCCCTGATGAATCCCTATCGGGTGCGCTGACGATAGCGGCTAAGCGCGGCGTTGATGTGACGATTATTGTTCCTGAAAAGGTGGATTCGTTTCTGGTACAACATGCTTCTCAAGCTTATTATCAAGAGTTGTTGGATGCTGGGGTAGTGATTGCCTTGTTTAGAGGTGGTTTGCTACACGCAAAAACAGTGGTTATCGATGATGACTACTGTTTATTTGGCACCGTTAATATTGATATGCGCAGTTTTTATCTAAATATGGAAGTCAGTTTGGCGATTTATACGCCAGAAATGGTTGCCCAAGTAGCGGACTGTCAGGAAGTCTATTTAGAAAACTGCCGAATCTTGGATAGTGATGAATGGCAACAGCGTCATGGATCAAAACGCTTGTTTGATAATGTCGTGCGCTTGTTCAGTCCTTTATTGTAGCACTCGGATTTTTAGGGTAAGGTAATCTACTAGTATTGTTCTATCATCTTAGTCGTAGCACTTTTATATCCTATACTTTTTTTGTTTATCTATCTGTAAAGAGGTCACTCCCGTCTATGTCTGCATCACCTTTAACGCCACTGGACTATATTGCAGAAGGCTACTGGCAAGACTTCTTGGCTGGGCGTTCTATTGCAGGCGGTATCGCCTACGAAACTGAGCTGCGCGCTTGTACGCTAGACGAGTCGCTTGAGAGTTTACAGCGTATCGACATGCTATTGTCCCAAGTGCGCCGAGATATGATCAAGAGCGGTATATGGGATGAGACGACGCTGCTGGTCGATGAACGCTATCGTAATTTCATGGTATTTTTGGCGTTTTATGCAGGTCGTGTATTGGCGCAGCAGTGGCAGAGCAAGCCACATTGGTATGGTCAGTTTGAGCTGCGTAAACGTTACCCTGAGTTGTCATTGGTCACTGATGATTTTTATCAGCATATGGCGGTCGGTTATGATGATAGCGGGGTTAAAGAGCGCTTATTTTTTGCCCTAGAGCCAATAGGGCTGCGTCTGTTTGGTCATATTGATCGGCAGTTCAACGCAGTACAAGGCGGGCAAGTAGAGAGTGGATTGTATCAAGCAGTTAGCCTTAGACTACCGAATACTCTAAATAACGACGTTCATTCAGTGTCCGAATTAACAGCGGACAAAGTAACAGCGCATAGAGCAATAAAGCACAAAGCAACCACTCATCCAGGCACTGAAAGCATCGCTCTGAGCGCAGATTCAAATGCGTATGTCGGTACTAGCCAATCGAGTGAGCTTCTGGAAAAGCCAGAGAAAGTATCGATAGGAGCTGAGCGTAACCGAGCCAATATAGTTGTAACTGATAGTGAAAGTCTCGCAGCACCATCTGCTATGTCTGACACTGTACCTGAGTTGCAAACAAGCGTAGTGCCTCCTGAGTCTGAGAGCTTGATAAAGCCTGAGCTGACTAAAGTAACGAAGCCAACAGCCAAACCTACGTCGTCTGTAAAAAGTACATCGACGCCAGAGATGTTTACGCAACTGCTCGTAGAATTAGATGAGATAACGGTGCCACAACCAACTGGTGATGTTCAGTATCAGCAATCACGCAAAGTACTAGATCAGTTCGAGCAACATATTGCCAAGCAGAACAAGCCTCGTCGCCAAGTTGTATTTTCAGATGATCATATCGCAGCAAAAAACAAAGCGCTGCTATTACTACAAGCGGCTGCTGAAGATGGTAATACAGCGGCTATGTTACGTTTGGCCATGTATGAATTGTTAGGTGAAGGTTTGACAGCGGACAGTGATAACCAAAAAAAATCTGGCGTAGATTGGGTCAATCAAGCCGCTAGCAAAAACGACAGCCGTGCTCAGCGTCTACTCAGTAAAATGTATTACCAAGGAGTAGGGGTATCCCAGGATATAGATAGCGGTAAATACTGGTTAGAGCAAGCGGCAGATAATGGTCATGCAGAAGCGGCCAATCTGGTCAAGCAATGGCAGCAAGCAGAAATGCTGCTGACCACACAGAAGCAAGAGCAGCATAGCACCAAGCGTTATCAGCTGTTAATTGGCGCAATCATCGCAGTCGCCTTATTGATAATAGTCATTATCTAACAATCATTATCTAATAACTATTTACTCAGTAACTTTTTAAAAGCTTATTGTTACAGCTTAAATTCAGGTAGAATTGGCGCGCTTTACCTTTACCCTTTTATTGTTTGATTCATAACTAATTTGGGCTGTTCCATGCCATCATCTAATACCCCGTCTGACCACTCTGAAAATACAATTGACCCCGTATCATCGCCTAGTCGATCGGTATATGAGACTCCCTTATATTATCAGTCTCTTATTGGGCTGCTAAAGCCACTATATCGTCTGCAAGTATGGCATCGATCTCATAAAAACGACAACTATAAGCAGGAAATCGACCAGCGTTTTGGTAAGCAGTATCCACCGCGTCCAGTGGTTAATGCTAATATCGATAAAGGGGTGATTTGGTGCCACGCAGTCTCATTAGGCGAGACTAATACGGTCGCGCCTTTATTAGATATGTTATTGGCTAATGGCTATCAGATATGGTTGACCAATACGACTCAGACAGGTTTTGCTCGTGGCGCCAGTCGTTTTGCAGAAAAGATAGCTCAGGGTCAGATGAGTCATAGCTATGTGCCAGTCGACAGCCCTACTGTGATCGAGACTTTTTTGACGCATGTGCAGCCGATCGCTGCACTGTTTGTAGAAACAGAGCTATGGGCAAATATCTTGACCAAATTATCCCAACACCGTATTCCAAGTATCCTAGTCAATGGTCGATTATCTGCTTCTTCTTTTCAGAGTTATCAAAAAATTGGTGCAGTCAGCGCCAGTATGATGAAAAATCTTTCCTTAATTATTGCGCAAGACAGTGACTCTGCTAAACGCTTTCGGCAGTTAGGGGCTAGTAGCGCCCAAATTCGTGTGGCAGGCTCATTAAAGTGGGTAATCAATGCGTCCAAAACTGATGACAAAGCGGTAGAAGATAACAGTATTTATAATAAGAAAGCTGATCTGCGAGCAGAGTTTGGTATAGCAGATCGTCCTGTGTGGGTAGCTGCGAGTACTCACGATGGCGAAGAGGCAGCAGCGTTGTCATTGCAGCAGCAACTACTGTCTCAAGCCACATTAGCAGATACGCTGCTTGTTATCGTCCCTAGGCATCCTGAGCGTTTTGATGCAGTAGCAGATCTCATTCAGAAAACTGGGTTAAATATGGCTCGGCGCAGTGATGGGGAAGCCATTGATGCAGACACGCAAGTCTATCTAGCAGATAGCATGGGTGAGATGATGACTTGGTATACATTGGCAAATGTAGCATTTGTGGGCGGCTCGCTGGTAGATATTGGTGGGCATAATCCAGTGGAGCCTGCTAGTGTGGCCACGCCTGTACTGATGGGGGGTTACACTCAGTCTTGCCAAAGCGTAATAGACAAATTGGCTGAAGTAGGCGCTTTATATCAGCCAAATAATGACTTCTATCGTCCAATCGAGTCAAATAACTCAAGTAGTTCGGATGCACAGATGGCCAGTGATTACCAGTTAAAGGCGAATAAAAAAACTTCTCGTAAGAAAACAGCTTATAATCGTGAAGACGCTGTAAGTATTTATACGCAGCTAGAAACTTGGCTAAGTAATTTGCAATTAGCCGCGCAGGCAGGGCTAGCTGGCGAGCAAATGACGATACAGCAGCAAGCGGTACTGACCCGTCAATTTACTATGATTGAAAACGCAATCGAGCTGTCTTCCAACCAAGATAGCTTATGAACTGTATATTATTGCCCGCTGAAAACTTTTCAGTAGACACAGCGAACATCGATTCCTTGTCTCAAGTCAGCCATGTGACTAAAGTGCTGGGCGCAAAAGTTGGTGATACGCTTAAGATTGGCCAGATCGGTGGCAATCTTGGTACTGCTGTTATCGAAGATATTACCGCTGCCAGCATTCAGTTAAGTAACGTCCAGCTCAATACTGTGCCGCCAGCCAAATTAGACTTAACTGTTATTTTGGCGTTACCGCGTCCTAAAGTGCTACGGCGTTTAATCATGGATATGACAGCGCTTGGTGTACGCGATATCATTCTTATAAATAGTTACCGTACCCAAAAAAGTTATTGGCAAAGCCCAATGCTTGAGCGGATAGACGAGTTTGTATTAGAAGGCTTACAGCAGAGCATCGATACGATCGTTCCTAGTATTACGCTACAAAAACGTTTTAAGCCATTTGTCGAAGACTCACTTGGAAGCCTAATAAGCAGTCAAGCGATTGTCGCGCATCCTTATAGTCAGCAGTCCTTTTCTGAATTTTTACAACAGCAACCATCACGAGAGCTACCGAGTATAGTCTGCATAGGCGCTGAAGGTGGCTGGATTGACTATGAGATAGAGCTGTTGTCAGCTCAAGACTGCACGCCTGTACATATAGGCTCTCGTATTTTGCGCACGGAAGCTGCGGTCAATGCAATTTTAGGCCAATGGTTGCTATAGATGGACACTAAAACGCGTCGTTAGACCAAACTATTGAAAGAGCTGGTGAAAAATAGTTCTTAAAAATCAATGCTCAAGACTCATCACAGGCATATTTGCCAGTTAAACAAATGTATTGATAATTAATCTCACTTCCATTAGTATGTTGCTTTAATATATTATGGCCTGATTACTGTTAACGCTTAGCAAGTCATCGTTATAATCACTGTTATTTTGTCTCACCATCCGTCTTACTTTTTTTATAGCATTACTATGGGGAAAACCATGTCATTGAACGCTATCAGCGCTAATCTAACCTCTACGAAGCTTATCTTACCTGCAGCCGTATTTGGCATGATGTTGGGTTTGGCGGGTTGTAGTAATTCTTCAACCACAGAAGAGAGCGTAGAAGTAGAGTCAACAGAAACAGGTGCTGAGCAGCAAGCAGCAACTGACGAAGCTACGACTGCTGATGGTCAGACAATTACTATCTATTCATCACGTAATGAGCAGCTGATTAAACCATTGTTAGATCGCTATACTGAGCAAACAGGCGTAAAAGTTGAACTGGTTACAGACCAAACTGGGCCTTTGATGGCGCGTCTAAAAGCTGAAGGTCAGAATACTCCAGCTGATATGCTATTGACCGTTGACGCTGGTAACTTATGGCAAGCTGCAGAGCAAGGACTATTACAGCCAGTATCGTCTACTGTGTTAGAAGCTAATGTCCCTGCAAAATACCGTGATCCAAAAGGTCAGTGGACTGGTTTGTCACTACGTGCACGTACTATCTTTTATGATCCAAACAAAGTTACTGCCGACCAGTTATCTACTTATGCAGATTTGGCCGATCCAAAATGGAAAGGCAAACTATGCTTACGTACCTCTAAAAAGGTTTATAACCAATCGCTTGTCGCTAGCATGATGGAGCATTTGGGCGAAGAAAAAACCGAAGCAGTTATCAAAGGGTGGGTTGATAACCTAGCGACTGACGTGTTCAGTGATGACGTTGCGATGCTAGAAGCTATCGCTGCTGGTCAGTGTGAAGTGGGTATTGCTAATAGCTACTACTATGGTCGTTTGTTGGACGAAAAACCAAACTTCCCTGTGAAGATATTTTGGGCAAACCAAGACACGACTGGTACGCACGTAAACATTTCAGGCGCTGGTGTGGTTGCAGGTTCAGACAATCCAGATGGTACGCTTAAACTGATAGAGTGGTTGTCATCTGACGAGGCACAAGGTCTTTATGCCAGCTCTGACAAAGAATTCCCAGTAAAAGTAGGTATCGATGAGTCAGACATGCTCAGATCATGGGGCGAGTTCAAAAAAGACGATATCAATGTACAGAAATTCGGTGAACTACAAACTCAAGCTATCCAAATGATGGATAAAGCGGGTTATAAATAAGGGGTCGCCAGTAATACTGATACCAATCTTAAAATCATAACTTTTAGGCAATAGCTTTTAAACAAAAGCTTTTACAGAATGTGTTCAAAGGTTAGCTATTACAGATGAGTTATTTGGGTAATGACGATTTTAAGGTTGGTATAAGCTTACAAGGTCTCTATACGTATGACACGGTAATGATAATATGATCACAACGCCAGATGCGTCTGTTAGTCAGAACGATACTGTCAATGACAGTGTTAACGACCAGCAGACTGTCAGCCAAGACCACGCCCTTCGTAAACGTATTATCTCGAAATCAGTCTTAGGGCTGATTTCGTTGTTTATGCTAGTACCGATTTTAATCGTGCTGCTGTCGTGGACTCAGCCAGTGGCAGAGATTTGGACACACATGGCAGATTATGTACTGCCGCAAGTGCTCAAAAACACGGCGATTTTATTGCTTATGGTGACTGTCGTTTCAGGTACTATTGGTACTGCTTTGGCTTGGGTTACTAGTATGTACCGTTTCCCTGGTCAGCGTTTCTTTTCGTGGGCACTGATGTTACCACTTGCCATCCCTGCTTATGTATTGGCATTTGTCACTATCGGGATTGTTGACTTTAGTGGGCCGCTACAGACAGCTTTACGCGATTCTGGTATCAGTACTGCCATACCGTCGATAAGGAATGTATGGGGCGCAGGCTTGGTATTATCGCTAGCGTTTTACCCTTATGTATATTTGCTCGCGCGTCAGGCATTTTTGTCACAAGGCAGGCGAGCGATAGAAGCGGGGCAAATGCTAGGTTTGAGTCGTAGCCGTGTATTTTTCCGATTGGCGCTACCGCAAGCACTGCCTTGGATTATAGGTGGCTTGCTGCTAGCCAGTATGGAAACCTTAGCGGATTTTGGTGCAGTATCGGTATTCAATGTCGATACTTTTACTACCGCCATTTATAAAGCATGGTTTGGTTTTTTTAGTTTGACCACAGCGGCTCAGCTAGCAGCCTTGCTCATTGGTGTGATATTTATTGTGGTATTGTTTGAGCAGTATTGGCAAGCGAAGCGTGGTAGCTCACTGACCCAAGGTAGCAGCCAGCGCTTTGACGCTAGCAAACCTGCCAAATTCGCCATGACACTGCTGTGTACGCTGATCTTTCTGGTCGCCTTCTTAATTCCTTTCTTACAGCTTATCTATTGGACAGCACTGAATTTTCGCCAAGATTTTGATGCGCGTTACATTGATTTTGTCACCAACAGCCTCATGATTGCTAGTATGACCACGCTGTTTATTGCCTTTTTGGCCATTATTATTGCGTGGATTAAACGGCAGTATCCTGATAAATCGACTAAGCTCATGACCACTTTAGCCAATTTAGGCTATGTCGTACCGGGGACTGTGTTGGCGGTAGGGATATTTATACCTATTGCGTGGCTTGATAATCAAATGATTGCCTTTGGTATTACCTCACAGCAAGTGCTCTCTGGCAGTGTCATTGTTATGCTACTGGCATTATCGACGCGTTTTATGACAGTGAGTTTTCAGCCTATTGACAGACAACTGCAACGACTGACTGTCAATCAAGAAGCTGCTGCAAAATTACTTAGCGACAGTCCTTATCAGCGCTGGCGTCATGTGATGCTGCCTGTGCTTAGCCCTGGCGTATTGACTGCATTATTGATGGGTTTTGTCGAAGTGATGAAAGAGATGCCCATTACGCTAATGACACGGCGTCAAGGCTGGGACACGCTTGCAGTACGAGTGTTTGAAATGACGAGCGAAGGTATGTGGGGACGAGCCGCATTACCGAGTTTGCTAATCGTACTGGTTGGTTTGCTCCCTGTTTGGATATTACTGCGTCAAAGCGACAAACACAGCTAGTAACAACAAATCTAATAGCAATAATTTGGCATAAGTTTAACAGCACACTCGTAGTGTCAGCTATATTATAATTTGCTCTGTTTTATCGATGGTTTTACTTACTAATAGCGAACTGGTACCGTCTATGTACACTGATTCAATGAACGACTCTACAAATTCTAAGTCAGAAAAGGCTCGGGCTAGCCATACGCCTGTAGCAAAATCACCACTGTCACAAAATAGAATCAATCCAGTTCAGCCGAATAAAACTGTAGAGCAGAGCAGTACCTCACAACAAAATACTGAGAAACATATCGCGACAGATCCTTATTTTAGTGTGCAAAATCTCATCGTAGGCTATGACGATACTATCGTCGTCAATGGTCTATCGTTGATGTTGGAGCAAGGCGAGATTGGTTGCTTCTTAGGTTATAGCGGCTGCGGGAAGACCACAGCGCTACGAGCTATCGCGGGACTGGAGCAAAGTCGCGGTGGCACTATCTACCTAAACAATCAACGCTTAACTGAAAAAAATGCTCGCCAATCATTCGCAGTGGCGCCAGCCAAGCGTGGCATGGGCATGGTATTTCAAGATTATGCTCTTTTTGGTCATTTAAGCGTGGCAAAGAACATCGCCTTTGGTCTCAATAAATGGTCATCTGCTGACAAAAAAGCTCGAGTGGCTGAGATGCTAAGCTTAGTTGAATTAACCGAGCATGCGGATAAACGTCCAAATGAGCTTTCTGGTGGTCAGCAGCAGCGTGTGGCTCTAGCAAGAGCGCTAGCACCCAAACCAAAACTACTATTACTTGATGAGCCCTTTTCTAATCTAGATGTGGTGCTGCGTGAATCACTAGCAATGAATGTCCGTGATATTCTCAAACGTACCAATACCACAGCGATTTTGGTCACTCATGATCAAAATGAAGCGTTCGCGCTAGCGGATAAAGTAGGGGTAATGGATAAAGGACGATTGGTACAATGGGCGCGACCAAGCGAGCTGTATCATGAGCCTGTCAGCCCTTTTGTCGCTGAGTTTGTGGGCGAAGGCGCGATGATAGACGGTATTATCAAAGAAGGTCATGTTGAGACGGCACTGGGGAATATCTATCGCCGCATGGAAGTCTATGATGAATCAGGACAACCACAGTACTGCGAATATGATTATCCAAATGGTACGCTAATCAAAGTACTCGTGCGCCCTGATGATATTATTCATGATGATGACAGTACACAGACAGCTTTAGTTATTGGACGTGTGTTTCGCGGTGCCAACTATTTGTACCGACTGCAGTTAGATGACGGACAGACTGTCTTATCCTTAGTTGCGAGCCATCATAATCATGCAATCGGCTCGCATATTGGCATTCTGCCTTTGCTAGAGCATGTCGTAGTCTTCGATGAAAAAGACATCAATGCCACTACTTGGTCAGAATATGATAGATCATCGAGAATGGATGAAGAGGTTTAGCCGTCTTCATCCATTTTTGAGCTATCGTCTAAATTTACCGTTTAGCCAAAATGTGTAAGTAACGCCCAAGCCATTTGTACGGCTCTAATTGTGAGTAGCGTAACTCCATTCTAATCACTGCATCTGGGTCGTTATGCCCGCCACGCTTGAGTGGTGCATAATCATGAAATACCCGCAAGCCACTGCTGCGCACCGTCTGATAGTCATGCGCCTTTAACCAAGACTGAACCTCTTCTTTAGCGACGGGATGATTGGGTGTCAGACTTTTCTTGTTGTCTGCCTTATAGTTTGTATTATCGAGTAGATTAAAATTTCCCATGATAAGGTTACGATAATCAAAGCTTGCAGGATTATAAAAGCACAAAGATAGCGCGCCATCATCTGTTAAATGCTGATCAAAAAAGTCCATAACCGCCGCTGGTTCTGCCAACCATTCAAGTAGCGCGTGCGACATAATCAAATCAAATTTTTCTGTCTCTGTCTGAGCCAGTTTTTCTTCAAGCGCTTGATAAGGGCAAACATACCAAGTGATGTCTAGCTTTTTATCGATTTTCTCTGCGCTCGCTTTTGCCTTATCAAGCATATTCGCTGAGATGTCATTGATGACTACGCTATGATCTTGAGCAGCAAGTTCTATCGCAATTTGTGCAAGCCCTGCACCCACATCTAAGATACGTAAAGGTCGCCCAAGCGCCTCACTCGTCTGCGTGCTATATTCAAAAATATCACGGCGTAGCACAGCCAATCGAATCTCGCCTTTTAAACCACCATAGACCTTTTTTTCGAAATGATCGGCAATGGCATCGAAGCTACGATCTGCTCGATCGTTTGCTGCTGGTATAGAAAGGTTTGAGTCAGGCTGGCTATCTTGATGTTTAATTGTCATAGGTATTTAGATCAATAATTAAGAGGGTCAAATTAATAAAACTATTCAGTATTAACTAGCGTTTCAGGCGTCTGTTAATTACCCATTTAAAAACGACCTTCGCTAATACAATAACGACAAATACCACGATAACAAACACCCACATACCATTGCCTTGTAGATTTTCTTGATAGGCTTTTGACAAGTATGCTGATAAAGCCATAGCGACTAAAAGTGCTCCCCAACGGACATAAGGGACAGCGCGATTGTTATGGTTAGGAAAGCTAGCAACATAATCGCTCGAAAAACTGTATAGCACCATTGCTAAAATCCAAACAATTGCAAGAATGATATCCATAATAAAAGTAGCCTGTTAGGTCGTTATGTAAGTGCTATAAAAGATGAGGTAGTGTAGCGTTTAGAAATTTTTTGTCCAGTATCACTCAAAAAATAGCTGCATCAAAGTGGTTTAAATCATAATGTGCTGATTAAAATAATATGATTTTGAAAACATTATGATGTTGAAATACAGTCTGCTTATGAAGACAGTGTGCTCATAAAAACAATTAGTTTATGTCAGAGACAGTTGTAGGTGTTGTTGTATTGGCTAAATATTCTAAGCATCTTAGTTGTTTGGTCAATAGAGCTTATATGTAAACCACGTATGAGCTCTATGCTCAAGATTTTAGCGTTAAATCAAATGTCATGTTGAATTGTAAATAGAGATATAAGCATTCACTCAGTTAGTCAAAATAAATCTTGTCGAACTGTAGCTAATGAGTATAGTATTTTTCTATTTAATATCCATCAAATACGGAGAATAAACAATGAAGTTAATCAATACAGCGCTACTGGCCCTAGTATTTGCCTTTACATCTATGAGCCAAGCACAAGCTCGAAATACGCCTTGTTCAGGAAAAATGGGCGGGGTGTCTCATTGCTCAGCAGATGGTAAGTTCGTCTGTAAAAATGGCAAAATCAGCCAATCAAAAAAAACCTGCCATTAGAATTATTTTAGCGTGTGCCGATAATTCAAAATATCACTGCGAATGAACCGCCTAGCTTGATTTTAATGGTGGTCAGAACCCCCTAAATCAGCAAATTTGTGCTAAAATAGCTTCTTTTATTAAACATTAAAACTATCGCTATTTTCCTATTGTTTTGCACGTGTAGCAGTGTTTTTTTATGGTATCTATTTTGGTCATGACTGCCCATTTATGTGGCAGTATTTTTATATGATCTATGGGTGCCATAAGCGATGTGTCAACGTTAGAAAAAAATGTGAGTGAAGGAGTGTATATGAGCGAATCGGTCAGTCCTATTGGCATCGTAGATGAACTAAAGCAGTCGTATTTGGATTATGCGATGAGCGTGATCGTCTCGCGTGCGCTGCCTGATGTGCGTGATGGGTTCAAACCTGTACACCGCCGCGTGATGTATGCCATGCACGTGCTATCAAACGATTATAATAAACCGTATAAAAAATCAGCACGTGTGGTCGGTGATGTTATCGGTAAGTACCATCCACACGGCGATAGTGCTGTCTATGATGCCATCGTACGGATGGCGCAGGATTTCAGCTTGCGCTACCCAATGGTTGATGGTCAAGGTAACTTTGGCTCGATCGATGATGATCCTCCGGCAGCGATGCGTTATACCGAAGTACGTATGACCAAACTGACCCACCAGATGCTCGCTGATTTGGACAAAGACACGGTCGATTGGGAAGACAACTACGATGGCTCTGAGCGCATGCCAAGTGTGATGCCAGCGCGTATTCCTAACCTATTGGTCAATGGTGCGACGGGTATTGCCGTTGGTATGGCGACCAATATGGCACCCCATAACCTGACCGAAGTGATTAATGCCTGTCTGGCCTATGCTGAAAACCCACAAGTTTCAGCCGAAGAGCTGATGTCGCATATCTCAGGTCCTGATTTTCCTACGGGCGGTATTATCTATGGTCGCGCGGGCATTTTAGATGCTTATCGTACGGGTAAAGGCCGCTTGCATATTCGTGGTCGTTATCATATCGAGCCGATGAGCAATTCTGGAGTCAACCGTGATCGTGAGCGCATCGTATTTACCGAAGTACCTTATCAGGCTAACAAAGCCAAGCTGATCGAGCGTATCGCAGAGCTTGTTCGTGATAAAAAAATCGAAGGCATTAGCGAAATTCGTGATGAGTCAGATAAAGACGGTATGCGTATCGCTATTGATTTGCGCCGCGGTGAGACCGCTGAAGTTATCGTTAATAACCTATTTCTACAAACGCCGCTAGAGTCTAGCTTTAGTATCAACATGGTGGCGCTCGATAATGGTCAGCCAAAACTATTGACCTTGCGTCAGCTTATCGCTGCATTTGTCCGTCATCGTCAAGAAGTGGTGACCCGCCGTACGATTTATGAATTGAACAAAGCCCGCGTTCGTGGTCATTTGCTAGAAGGTCTAACGGTTGCTCTAGCCAATATCGACGAAATTATCGCGACGATTAAAGCTTCTGCAAACCGTGGCCTAGCACGTGAAAGCTTATTAAATAACACGTGGGGTTCAGGTAGCGTCGTTGCGATGCTCACGGCTGCTGGTAGTCAATCAGTACGTCCTGAGTTTATCGATGGCGAAGATCCTAAAGCGCCGTTTGGTCTAATCGAAGGCGAAGAGCGTTATCGTTTGTCACTTGAGCAGGTCAATGCGATTTTAGATATGCAATTGCATCGTCTGACTGGCCTTGAGCAAGATAAATTGACCGAAGAATACCAAGACCTATTGCGTGAAATTGCGCATTTAGAGTCTATCCTTGGCGATTTTGATAAGCTTATGGCTATTATCTCTAATGAGATGATCGAGATTCGCGATAACTTTGGTGATGAGCGCCGTACGGACATTATTGACTCACGTACTGACTTTAGCCGTGAAGACCTTATTCCAGAGCAAACGGTCGTGATGACAGTGTCACGTACTGGTTATGCTAAGACTCAGCCAATTGACGATTATGTCGCGCAAAAACGTGGCGGTAAAGGCAAGTCTGCCACGGCGATGAAAGAAGATGATGTCATTGATCATTTAGTTGTGACATCTACTCACTCTACCGTATTGTGTTTTACGGATAGTGGGCGTGTCTTTAGCTTACGTGGTTTTGAAGTGCCGATTGCCAGTCGCGGTGCTCGTGGTCGTCCACTCGTTAACCTGATTGGCTTAAATGGTGATGAAACCGTTACGACGATATTACCGATTCCGAAAATCGTAGGGGACACATCGGTCACAGGTGAGATGTCAGAGGCAGATATCTTAATAGATAGTGATGATGACTCAGTAGAAGACAGCAACCAAGCAGAAGCGCCTTTCGTTTTCTTTGCAACGGCCAATGGTACCGTGAAGCGTGTTGAGCTTAAGCAGTTTGCCAATATTCGCTCGAACGGTTTGATTGCGGTTGGACTAGAAGACGGTGATAAATTGGTCAGCGCTCGTATCACTAACGGTAGCCAAGAAGTGATGTTGTTTGCTTCAAATGGTAAAGCGATTCGTTTTGATGAGAATGATGCGCGTGCGATGGGCCGTACGGCAAAAGGCGTCCGCGGTATGCGTCTGGCTACTGATGAGTTTATCAAATCATTAGTCGTTATCGAAGATGATGTACGTGAAATTCTGATTGCTTGTGAAAATGGCTTTGGTAAACGTACCTTTATCGATGAGTTCAATACACAAAATCGTGGCGGTGGCGGTGTGATCGCTATCAAGACCAGCGAGCGTAATGGCGCACTAGTACGAGCGACCAAGGTTGACTCTACCGATGATATTATCCTAATCTCTGACAAAGGTACGTTGGTTCGTACACCAGTTGAGCATGTTGCTAGCTCTGGTCGTAATACGCAAGGCGTAACATTGATTCGTCTGTCAAAAGATGAAAAACTGGTTGCCATGGCGCGTGTTGAGCACGAAGAGAGCGATGACGAGCTTATCGATGCCATGAGAGAAGATGGTACGTTTGAGGTAGAAGGTCAGGAGCAGATAGATATTGATGCGACAACTGACAATACCGCAGCTACCGACGTCGATGATGCGATTGATATTGCAAACGACCATAAACCAAGTGACAATCTATAATAGACTCACTATGCATAAGACGATGACGAGTAATAGTCTTGGTAATTAGCTTTTGAGTCTAGTCTCTTAGTATTTTTCTAGAAAAAAGCCTCTGACGTTATCGTCGGAGGCTTTTGTTTTTTCATTCTCATTTTTTCAATACTGTAAATAAGGTTCTATTTTTTAAGGCTGTTGTTATGCTTACGACCAATCAAACTTTTCAGGGAACGGTTGCTTCGGTATCATCGAGCTTTTTATTCTCGATGATGTTTTTGTTTGGACTGTTTATGCTGCCCTTAACAGGGACGCAGGTAGCGTCATGGCGTGTGCTCATGATGTTACTCAGTTTGGTGATATTGGTCAGTTTGACTAAGCAGTGGCAACGTGTTTTTGATTATATAAAGACGCTAAAGACAATCAAGGAGTGGTTAATATTTATACTGCCTGCGCCAATCCTAGGTGGGCAGATTTGGTTGTTTATGTGGGCTCCGGTCAATGGGTTTGGTCTCGATGTTACGTTGGGCTATTTTTTATTGCCGCTAGTGATGATTGTGCTTGGTCGATTCTTTTACCATGAGTATATGAGTATCTTGCAATGGGCTGCCGCGATATTTGCAGCACTCGGTATCGGCTACGATATTGTTCAGTATGGTTCAGTATCTTGGGTGACACTGTTTGTATGCTTGGGTTATCCACCGTATTATCTGCTACGCCGCACCCTTTCTGTACCGCCCATTACAGGGTTGTTGTTTGATTTGACGCTGTTAACACCAGTCGTGCTCATCGTGCTCTATATGACGGGCGGTTTTGATGTTGCGGCGCAAGACATGAAGTTTTGGTATCTGTTGCCGCTGCTTGGTGCTTTTAGTGCGCTTGCGATGTCGCTGACGATGATTGCCAGTAGCAAGTTGCCAGTATCACTATTTGGAGCATTGAGTTACATCGAGCCGATGCTGTTATTCGTATTGTCTATTACTATTTTGAGTCAAAGCCTTGAAGAAGGTGGTTCGCTCTTTATGTACGGCATGATTACGTTTGCGCTACTGGTCATGATGGCCGATAGCATCAAGGGCTACCTCGTTCGTCAGCGTAATGACCGCTTGCATGGCTATAGAGAGCTTCAGATTGGCGGCTTTCCACCGCGTCGTCACTTTATCAATCAGCGTATCGATGGCGTGCTAAAAGCCCATCGTTTTCGTAAGATTCGTCGTTACCAAAAGAAGATGGATAAGATACAGCAAAAAATCGAACAACTTGATGCAAAATAAGCACTTACCTGCATTAAATTTACTCAATTTAAAAGTTTAGACACTAGATGAACAGTGGCATTGCTTATTCATTCTGACTTTGACATAATGCCGACCATGATGTAAGCCTAATACATCAAAAGCGTTCAACTTAGATTGCGCGACGACCTTATATGCAAAAGCCTCAGACGTTCTCGTCTGAGGCTTTTGTTTTTTTTAAAAATTGCCATGGATGTGCCCCAATCTTTAAAGGCTGTTGTGATGCTGACTACTAACCAAACCTCGCAGGGTACAATCACTGCTGTCGCTGCAAATTTTTTATACTCATTGCTGTTCTTATTTGGTCTACTGCTGCAACCATTATCAGGTACGCAAGTCGCTTCGTGGCGCGTGCTGACAATGTTTTTTAGTCTAGTACTGCTGGTCAGCGTACTAAAGCAATGGCAGCACATTTTTGATTATTTAAAAACACTAAAGAACGCAAAAGAGTGGTTTTTATTTATATTACCTACACCGATTTTGGGTGCGCAAATCTGGATATTTATGTGGGCGCCAGTTAATGGTTTGGGACTTGAGGTAACGTTGGGTTACTTCCTATATCCGATGATTATGATCGTTGTTGGCAGGTTCTTTTACAACGAAGACATGAGCTTACTTCAGTGGGCTGCCATTGTATGTGCAGGTCTCGGTATCGCTTACGATATTTTTGAGTATGGGGCTATTTCTTGGGCGACTTTATTTGTTTGCTTGGGTTATCCTCCTTATTATCTACTACGTCGCAAGTTGGCAGTGCCGCCTATTACTGGTCTTATCTCAGACCTTGTATTGTTATTGCCAGTTGTATTGGTTGCGCTGTATATGAATGGCGGTTTTGAAGTAGCAATCACCAACCATAAGCTTTGGTATCTGCTGCCGTTATTAGGCATTATCAGCACCGCTGCAATGTCACTAACGATGGTGGCCAGTCAGAAGTTGCCTGTCTCACTTTTTGGCACTCTGTGCTACCTTGAACCAATATTCTTGTTTATCTTCTCAATCGCAATTTTAGATCGTAACTTACATGATGGTGGCTCGATGCTGATGTACAGCATGATTTTTGTCGCATTGCTGATTATGATTGCCGATAGCGCATTAGGTTATACGGCGCGTAAACGTGAAGACCGCTTACATGGCTACAATGAGCCACAAGTAGGCAGTTTTCCACCACGTCGTCGTCTGAAAAATCGCCGTATCAAAGGCGTGCTAATCGCGCATCGATTCCGCCAGATCAAAAAATATCAGCAAAAGATAGATAAAATGACGCGTAAGATTGAAGCATTACATTTAGACTGATGTTGAAGAGTACACCGTCTGAGATAGTATCGATTCGGTAGGCATAGTTTTCCAGCATGTCTGCCAACTCACAGTATTAAAGAAGTACAAATTACGCTATTATCGAGAGCAGTGGTGCCACAATCGATTAAACGTATGGTGCTATATCTGAGATATTATGCTGATTTACTACAATATATAACTAGGACGGTTTATGTTACATCTTCATCATTTAGCAAACTCGCGCTCGTTTCGTATTATCTGGCTGTTGGAAGAGCTCGGCGCCGATTATAAACTGACTTGCTATGAGCGCAACAAGGCATACCGTGCTCCTGATAGCCTAAAGCAAGTGCATCCGATTGGTAATGCACCGATACTAGAAGCAGACGATCGTGTGCTGATTGAGTCAGGGTTTATCATTGAATATTTGATTAAGCACTATGATAAAGAAAAGCAGTTCAAACCTGACGATAATAACGAAGCAGCGTGGGAAGCCTACACGTTTTGGCTACACTTTGCAGAGGCTTCATTGATGCCACTGTTGGTCATGCGTTTGGTATTCACCAAAGTAGTGTCTCAGTCGCCGATGCTAATCAAACCTATCAGCAAAAAAATCCAAGGTCAGATTGAAAAAAACATGATCAGTAGCGGTTTGGAGAAGATGCTAGATATGATGGAGCGTCATCTACATGAAAATCACTGGTTTGCAGGTAGTGAATTTAGCGCCGCTGATATTCAAATGCATCTTGCAGTCTTGGGTGCCAATGCTGGTGCAGGTTTAGATCAGAGTAAATATACCAATCTTTTGAACTGGCTCAAACGCTGCGAAGAACGAGATGCCTTTAAGCGAGCAGAAAAAAAGGGTGGCCGTCTGAATTTCTAGAGGATACTGGTATAATCCTCTCTCAACGCTTAAGTAGCCATGTAGACCAAAGGCTTTGTTTATGAATAAACAAAGCCTTTTTTAGGATAATGTTATGACAGACCTAAATACCTCGAATAAAGACAATCTGAAGCAAGATAGCCTAGACAAAGATGACAATCAGTCAGCAACTCAAACATCACTTAATAAGCAAGATACCAGTATGCAAGAAAATAATAGACAACAGATTAATAGCCAACAAGTCTCTATCAAATCGTGGTCACAGAAAATCCTGGTGGTAATTCTGTGTGCGGCGAGCTTCTATGGTGGTTGGAAATCTTACGAATCAAATATGGTAAATGAGTGCACTGCCAATGGCGGACAAATGGTTGAAGGTCAAAAAACCATGATATGCCAATTGTCATAACTAGGGTATATTCTTCGTTTATCTTATTTCTGTCATTGTTTTCATAATGAAGAGACGTTCTCGTACTTCTGAGCCAGTACTCCTGATAAATAAAAGGCATCATTATGCTAAAGCTAACCTTTTTGGGAACCTCTGCAGGTGTACCGACCAAACAGCGTAATGTGACCGCATTGGCCATAGAGTGTTTGAATCCACATACCTCTGGCGTACAGCAAGGAAGTCGTCAACAGAATAATCAGAGTAAGAAATCGCGTCCATGGGTGCTGATTGATTGCGGTGAAGGCACGCAGCAGCAATTACTACGTACCAAACTCTCCTTACATCAATTAGCTGCTATCTGCATCACTCATGTGCATGGTGATCATTGCTATGGTCTACCAGGGTTGCTAGCTAGTGCTGCCATGTCAGGACGCCGTGAGCCATTAACTTTGATTGCCCCAAAAGCGATTGCTACTTTGCTTGATGCCATTACCGCTACTACAGAGCTTTATCTACCTTTTGCTCTCAATTTTATAGCGATTGAAGAGGTATTAGCTGAGCAAGGTGATACGAACAAGGTTAACATTAGCTTAAGTGACCAACAGCAGCTTGATATTGATATCACGCTGCTATCACATCGGGTTGCTTCTCATGCCTTTGGTATTACTCAGACTATTAGCCGCCGCACCCTTAATACAGATAAGCTTGTGGCGGATGGTATTCCAGCAAGTGCACTGTGGGGTAAATTGCAGCAAGGCGAAGATGTCACGACTGAGGACAATAGACAATTGCACTCAGTAGACTATGTCGACGATGAGGTACAGCGGACGCGAGTGGTGGTGGCAGGAGACAATGATGCGCCAAATTTGTTAAGCAAAGCCGTTATCAATGCGGATTTATTGGTGCATGAAGCCACTTATACGCATGAGGTCATGATGGCTATTCAAGCCAGAAACCCTGACTATGACCCAATGCATAGCAGTGCGCATGTGGTGGGCACATTCGCGCAAAAGATGAACCTGAAAAACATCATTTTGACCCACTTTAGCGCTCGCTATCAGGGTTTTGATAATCCAGATAGCGAAACGCCAAATATGGCATATATTCGTTTAGATGCTGAGAGCGTCTACAAAGGTAATCTATGGCTGGCGGCAGATTTTGACCAATATATGGTTGATGGTGCAGTTGAATCGGTAAGCAATCAAGAGAACAGGCAAGAAGAGAGTCGCGTGCAGTATATAGGCTCTGCACGCAGTGATTAGACATCGTTAAGCTTAGATATGATTTAGCGTTAAATATGACCTAGTGCTTACTGTCTTCGATAGCCAATTGTGTTTTACCACTCCAAAAACGGCTAAATTGATAAGCAACTCGTCCTGAGCGACCACCACGTTCTGAGGCCCAGCGTAGCGCATCCTTTCTGATCTTATCAGGCATAGACTGACTTGCTAAAATGTCCTTAGCATCATTATCTATATCAGCTGAGATTTTTTGCTGCTCTAAATTCAGATAATGCTGAACAATATGCAGATAAGTCTGCTGATCCATAGGATGGAAGGTGAGGGACAAACCGAATCGATCTGATAATGACACGGTCTCATCAATAGCTTCATAGGGATTTACTTCATCCGTCTGCCCATTATAGATATCGACATTGTCTTTCATCATCTGCGGTAGCAAGCGACGACGATTACTGGTGGCGTAGACCAGTAGTTTGTCTTGCTCAGAGTCTAGCGAGCCATCGAGTACGCTCTTTAGCGCACGATAGCTTTCGTCTTGACCATTAAAAGCGAGGTCATCGCAGTATACGATATAGCGGCAATGACAATCTGCTGGTAGGGCATTAATAGCAGCACGAATCTTGTCCAATACTTGCAGATCATCGCGGGCAACCTCAATAATACGCAAGCCTTCACTATGATGGGCTTGTAGCAAAGCGCGAATCAATGATGATTTACCGGCACCGCGTGTCCCTGACATCAATACATGGTTGGCAGGGTAACCTTTAATAAACTGGCGGGTGTTTTGTACTAACTTCGACTTTTGCGTATCGATACCATGCAAGTCATCTAAGCTCAAAAACAGGTTGACCGACAAAGGCTGCAGGTGACCAGTGCGTCCACCAACCCAGCGATAAGCAAGCTGGCTCGGGTCGATTTCAATAGTTGGTGTGACTCGCTCTTGTAAGTATTGACTGAGTAAGTCTAACAACGGTGCGGGTAGGGCATAAGTAGGTTGATCAGATGGCATGGTCGGGATAGTTGGTTGTGACATAGTGGCTCTAGCAATTAAGGTTGTCTTTAATACCATACCCAAAAATACAATTAACGCTGCTGAAATTTCAGTGCCTACAATCTTAGTACCTATTAATCGTAGTACTTGTAACCATTATTCGCGCTATTATTATCTTTGGAAATGATACGAATGAGAAGGCAATAATCTCACTATATTATGAGAAACAATACCATGGAAAATAGTGCCAGTAATCCGTCTATTACGCAAGCCTTGCAAGCTCAAGCAATGCAGCTATTGCCCATTATTTCCCAAGAACTGGACGCACAACATTTTAGTGAGATAGTACATCAACGTATTGCTCAGCAAAGCACAGAACAAACGCAAGATATCAAAACGCAAAATATCGACAATACTTACTTCCAAGGTTTAACACGTGCCCAGCATCCACAATTTGGTAGCGTGATGATTAAATGGCAGTTGAGTGATGGCGTTTATCCTATCGCTTCTGATTTAACTCATGAAGCGGATATTTTAGCTGCTGTAAATGCTTCATTAAAAATCAAAGATAACGTTATCGCACCACCACTATTGGCTCATCATTGCGTGGATGTTCAGATACTATCGCAGTTGCAACGACTAGTTATAGTAGTCACACATTATTACTCTAATGGTAGCTTGGCGAGTCAACTGACCGCTTCAAAACATCTGTCATTGAGAGCATCACAAAAGCATCATTTCATCACTCAGGCTGCATACTTGATAGCTAATTTGCATCAGGCTGGTTGGCTACATAATGATATTAAACCCAGTAATATCTTGGTTGAAGGTTCTGATGATGAGTGGCCTGTAGATACCATGAGCAATAGTCTGCCTCCTAGATTATTACTCACTGATTTTGCTTTATCACAACGTGTTACGGTGGCTAATAGCCAACCAAATCCTGCTGGCACACCAGCGTATCTCGCACCTGAGCGCTGGCAAGGACAGGGTGCAACGGTGCAAAGTGATATCTACGCGTTTGGCATCATGATGGTTGAGATATTAACAGGCACGCGACCGTTTCAGGTAAGTAGCAATAGCCATGATAAATCAAAAGCGTGGGCGATTCAGCATTGCCAGCAACCTATTCCAACATTGTCAGCAGAATATAGTCACTATCAATATATGGTCGATAAAGCATTGGCGAAGCGGGTAGAGAGACGGTATCAGAGTCTGGAAGAGGTATTGGAGGGTTTAACATTATTAGAAAATAGCTAAGTTTATGATTTTATTTTCAAAAAGTGATTGTTTGTAGTATTCACATATTACCCAGTCGTTGTTTTTTATGTTTGAATGGATATTCAGACTCATTTTAAGCGAAGTCGCTACAAATTAATTTGGGTTCCCGTATTTCATTACAATATTTCATTACGATACAGTGAGAATATCATGGCTAAAGTACTTATCATTACCGGTGATTTTGTTGAAGATTATGAAAACATGGTTCCGTTCCAAGCGCTTCTAGCGATGGGACATGAGGTTGATGCTGTATGCCCAGATAAAGTGGCAGGTGATAGCATCGCGACCTCAATACACGACTTTGAAGGTGATCAAACTTATACCGAAAAACGCGGTCATAACTTTACCCTTAATGCGTCTTTTGCAGATATTAATGTCGCAGATTACGATGCTTTGTATTTACCAGGTGGACGTGCGCCAGAATACTTGCGTTTGAATGCTAAGGTCATTGCAATGATTCAGCATTTTGCAAATACTGGTAAACCAATTGCATCAGTTTGTCATGGGCCGCAATTGCTGACGGCTGCTGGCGTATTGAAAGGCAGAAAAGTATCTGCTTATCCTGCGTGTCAGCCAGAAATAGAAATGGCTGGCGCTGAGTATGTCGAGTTACCTATGGATGGTGCTATTACCGATGGACAACTGGTAACGGCTCCTGCGTGGCCTGCCCACCCAGCTATGCTGAAGCAATTTGTTGCTTTGCTATAATCTTTAATTAGGGTCTGTTGAATATTCAATAGACCCTAGCATCAAGAGAGGATATATGTGCCAATTGTTTATTAGTGCTGACGACAGTTTGTGGAGCTCTAAAACCAAATCACTTCGAATTCAGGGAGTAGTCACATCAATTCGTTTAGAAGTGTTTTTTTGGGATATATTAGAAGAGTTGTCATTTCGGGATCAAATGACGGTTAATCAGCTGATCACTAAGCTATACCTTGAATCTCTCGATGCTGATCATGATATTGGTAATTTCACCTCTTTTTTAAGAGTTTGTTGTTCTCGTTATTTATCCTTAATAGCAGATGGCGATCTTTCTCGCGAAACAAGATTGCCTTTAGAAAAAGTCGATGCGAAAAATATCATTCAACGTGAAACCCGTCGTAAGAATCAACGTAATGCGTTATTCAATGACAGTGAGCAAAATATTTCTATTAATTAGCTGTGCTTATAGCGAGTGCATGAAAGCATTGATTCAGAGGGTAGAGTGTCGCTATTAGCGTATGGATGAAGTGTTAAAGGACTTATAAAGGGTAGAAAAGTAGATTAATACTTTTAATAAGATGTTTTATAGTTCTAATACCAAATTCCAGACACAAAAAAACCTGCTAAAAAGCAGGTTTTGATATTTGGTCTAAGATGTACTATCCGAAAATGGTGGGGCTGGAGAGACTCGAACTCTCACACCTTGCGGCGCCAGAACCTAAATCTGGTGCGTCTACCAATTCCGCCACAGCCCCATTTTCGTTACTCTATCATCAAAAGCGGTTAAACTCAAACGCTATCTAGACAGTTAACTGATTCGGTAGTGCGTCTCAGTGGTTGGCTATTATATAGAGTTTTAATTGTTTGGCAACCCCTATTTGCAATTATTTTTAATTATTTATCATTTATTTTCGATATTAATTTTAAGTAATTGATATCAATAATAATTTAATATCGTATTTTATGCGTTTCTTTATTCTTTAGTTGGTACTCTCGGGGCAGAGATATCCAATTGCTGCAATTTGCGTGTCAGAGTATTGCGTCCCCAACCAAGTAAGCTCGCGGCTTCTATCTTTTTACCACCGCTATGATTGAGTGCTGCTGTTAATAAAACACGCTCAAACTCAGGGGTTGCTGTTTGCAGAATATCAGTTTCACCCGTGCTTAGCGACTGCTCAGCCCAATCAGCCAATGCTTGTTGCCAACTTTGGCTTTTAGGCAACGGGCTACTTCGCTCATTTTGATGACTGTTTAATGCACTGCCATTTAATACATCGCCACTTTGTACCAAGTTCTCTTGAGCGTCTTCATGTGATGCGCCGTGCTCTTCATAAAGCACCGTATTAGGTGAGATGTTTTCAAGTAGCTCTGGTGGCAGATCTGTCGCCATCACAGTATCACCAGTGGCCATCACCGTGAGCCACAAGCAGACGTTTTCTAATTGACGCACGTTACCACGCCAGTCAAACGTTTGCATAATTTGCAATGCGGCAGGATGTAGATGCTTCGGAGAGGTACTCATTTGCTCTGCGGCAGACTGCATAAAGTAGAGGGCTAATGCAGGAATGTCTTCAGGGCGTGTACGTAGTGGTGGTAGGGGTAACCGAATGACATTGAGACGATAAAACAAATCTTCGCGGAATCGGCTTTGTTTTACCAGCTCTTCTAAGTTTTGATGAGTGGCTGCGATGATACGCACGTCGACCTTTATTGGCTGCTGACCACCAACACGATAAAACTCACCATTGGCCAGTACGCGTAACAGCCGTGTTTGAGTGCTAAAAGGCATGTCACCGATTTCGTCTAAGAATAAAGTACCGCCGTCTGCCTGCTCAAAACGGCCTTGACGCATTGTCGCTGCACCAGTGAACGCGCCTTTTTCGTGACCGAATAGCTCAGACTCGATCAAGTCATGTGGTATGGCTGCCATATTAAGCGCAATAAACGGTTGCTGTTTACGCGGGGAGTGTTGGTGCAATGCACTGGCAACCAACTCTTTACCCGTTCCAGACTCGCCAGTGATTAAGACGGAAATGGGGGATTGAGCCAGCCTGCCAATAGCGCGAAACACCGTTTGCATGGCTGGTGACTGTCCAATGATGCCGCTAGGGTTCCCATTATCTTTGGTTACGCCGGCACTTTTGTTCTTATTGTCTTTGGTTGTCTTACTAGAAGATGCGGCTTTAGGTTTTATCAGGTCTTCGGTAGACGTGTCAGACGTTGTATTGGTATTGGGTTCATCAGAAAGGGAAACAGTCGTTGTTTCTAAATTGGGCTGATAATTGATGGCTTTATAAATCGTTGCAACTGCATCATCTAAGTCAAAAGGCTTGGGCAGGTATTCAAAAGCACCAGTCTGATAGCTATTGATAGCAGAGGTCAGGTCTGAATGTGCCGTCATAATTACGATTGGCATTTTGGGGAAATGCTGATGGACCCAGTCGCTAAAAGACAATCCATCCATCATTGGCATACGAATATCGGTCAGTATGACGTCAGGTAATTGCTCAGCTGACTCTTGCTGTTTTAACACATCGTTAAGGCGAGTCCATGCTGCTTGTGCTTGAGTAAAACTGATAACGGTCAATCCAGCATCTTCAAACGTGTCGGCCAACACCATACGTAGGGCTGCATCGTCATCGATTAACCACAATGTTGCAGGGTGGTCGCTGGGTGCATTATTCACAGTTACTATTTGTGATTGTGGTGATTGATCATCGCTTTTAGGTTGGAGGTCGTCGCTATATTCAGTCATGTATTGGGCCTAATCAGCAATTATTGATGGTAAGTTGGGGATTGGGAGTTGGCGTTATGAAACTTAGCAGCCTTTAATTCATAATTTATTTTATGTCTCAGTGATGGGTTGAGTAAATGGTAGATATAGCGTAAATCGGGTTTGCTTATCTTCTTGCTCTTTTGTCGAGCTCACATCAATCATACCATGATGATGACTGATAATATCTTGGACGATGGATAATCCAAGACCTGTACCGGCTGCACGGCTAGTGACCATTGGGAAAAATATCTGACCGATCAATGCTGGATCAATACCTGAGCCATTATCAGTAATAGTAATTTGCATCACTTGCTTGTGCTGCTGCCCGACGATCGTATGCTGAAAGGCAACCCGCGTTTGAATATGCAATGTCGGTTGATAATCAGAATTGCCCTCAGTTTGTATGGCAGATTGTGGTGATTCTTGAGACTCTGAGATTTTATTCTGTTGTAGCGTTTGTTCGAACTCAGTCATCGACTCACAAGCATTATTAATAAGGTTTAAAAACACTTGAATCAGCTGATCCTTATCTGCACACAACTCTGGCAATGATAAATCATAATCACGCTGTAACACTACCTGTGGATACTGATTGGTCACTAAGGTTAAGACATGCTCTAAAGGCTCATGGATATTGAGCGTTTGCCAGTTTGGCAGTTGATTGGAACCCAGAAGCTGCCCAATAAGATGGGTTAACCGATCAGTCTCTGAAATAATAATGTCCGTATAGTTGCGCAGTTTTTGATTCATTTTTTGCAAATCATGCTGCGCGTCAATGTTAGTAGTTGTCAAAGCATTATCAACACTAGAGGTGCTAGTGGTAGATGCGTCGCTGAATTTAATAAACTGCCGTTGCAACAGTTGGGCTGCCCCGCGAATACCAGCAAGAGGGTTCTTTATTTCGTGTGCTACCGAGCGTAGCATATGACGGGCAACTGTGTATTGCTGCTGTTGACGCTGCTCCTCAGAAATACGACTTTGCCGATCTTTACCCCACATCTCGATAATAAAATAAGGCTGCTGTTCATAGATGACTGGTGTGACGCTATAGTCGACTGACAATGATAAATTACCGTTTAACGGTGTTTTTATGATGTGGTCATGATCGATAAAAGGCTGCTGATAGTTCTGCGCTTGCACAAAGCGCTCCGTCAACGAATATGCTGGCTCGCTCGAAGCCTCGTTTTCATTTATATCACCACTATCATTATCGATAAATGCAGTATCTTTAGTCTTTAATTCATCAGGTGCGAGCAGTGTCAATATTGATTGATTGATTAGTCTGCCGCTACTAATGGCGAGTAGCTGCTCGGCTTGAGCATTCAACCGTGTGATTGATAGCTCATCGTTAACCCATAAAATAGCGGTGAATAAATGCTGAGATATAAATGCGAGGTCAGGGGTTGTTTTGGCGGTTATAAAATCAGCGTTCATCAGTAGGGCCCAAAAAAGTCAGATGCTTGAGATAATATTTAACCACAAATCAAGACTATAGAGCGGCAAAACTGGTGATTTTTGCAAAAAAAACGTACAATGCGCTCAGCCAATTTATCTCTAGCAAGGTCAGCCATGTCCAAAACTTCTACCGAGTCAGTGAATACGACAGCAACAGCTCCTCTATCTGCCGTAAAAGACACTGCCACTATCTTCAATCCTGCCGCGCCTACCATAGTACAAGCGCAGAGTCAGGCAGATGTCAGTCAAACAGATGCTAAACAACCTTACCATCATAAAGCCAATCACAATCAGAACCGTAGTGTAGCCCAAAGCAGTGATGTTACGACTGCCAATGCGACTGCTACGATGCCAGTTAGTGCGGCGCCAAAGATTGGTTTTGTGTCACTAGGTTGTCCAAAAGCATTGGTAGATAGTGAGCGTATTATCACTGAGCTAAGCCGTGACGGCTATCAAGTGGCCAGTGATTATGATGGTGCTGACTTGGTCGTGGTAAACACTTGCGGCTTTATTGAGTCAGCGGTACAAGAGTCACTTGATGCGATCGGCGAGGCCATTAGCAAAAATGGTAAAGTGATTGTCACTGGCTGTCTGGGCAAAGAAGCGGACAAAATCCGTGAGATGCATCCGGCTGTACTAGCAGTGACGGGCGCGCATGCCTATGACGAAGTGATTACGGCAGTGGCGCAGCATGTGCCTAAGCCAAATCGCAGTCAGGACGCCAACTATGATCCAAAAATAGATTTGATTAATGAAGCGGGTATCAAACTGACCCCAAGCCATTATGCTTATCTAAAAATATCAGAAGGCTGTAATCACCGTTGTACGTTCTGCATTATTCCAAGCTTGCGCGGTGATTTGGTATCGCGCCCGATTGATAATGTGATGAACGAAGCACTGGCGCTCAAAAAAGCTGGCGTGAAAGAGTTACTTATCATCTCGCAAGATACCTCGGCATATGGCCTTGACCTAAAGTACAAGACCAGCTTTTGGAATGGCATGCCGCTCAAGTCTAAGTTTTATGACTTATGCCAAGCATTGAACGATTTGGGCATTTGGGTACGCCTGCATTATGTCTATCCGTATCCACACGTAGACAAAGTCGTTGAGTTGATGGCTGAGAAGAAACTACTGCCTTATCTGGACATTCCGTTCCAGCATGCCAGCCATCGTATCCTAAAGGCGATGAAACGTCCTGCGCATAGCGAAAACACCTTGGCTCGTATCAAAGCGTGGCGTGATATCTGTCCTGATATCGTGATTCGTTCGACCTTTGTGGTTGGCTTCCCTGGCGAAACAGAAGAAGATTTTCAGTGCTTGCTTGACTGGTTAGTTGAAGCACGCCTCGATCGCGTGGGCGCATTTACTTATTCAGAAGTAGAAGGCGCAGTGGCCAATGACTTGCCTGATCATGTGCCTGAAGACGTCAAGCAATCTCGCTATGAGCGTTTAATGGCGCTACAGCAAGATATTTCAGCGCAAAAGCTACAAGAAAAAGTCGGCAAGACTTTAACGGTATTGGTCGATGAAATTGATAGCGATGAAAATATTGCTATTTGCCGTAGCTATGCTGATGCACCTGAAATTGATGGTCATGTCTATGTTGATGACATCAACGCTCAAGTCAAAGTAGGGCAGTTCTTAACCGTGACTATCGACGATGCTAGCGAATACGATCTATTCGCCAGTTATCAAGGCTAGATATCCAATAAGATATGCGAGTGAAAATTGCCCAATGGCGGGCAGTTTTTGCTACAATTAGCGCAATTTAGCCTTTTTAATACGCTTAGCTGTAAGTGTGGCGTTGTGGCCAAACTCGATTTGTATTTTACCGATAATTTTCTTTATAATTTCATGATAACAAGGTGACCTCATGTCTGACAAAAACCCGCGTTACGCTCGTATCTTGCTGAAACTCTCCGGTGAAGCCTTAGCTGGTAGTAAAGACATGGGTATTGATACCGAAGTGCTTGATAAAATGAGTCTGTCTATCGCTCACTTGCGTGGGCTTGGTGTCCAAGTCGGTATCGTAGTCGGCGGTGGTAACTTATATCGCGGTGCGCAATTGCAAAAAGAAGGTCTCGTTGGCCGTGTCACAGGTGATCAGATGGGCATGCTAGCGACCGTTATGAACGGACTGGCAATGCGTGATGCGCTTGAGCGTCGCAATATCAAAACTCGCTTGATGTCAGCGTTACCGATTGGTGAAGTCACTGAAAGCTATAGCAGTCGTAATGCCATTCGTTATCTTAAAAACGGCGAAGTTTGTATCTTTGTCGCAGGTACGGGTAACCCATTCTTTACCACTGACACCGCTGCTTGTTTGCGCGGTATCGAAATCGAAGCTGGTTTGATTTTAAAAGCGACTAAGGTCGATGGCGTTTATGACAAAGACCCAAGCCTACATGATGATGCAGTCAAATATGACGGTCTGACTTTTGATGAAGTACTAGAGCAAAAGCTAGGTGTTATGGATTTAACGGCTATCGCATTATGCCGTGAGCATAACGTACCGCTGCAAGTGTTTGACATGACTAAGCCTAATGCATTATTGAATGTCATCATGGGTGAAAATGAAGGCACACGAGTTTTTCATTAATTGATGCGATACTGGCAACTAACGTCAGTAAATAGCTAACGATTAGCAACAAATAATTAATATCCCAATAGCAAATAAAAGATTTGTCGGTAACGATAAATAAGGATACACAATGATTAAAGAGATTAAGCAAGACGGCGAAGCACGCATGCAAAAAACATTGGAAGCGCTTGAAAGCACTTTCAGTAAAGTTCGTACTGGCCGTGCGCATCCAGGTATGTTGTCAGGTGTGATGGTCAGCTACTACGGTTCTGATACACCATTGAACCAAGTAGCAAGCGTCAACGTTGAAGACTCACGTACCTTGCTGGTTCAACCATTTGACCGTACGATGGTACAAGCAGTAGACAAGGCCATTCGTGAAGCAGATTTGGGTCTAAACCCAATGTCTGCTGATGTGATCCGTGTGCCGATGCCAGCATTGACAGAAGATACCCGTCGCGATATGCAAAAGCTTGCACGTGGTGAAGCTGAGAGCAGCCGTGTTTCTATCCGTAATATTCGCCGTGACATGATGAATGACATCAAAGATTTGGCAAAAGAAAAAGAAATCTCAGAAGACGATGAGCGCCGCGCTAACGATGATATTCAAAAAATTACTGACAAATATATCGAAACAATTGATGCTCGTTTGAGCAAGAAAGAAAGCGATTTGATGGAAGTTTAATACTGATATAATTGTGATTTATAACAAGAATCAGTTTGATAGATTATCTGTCATTGAGCAGCCAATACTTTGTAGCTATTGGCTGTTTATTATTGTGTAGACTGATATAGTTAATCCTCTATAAAAGAGTCGCAGCGTTAACCTCGATTGAAGTATCGCATATACATCTGAACTCGGTTGCTGGTCTCTCTTTTAAACTGAATCAACTATATGCAGCCATATCTAGAACATGCCAAAAACGCGATTGATTAGACTTTGTTCATCGCATTCTGAGCATTAAAAATTCACAATATAATTATGATAAGTTAGTGAATTATATAAATGGCACTTTTTATTCGCCGTTGCACACGTTATTATTATTTTACCTTAACAATAAGCAAGTTCGCCTATGTCCACTTCAGCCGTTTTGGCGCCCGCTATTCTTCCTCGTCATATCGCCATCATTATGGATGGTAATAATCGCTATGGTAAGGCCAATAATTTAGGCCAAGGTCAAGGTCATATAGCGGGTAAAAATGCACTAGATCCCCTTGTTGATTATTGTGTCAGTACAGGCATTAAAGTGCTGACCGTTTTTGCGTTTTCTAGCGAAAATTGGCAGAGACCGCCTAGTGAGGTAGCATTGTTGATGCAGCTACTCACATCGACGATTCATGAGCAAATGCCGCGCATGAATGAGTATCGTATTCGCTTGCGTTTCATCGGTGACCGTAGTCAACTTAGTGAGTCATTACAAACGCTAATGGTTGATGCAGAAGAAAAAACGGCGAAGTTTGACGCAATGACGCTAGTGATTGCGATTAGTTACGGTGGGCAGTGGGATATTGCAAATGCAGCAAAACAGCTGGCTCAACAAGTTCAAGCTGGCGAATTAAAAGCTGAAGATGTCAGCGAAGAGTTGTTAGGTAATTACGTACAGTTAGCCGATACGCCAGCAGTAGATATGCTAGTGCGTACGGGCGGCGAGTATCGTATTTCTAATTTCTTATTGTGGCAATCTGCTTATGCTGAGCTATTTTTTACTCCCACATTATGGCCAAATTTTACAGCAGAAGAGCTGGCTTTGATGATCGCAGATTTTGCTAAACGCCAACGCCGCTTTGGCAAAACCAGCGAGCAAGTAGTGATAGAGCAGCAAGGTCACTGAGCAGTGAGTTGATAGATAAGTTTAGTCGGTTCAGTTCAGTTAGTATTGTATAACTGGTCAATAAGGTTGGTTTATGCAATGATAAACGGCTTGGATTAGTATTAAATGCTATCACTAGGCCATCGTTAGTTAGCTGCTATAATGCATTTTTTGACCATCTGTTCTTCATTATTATAAGGCTCGATAAGTATGTGGCAACGAATTAAGACGGCAATTGTTCTCGTTATTATCGTTGGTATTGCAATGTTTGCGAGCCAAACACCTATTTTATTTGCACCACTGTTGGCCATAGGGGTCATTATCGCCGCTCATGAGTGGGCTAAATTGATGCCTAAATGGCGCCAACCTGCGGTATTCGTTCTATTGATTTTAGCGCTCACTATATTATCACTAATGTTCAAAGTGACTTGGTTGTTTTGGTGGGTGGCGTCACTCGTTATATGGCTGATGGCGCTGTCTTGGGTTCGAGTCTTCCCAACACAAACAAGATGGTACGGCAACCAGCTGGCAATGATGGGCGCGGTTATTCTGACGGCATCTATCACGGCGATGTTCTATCTCTGGCAACTGTCGGCATGGTGGCTGCTATATGTGTTCTTATTAGTATGGTGTGCAGATAGCGGTGCATATTTCGTTGGACGCAAACTTGGTCGCCGAAAAATGGCACCCAATGTCTCACCCAATAAGAGCATGGAAGGGTTGGCTGGTGGCCTCGTCACAGGGCTGTTAGTTGTGGTAGCCATTAGCGTCTTTAAATTACAGCTGACCGGTGTACCGTTAATCGCATTTGTAGCGTTATCGGCCATCACTATTCTTGCCTCTGTACTTGGGGACTTGTTCGAGTCGATGCTCAAGCGCCGTGCTGATGTAAAAGATTCAGGCACTATCTTGCCAGGTCACGGTGGTATCCTTGACCGTATCGATTCTCTGTTGTCTGCAACACCGATATTTGCCCTTGGTTTTTGGGTGATACAGCAGCTTGGTTTGATAGTGGTGTAAGGTTTATAGTTAATAGACGATATTCTATTTTTATTATTTTTAAGTATCATGGGCATTGATGGTTATGACGCAACGCATCGCCGTACTAGGCGCGACAGGCTCGATTGGCGATAGCACCTTAGCAATATTGGCGGCGCAACCGCACACTTACGAAGTCTATGCTTTGTCAGGCTATCATCGCTTAGATAAGCTATTTGCACTCTGTCAGCAGTTTTTGCCGAAACGCGTCAGTGTGCCGACGTCAGCCGTAGATGATTTTGCTCACAGGCTTAAAGCCGCGGGGATTGATAGTGAGGTCGTAGGGGGTGAGGCAGGATTGGTAGATATTGCCACTGACTCACAGACTGATACGGTTGTAGCGGCGATTGTAGGGGCGGCAGGGTTGCCGTCTACATTAGCAGCAGCCCGTGTAGGTAAGCGTATCTTATTGGCCAATAAAGAAGCCTTAGTGATGGCAGGTAAAGTTATGATTGATGCGGTCAAGACACACAAAGCCACTTTGCTGCCACTCGACTCCGAACACAATGCCATTTTTCAATGCTTGCCACTCGCTATTCAGCAAGACAATACGCAAATCCATCAGTCAAATCATGGTGTTCGTAAACTATGGTTGACAGCCTCTGGTGGGCCATTTTTGCAGCAGTCGTTCGAGCAAATGCAGCAGGCAAGCGTCGCAGAAGCGGTCAAACACCCGAATTGGTCAATGGGTCAAAAAATATCTGTCGATTCGGCGACGATGATGAACAAGGGGCTTGAGCTGATAGAAGCCTGTCATTTATTTGATTTGCCTGAAGATAAGATAAATGTGGTCATTCATCCACAAAGTATCATTCACTCAATGGTAGAATATAGCGATGGGAGTTTTTTAGCACAGCTGGGTAGTCCAGACATGAAAACCCCAATTGCACATGCGCTTAGCTATCCTGATCGAATTGATAGTGGCTCGCAGCCGTTAGACTTATTTGCACTTAGTGGTTTGGAGTTTATTGAGCCAGATCTACAAAAATTTGCCTGTTTGCGTTTGGCTCGCCAAGCTATGCAAGCAGGGACGCAAGCCACAATTGTGCTCAATGCGGCAAACGAAATTGCAGTAGCAGCGTTCCTCGATGGTAAAATACGTTTGACGGATATTGCTGATATTAACGAACAAGCCTTAAATGACATACAGCTGCCACCATTGAACGAAACCGCTGACATAGAAGACATATTGGCAATCGATAAGATTGCACGCCACTTGACTGATAAGTTGGTAGCAAAGCTGACATAATCGTAGCAAGCGTCTCTTAGCTGATACATGATATTGCTAAACGATATTAGCGAAGATGTTGATAAAAATGCTGAGAGACAATACTGAGAAAAAATCATGACGTTTTTACTAACACTTCTTGCCGCCATATTTGTCTTGGGCCCGCTTATTGCCTTACACGAGTGGGGACATTATATTGTGGCGCGGCTTTGCGGTGTCAAAGTGCTAACGTACTCTATCGGTTTTGGTCCTAAAGTTTTTGGTTGGACCAGTAAAAAAAGCGGCATCGACTATCGTATCTCAGCATTGCCACTTGGCGGCTATGTAAAGATGCTAGATGAGCGTGAAGGTAATGTCGCAAAAGATGAGCAGCACCTTGCATTTAATCGGCAACATCCGCTCAAGAAAATTGCTATCGTTGCAGCTGGCCCTATCATGAATTTTGTCATCGCTATCGCGCTATTTTGGGTACTATTTATGACCCCATCTGAGCAGTTGGCGACTAAGATTGGTCAGGTACTACCAGATACGCCTGCTGCGATAGCACAGTTACCAGTCGGTGATAAGATTGTGGCGATTGATGGACATGATGTGCAGACATGGGAAGGTATTAACTATCGCCTTGCAGGACGTATGGGTGAGACGGATAATGTCAGCATTACCTTGCAGTCAGATGCCCAAACCGATCAGTCGACTAAGACATATAAAGCACCCGTCACACAGTTTATGCAAGGTGAAGCTCAAGGCAAAGATGCATTGACCAGCTTTGGTATGTTGCCATGGCAGCCGCAGATTGCGCCGATTGTAGGCGGTTTGGCTCCTGATGGTGCCGCTAGTCGCCAAGGTCTAAAGGTTGGCGACCGTATTACTGCTATTAATAATGAGTCAATTGAAGACTGGATTACTGCCACACGTATTATTCGTGATAATCCTGAAACGCTGCTTAATTTTACGGTGTTACGTGATGATAAGTCTGTACAGTTGCAGATTATGCCTCAAGGTAAAAAAGACAACTTGGGTAATGATTACGGACAGATTGGTGCGATGGTTGATCAGACTGAGATTGTGATTCCTGACGATTACAAGACTACCGTGGTCTACGGTCCTAGTGAGTCGTTAGTTAAGTCGTTTGAAAAGACTGAGCAGCTCGCGGTAATGACTGTAAGCTCGATGGGGAAAATGCTGTCAGGTATGATTGGTTTAGACAATTTATCAGGGCCAATTACCATTGCTAAAGTTGCCAAGCAAAGCTTTGATATCAGTTGGCAAATGGTATTATCGACAGCGGCGCTGATTAGCTTGAGTCTTGCCGTCTTAAACCTTTTGCCGATTCCAGTATTAGATGGTGGTCATATTGTCTATCATTTTATTGAGCTGATTCGCGGTAAGCCACTGTCTGAAGGTGTGCAAATGGTCGGTCTAAATATCGGTTTACTCTTACTGGCAGGTTTCATGGTGTTAGCAATTGGTAATGACATCAGCCGGCTATTTTAGTCAGCTGATGAGCAATATGGCTGATAAAGCACGATATACTAATGGTTTTACGCCTATTATAGGCTGATTATTGTTATGATAGGCATGCTACTCTGTGTCGCAGCCTCTGTACTAATCGTAATTTTTAGTTTATTTTGTGATGCAATTTATATAAAGTGTTCTGAGTTACCCTTGCATGGGTTTATAACCTTATGCGCACGGGTTAGACAATACGTGCCTTTTAACTTAACTTAAGCAATTTTTTTATTGACGGATAGTGTTTATGCGTACGCCTTTAATTATGAGCGCGGCTGGGTTGCCGTTAGTTGTAGCGATGATGAGTATGCCAGTACAGGCTGCAGAATTTGTAGTAACTGACATCGGTTTTAATGGCTTACAACGTCTAACCCCTGATAGCCTCTATCCGGTCTTACCTGTTACGGTAGGCGATACGGTGAATGATAGTAGCTTAGCTGCCAGTATTAAGGCGCTATATGCAACTGAAAACTTTGCTGATATTCAAAGCCGTGTCGAAGGTGGCAAGCTAAGATTTGACGTCATTGAGCGTCCAACGATCGCTGAAGTAACCTTTGAAGGTAACAAGCTTATTCCAAAAGAAGGGCTTGAGCAGGGATTGAAGAATGCTGGCCTTTCTGCTGGTGACGTGCTCAAGCAGTCTACCTTGCAAGGCGTGGCCAATGAGCTACAACAGCAATATATTAGCCAGGGCTACTACAATAGTAATATCGAAGTAGATCAAACGGTCCTTGATGGCAACCGCGTAAAACTTGACGTGCGCTTTGTAGAAGGCAAACCTGCTAAAGTTGTCGATATCAATATTATTGGTAACAAACACTTTAGTGATGAAGAGATTAAAGATGTTTTCGCGGTAAAAGAATCTTCATGGACGCGTCTATTATCTAAATCTGATCGATACGCTCAAGAGAAACTGGCTGCCAGTCTAGAGAGTTTAAAGGCGCTATATCAGAACGATGGTTATGTGCGTTTTTCAGTCGATAATGCTGTATTGAATATCAGCGAAGACAAAAGTAGCGTGTTTATCGAAGTTAGCCTAAGTGAAGGCGAGCAATACCAGTTTGGCGAAGTGAACTTTCTAGGTAAACCTACCTTTGAGAATAGTGAGCTAAAAGAGCTAGTGAGCTTTGCATCTAATGAAAAGTACTCGCAAGCAAAACTAGACGAAACCACTGCTTCTCTTAAAAGACGCTATGGTAATGAAGGCTATTATCTAGCTCAAATCAGACCAGTACCACGTATCAATGACGATACGAAAATGGTCGATGTTGATTACTATATCGACCCTGCACGTCCTATCTACGTTCGCCGTATTAACTTTACGGGTAATATTAAAACGCAAGACGAAGTATTACGTCGTGAAATGCGTCAGTTAGAAGGTACGCTATCGTCCAATGACAAAATTCAACTGTCACGCACGCGTTTGATGCGTACTGGCTTTTTTAAAAATGTCACTGTCGACGTTAAGCCCGTACCTAACCAGCCAGATCAAGTCGATGTGAACTATGTGGTTGAAGAGCAGCCTTCTGGTAGCTCAACGATTGCAGCCGGTTACTCACAAAGCGGTGGTGTGACTTTCCAGTTGGATTTGACCCAAAACAACTTCATGGGTACCGGTAACCGTGTTAAGGCTGCGCTTTCTCGTTCAGAGACACGTGACTCTTATAGCCTAGGTTATACCGATCCGTACTTTACAGAAAACGGTGTTTCTCAAGGTATCAGCGGTTATTATCGCAAAACCAAATATGATGACGACAACGTTAGTAACTATGTGACAGATTCATATGGTGCGACGCTGAACTATAGTTATCCTATTGACGAAACCAAACGCCTGAGTGCTGGTCTAAATGTAGACAACACAAAGGTTCGTGGTGGTCGTTATTTAGGTATATCTAATGTCCAAGAAATTCTAGACGAAGGCGGTACAAAAACGCCGGAAGTTGAGACTGATGGTGTTGCTACCTTCAAGAATGATTATCAGACTTACAACCTATTGTTTGGTTGGGACTACAGCACTTTAGACCGTCCAGTATTCCCTACCAAAGGGATGAGCCATGCGGTTGATGCAACCATCGGTCTTGGCGATGCCAACTACCAAAAGCTAACTTATAGCGGCAATATATATTACCCTATTTATAAAGACGTGATCGCGCGTGGTTATACTAAGCTTGGTTATGGTAATGATTTACCGTTCTATGAGAACTTCTATGCTGGTGGTTATGGCTCAGTACGTGGCTATGAATCATCGACACTAGGACCTAAATCACAAGTTTATCTTGATGCGGTCAATGATCCAGACAACCAAACCTTTACCGCAGAAGAGGTTGGTGGTAATGCGCTAGCTACGTTTGGTGCTGAACTAATTTTGCCAATGCCGTTCAAAGGTGACTGGGCAGATCAAGTACGCCCAGTATTGTTTGCTGAAGGTGGTCAGGTCTTTGACACTTCTGATAAAGAAGATCGTACTTTTAATGACTCAGATGTTCCATTGCTGACTCAAGATAATGACTTCCGCTACAGTGCGGGTGCTGGTATCACTTGGTATACGCCAATTGGTCCGATCTCACTTAGCTACGCGGTACCATTTGGTGACAAAGAGGGCGATAAGACTGAAAAAGTCCAGTTCCAGATTGGTAATACATTCTAAATTAATGACATTTTTCATATCTATTTGAGTAATTGTAAAGATTGTTTCAAATAGACGGAAATATCATTAGAGCTTAGTAGGTCGTCAAAACGCATTGTTATTTTGGCGACCGTTTCATTTATAAACACATTTTATTAATAGTCATTATGATAACGATTGAGCAACTCATTACTCGAATTGAGCAGCGTCAGCCTATTATTAATAAGGCTGAGATTGATACTGAGCAATTGTGTCAACCATTCAGTAGCGTCGGTAGTTTGACGACAGCCAGTCAGCAGCAGTTAAGCTTTTTGGCAGATCCTCACTATATTTCTAGCTTGGCGAGCAGTGACGCAGGGGCAGTGTTGGTAACGGAAGCATATCGTGACCAGGTGCCTACCTCAGCGATAGCGCTAGTCGTTTCAAATCCATATCTGGCTTATGCCAGTGCCAGTCAGCTGTTTGCACGTCATTCTTTATCTAACGGAATTCATCCTAGTGCTGTGATTGCAGACAGTGCTGTTATTGGCGAGCAAGTCAATATCGGTCCTTTTTGTGTGATTGGTGACAATGTACAAATAGGGGCGCGTAGCTCACTTGATGCTCATATCGTGGTTGAGGCCAATACCAGTATCGGTACCGATTGTGTCATTAAGTCGCAAGTCGTTGTTGGGCCTGAGTGTGTCATTGGCAATCACGTTAGATTGCATGCAGGAGTAAGCATCGGATCTGAAGGGTTCGGTTTTGCGCCTACTAAAGATCCTAGTAACACAGGTTGGGAGCGCATTGCCCAGTTAGGCCGTGTCATTATTGGTGATTATGTACGAGTTGGTAGCCAGACATGTATCGATCGTGGCGCTATCGATGATACAGTTATTGGTAATCACGTGATTATTGATAATTTGGTACAAGTTGCCCATAACGTCCGTATCGGTGACGGCACTGCTATTGCTGCTCAAACAGGTATTGCGGGTAGTACTACGATAGGTAAGCGCTGTATAATAGGCGGCGCTGTCGGTATCACAGGGCATATCGAGATTACAGACGATGTTGTTTTATCTGGCATGACCATGGTAACCAAATCCATTAAAACCGCTGGCTCATATTCATCTGGTACGGCTGCAATGCCAACTGCTAATTGGCGACGTGCTGCTGTACGTTTTCGTCAGCTAGGCAATAACTAATGCAAACACAAACGAATAATAGATATTCAAAACACAGCAAGGAAGCGTCATTATGAGCAATAACAATATAGATATCCCAACTGATGAAGACGTTAAAAGCTTGGCTGAGCAAGGTCTTACGCTACCATTGACGTATCATACGATTAAGCATTACTTACCGCATCGTTATCCTTTTATGCTGGTAGATCGTATTGTAGCTTGTACGCCAGGTGAGTGTATTACTGGTATCAAAAACGTGACTATTAATGAAGAGTTTTTTAATGGGCATTTTCCTGACGAGCCAATCATGCCAGGGGTATTGATGGTGGAGTCAATGGCACAGGTTTCAGGCATACTTGGGTTCATTACCGCAGGTCTGACTTCAGAAGACGGTTACCTCTATCTATTTGCAGGTGTGGATAAAGTCCGTTTTAAACGCCGTGTGATTCCTGGTGATCAGCTTATCATTCGCGCAAAAACTGTGATGCAAAGACATGGTATCTATAAGTTTGATTGTACTGTCCATGTCGAAGATGAATTGGCGGCTAGTGCGCAAATTATGATTGCACGTCAAGAGCAGCAAAAACCTGCTAAGGTGAAGGGTGCTTAAGTTTTTAATAAGCCATACTGTACAAAGAGCAATATTGAAACCGCTCACTACCACTGCAATAAATAGCTACATGTAAATTCAACAACATAACTGGTATTAGCTTCGTTAGTAACACTGAAATAGCGATACTTTTTTATTATTTACTCGCATCAAATGATACAAGGGCCCATCTTATGAGTCAGATTCATCCTACAGCACTCATCTCACCGTCCGCGCAGATTGACGAGACTGCTATCATCGGGCCCTATTGTATCGTTGGTGATGAAGTATCAATTGGTGCGCATACGGTTTTGCATAGACATGTCGTTGTGACTAAACTGACTCGTATTGGCCAACACAATGAGTTTTATCAATTTGCGAGTATTGGTGAAGATCCTCAAGACTTGAAATATGCAGGTGAGCGCACTTGGCTTGAAATCGGCGATCACAATACGATTCGTGAAGCCTGTAGCTTACACCGTGGTACAGCGCAAGACGGCGAGCTGACTAAAATCGGCAGTCATAATCTACTGATGGTAAACACCCATGTCGCACATGATTGTGTTATTGGCGATCATAACGTACTGGCTAACAATGTCGGTGTAGCGGGGCATGTGACTATTGGCGACCATACCATCATCGGTGGTAACTCAGGTATTCATCAGTTTTGTACAGTAGATGACTATAGCTTGATTGGCGGAGCAAGCCTCATTCTAAAAGATGTGGCTGCATTTACGATGGTATCTGGCAATCCAGCAAAGGCTCATGGACTCAATATCGAAGGCATGCGCCGTAAAGGTTGGTCAAAAGAAACCATTAATGTATTGCGTCAAGCGTACCGTACGATTTTCAGATCAGGTTTGACCACTGTACAAGCGTTGGAAGTCTTACATAATGAGCTATTAGCTAAAGAGCCAAAAATTCAGCTACTTATTGATTCATTACAAAATAGCAGCCGCGGTGTTGTACGCTAAAGAAAGCATAACTCGATTAATGATGAGTTTGATACTTTTAATCGGTTAAATTCTTATGGAATGAAGGCGAATTAGATGAAAGCCATAACTATTTGTTATGGCTTTTTATATTTATGAGCACTTGACTTTTTTGGTCGCTTAGCAGAAACTGAGCGTTTACGATATTGTAATCAATTCTTTCTTAATGTTGCTGGGCGTTTCACATCGAAGCGTTTACTAAATAGTCCCACAGTAAGGCCGACTATTTATGTTGATCAAGGAAGATTATCAGTAACGTTAATTGAAGCACGAGGACGGAAAAAATGGCTATCAATAAACAAGAACATGCCCAATGGAGCTCAAGCTTTGGCTTCGTATTGGCAGCAGTAGGCTCAGCAGTTGGTTTAGGAAACATATGGAAATTTCCATACATGGTTGGCGAAAGCGGTGGTTCAGCTTTCGTTATTGCCTATTTGTTCTGTATCGCGCTGGTCGGTTTTCCGATATTAGTTGCTGAATGGTTAATTGGTCGACGTGGTCAAAAAAACCCAGTCAATACTTTTTCAGACGTAGCAGCGACTGAAGGTAAGTCACGTAGCTGGGGCATCGTTGGTGCTACTGGTATCTTAGGTGGCTTCTTAATTCTATCGTTCTATAGTGTGATCGGTGGTTGGGCGCTTAACTATATTACTAAAGTTGCAACAGGTAGCTTTGCTGGTCAAGACAGTGACTCTGTTGCTGCAACCTTTGATGCTATGCTTGCATCAGCTGGTACATTGACGATCTGGCATACGGTATTTATGATCTTAACCGCTGTCATCGTTGGTATTGGTGTGACAAGTGGTATCGAAAAAACAGCTAAGATTTTAATGCCATTATTGGGTGTGATTCTGTTCGTTATCGTTGGTTACAACGTGATTAACGGTGGATTTGGTGAAGCAGTTGCTTACCTATTTACACCAGATCTTAGCAAACTAACGGCTGATGTTATGCTTGCAGCATTAGGTCATGCATTCTTCACACTATCAATTGGTATGGGTATCATGGTTGCTTATGGTTCGTATTTGGGCCGTGAAGTAAACTTGCTAAAAACAGCACGTACCGTTGTTATTTTAGATACGGTTATTGCGTTGGCTGCTGGTCTTGCCATCTTCCCAATCATCTTTAGCAATGGTCTAGATCCTGCATCAGGTCCTGGTCTTATCTTTGTAAGTTTACCAATTGCTTTCGGTAGCATGGGTGCGGGCACTATCATTGGCGCATTGTTCTTCTTGCTTATTACCTTTGCAGCTATCACCTCATCTATCTCGTTACTTGAGCCAACCGTTGAGTTATTAGAAGAGCGTACGTCGATGAGTCGTACTGTATCGACTATCGTGGCAAGTACAGTAATCTGGTTGTTAGGTATTGCAGCACTGCTATCGTTCAACCTATGGTCTGACTTTACTATCATGGGTAATGGTATCTTTGATGCATTAGATAAGCTTACTAGTAAGTTCCTATTGCCTCTAACAGGTCTGGCTGCAATTGTATTTGTTGGTTGGAAAATGGATCAACGTAACATTCAGCAAGAGCTTGGTTTATCTAATGGTACATGGCAGCTGTGGCAAATCGTTGCGAAATTCATCGCGCCAATCGCTGTTATTGTAGTATTTGTGACGTCATTGATGGGATAGTAGTCAAAATAGACTCTACTTAAATCATTAAGTGATAATCATTGAGTGATAAAAGCAGCACAGAAAAAGGGCTTAAGATTATTCTTAAGCCCTTTTTTATTTCAACAGATATCGTTATACGGTCGTGAATATTAAATAGGATTAACGCAAGTTTAACTCAGGAACCGTTTGACCGCGTTTGGCATAAAACTCACTGACAAACTCATCAAATTTATCTTGCTCGATAGCATCTCTGATACCTTGCATCAAACGTTGGTAATAGCGTAAGTTATGAATGGTCGCTAACTGAGCACCTAGCATCTCTTTGCACTTATTAAGATGGTACAGATAAGCACGGCTAAAGTTTTGGCAAGTATAGCAGTCACACTCAGGATCTAATGAGCCTTCATCATTGCGATATTGGCTATTACGAATACGTACCACACCAGCATTGTCTGCATCGCCCGTCACAAAGTAATGGCCATTACGCGCGTTACGAGTTGGCATCACGCAGTCGAACATATCCACACCGCGACGTACGCCCTCAACTAAATCCTCAGGCTTACCAACACCCATAAGATAGCGTGGCTTATCTGCTGGCATATCATCAGGCAGGTAGTCTAGGACATCTATCATCTCTTCTTTAGGTTCGCCAACTGAAAGACCACCAATAGCATAACCATCAAAGCCAATCTCTAACAGGCCTTCAAGTGATTGCTGACGCAAATCAGGATACATACTGCCTTGTACAATACCGAATAATGCGTTGGTGCTGCCCAGTCTGTTGTGCTCATCGATACAGCGCTGTCCCCAACGTAGCGATAGCTCTAACGACTTTTTCGCTTCATCATGAGTGGCTGGATACGGCGTACACTCATCGAACTGCATGACGATGTCTGAGTTCAAGCTGTACTGAATCTGCATAGATTTTTCTGGTGAGAGAAATACCTTTGCGCCATCGATAGGAGATTTAAAATTTACGCCTTCTTCGGTAATTTTACGCATTGCGCCGAGGCTGAATACTTGGAAACCGCCCGAATCGGTCAAGATAGGCTTGTCCCAATGCATAAACTTATGTAAGCCACCGAATTTATCAATGACTTCAGTACCCGGACGTAACCAGAGATGGAAGGTATTGCCCAAAATAATATCAGCACCGATGGCTTCGATATCACGTGGCAGCATGCCTTTGACCGTACCATAAGTACCAACAGGCATAAAAGCAGGCGTTTGCACGTCGCCATGATTGAGATGAACCGTACCACGGCGTGCACGCGTTGCACCGCTGGCCGTTTTATGTAAGACAAATTGCATATGTTAACCGATATATGAGCTATGAAAATGGCGCTAATTATAGCATTGTTAGCGGTTTTTTTGGACATGGATATTTAGTGGTATCGATACATAGTTAATATGTTCTTTAGGGATTTTATTTGACATCCCTTTTTCATAACCAAAAAATACAGATAGCACGCCAAAAGACACAGACAGTGCTAGAGGTCTATTGATACAGTAGAAGTTATACAGGTGAGGTAATAATCATTGCCACACCATGCTTTTAGATGCTGGAGACATGACATGAAAAAGACAGCTTACTTATTATTGAGTGGTTTATTATTGATATCAGGAGGGGCTATGGCTACTGAGGAGCCGAAATATACGGTGTTGACCCAAGTAGATGACTTTGAGCTGCGTCGTTATGATGAGCAGCTAGTAGCGCAAACGTGGGTGAGTGGTGACCAAGACTCAGCAAGTCGTGAAGGGTTTAAGATTTTAGCGGACTATATTTTTGGTAATAACACCGCACCAAGTGGCGACAGTAGTAAAATTAGTATGACGGTACCTGTCACGATGCAAGCTGATAACAAAGAAAGTGATAATGAGTCACAAAAAATTGCCATGACAGCACCAGTCAGTATGCAACAAGACAATGGTAAGTGGCGCGTACAATTTACGATGCCTAGTAAATATACGATGCAAACACTGCCAAAGCCAAACAATCCAAACGTTGAAATTATAGAAGTGCCTGCACAGACGTACGGTGTGATTAAGTTCTCTTGGCTCGCAGGAGAGGACAAAGTAGCGGAAAAAACCGAAGCGCTGCAAACATGGATGCAAAACCAGAATTTGACGCCTATAGGCGAGCCTGAATTAGCACGTTATAACCCACCTTGGACGCTACCATTCTTACGTCGTAATGAGGTGATGATTGCGTATCAATCTAAATAGTAATCGATCCATAAAAAAAGACAGCAATCGCTGTCTTTTTTGTGCTTAATATAAGGTATCTAAGTTAGACGTTTTGCTCACGGATGATATTAAGCATACGACGTAATGGTTCTGCTGCGCCCCATAACAATTGATCACCAACAGTAAATGCGCCTAGATACTCAGGGCCCATATTAAGCTTACGTAAGCGACCTAGCGCAACGGTTAGGGTGCCAGTCACTGCTACTGGAGTTAGGCGATTCATAGTAGCTTCTTTGTCATCTTCGACTAAGTCCAACCACTCGTTGCCACTGTTTTTGAGTGCAGCTTCGATTTCTTCTAGTGGAATGTCTTTTTTCAGCTTGATCGTTAAACCTTGCGCATGACAACGCATAGCGCCGACGCGTACACACATACCGTCGATAGGAATCGTACTGGTATCATCGTTACCCAAGATCTTATTGGTCTCGACGCCGCCTTTCCATTCCTCTTTTGACTGTTTGTTTTCTAGCTGCGCATCGATATAAGGAATCAAGCTACCTGCCAATGGTACACCGAAGTATTGTGTAGGGAAGTCTGCTGAGCGCTGAGTCTGAGCGATTTTTTTATCAATCTCAAGAATCGCACTAGCAGGGTCAGCCAATTCGTCTTTAACGGCATCGTGTAATACGCCCATGCCATTGATGAGCTCGCGCATGTTGTTTGCGCCAGAGCCACTAGCGGCTTGGTAAGTCATGGCGCTGACCCATTCGACCCAGCCTTTGTTAAACAGCTCGCCGATAGCCATCAGCATCAATGATACGGTACAGTTACCACCGATAAAGTCTTTTTTGCCGTTGGCTAGGGCACTATCAATAACGTTACGGTTGACTGGATCAAGAATGATAATGCTGTCATCTTTCATTCGCAGCGTACTCGCCGCATCAACCCAGTAGCCGTTCCAACCGCTATCACGCAATGGTTGATGGACTTTTGACGTATAGTCACCACCTTGGCAAGTAATAACGACATCACAAGCAGCAAGTGCTTCAATATCATGAGCGTCTTTTAGTTGGTCGGTTTCAATACCATCGAATTTTGGTGCATCACCACCAGCATTACTGGTTGAAAAAAACACGGGTTTGATCCCGTTAAAGTCATTTTCTTCCTGCATACGTTGTATCAATACTGACCCTACCATACCGCGCCAGCCTACCAAACCTACTGTTAAATCACTCATGAAGTTCAATCCTATTTACAATTATTTGTTGCATCGTCAACCGATAACAATGCCGTGAATGGCGCGAAAAAGCAAGGCGTTTTGGCTATTATTTGGTCGTTTTCTATACACTATTAACTATGTCGGCTATAACTTTAAGTTATTACTGTTGAATAGATACTTGGCTATCTGACGACATCAAAAATATAATGTTTAATAAAGCACTCATTACATTGAGTGAGCCAATATTGTAACGTTTTATGATAGTTGTCGCATAATTGAGACTCACCAGTAGGCGAGAATCTTCTGAAATGCTAAAGTAAGTCTCAAACACAATTACTCGACGTTAGTTATTTGATGTCAGGTGAGTTACAACCACGATATTTCTTATCAAATAAAAGCTTAACCAATATACATCATTGGCTCTATCAATATTTCAATCAACGGTTAGTACCTACTTATGGATCTCTCACTATTATATTACGCCTTACAAGGTCTAGCAGGATTCATCGCCTTTGTCACAATCTGGGGCTGGTTACCGCTGGATAACTGGTGGGTGCGCGGTGTTGAGTTTCCACGCATCCAAATAATGGTGCTTGGTATTATCGCTTGGGTTGGCATGATAGTGTTTTTCTCAGAGTGGGAGTTAGGGCAGTGGATATTGTTTGTTGTATTGAGCGGTACGTTAGCATTTCAGCTGAGAATGGTACTGCCATATACTAAGCTGTGGAAAAAAGAAGTTCAAAAGGCAAAAGATAAGCCAGAAGGGCAAGCGCATCAAATAAAAATCATGGTATCAAACGTATTGACGCCCAATGATGAAACGCAGAAGCTGGTCGATTTGGTTAAGCAAAAGCAGCCTGATATCTTAATTACGTTAGAGAGTGATAAGAAATGGGAGCAAGCCCTACACCAAGTTGAGTCTGACTATCCCTATACCGTGAAAGTGCCACTAGATAATTTATATGGTATGCACTTGTATTCTAAGCTTGAGCTAATTGATCCTGAAGTTAAGTATTTGATGATAGATGATATACCGTCTATCCATACACAGTTGCGTTTGCAAGGAGGCCGCGTCGTTTGGTTATATTGCTTACATCCTATGCCGCCTAGCCCAACTGAAGCTGATAAGTCCACCACGCGTGATGCTGAGCTGCTCATGGTGGGTAAACATATAAAAGAAAACGATCAAACGGCGATACTGGCAGGTGATCTCAATGATGTCGCATGGTCAAAAACCACGCGTCGTTTCCAACGTATCTCTGGCCTGTTAGATCCTCGTATTGGTCGACATTTCATTAATACCTTTCATGTTAAATACCCATTTCTACGTTGGGCTCTAGACCATATCTTTCATAGTGCCTGTTTTACAGTAGTTGATATTCAGCGTATGCCATCCGTAGGATCTGATCACTTTCCTGTGATGACTACCTTACAATATGAGCCAGAAGAGGCAAGCAAGCAAGAAGGCAATGCGCCTACTGCACAAGCAGAAGATATCCAAGAAACTGACAACAAAATCGAAGAAGGCAAGAAAGAAGGCGAAAAAGTGTCAGAAGAACACAGACAAGAACAGCGCAGTTTTGGTTGATAAAAGAGGCCGTTTATTAACGGTAATGCATAAAAGTGATGTAAGCATATGCTTACGCAAAATAGAGTCTTTAGCTTCTATCGGCACCAAATTCATTGGCCTATAATACATCCATCAACACAAGGATACGCATGGATGTAGTGTTGAGACAGTACCAATAAAAGTACAGGTCAGCCCGCTGTCTTATATAATACTGTTAAATGACTTAGGATGAGTCAGCACGGAAGAGAGATAATAACAATAACACGAAGTATTGAAACCCTGAACCAATCGCCCTAGGTTCGGGGTTTTTCTTTGTGTGGATTTTGGTTTAATAAAGTTTAAAATGCTTAACTCCGATATTTTTTTAAAGCTTCCAGTTAAATATCTAACTGCGCAAAATAAAGAAGGGTATATGCAATAGCATATACCCTTCTTTGTTTAAATCGATTCAGTGCTTTCGCTAACTTAATACTACTAGCTTATTGCAACATATCAGCCAAGTATCTGAATATAAGCGCCAGCACGTAGCTCTTGTAACCAGTCTTCTTGAGCTTGTGGCGCTAAACGTTGATACAATGCTTGACGTGCCATATTGCGACGATATTGCTCGCTAATATCTTGATCGCGCTTACCGTCGACTTTTAGGATATGCCAACCAAATTTTGTCTTAAATGGTGCAGAGTAGTCACCAACCGCTGTATTTTTCATGGTGGCTTCAAATGAACCAACCATATCTTCTTCGCTAACCCAATCAAGATCACCGCCACGTCCCGCAGAACCTGGATCATCTGAATACGTTGAAGCTAAACTAGCAAAGTCAGCGCCGCCACGAAGTTGCTCGTATAGATCATTGATTTTTTGTTCAGCAAGCGCGTCAGTCTGTAGGTCATCGACTTTGACTAGAATATGGCGAGTATGCCATTGTGGTATCAGCATCGTATTGCTGGCTTTTTTATCAGCAAGCTTGATGATATCAATCCCTTCAGGAGTCAATAGTGGCTCGCTTACAGTACCAACGTCTAGCTTGGTAATTTTGCTAGACAGTTCTGTCGGTAAAGAAGCAGCCTTGTGAAAGCCCATATCTCCACCTTGCAATGGAATCGGATAGCTACCTTGGCTAGCAGCAACGGCTTCAGCGACGTTGACATTTGGCTCAAGCAAACGCGTACGTAATGCTTGCGCGACTTTTAATGCTTCTTCACGTTGAGCGGCTGATAGGCGACTATAGTCATCTATATAAGGCACACGTACGTGAATGGTTTGATATTCGCTTTGATTCAGACGTTTGGCTTCAGGTGAGGCCAAAAATGCATCAATATCTTGCTCGCTAATACGTACTCGGCGAGTAATTTGACGCTGCTGTAGCGCTTGGATAGAAGCCTCTTCGATCAGTTTGGCACGTAGATTGGCATAACTACCAGGTTGTGCGGCATCTAGACGTTGCTGCAATGCTGCAATGCTATTAAGGCCTTCAGCTTGAGCGATTTGACCAAGACGTTGATTGATTTCTGCTTCATCGGCAGACAGTCCCGCACGTTTGACCATAGACAGTTGTAGTTCACGCAAAATAAGCGCGTTTAATACTTCAGACTGTAGTTGTGCTGAGTTTGCGATAGGCTCACCAGCAGCTTTGGCACGTGCTTGGGTTTGCTCGATAGCATCAACCAGTTCGCTTTTTAAAATAGCATTTTCATTAACTAGGGCAATAATACCGTCTGTGCTATTGGCTGGCGTCAAGCGATCAACTGAGCTTTGCGTAGCAGAAGTAGAAGCTTGAGCCGCTGCAGGTTTGACAGTAGCAGCGTTGGCACTTAACGTAAGCGTAAGGCCTGCCATAGATAGCAATACTGCTCTGCTAGTCTGACGTAAAGAAAAAAATCTCATGATGCTCCTCATCAATGTCATTGCATCGGATGGTAGTTGGTCAACTCTATCCAATACTCTTAATAATAAAATATTCGACAGCGTTTCCCATAATAGGGGTTCAAATAGTGTCTTATAAATATTTACGTAAATAATTCTAATCTAGCAAAAAACTGGTTAGTCTTTCCATGCCGTCTGTACAGGTTCAAAGCCCAAGATTTTATCAGCAAGCAATCGTGTCAAGCGGCTACTACCGCTGCCAAGACCATTTAATCTAACTTCTGCCATAATAGCTTGTGTTGGCTCGTCTTTTACGTTTAGGTCATTGTAATAGCGGCGACCATAAACAGCAAAGCCAAAACAGCAATCTTCGTAATCAACGCCGATAAGTGAATCAAGCATCTTGTTACGATTATAATCGTACTGACCTTGAGCCAATATACGCCAGCTGTTATTAATAGGGAAAACAGCGGAAGCGGTAAACGCCGATAATGGCAACTGATCGGTATTGTCATCACGCTGACGCTTAACATAACCCACATTAAATAAGCTATTGTCTGATGGCTGATAACGAAGTTCAGTCGTAATGTAGTTCAAATCATAATTACTGGTTAAGGCACCGCTAACATCAACCCAAAAATTATTATAAGGCTGAGTGCTGGTATCCCATACCATACCTGAAGAAGACGAGGTAAATACTGGCTGATCGTCATCAAGTGTTACACGTCCATCATCTAGATAGAACTGTTCTGCAATGCTACCATCAAAACGTGTCACACCCGTTGCATCGATGTAACGATAATTGACGCCAGGCGTAATAGAGTGCAAATCCTGCAAGCGATCATGACCTAAGAACCAACTGTCTGAAAACAGCTGCTCATAGTTAATAGAGGCAATACGCGTATTAAAGTTAGGAATGTCGTTTTGGTTCTTATACGGTGAATACGTATATTTTACGCGTGGGCTAAGTAAACGATAGCCGCCCATCGTATCGTCAAACGCACCAAATGGTGAGCCCGCTTGATAGAAGTGTAGTCCTGCATCGATACTGGCTTGCGGAACAAAAACCGACTGACTGCCATCTTCTTCACTAAGCTGATTATCTTCTAAGCTATCTTCATCATATGACGTATATAGATGCTGCAAGCTAAGCTTAGGTTTGATATAACCCCAAGAGGTTTCCATCGGGTAGGCGGCGCTCAGTTTATTATAAATACGTGCGCCACTTTTTTCGTTTTCAGAACCATCATCAATGGATTTTTTGAAGTATGCAGAATCATGAATACCAGTGATATCGAAGCGCTCAGCCCAAGGCAGGCGATAATTTAATTTGAGCTGTGGCAAACGTGAGTACGGCTTGTCTTTGTCTTCTAACGCTTCACCACTATCAGTGAATGCATCTAGAGTCTGGAAAGTTTCTACTTTCAGTTCACCATCGACATAATCATTGTAATAATTGACACGAGCACGACGTGGCAAGTTTATCGTGCTGTCTGACAAGCCCAACGTATCAAAATCATTAAGGTAATCGGCATCTGATACATAGTTGTATTCAGCGTCGGCGCTTAAACGTGGAATGCTTTTCGACGACCAAGTATGGTCATAAAACAAGCTGGTACGATCTTCGTCGTCATATTCTTTATCGTTAGGTAAGTATGAACCGTTTAAAATACCTTCCCCATAGCTCTCAGTCAGATAACGGAACTCACCTGATAGCATCGGGTTACGGTCAGTATAAATATGCGTGTTAAGGGTGGCATCGTAGTTAGGTGCTAAGTTGAAATAATAAGGAATATCAACTTCAAGACCGCTTTCACTGCTGACACTGGCACTTGGCAATAAAAACCCACTACTACGGCGACTGTCTATCGGGAAGTTAAAGTAGGGGAGATAAAATACGGGTATGTCAGCAACACGGAAAGTGGTGTTATACGCTTCGCCGCGCCCTGTATCGGTATTTAGATCGATACTTTTGGCTTCAAACTGCCATTTGCGGTTGGTAGGTGGACAGGTACTAAACATCACCTGATCCAGCTCGTATTCACTCTCATTCGGTTTGTTTAAGCGTTTGGCATAGCCGTGCGCTTGTAGACCGACACTGGCAAACGCCACATCATTGGCCGTTGATTGACCAGTCTCAGTATTGTAATTCAAGCTATCTGCAACGCCAATTAGGCCGCCTTGTGCCGCTCTATCATTAAAGCTGGCTTGGCCGTTATTCGTAGCGGCATTGTTTGTAGAGACGTTGCTTGTACGCTGTCCAGTCGCATTATCTGTAAACATGACTTTGCCTTGAGCAGCTGCAACGCCATTGCTCAAGTCAATCATGACTTTTTCTGCTTCGATATGCTGAGTGCCTTGGTCAATTTTTACATTGCCTGAGAGCTCAGCGTAATTCACGTTATTGTAATAACCGTAATCAGACTCGGTAAATAAAGGGGCTTGATTGTTCGGAACGCTAGCCACATTTGGTGCTGGTTGTCCGTTTGCCGTACCAGCTTCGTTTACAGCGCGTTGATAATTGGGGTTACTCTGCGGATATACCCATTGACCTTCACAGCGCTGGGCACTGTCCACGGCATTTGGCAACAGACGCAAATCTCTACCGACCTTTGGAATCGTCTGTGCAGCAGGCATCGCATTATTATGAGTATTGTTCGCTTCAGTGCTGATAGCCTCATTGTTTAATGTTGACGCATCGGTATCTGGCGTTAGCTCATAAAACTCTGCTAAGCGCATTAGACTGGCTTGAATACTCTCATCATTAAGATCTAGCTTGCCATTGTCAGTTGTTATCGCTTTAGGAACAAAGGCACTGCTATCTGGTGTATCAATGCTTGCTTGGTTGTTAGTTTCTGTATTTAAATTAGCAGTATTAGAAACTTCGTTGCTAAAAGCTTCAGAGTCAGCAGCCTCATTAATATCTGTGATATCTAGGTCATTGTTCTCAGAGAATCTGCTATCTAACGCAGTATCATTTAATAAAGTAGCGTTGTTCGTATTAGCAGAATTAGCATCGTCTGGATAGCTATCATTTAGAATATCTGCTTCTTGATAGCCCTCATTACTTTGAGTACGACTAATACTATTGGCGTCAGTCGCCACACTATTAGACGCATAGCTGCCTGTACTGTCCGTAGTGAGTGGTTCAGTTTTTTGCGTATTGGCATCACCAATGGCAGCACTGACAGTTAGGCTAGATAAACCTAAGGCACCAAATAAGATCAAGCGGATGCTTTGGTAAAGCGGAGAATATAACAAGGGCACACCTATGATTGCAGAGCTTATTGGATTGCATGACTGAGTTTAGTAGCGGTATCACCGAACGACATAAAGCAGTGAACGAGCGACTAAAATATGACTAATGTATTCTCAAAAATTTGGATGTTTTACATATAATGACGACTAATCATAGTCAAAAAAAACCAAATCAGCTACACTATTTACCAAAATTTATAATATAGCCATGCTGATTTTTAAGTAGCGATAGCGATTCTATCCGACATCAAGTATTGAATGATATAGCAATACGTTTGTGGCAGCTTGTATAGCACCGCCGCATATCGCTATTTTAGCAAGTATTTGTCAGACTTATCACTACTTTAATTATTTATGACTTATATTTAACCAGCGATGCCTAATATGACTGACAAAATGACTTTAGAGACTGATATGATCGATGAAAATAACAACCGCCAACAGCAATTAGAACAATGGTTACAGCAAGTATTTTTAGATCAAACATTTAGTCTAGATAGCTTACCTGGTGACGCTAGTGCCCGCCGATATCATCGTATCGAACTATCAGAGACAGACAAAAGCGCCAACAAGCATTATATCGTCATGGACTCTGCTGACGAGCAAGATGCGATGCTGCAGTTTATCAATGTCGCTAAGCTGATGGCACCTGCTGTCAACGTGCCGACTCTGACTGCACAAAATGTAGAAAAAGGATTTTTGGTATTACAAGATTTTGGCACAGTAGAGTTTGCCCATTTGCTTGTCGATGCCACCGCAGACCAAATCAATGACTACTATCAGCTAGCAATGCAGACATTAGTTGCGCTACAAACGGTACCAGTAGAAACGGCAAAGTCGCAACACCAGCTACCAGATTATGACACAGCACTATTAGACCGCGAGATGGATTTATTTAGCGAATGGTTTATGCCTTATATTGGTATAGTGCTAAATGAGCAAGTCTGGGGAAAACTAAAAACAGCATTAATGAATGAGATTTTGCGACAGCCACAAGTAGTGGTCCATCGTGATTATCACAGCCGCAACCTTATGCAAGATCAAGCAGATAAATCAAAGCTGGGCGTGATTGATTTTCAAGATGCCGTCATTGGCTCGTATGCTTATGATTTAGTGTCGTTAGTACGCGATGCTTATGTTGAATGGCCAGAGAGCCAAATATCTGCATGGATTGAGGACTTTTGGCAGCTACAAAAACAAAAGTCACTAACCACTGCTGATAGCGCGGTGCAGTTTGAAAAAGATATGAATGTCATAGGCGTACAACGTCATCTAAAGGTATTAGGGATTTTTATTCGTTTATCTGAGCGTGATGGCAAAGACCGCTATTTGGCGGATATTCCTAAAGTCATGCGCGATTTGATTATTGAATTAAACTGGCTTGCCGAACATGGCAACGATGAACTAAAGCAATCAGTTATACCGTTTAATCAATGGCTACAAGAGGCAGTGCTACCTGCTTATAAAGAGAAGTTTGTTTCAGCGTAGATTACGCTCAGCTAAATTAATTTAAATAATAAAGATAGGAGCGCAGATGTCTACCTCTACGATTACACAAGCCATGATTTTAGCAGCGGGCAAGGGCACACGCCTACGTCCATTAACGCTTGAGACGCCCAAGCCTTTGGTTGAAGTCGCAGGTCAACCGCTTATTGTATGGCATATTAAAGCACTACAAGCAGCAGGCATCACCGATATCACGGTCAATGCCTCATGGTTAGCGGACAAGCTAATGAATACCTTAGGTGACGGTTCACAGTATGGCGTAAATCTGCATTGGTCAGTAGAAAACGATGAACCACTTGAGACCGCAGGTGGCATTTTTCAGGCATTACAATCAGGTAAACTAAAGGATGAACCGTTTATTCTGGTCAATTCTGACGTCTGGACTACCTATGATTTCTCTCAATTAACAGACTATACATTGGGAGCGGATCAGCGCGCGCACTTATTATTGATAGATAATCCAGAGCACAATAATGGCGGCGATTTCGCCATCAATAACGGTCTTGCTAGTGAGCAGCCGGTGGGCGATGCGGATAAGTATACCTTTGCGGGTATTAGCGTAATGTCACCAAAATTGGTAGAAAGCCTGGTATCAGGACAGCCTGCGGCATTAGCACCACTACTAAAGCAAGCAATGATAAAGTTTCAGATTACCGCTGAAGTGACAACAGATAATTGGATAGACGTGGGGACCCCAGAGCGTCTAACACAGGTTAATGAGTTTATCGAACAGCATGATATCGAGCATGCAGGTAGGCCAAACTGATAAATTTAAGATAAACAAAAAGCAGCGCCGATTATTCAACGCTGCTTTTTTTATGCATATAGAATTATTTTTTACAACATGTCTAGAGGGTATATTGGCAAGACAAAAGTGCAAATTTAGCATCTAAGAAACTACTCATTAGCTAACTAACTGGCACTCAATCGTATGATTAGGCAATTATGCTAAACACCCATGGCCAACTTGATTAGCTGAGCAATGGTAAACACCACTAAAAATCCTGCTAAATATAGACCCACAAACCATGCCCATTGCGATTGTTTTTTACTGAACTTTTTCATAGAGATCTCCTGATTAGCGTATGAAGTGTGGCTACCATCTATAAACAATAATAGCCACCCTTTTTAGCCGATCCGTTGCCCGTCTCGATTAACGATTAGTACATCGGATTGTGATCAGATTTACCTTTGAAGGTATAGTAAGCAAATGCTGTATAGCTCAAGATAATCGGTAACATGATACATGCGCCAATCAGCATAAATGATAACGAAGTATCGGCAGCCGCCGCTTCATAAATCGTCATTTGATACGGTACGATATAAGGGAATAGGGCGAAACAAACCCCAATGTAACCCATTAAAAATAAGGCAACCGTTAGTAAAAATGGACGATACTCACGCTCAGTTTTTAAGTCTTTACGCATGATAAAGAATAAAAGCATGACAATGATAGGCATAGGAGCAAGGTATAACAAATCTGGGAAACTAAACCAGCCTTCTAATGCATCGATGTCTGAGAAGTACATAAACGCTGTGACCACAACCATCGCCACTAGTAACGCAGTAAGCATCCATCTAGAAACTTGGCGCGCCCATACTTGTAATGTGTGCTCTGTTTTTATGATAAGCCACGTAGAGCCAAGTAAGGCATAACCAATAATCATGGCAAATCCGCACACAATCGAGAAGGGTGTGAGCCAATCAAATGGGCCACCAGTATATAGACGGTTACTGGCTTCTAACCCTTGTACTAACGCCCCAAGCATAATGCCTTGAGAGAAAGTGGCGACGACTGAACCGACAAAGAAAAAGGTATCCCATACATGCCGACGTGAAGAGGATTTAAAGCGAAACTCAAACGCCACGCCGCGCATGATAAGACCGAACAACATGGCGGTCACGGGTAAATAAAGACCTGTCATGATGATGCCATAAGCAACAGGGAATGCTGCGAATAAACCACCACCACCTAGTACTAGCCACGTCTCATTACCGTCCCAAAATGGTGCGATAGAGTTCATCATGCGGCTACGGTTTTTATCTGAGCCTGCAAAAGGGAACAAGATACCGCAGCCCAAATCAAAACCATCAAGCAGTACATAGACAAAGACAGACAAAGCAATCAAACCGCCCCAAATAAGAGGTAAATCTAATACATCACCGAAGTTAAACATTAGCGTAATCCTCCATCATCGACATCGTTTGCAGGCTCATCTAAGCCTTCTTCAGTACCTTTGGCAGGATTACTATCACCACTTAACGCGCGACCTTGGCTCTCTGTCACTGAATGCTCATAGAAATTATCTTCAGCAGGATCTGTATAAGGCTTGGGACCTTGAGCAATCAAACGCAAGATATAAAAGCTACCTGCCCCAAAAACAAATATATACAGCACGATAAAACCAATCAACGTCGTGGCTACCTGCTGTGCAGCGACTGGTGACATACTTTCAGCAGTACGAATAACCCCATAAACCGTCCAAGGCTGACGTCCTGTTTCAGTTACGAACCAACCTGATAGTAATGCGATAAAACCAAGCGGTGTCATCATCATCCACGCACGGTGGAACCAGACACTTTCGGGATTGAATTGCTGTTTTTTGAAGTATTTGTATAGACTGAATAGGCCGACCAGTACCATAAGCATGCCAATACCAACCATGATACGAAACGCCCAAAACACGATAATGACGGGTGGTTGATCTTCAGGCGCCCAGTTTTTAAGCCCCTTAACTTCACCATCTAACGAATGGGTTAAGATTAAACCAGTCACATAAGGAATTTTTACTTCGTACTTATTGGTCTGATTTTCTTGGTCAGGAATCGCAAAGAGACGTAGTGCGGCACCGCGCTCATCTTCCCAGAGCCCTTCCATCGCAGCTACTTTAGCAGGTTGATGCTCAAGGGTATTTAGACCATGCTCATCACCAATCAATACCTGCGCCGGCGCAACAAAGATGGCCATAATCATCGCCATACCTAGCATTACACGACCATGCGCGCGGTGCTCGACGTGTTTTTTAGATTGAATATAATATGCGCCGATACCACCAATGACAAAAGCAGTCGTTAGAAATGCTGCAGTCATCATATGAGCATAACGGTAAGGGAATGAAGGGTTGAAGATAATTTCAAGCCAGTCGGTAGGATAGAGCAGGCCATCTGCACCCATCATAAAGCCTTGAGGAGTCTGCATAAAGCTGTTGGCGGCCAATATCCAAAAACCTGAAATCAAGGTACCAATAGCAACGATAGCAGTTGAAGCAAAATGCATGCGTTTGCTCACGCGGCCCCACCCAAATAGCATAATCCCTAAGAAGGACGCTTCTAAGAAGAACGCTGTCAGTACCTCATAGGCGAGTAATGGGCCTAAAACGTTACCGGCTTTATCAGAGAATACGGCCCAGTTGGTACCGAACTGGTAGGACATCACCACGCCGGATACCACGCCTAGACCAAAGACGACAGCAAATATTTTGACCCAATGCTTGTAGACTTCAGCATAGATAGGTTCACCAGTTCTTAACCAGCGGAACTCAAGCACCGCAAGCCAGCTGGCAAGACCGATAGAAAAGGCAGGAAAGACGATATGGAACGAGATAACAAAAGCGAATTGGATACGCGCAAGCATCAGCGCATCGAGCTGGTCAATCATAAATGTAGCGAACATAAACGGTTACTCTCATCTGTTAGCTGAATAGCGCTGACTTCCATACAACGCTCAAGTAACTGTCCGTAAACTATCCATCGATCAAAGTGGCAAGCATTACGGGCAATAGCTCAGTGACGTGGACTTAGCTCCATTAGACATAAATTGTGGCTAAGTTTGCGACTCACTGTTTAGCTGAATTGAATAATTTATGTCCTTATAAATTTACATATTACTGTCATGTGCTATAGATATATTATGCGCTCACCTAGATATACACGCAAGCAACCCAGTCTGTCTGTTGCAGACCTAAGAGTCATCAAAATAACATAATTCAAACATTGAAAGATAAAATTAATATTATTAAAAACAAAGCAGTATGCGTGAACATACTGCTTATTTGAAACCTATAACTGATGTTTAAAGGTTACGATTTATACGCCAAAAACCTCGTGGAATAACAAAAATCTACATCATTCTTGTAGCTGCTTATGCAAAATTCTTCGCAACGTCAAAATGGTCTGCGGATTGGTCTGAATACTATGACCGCCATTGATAATTGTTTCAGACGCAGCACCATCGAGATGGGCACTATTATAAGGAACGATACCATCTGACAAACGCTCGGTCAGTGCTTGACTGATATCATCATTGACTGTCACAGCGGCAACAAGCGGCTCGGGTGGTAGCTGTGATGTCTCAGTATTGTCGCTGACATCAACGCTCGCCGTTTCATTTCCAGCATTGTCTTCTACCGCTTGAGACAAATCAATCTTGGCACCGTTTGGTTGTGTTTGTGCCAGTCCTTTAGTGATGTCGGCATCGTTATTGGCAATGATTGAATGGTAAGTAATACGCTCATTCATAGTGATGTCTTTGGTTAACTCTATAAAAGAAGACTTATCACTTAACTGGCTGGCACCGTTCTGCAAATATAAGGCGCCCAGTGGGTTTTGCGCCAAATCGCCTTGTGTGGCAATGGTCGCTAAGTTATCTGTGAATGTCTTGACCAGACCTACGGGTAAGTAAACGATGCGGCGTAGCGCACGGGTGAACCAACGATCTGCATAATCGGTACCACGGAAAGGTGCAGATAGAAAAACAGCGGTGTCTACTTGTGGCAATGCCTGTAGCTCAAATCGTTCCTTTAATTCATTTTCGCCAAAAGACGTTTTGAGCGCGTTACGGATTTGCTGTTTCTCATTACTAGAGAGGAGGTCTTTGTCATTAAGCTTATCTAAATCATCGACTAAATTTTCATCAGATAGCATCATACGAGCGATGATGGCACCCATACTATGACTGATAATCACACTATTTCGACTGGCACGATTTTGTCCATTGGGATCAGTCTGCCGGTAGGTGCTGTTGATTAACTGCTGAATCTGATAACGATTTTCTAAAATAGGCAGATTGGTTGGATAGAATATTTGCCAAACTTGGTAATTGTCACGCAGCTTGTCATCATTAAGAATATCGTTGGTCAGATTGACCCATGTGGCCGGACTAGAGGCTAGCCCGTGCAACATAATCAACACGCGTTTATCAGGATCATAAGGCTCGAGCATGAAGAGTTTGGGCAGCTGAGCATCTGGCTGGCGCGTAATCAAGTTTAAATAACCCACGCCATCTAACTGGTTCTCTGATAGCCATAAGCCATATCCCGCCGAAAAGTTGGCTGCCAATGGGTAGTCATCATTTAGGATATTGACGGATTCGGTTTGGTACGGATTGTATAAATGGATATCAAGCTTACGACTGCTCAGTGCGTCTAATACGCTATCGCCATCTGGCTTAATCAGACCAGTCAATAGCAGATGTCCAGTGGGATAAATACGAGAGCTTGGCTCGCTATCATCATTGTTTTTATTTTCATTTGTCAGTCGACCAGATAAGGAGGCGACCAGTAACTGACGGATTGTGGTGGTATAGCGATCATCCAACGATGCTACCAAACTGATGCCCAAACCAGGGCGCTTACTCACGGAATTGAGACCGGAGAGTCGCAGCTCATAAGTGGATGATAAGTCTGCCAAAGCGGAAGTTTGTTTATGGGCATTTTGCAGATAGTTGTTTTCGTTGGGCAAATAAATATCGAGGTTATAGTCATCTACGGTAACTTTCATGACTTTGACTTGGTCTGTTGCTTTGCCCTTTAGCGGTGGTCGATTGGCGATTGCTGCTTCATCCGTGTTATCACGCTTGGTAGAGGTTATCGGCAAATACTCTACTGTCGTATCACCCATCAATTTATTGGCGTTTTCAGTTGATTGATAAATTTGAGTAATAACGTCATTGCTAGCAGCGTTATAAATATCTTGGGTTTGGATATCATTGTCATTTGGAATACGGTTTTGCGCACGATGGCTATTGCTATTTTGCTCTGCACCTTCAAAGTCATGGGTCAAACTGTCATAAAATAGATAGGTGTAGCTGTATTTGACAGCATCAAACAACCTTGCTTGATAATCGGTTAAACACAGGTCAGTCTCTTCTTGCTGTGTTTTTGAATCCTCATTACTTAAAGGCGCATTGGCGTAATACGGATCAAGTGGCGGGCGTGCCAGTGAATTACGACAGTTTTTTGAATCAGATAGTTGACGCGCTTTTGCATAGTGCAGTTCTGCAAAAATAGCCAAAGCGGGGCGATAGTGTCTGTTAAGCATACTATCAGAGAGCTGAGTCAAGCATAGGTCAAATTGCTGCATACAGGCTTGCTCATTCAGTCCTGCTGATAACAAAGCAGATGCTGTATCGCTACTTAGCGCATTGTCAGTGACAATATTGCCGCGCTGCGCTGAGATGGTCTTGGCCGAGGCTTGTTTATCTACCGTCACCGTACTACACGCTGGTAGCAATACTGCTGCTGCCAAAAGCATAAGTGACGCAATGGGCAGGGTTTTTTTATTAGTATGCATTACTGTCTGTTTGCTAAAGCCAGCGAAAGTCATAAGTCAGTCCAATAAACGGTAGTTAGGAGAGTATCAATAATGAAAGTAGCAATTGATAATGAGTGTAGCGCAACTTTTGGCGTTAGACTATTCATTTGCAGTTCTATAAAGGCGTGTTTTAAACCGAATGAGTTTCTACTAGTCGAAAAAAAGCGCTTTTGTCTTATAGATATAAAACAAAAGCGCTTGGTATTTAAAGCTTAGATTATTTATTAGAGATTTAACCTAGTGAAGGTCTTATTAAACAAATATCTTATGAATCAAACCCTTAATAGTTAATCTCAACAAGTACAGAATATCTATGCACCTGGTTTTACACTGATGTCAGGGGCAGGAATATCCCAAATGTAGAATTTGCCTTCTTCAACGAGTTTGATTTGTTGAGGAATAACGGTATTGTTAGGGTATTGCCCTTCAAGACGACGTAGGCGCTCTAACGCATTAGCACGGCGGTCACTAAGTAGATCTGACTGTGCCAAGCTTTGTTCTGCTTCGGTGTATCCTAAAGCGACAGCGCGATCTAGATACTTTTGACCTTCTTTGAAACCACCACCTTCTGATAGCATCATGCCGTATAGGAAGTTAGCCTCACCACTATCAGGTTGCAGCTTGATAGCGCGATCGACATATTGACCACCACGTACTGTGTAGTCTGAACCTAAGTCTAGGTTACGACCCATGCCGTTTAGCTTAGCGGCACGAAGCAACACGTCATAAGAAGCATTTGGCGACTTGGCATACGGTTCGATCCAATCCGCTAACACTTTGATTTTTTCACGAGTGTAATGGCGCTGTGAGCGGTTAGGGAAGTTTGGTGGATAGTGGCGCGCGTTAGGGGATACGTCAGCGATGAAGTCATCTAATAAACTGACATCAAGCTTATCAGTACCTAGCCCTTTTTGTTGTGGAATCAGTACAGTTTTGACAAAGCTCATGTCTGAGAGCTGTACTTGCGGTGTAGGAATATTCGGAAGTTGTCCGCTACGCAGGTCGATACCAGTAGCTGTCATTGGACCAGGCTCATAGACACGAGTAGTGCCGTTCATGACAGGTGCAGCAGCAGGTGACATCATTTGTGGTGTTTGAGGTTGAGCAGTACTGACAGATGCATTGTTTTGCAGAGTGCCGCTTAGTTGCATGTTAGTGGTTTGCGCATTAGTCGGCTGGCTGTTGCTCGCAGGTGTTGCTGACAAGCTTGTTTGCGCGGCGTTGGCTTGAGCAGGACTGATAGCTGCATTAGGACGAGCAAGACGAATCACACGTTTGCTTGAGTCCATCGCACTAGGTACAGCTGTTGCAGTGGCATCAGTTTCTGCTGCATTCACAGGTGCAGATAATAGCATGGCACAGGTTGCAGCCATGACGGTCAACGTTGCAAACTTCGGTGACTTAATAGAGTGGCTACTAGAGAGAATCGCTTTCATAAAAATCGTTACCTTGTTTAATTTATTTGGTTGTTATTCATTGATTGGACGGTAATATAAATAGCGCATTGCTGCAAAATCGTACAAATTTTTAATACCGTAGCAAATTAAGCTTTACGCTATCTGTGGTAGGATTGTTAATCGCTAGAATTAAGCAAACCTACGTAAATCTGTGCAGCTATTAATTAGTAAGAAAATCGACAACAGCAACTAACAACAGTACCTGTAGCCATAAGTGATAAGCTATAAGTGATAAGCGGTATCTTTCATGCGATTTGCCATCCATCGCATGGTCCGACGTACTGCCGGAGACAGGGCAGCGCCGCCACTTGCAAGTGCTAGCTCACGATGGTGCAGCTCCTCTTTATCCATTTGTGCCAATATTTCTTTTGAGCGCTGATCATGTTCAGGTAACTGCTTGATATGATCCTGTAGATGCTCGCTGACCTGCGCTTCTGTCTCCGCTACAAACCCTAGGCTAAACTCATTTGAGATCGCGCCTGCGACTGCACCGAGTCCAAAAGACATACCGTACCAAAGCGGTGTAAATACGCTGGCATGGCTACCAAGTTCGCTTAGACGAGTCTCGCACCAGACCAAATGATCGACTTCTTCTTCTGCCGATTGTTGCATGGCTTGTTTGACCCCACTATCTTTTGCGGCAAACGCTTGGCCATGATATAGACCTTGCGCACATACTTCACCGGTATGATTGATACGCATAAGACCTGAAACGTGCCGCGCCTCTGTGATGGTCAGCTCAGGAATCTCATCGCTACTGACGGGCAACGGACGCGTGCTTGGATTGGAATGTGGCACGACAGCTCGTAATGCCTTATCGACCCCAAGTAACAACTGGTCAATTTTAGATAAAGGACGCAGGGTCATAACTCACTCCTGATGGTGTTAAAAACTGTCAATAAAATAAAATGTATTACCGTTTAAACGCAACGGCATGATGCGTATTACTATAACAAACAATCCAAATTATCGGCTCGAATATTATTGTCTAGATAGCTTATAAATAACCTATAGATAGTTCGTAGGTTGCTATAGCAATAAAAGCAACGAAACCATCAGCCCAACATTAGACTATATCTATAGAGCCAAACTTATTTACGGCGCTATACCATCGTTGGTTTGGCTAACGGCATGCTTAATATGTTTATTGAGTTTGATGTATAAAAATGCACCAAACACTATATTCAATAGCCCTGTCACCAAAAATAGCTGCGGTAGCGTAAACCCTAAAACATTTAAGATAACAATCGCAAAAATTGCTGAAGTAACCATAAATATCGCGTTAAAAATGTTATTTGCGCCGACGATGCGTGCTCGATGACTCTTAGGGGCGTAGGCTTGCATAGAAGCATATAGCGGCACGATATACAATCCACCGCTGAACCCTAATAAGAATAAATCCGCGAATACCCGCCAGCTACCACTTATATTAAACAAATCACCGATGCCAAGTAATGTGTCATTATTCACATTTATATCTAAACCTGAAAGTGAAAAATACAAATCAATAGCAAAGATACTTAATCCAGCAATACCGAAAGGTAATAGACGCAAGCTGACTTTATTTTTGGTCAATGTTTTGCACAGTACTGAACCGATTGACACCCCAACAGAAAACAATGTGAGTAAGAAAATAACGACTGACTCATCACCAAGCAAAATTACCTTGCTGAACTCTGGCACTTGGGTCAAAAACGTCGCCCCATAAAACCAAAACCAGCTGTTGCCAAGAATGATAAAGAACAAAAAAGGCAAGGAGTATAAGTAACGTACAGTGGCTAAGCTGGTGGTAATAATATTCCAGTTAATCTTCAGGTCAGGCTGCATCGCTGGCATATCAGGAATATATCGTGCAGCTAAATATCCCAAAATAGCGACAACCAACACCGTGGCACTAATCCAATATAATGATTGTGATAGCTGAGTCAAAATACCAGCGACAATCATACCGACCAAAATAGCCAGCGACGTACCCATCTGAAAAAGGCCGTTGGCGCCGACCAACTCATCTTCTTTCATCGCTTGTGGCAGATAAGCGTATTTGATCGGTCCAAAGAAAGTCGAATGTGTACCCATCAAAAACAACGCGACAAATAGCAGTGCATACCATTCAAAGACAAAGCCCACCGCGGCAACCGCCATAATGACCAGCTCGAGTAGTTTAATAAACTGCGTGAGCTTTGACTTTTCATACTTATCAGCAATCTGTCCTGCCAAAGCAGAAAACAAAAAGTAGGGCAGGATAAATAACATGGCGGCCAAGTTATTAAGGATGCTGACCTCTACGCCCAATTTACTGGCGGCAGTATAAGTGAGCACCAGTATGAGCGCCTGCTTAAAAATATTGTCATTGAATGCGCCCAAAAACTGGGTGAAAAACATAGCGCTAAAACGACGGCGCTTGAATAACTGGAACTGGTTGGACATGGACATTCCTACAGATAAATCGCGACTGATAGAGAAAAGAGCGGCGCTGAACGACAATTTTTTTATGATAATAATCGTAAATTTTATTAAAAACTATATCAAGATATAGCATAGGTTTTATCAATATTAAGCCGTATAATAGCAAGGCTTCGGTGAAAATACATGCAGTCAATGCTATGATTCGATATTTAACTAAGTTATGATTTATAAATTTTATGTGATTGCGTTTTAGGGTATAAATAGTATTGAAAACAAAGGCTATTACTCATCAATGCTATCTATAAGTTAGTAGCCTTTTCTAAGCTAGTAGACCTACAAGGCAGTAGACACACAGTACTAAAGCCGACACTATAGATAACCAGTCATAAAATTAAAGTAGTAAACCATTAATTGCAGATAACTGCTATAAGTTTATTCACCGGTCAGACTTGACGATCGTTATCGTTGATAAGATTGTGCCGCGTGAGCTGATAGGACGTAAAGATGATAAAGCAGCCTTCAACTCGAGCATGCAAGGGTCTCATGATGCAGCGTGACACAGCCATAATCCAAAACGATAGTAATAATTTAAGTACATATCCAGCAGCGCCGCGTAAAAATTTCAGACGCTCGGCATTGTGCACTGCGCTTGCGACCAGTTTGTTCGGTATAGCACCTGCGGCAATGGCAGATACTACCAATAGTGTAAATAATACCGCTATCACCAACTCATCTGCTGCTGAGCAAACTGATAGCAATCAAACGCTTAGTAACCAGATTAACAATAGTCAAAGTGCGAATGATCAAGCATCTATCAAGCAATCAGCTACATTGTTCGATGACGATACTCAGCTAGATATGGCTCTAGATGCGCTACGTCTAAAAAAAGCAGTGGAACAAGGCATCATTGATCAGTCAGTATTGGACGACTATAGCGAACAGAGCTTGGGCATTAAGAAACCTAACTCGACAAAGTCAGGATTTAAAAACGCAACTTCTCAAAACAACTCTCAAGATCTAGAGAGTTTCCCTGATAGTCCAAGTACTTCATATAATCCAAATAACGCTCAATCAATCGCTTCTAATGATGACCTGTTGCAACAAGCAACCGAGATACAGCAGCAGGGTTATCAAATGATGACCCCTGAGCAGATCGATCGTGAGCTAGCTGCAATGGATGCGCAGAATGCTCAAGATATTAATAGTATCAATATTAGCAATAATGATAGTGATTTTGATGCGCCAATCGCTACGTTAGATGACACAACATCGCCAATTGGTCTAGATACAGAGCTAGATGCAACAAACTTGCCAGCACCCAACAATCTTGATACGTTGGGTAGAAGTGAAGCCACGGAAGAACAGGCGAGCGCAGCTGAAGGGATGTCACGTCCGATCGAGGTAAGTGGCGCTGTCAGCAATGAAGATGTCGTTAGCAATGAAGCTATTGTTAAGAATGAAAATAGCCTGACGACTGATGATAGTAGTGATGAGGTGATAGCTGGTACGAATGTGCCTGCCAATGTAGAAGGTACGACGACAGATATTATCAATCCTAATGACTATCTACCAGATTATCAGAATGATACTCAGGCTGTCGATCAAAGTATCGAACAAGCCAATAGACCACGGCCACGCGCACGCAATAGAGGTAATATCGTGACGCGTCTCTACAATCGCTTTTTTAATGACGGTGGCGTGGTGGCTTTGCCAAATGTAGAAACCACTATTTATCTAGAGCAAGTATCCGCTGAAGACTCTCCTATCGGTAAGGCTCAACTGATTGAAGCTGACAATGACATTCAGCCAATGAAAAACATTAAAGCAGCACTGGATGACACTTCCGTTCAGTCGGTTATTGACTTTACTGCGGCATTGCCACGTTTGCGCGAAACAGCACAGAATGCTGCTAAAGCCGTTGGTTACTATGAGGTTGAGATGCGTTTGACCCAACCTGATCGCGATACAGTTAATGTTGTGATTGAAGAGCTAGGCGAGCCGGTACTGGTAGATAGCCGTATTATTGAGATTCGCGGTGAGGGCAGTGAGCAAGAAGAGTTTGCATCGCTTGAGGCAGACTTGCCGCCGCAAGAAGGTGATATTTTTAATCACCGTGTCTATAAGAGCAGTAAAGCGGCTTTAGAGTCCTTGAGCAATACCTATGGCTATTTCGACCAGTACTGGCTGAACAAATCTGTTGATATCATCTTGCCTGATAACAAAGCGGATGTCTCGTTGGTTTACAACACAGGTGATCGTTACGAGTTTGACGATGTGGTGTTTTTTACTTACGACAAAGAAACCAATACGCTGACCCAAGACCCCGACAAGTTACCAGTAGAGCTTTCATTATTGCAACAGCTCTATGGCTTTACGCCGGGTGAGCCATTTTATCGTCCAGCAGTTACGAAGTTTAGTAATGACCTATCGGCAACTCGTTACTTTAATACGGTCAACGTCGAGTCGATACTACCACCAACTGATAGTAGTGCAGCTGGTACCTTGGCGTTTGACAATGCTGCTACCGAGGGTAACGACACATTAGATGACGATATTAACAATGTAGACAATGATGGCATTGCAGATCTGAGTAGCAATGATGGCGCAGCTGCCTTAAATGTGACTGCTAGCAAAGAAGATACGGTCAATGATAATAGCGATATAGGTGCAGAGAGCGATAATGCTCTGAGTGCTAATAGTGGCGAGACGGTCAATGAAGCGGATATCGCTGCGATTGATTTTGAGGCGGATGAAGCGACACTTGATAAGCTGCAAGCCATCAGACAAAAAGCAGAACGACTAAGCCGCTTGCCGAACGATCGGGTGCTTGATGAAAAAGATCAGGAAGCTGACAATCTATTGGGCAAAATCAGTGACTCAATCAGCAATGTCGCACAAAAGATATTCCCTGACGAAAAGAGTCTGATCGCTGATGAAAACTTTGTACCGCCAACGCTATCAGGACGTAAAACGCCGCAAGACGTTGCAGAAAGCAAAAAAGTACCTTTATATGTGTTTGTATACGCGGATAAACCACGCGATGCTCAAGTCGGTCTGGGTTATGGAACAGATACTGGCGTTCGCGCTACCGCAAAAATAGACTACAACTTGCTCAATCGCCAAGGCTATCAAGCGGGTGCAGAAACAGAAGTATCGAGAATCAGCAAAAACGTGGCTGTGTATGCCAGTCGACCATGGAATCATCCGCTCAATGATAAGTTAGATGGGCGTCTTACTTATGAAGAGGAAGTGATTGACCAAGGTGAAGGTAACTTTGATCTATCGACAACAACGCTGAAAGCGGCCTTGGCACGTAATATCCGTAGTGATACTGGTTGGAATCGTAGCTACTCTGTGCGTTACCGCTTGGATGAGCTTGAGACGGGGGTTGATGGGGCAGCATTAGATGATTTGCCTATCCGCTTTACCTCTTCAAGTCCGAAACAGCGCGCGTTATTGTTTGGCTATGGTATGAGTAAAACAGATACCGACAACGCTACCAACCCAACGCAGGGTATGCGCCAGTACTATTCAATCGAGGCTGGCACTGATAGCGCATTCAGTGATACCGATATGGCGATTATTCGCGCAGGCGTTAGTGGTATCTATAGCTTTGGCGAAGACAAAAAGCATCAAGTATTAGGTAGTGCCAATGCCGGTTATATCTGGGCGGATGATTTTTACGATGTGCCTTATAAGTTGCGTTTCTTTGCAGGTGGCGATCAGAGTATCCGCGGTTATGACTATGAGAGCTTGTCACCATTAGACAAAGGCTATCTAACGGGCGGGCAGGTGCTAGCGGTCGGTAGTGCTGAGTATAACTATGAATTTAAACCAGGTTTCCGTGGCGCATTCTTTACTGATGTCGGTAATGCTTATGACAAAGATTTTGATACTGAGACAAAAGTCGGCGTTGGTGTCGGTATCCGCTGGGCATCGCCTGTAGGAATGGTGCGCGTCGATGTGGCTGCTGGCGTGACTGAAGAAAGCATTCCAGTACGACTGCACTTCTTTATTGGTTCACCGTTATAATCGCTTAATGTAGTAGTTCCAAATGTTTAGTAGCTCCAAATGTTCTAATCATCACTTATCGTACCGATTGCTGGTCTTCATTTTTTAACGTAGTTGAGTGTCATGCTGACAGAAAATACCCCGCCTAATAATGCTCCAGATGAAGATCCAGCACAGCGTGATGCCCGTGCCGTTAGGCGTTGGTATCCGTTGTCATTTCTGCTCAAACTGCTGGTATTGATGCTTATCGTACTAGCAATTATGTTCGCCATATTCTTTTATGCAGCAGGGACTGACGCTGGTACGAAGTTTATATTAGAAAAAATTAGTGTTGAGACAGGTATTGATTTCAAATACGGACGCGGTAACTTGCGCGATGGCATTTGGGTCACTGATATCGATATTGAAGCGACTGAAGATCTTGAGATATTGGTAGATAAGGCCTATGTAAAAATAGGCTGGCGTGCAGTATTTGCAAAAGAAGTGCATTTAAGCGATGCAGACATCCAGACCATAGAGATTATCAATAAGAAACCGCCTACTGGTGAACCATTTGATTATAAAACTTTAAAGTTGCCAGTAAACTTGCGCTTTGATCAAGCAAAAATTAAGAAAATTACTTATAAGCAAGTAACCAAAGATCCTATCATTATTCAAGATATTACGGCACGTGATCTAACGTGGGTAGGTAGTACGGTAACCGTTGGCCGTGGTGATTTGCAGTATGCTGATATCGTGAAAGTCAGTGCCTTACAAGGAGAGATCGACCTACAGGGCGACTATCCACTAGATTTGAGTGCGATTGCGGAAGTCAGCGCCCTTGAAAAAGCCTATATCGACCCATTGAATATCTCTGCAACGGGAACGCTCAAACGGACTGTCGGTAAAGTACGCAGTCGTTATAACGATAGCGATGTGAAAGGCGACTTTGTAGTACAAGGGTTAGATGCGGGTGCGCCGTTTGATGCAAAACTACAGTGGGATGATATTCTTATCCCTTACGCCGATAGCCAAAACATTCGCCTACAAAGCGGTACAGCCACAGCTTCTGGTGTCATCTCTGAGATACGATTGCGTATCAATACTGAATTGACCGCCAAAGACATTCCATCAGGTCATTACCAAGGCCGCGCCGTTATTGCCAACAGTCAGCTACGTATAGATCGCCTAGATGCTGACGTGCCAGCGGGACGTTTGGCGTTGCAAGGTATTCTAGATTGGAAAGACAGCTTTGAGGCCACAGTGCGTGCGACGGGTAGTAATTTTAATATTCGCCAAGCTATTCCGGCTGAGTATGCTGACTTTAAAGCTTATGCGCCGCAAACCCTTAACGGTAGACTGTCACTGCGTTATCAGCAGCAGAATCCTACTGGTAATACGCAGATCGATGCAGATTTGCGTCAGCGCGATGGTGAGCACATCAACGCGAATATGATCCGTGGTAAAACTTCTGCTAAATCTAAGCAGGTTGCGCCTTGGTATATTGATGCTAACTGGAAAAACTTAACCCGCCGTAACGTACCCAATATTGGCAATATCGACAGTCCTAGTGGGCAGGCGGACGTCATCGTTCGAGGTTCGACCCTATCAGTCGATGCCAATGCCGTCATCAATGAGCTCAATGCTGCCCCCAAAGGCAACTATGATCTACGTATACGTAAGGCTGGTGATGTCATAGATATCAATCGTCTTAATTATAACGGCATCGTAGGAGACTTATCCGGCACAGGACAGATTCAGTTGGCGAGCAAACAGCGTCCACTGACATGGCAGATTGACGCCAGTACAAAAGGTTTACTCCCTAAGAAATATCGTAGCGATTTACCGCTTGAGCGCCTAACAGGTAGTATAAGTGCGCGTGGTCGACTGCTAAATATCACTAAAAATGGTGTTAGCGGTCAACGTCACGTGATTACTTTAAACAATACCGATATGCAAGCGCAGCTCGATGCGACACAAGCAGATCGTGCTATCGGTATTACCGGTGCTGGTGATGCCAGTGTTGATATCGTAGGTGGTGAGCTGTCAGTATTTGATGCGCGTTTTGATGGTCGGATTGATACAGCAGATGTACCACAAGGTCGTCTATCTATCGATGCTGCGGGTACGCCAAAGCTGATTAGTATTCGTAAGCTGAACTATAAGGGTGAAGCGGGCGCAGTTGATGCGAAAGGGGTCATCGACTTACGTAAAAATATCGGCTGGAATATAGATGGTCGTTTTGATCAGTTCAATTTGGGTTATTTTTTACCCAATAATCCAGCGATAATCACAGGCGATCTAAAAACCAGTGGCGAGTGGCAAAATGCGCCAAAAAACAGCAAAAACACCGCAGGCACATTGCAGCGCTTTGCCGTAAATTTCAACGGCATATTGGATGCCGAGCAATTGCCAGCAGGTAAGCTGAATATAGAAGCCAGTGGTGACAGTCAGCTGATCCGTATCAATCGTTTCCGTCATGTGGGTGCGGCAGGTAGTATCGATGCCAGCGGTACCGTTGACGTGCGTCAAGGCGTTGCATGGGATATCAACGCAGTCATGGATCGTTTTAACATTGGCTATTTCCTAAAAGATACCCCAAGCCTTATCACTGGTACGATTGATACAGATGGCCGCTGGAGTGACACGCAGCAGATCGTCAATATTAAACAAGTCAATCTGAATGGCATGCTAAAAGGGCAGCAACTGAGTGCCAAAGGCAGCCTATCAGCGAAAATGCGTTTGCCTAAAGATTTAGCAAGTTACTTCAAACAACTTCAGACCCAAGATGCCCAAGCACAATACAAGCAAGTGAATGCTTTGATTGATAGCCTAAATGCTAATAATCTGGTGCTGCGTTGGGGTGACAACTATGTCACGGCTAACGGCAATGCCAAACAGTTACAAACCAAAATTAACATCACCAGTCTAGATCAGTTGTCTAGCCAATTAGCTGGTAAAGTCACTGGCGGTGCCACGCTGTCTCAACCAGCTGGTCAAGCACTGCCTACTATTTATATTGATTTGGTCGGTGAGCGACTTGCGCTACCTGGCTTTATATTGCGTCAGGGCCGTGTACGTGGCAAGCTGGTCAACTTAGCCAATAGCCCAAGCCAGCTAATTGTAACTGCTGAAGGCCTAGATGCTGCTGGTCAGAGTTTCGATAGCGTTAAAGCGTCTTTTAATGGGACAGAGAAATCTCATGTGGTCGATCTCAATGTGGCCAATAAGCAACTCGATGTCGGCGCTAGGCTAAAAGGTGGTTTTGATCGAGACAGGCTAAGCTGGTCAGGTGTCATTGGAAAAGGCCGCATTAAATCTAAATATGCGACTTTGAATCAATTGCAACCTGCACAGCTGATTGTGAATTTACCTTACAATCAGGGTGGTGAGAACCGTGATCTAAAAGTACAGCTTGCCGCTCACTGCTGGCAGGCCACGGATCAAACCGGTAAGCTGTGTCTACGAGAAAAACTAGTGGCATCACCAGACCAAGGTGAAGTCAATGTAGCGTTGCAGAATTTAGATACGTCGTTATTCTCAGTGTTCTTGCCAGAAGATATTGACTGGAATGGTAAGATTAATGGTAAAGCAATCGTTGGATGGCAACGTGGTCGTCCGCCAACTATCAATACCACGCTATATTCAGACAACGGCAAGATTGGCCTTGTTCAAGATGGTGAGAGCACATCAATGACCTTGCCATACAAGCGTGTCTCTCTTATTGCTTTGTCTGTGCCTGAGGGCATCAAGCTGCGTACTGATATCAATACTGGACGCGGGGCGCGTGGCTATGCTGAAGTGATCGTCGATCCTTATAAAGACCCTAAACCAATCTCTGGTGCACTGGTGCTGAACGAGCTTGATCTTGCGATATTTAAGCCATTCTTCCCCGGTATGCGCGTCCTAAGAGGTAACGTCACAATGGCGGGTGGCCTAGGTGGTACCTTAACCAAACCGCAGTTCTATGGCGACGTAAAACTCTCTGATGGCCGTATAGCCATGCTTGATTTGCCAGTAAATCTGTCCAAAGTAAATGTGGCAGCCAAAATACGCGGCACGCAAGCGACCATTGATGGCACATTCAATAGTGGTACAGGTGAAGGCGAATTGTCAGGGACAGTCAACTGGCAGCAAAAATTGCAAGCCAAGTTGAGTATCGTCGGTGAAGGCCTAGTCATTACCCAGCCGCCATTACTGGTTGCTGAAATTGATCCTGATATTGATATTATCGTGCGTCCAGGCGACCGTTATGTTGATATAAAAGGGGCGATCAGTGTGCCGTCTGCGACCATTCGTCCGCCTGAAGCCAGCGAAGATATCATTACTCAGACTGAAGATGCAGTCGTACTAGATCGCCGTTTGATTGGTAATATCGATGAAGTACTGGCTATCTCAAAACCTTGGTCAATCAATGCTGATATCGGTGTTGATTTGGGCGATGATATAAACTTCCGTGGTTTTGGCGCCGTCATTCCGTTGGCAGGTGCGATTAATGTGACTCAGAATGGCACAGGTATCATGCGTGCCAGAGGTGTTGTGCAGGTCTCACGCCGTACCAATATCAATGCTTTTGGCCAAAGCCTAGAGTTGAATTATGGTCAAGTTCGTTTCAATGGTGACGTGATGAAACCGAGTCTGAGTATTGAAGCGGCAAAAACGATTAATGGCAAAACAGTCGGTCTGCGTGTCAAAGGGACGACTGAAAGCCCCAATATTATCGTCTTTAACAATGCAGGACTGACCCAGCAGCAAGCCATGAACGCGTTGGTGACAGGCCGCATCGATAACAAGAGTGCGACGCAAATCAGTGAGCAAGGCTTTAAGTCGCAAGTGACCAATAATCTGGCTGCCGCTGGATTGAGCTTCGGTCTGAGTGGCACTCGTAGCCTGACCAATCAAATCGGGCAAGCTTTCGGTTTGCAGAGCCTAACAGTCGATGCCTCAGGTAGTAGCGAGGACACCAATGTCAACGTCACAGGTTATGTAACGCCTGATTTATACATTCGCTATGGTGTGGGTGTTTTCAATGCGCAAAATAGCCTTTCTGTTCGTTATCAATTGACACGCCGCATCTATGTAGAAGCAAGCTCAGCAGCAGAAAATGCAGTAGATGTGGTCTATAGTTGGCAGTTCTAAATTATTTATTTAGAGGACAACTGCTTTCTAGTTGATGTCAACTGGGAGAGCTTTTGAAATTATTTCTAAGTTGTATAACCTATAAAAAAACGCCTCATAATGAAGGCGTTTTTTTATAGAAGGATTGAAAAAAGTGTCACTTAAATAGACGTTACTTGGTTAGAATCAAGCGATTGTTACGAGTTAGGCGTAGTCGATACTCTTCGCCTTCATGCTCGATACGTACCTCTTTAGTCAGTGCAAATAGATGTTGTGATTGCAAAGTAGGTAAACGGTTTTCACGACAGTTTAAATAACGAGAGATGACCATGCTCATAGTAAATTCCTTTTGAAAAAAAGTGGCTTATAAATTGGCTAACCATAGCGTAATTGTTTTTAACGATAATAATTATCATTTAGATTTGATAAATTTGCAAGGCAATTGATAAAATAAAATGCAGTTATTATGTAAACTTATCTAAGTTTACTGTTATAAACTATCTCGATTAAGCATTTTATTTAAATAAATTAATGAGTTAAGTGCTAAATCCAAATAAATCATCTAGCCTATAAAAACTATTAAATTATCAAAAATAATCAAGGTAAATACCGAAATAAAGGATATAAGTATGTTGAACGGGTCAAATCAACAATCAGAGACCAAGCCGGAAAGTAAGACGAAAACTAACAAACCTAACAAACCTAACATCGTAAATGTTGCAGTGGCTGTCATTCATTATAAAGATCAGTATTTACTTGGGTTTCGAGATGCTACTCAGCATCAGGGAAATCGTTACGAGTTTGTCGGCGGAAAGATAGAAGCGAATGAGTCAGCAGCGCAGGCGTTGATAAGAGAAGTGGCGGAAGAGACGGGTATCCTGCTTGATAATAATACTATCGTTAAGCTTGGGCGTTTGCATCATGATTATGGCGATAAGCAGGTCAGCTTACAGGTTTATAAGATTGAGCTGACAGCAGAGCAGTACGAGCAGCATAGACACCGTGAACAGGGTTTAGAAGGGCAGGCATTAACTTGGGTAAGTAAATTACAGCTTTTGACAGGAGCGTATCATCTGCCCGCTGCTAACAAAACAATCCTTGAATGGTTGAAACTTCCATCGAATATAGCGATTACTTATCCTCTGGCACACTTCAACACACACACTGATGCAGCGGCAGCATGGCTACAATATCATCAAGAAAATCTAGCATCAGAGTCGTGGGTATATATCCGCTTGAAGGACGCAAGATCTAAGCATCTTGCTGAACAACTGATAACGGCACGTCCAGATATTTTAGCGATTTTACCTAATGATAATGAGCAGCCTTTGAATGTTGAGGAATCACTAACCGCTAATGAGACAGAGATTGGCCAGCGAATAGTTGCCAAGCATCTGACACAAACGACACTGATGCAGTGTTTCGATGAGGTAGGCAGTTCTACAGCTCTCACGCAGTCGTTATCTAAAGACCATCCGCTTATCGTCAGCTGCCATGACATTGCGAGCATAACGGCAGCCAATCAACTTGCCAGCATGCGCATACTACAGAAGCTACCACCAGTGATCGGTGCTTTTGTATCGCCTGTGCTCGCTACCCAAACGCATCCTGATGACGCACCGCTTGGCTGGGAAGCATGGTCAGCATTAGCAGAGTTAGCTGATATGCCTATCATTGGGTTAGGCGGTCTGGAGCCTGCTATGCTCAATCAAGCATTGCAGTATGGCGGTATCGGTGTGGCAGGTATCCGTCAGTTTATATAATCTGCATACTTCAAGAAAGCTACAGGCAATCTATGGTGTCATATAGCTGAATGTGACCCGCATTAGACTTCCGTATTAAGCTTAGTAAGTTCAAATAACTGATTTTTAACTTAGTTATCCAGTAAGTAACTGTGTGGTTATGATGTGTTCAAACAACACTCAAACCTCATAGTTACTTACAAACCGTTGCGTTTTCCTACATTGCACTACTGTTTTAATAGTCCAGTTGTCCTTAATATATATTGCATATCTACGATACGTTGATCTTATTTCTATAGACGAGTGACTGACCAAAAGTGATGCTCAAAATACAATAATAAAAAAGCTTTTGTAGAGTCAAGTTTTGCACGAATAATTTATACCAAAGCAAATGGCTTTTAGAAAACGAGACCAAATAGATGCCGTACATAAAGCGTTTTTAACAATCACTATTTAAGAATGGTACTCCTATGAAAACCAATAAGTTACCTGAGTCAGCATGGACTGATTCACAGGCAGCTGGTTCTCAACTTCAGCAGCCTAAGCAATCGCTCAATGACAATGAATATGGCGATGATACGCAACAGACAAACCAAGCTAGTAACGATGCTAGCTATAATCACGACAGCTCGAATGGCGAATATTCGCACCATCTGGCAAAAGACACGTCTTCGCAAGACAGCTATTTTGGATACAAAAGCCCTAGGGCAAAAGAGTCAGCTATGAGTGACAATGAGATAAGCAAAGATCTAAAAAATAGCAATGAGGACAATCATGACGTGGCTAGTGGCTACAAATCACCTGGCTATAAATCAGCGCGAAATAAGCCGCCACAAAAGCTGAACGAAGATGAGCCATTAATGTCGGGACTGTTAGAGGATCAAGTAGATAATCTAAACAGTAGTTCTGAACAGACTATCGACGCTGAGCAAATGAGCGATGCATCAGCAAATAATTCATCCTACAAAGAAATACCGGAGCGCATATTTATGAATGGACTTATCAAACACACAGGCATTGCCTTAGCAATTATTATACCGTTAGCAGCATTCTCAGCTTATGCGGCCACGCCGCCAGTGAACATGGCAACTAATGGAATGTCTGATGATGCGATGAATGAGAAGACCACGACCGATGTGCTATCGGTTAAGCCAAGTGATATTATTCATAAATCTGCAAGCACGCCAACTACTGTAGATAGCGTAGATCTGAACACCTATGCAGGTACTTGGTATGAAATCGGACGTTTGCCGATGTATTTCCAGCGTAAATGTGCTGGTGATGTGACTGCCAATTATGCTCAAAAAGATGACGGCTCAGGAATCACTGTTACTAATAAATGTGTGAGCGAGGACGGTTCGGGTATCGTGGCAGAAGGTTTGGCTAAGCCAGTTGATGAGAGCGGCAGCAAACTAAAAGTGACGTTTTTACCGAAGTGGATTCGCTGGATTCCAGTCGGCCGTGCTGATTACTGGGTGCTAGCACGTGATGCAGAGTATAAAACTGCGCTAGTAGGGACACCTGATAAAAAATACTTATGGCTACTAGCACGCTCGCCAAATATCAGTCAGGAAACGTATACCAAATATCGTCAAATTGCTCAGCAGCAAGGTTATGACTTAAAAGAATTTACATTGACGTCGCAGAGCAACCAAACGGTGAGTCTAGCACCATAAGTGTTATAACTAAATTTACTGCTTTGGTTAATTAAGCCCTATAGCAATTATTATTTCATTACGTCTCGATAAGGCAGCTATATATGCTGCCTTTATTTTTATTACTAGCTGTATATGAGAATTATATATAAGAGCTATATACGAGAGTAAAACCTATTATGCACGCTAGCTAATCGGTTACTACTGGCAAAATGAGGCGTTTTAGGCTAAAATCTAGGCGATTCAAATACTCTAGCGTCAATAACCCATATTGATAGTGGTTGATTATCATATTAGAGTCGCCATTTAGAGCATACACAACCTATCTATTTTACACTTCTTCATATTTTATTGATCATACATTACTGACCATAAGGATGTTTCTCGTGAGCAACGCTGATACCTTACGCCAATTACATCAAGACCACTTGAACAACTACAACAATCAAGAGCAACAAGCGATTGAGCTTATAAGGCTACTAAACAAGCTCTATAACAAGCAAGACGTACAAGTGACTTTGTTTGGCGAAACGCTAGACTCTACCTCAGTTGGTCAAATACTTGCTTTACATCAAAAAGTAGCGCTACGCGACCATAGCGCCAAAGCTATCGATATCGCTGATACTCTATCGATGGTAAAAGTTATCTCAGAAAACACTGATATCCAAGCCACTCGTATTGATGTTGGTCAATTGATTGCTAATGACACTGACTTACAAACCGCTCTACAGTCTATCAACAACGCTGGTGCTGTGAATGGCGCGACGGATGTTGTGCTGTATGGTTTTGGCCGTATTGGTCGTATCTTGACTCGTCTACTATTGTCACAAGCGTCAAGCGCGAAAGGTCTACAACTGAAAGCGATTGTTGTACGTCCAGCCGCTGCTGGTGACTTGGCTAAACGTATCTCATTGCTTGAGCGTGACTCAATCCATGGTAGATTCTTAGGTGGCATTAGCATTGATGATGATAATAACGGCATGATCGTTAATGGTCGTTTTGTACAAGTTATCTATGCCAAAGACCCAAGCGAAATCGACTATACTGCTTATGGTATCGACAATGCTCTTGTTATCGATAACACAGGTATCTGGAAAGATGAAGCAGGCCTTGGCAAGCACTTACAGTCTACTGGCGTGAAAAAAGTGTTGCTAACAGCACCTGCTGGCGGCGATATCAAAAACGTCGTTTATGGCGTGAACAATGATACCGTTGGTGATGATACGATCGTTAGTGCTGCTAGCTGTACGACCAATGCGATTACGCCAACGCTGAATGTATTGAATGATGAGTACGGTATTGTAAATGGTCATGTAGAGACTATTCACTCATTTACCAATGATCAGAACTTGGTTGATAACTATCATAAAGCTGACCGCCGTGGTCGTAGTGCTGTGATGAACATGGTTATCACTAGTACTGGTGCTGCAAAAGCCGTTGGTAAAGCATTGCCAGAACTAAACGGTAAGCTAACGGGTAACGCTATTCGTGTACCAACACCAAACGTCAGCCTAGCAATTTTGAACGTGAATCTGAAAACTGCTCCAGCAAGCGCTGATGCGTTAAATGAGTTCTTGCGTAAAATGGCTAATAGCAGCACTTGGCAGTCGCAGATTGCTTATACAGATTCTACAGAAGCGGTATCAACGGATTTCGTTGGTACGACTCATGTTGGTATTATCGATGCTCAAGCCACTATTTTGACTGACAACCAAGCTATCGTATATGTTTGGTATGACAACGAAGTAGGTTATAGTACTCAGGTATTGCGTTTGGCGACGCAAATGGCCGGAATCAGCTACGCTCAGATTCCAGCATAGATTACTAAATACAGTAGAGCGATAACGTCATACCAAGTATAGTAGCGCTATCGTGTCATAGAAATGGCGCTGTAGCAGATACTACTTTGAATAGCTTGGTAGGATTTTAACTGTCATACTTAAACACCCGATAGTCCGATTGATTATCGGGTGTTATTGTCATAATGGGCACTAAGTAAAAGTAGACTTTATACAGTGTTCATTTTGACGCAACAACATAGCAAAACCCCAAAATACAACCGTTGGTTGTAACCAGTTTATAGACTGGATTGTGAATTAAGGAACGTAAGATGCGATTTATTGATGAAGCCGTCGTAACGGTAAAAGCAGGTGACGGTGGTAACGGAATCGCCAGTTTTCGCCGAGAGAAGTATGTCCCACGTGGTGGACCTGATGGTGGTGATGGCGGCAAGGGCGGAGATGTATATGTCATTGCAGAAGACAACACCAACACCCTAGTTGACTATCGTTATACGCGTCGTCATGACGCTATGCGTGCTGAGAACGGCCATAGTAGAAACTGTTCAGGTAAAGGGTCTGATGATCTTTATTTACCAGTACCAGTTGGTACCACGGTAGTTGATACCGAGACAGACGAAGTATTGGGCGATTTGATTGAGATTCGCCAGACACTACTGATTGCTAAAGGTGGCGACGGTGGTCTGGGTAATACCCATTTCAAAAGCTCGACCAACCAAGCACCGCGTAAAGCGACGTCAGGTTTTGAAGGCGAGCTAAAAGTTCTTAAGTTTGAGCTAAAAGTAGTGGCTGATGTTGGTTTGATTGGTTTGCCTAACGCTGGTAAATCGACCTTTATCCGTCAAGTCTCTGCTGCTAGACCAAAAGTGGCTGATTATCCGTTTACCACCCTAGTACCAAACTTGGGTGTGGTCGATATTGGTCGTCATCGTTCATTTGTAATGGCAGATATTCCTGGTCTTATCGAAGGTGCATCAGAAGGCGCCGGACTTGGTATTCGCTTCTTGAAGCATGTTGCGCGTACGCGTCGTCTGCTACACTTAGTTGATGTCAAGCCTGTTGATGGCAGCGACCCAGTCGAGAATGCTCGCGTTATCTTAAATGAGCTTGAGCGTTTTTCTCCTGAATTAGCCAACTTACCGCAGATTTTGGTATTAAACAAAATCGATCAGGTCAATGATGAAGATTTGAACGCGCTTTGTACTCATATCGTTGCAGAGCTTGGTTGGACTGGTATGGTCTTCCGTACGGCAACGCTAACTGGTGAAGGCGTTGATGCGGTCAAATATCATCTAATGAATGATATCGAACTTGAGCGTGAGCGTGAAATAGAAGATCCTATCTTCGCTGAAGCACAAAAAGAACGTTTCGAGCGTTTGGAAGCGGAAGTACGTCTGAACACTGAAGCACAGCGTGAAGCGTATCGTGCAGCTCGTAAAGCGGCGCGTGAAGGCTTGGATACGTCTGATTTTGACGACGATGATGACGATGGCGTTGAGGTAATGTACGTTCCTTAAGCTAGTATGCTTGAGCAGTTATATTTGAATTGTGAATTTAATCCCTACAATCAATTAATATGAAAAAAAGGAGTTTATATGGCAGGTGACATAGCAAACACGATGGAAGAAGCAAGATTTGTTAAGCAAACTCGCAACTTTGATATTCAGCGCGTTATTGTCAAAATTGGTTCATCATTATTAACCAATAACGGTCGAGGGCTGGATCGTACTGCCATATATGAGTGGGCAAAGCAAATTGCTAAGCTGCACAAAAAAGGCGTTGAGGTACTGCTGGTATCATCAGGTGCTGTTGCTGAAGGTGTAGTACGTATGAACCTTGAGGAACGTCCCAAGAAACTAGCAGCACTACAAGCCTGTGCTTCTATTGGTCAAATGGGGTTGATTGAAACATGGTGGTCAGCTTTGATTCAGCATGGTATTCAAAGCTCGCAGCTACTGTTAACTCATGATGATTTGTCTAATCGTAGCCGTTATCTTAATACGACGGGTGCGTTGACCCAGTTATTAGAATGGCGCGTACTACCTGTTATCAACGAAAACGATACCATCACGATTGATGAGATTAAATTTGGCGATAACGATACCTTGGGTGCGATGGCAGCCGCGATGGTTAATGCTGATTTGTACATTATCTTAACCGATCAAGAAGGTGTCTTCACTGATAACCCACGTGATAATCCTGATGCTAAGATGATTCGCCAAGAACGTGCAATGGCTGATTATTTATTTGATATTGCAGGAGACGGCGGTAAGCTTGGACGCGGTGGTATGTTGACCAAAATCCGTGCTGGACGCCTTGCTGCTATGGGTGGCTGTCCTACCGTTATCGTCAGCGGTGCTATCGATGACGTTATCACTCGTGTGGTATCAGGCGAAGCGGTAGGTACATTGCTGACGACTAATGACGAAGATAAAATCATCGCGCGTAAACAGTGGCTAGCTGCGCATCTACGTATGTCAGGTAGCTTGGTCGTCGATGCAGGTGCTGCAAGAGCATTGACTGAGCACAATAGAAGTTTATTGCCAGTGGGTGTTGTGGAAGTGCAAGGCGGGTTTGATGAAGGTGATGTGGTAGAAATCATCCACCAAGATACGGGCGAACGTATAGCCGTCGGGCAGGTAAACTTCTCATCGAATGATGCGCGCCGCGTCGCTCGTGAGCGTACTGAACAGTTCGATAAGATCTTTGGCAGTAGCGAAGAACGTGTCGTCATGGTACACCGCGACAATCTTGCATTAACTGTATAGCGCTTTCATATAACCTTTTTTATTCAACTTATTTTATCCAGCACAATATCCATTTATAAATATGGATATTGTGCTGTTTTGGAGATTTGTACATGAGTGCTTCAGACGGTAGTAACTCGGTTCAGCAACAGTTTGCACCTTTAAAAAATGATAGATTGCTACGTGCATTACGTTTTGAGCCCATCGATACCACACCGGTATGGATGATGCGCCAAGCTGGTCGCTATTTGCCAGAATATAAGGCCACTCGTGCTGAAGCGGGTGACTTTATGAGCCTGTGCAAAGATACAGACCGCGCTACTGAAGTGACTCTACAGCCATTGCGTCGCTATGACTTAGATGCTGCTATTTTGTTTAGTGATATTCTAACTATTCCTGATGCGATGGGATTGGGCTTGTATTTCGAAACTGGTGAAGGCCCTAAGTTCAAACATCCTATCCGTGAGCAGGCTGATCTTGATAGATTGCCAGTGCTTGAGCCAAACGACTCTCTAGATTATGTAATGCGTGCTGTAACCAGTATTCGTAAAGCATTGAACGGTCAAGTTCCACTATTTGGTTTTTCTGGCAGCCCATGGACATTAGCTACTTATATGATAGAAGGCGGTAGCTCAAAGGATTATCGTTATACCAAAGGCTTCTTGTATAGTAACCCTGATTTTTTACATCAGTTATTAGACAAACTTGCAACGTCAGTTATTGACTATTTAGATGCCCAAATCATAGCTGGCGCTCAAATCGTTCAGATATTTGATAGTTGGGGCGGGGCGTTAGGCCATCGTCAATTTATCGAATTTTCACACATTTATAATAAACGTATTGTCGCCGAACTAAAGGAACGTCATCCACAAGTACCTGTAGTGCTATTCACTAAAGGTGGTGGGTTATGGCTTGATATTCAGGCTGACAGCGAAGCAGATGTGCTAGGTCTAGACTGGACGATGCCGATTGATCGTGCGCGTCAAGTACTGACTGAGAGTCAGCGTCAGTTGACCAAAAAGCATAAAAAACTGCAAAGCAGCAAAGCTATCCAAGGTAACTTAGATCCAGCGACGTTATACGGCTCGCCTGCCACTATCCGTTCTGAAGTGAACGCCATGCTTGACCGTGCTTACGCCGACGGTGAAAAGACTGGTTACATAGCAAACTTAGGTCATGGTATCACCCAGTGGGTTAACCCTGACAATGCCAAAGTGTTTGTGGATGCAGTACACGACTATAAAATTTAAGAGTCAGAATATTTAGAGAGTGATTCTGTATTTGTTCGCATTTGCGGAACTGTATAATTTATGGAACTGAATGAATTATAAGCAAATATAGAATCTATCAGTGCATATTTAGTATTTACCAAGAAAAGGGTGTTTTATGATTTCAGTAGCGATCGTCGGTGGTACAGGCTATACGGGTATTGAGCTCATTCGCTTATTATCTGCTCATCCTGAGGTTTCTATTGATTTATTAACTTCTCGTAGCGAAGCTGGCACTCGTGCTGATGAAATCTTCCCAAGCTTACGCGGTGTGTCTGACATCGTTTTTAGCGACTTGGGTGATAATACGCTTGCTGCATTGCAAAAATGTGATGTTGTGTTTTTTGCGACGCCACATGGCGTAGCAATGAAGCAAGCTGAGGCGCTTACTCAAGCTGGCGTCAAGGTTATCGATTTGGCTGCTGATTTTCGTTTGCAGTCACTGACTGACTTTGAGCATTGGTACAAGCAGTCACATGCTTGCCCTGAATTGTTGAAAACAGCAGTCTACGGCTTACCAGAAATCAATCGTGACAAGCTTGCGAATGCGTTACTAGTAGGCAACCCAGGCTGTTATCCAACCACTGCGATTTTGGGTCTAAAACCAATTATCGAAGCTCAGAATAAGCAAGCAGAGCGTTTGATCGAGTCTCGTATTGTAATTGACGCAAAATCTGGTGTATCTGGCGCAGGTCGTCAAGCATCACTTGCACTCAATTATGCTGAGACAACAGATAGCTTTAAGGCTTATAGCGTCGAAGGTCATCGTCATTTACCAGAGATTGAGCAGGGTGTCGCACAGTTATTAGACAGTCAATTTACGCACCGTATTCGCTTTTTGCCGCATTTAGTACCGATGATTCGTGGCATGCTCAGCTCTATTCATATGGAACTGACCGATGCTGGTGCGGCTATCGATTGGCAGCAAGCGTTTGAAAATAGCTATGCGTCAGAGTTGTTTGTTGATGTCATGCCAAAGGGGCTTTATCCCGATACGCGCAGTGTTCGCGCTAGTAACCGTTTACGTATTGCCGTACATCAGGACAATGAGCGTGCTGAGCTAACAGTTATCGTTGTTCAAGATAATTTAGTCAAAGGTGCTGCTGGGCAGGCTGTGCAAAACATGAATGTGATGTTTGGTTTTGACGAGTCAATGGGGCTGAACTTTGCACCGATTGTTCCTTAATATCAACGACTTCATATTCCAATCATTCACATTTGCGGTGCTAGGTATTGATTATAAATTCGGCTATAATGACTTGCCCTTACCCTTAAGAGATACTGTCTAAATGCGTTTTCAGCTCGTACTACGCTTTTGCTCACAGCCAGCACGTTTATCGTGCAAAGACTCGGTTATACCTAGCTTGGAGCGCAAACAGCATTCCTTTGGAAATAATAATGTCCCGAAAAGTGGTATTGCTAGTTCACAACGCGGCGCTTCTACATTGGTATTGGCACTGTTTATTGTAGCCGTATTAGTGACAGCAGTGGTTGGGCTAATATTTGGTCATAAGCTTGGTTACCAACGTGGCCTTCATTCGATGGAAACAGAAGCCAAGCAAGCAATCATCGATAGCACTGAAGCGACACAAGCGCTAGAAGATTTGCGCCTTAGCAATAAGATAGCTACTAACCAAGCGGCAACTGCCAAACAAGAACTGGCCATCAGTTTGGCTAATTTAAAAGAACTGCGTGAAAGCCAGCAAGAACTAACAGTAGAAAATAAGCAAGTGTCACAGCTCAATGAGCTATATTCAGATGTCATTCGTGAGAAAGGTGGTATGCCTTTACAGGTATTAGGTGCCAAAATTTCGCCATTACCTGAAAATGCTTTTGAGTATGGTTTTGATATTGGGATGCTTAGTAGCGATGGTCAAGCCAAACGCTTGAGGCCTGTATTGACGCTACTTAACAATGATGACCTTGTAGAGGTGCCACTTGACCCTGCATACCATATGATCGAAGGTATCGTTCGGATACGTGGTCGCTTTGTAATGCCATCAGGTTTTAGACCATTGCAAGCCAAACTGACTTTGCAAGCTGGTGGTCAGAAAGTAGAGCAATTGTATGACTGGAAGCTCGGTGATAGTGTGGATAACATGCTACCATCGCTCCTAGATTTACCAGAAGTTGATGAAAGTCCTATCGTACCTTAATTACCTCATGTCTTATTGAAACACTCAGTGACGATGATGTGGTTGAAATCAAAGCACAATGACCTTAATTAGTGTTTGTGCTTTATACCATGCCTTATCGCCTGCCTTAACATTCTCTATCTTAAACTTACCTTATAATTATATTTTGATTATGATGAAAAAAATGATATCACAAGCCACGCCAACGGTTGCTGATTGGCACTTTCCCAATATGCCTGCTCATCGTGCACAAGACGGTGATACTGATGGTGAAACGTCACCGCAAGCAGATGTATTGGTCGCAGAGCCTGAAGTAGCCAAACCGCCTATGTATGCGGTCGTTATGTACAATGACAATTACACGCCGATGGAGTTTGTTGTATACATATTGCAGTCAGAATTTCGTCATAGTATGGATTCTGCGGTCGAGATTATGCTGACTATTCATAATAGCAGCAAAGGTATTGCTGGCATTTATCCCAAAGATATCGCCGAGACCAAGGCTAAAAAAGTAAATAGTCTGGCACATCGTGAAGGTTATCCGTTATTAACTCAAATCGAACCGCATCAAGGCGAGTAGAGCAATTTATTAATTTCTTATACTGATATATGGCTCTATTAAAGTTTTACCTACTATTCTCTCCTTCTAAGCAATCCATATTAAAGCTCACCTTTATAGTGAGCTTTTTCGACTTTTCAGTCACTCCTCTTGTATACAAGTAGCATCTTTTAAAAATAGATTTATTATCCATAGGGTATTGATTTATATAGCAAATAACCCTATCTATTAAACAGTCTATTCAATAGTTTTAGACTAAATATCTCAGTTAAACTTGCTAAAACCACGTCATTTCTAGCTTTGAAAATATCAATCTCTCTTTCTATCTAATCAGTTTTTCAACATTTAATATTCGTTATTAAGGTTGTCGCTACTAGCTTGTAGCACGCTTTGATACATTTTAGTCTGTGTTAATAGATTGACTCCGTCGAAGTATCGTGTTGATATAAAGAAAAGCGGCCATGGATAGTTATGATTACGGTTGGCTGATAGTGAGATTATAGTATTTAATCAATAGTCTACCGCTCACCTCATTTATTCATGACTTCTAATAATACGAATATAGCCCTTGAACAATTCATCTACCGCCCTGATTTACTTACTAACTCATTCATAAAACTATCAACTATAAAGATAGATATAACCGTAGGAAGTTGTTATGTTAAGTCGTCATCTTGAAGTTTCTCTACGTTTAGCAATGACGCTTGCGCGCCAAAAATCGCATGAGTATCTCACTGTTGAACACTTGCTTTTGGCCTTATTAGAAAACACTCATGCTGCCAATACGTTGACTGCTTGTAATGCTAATGTCTCGGCGTTGCGTACTGAGCTTGAGGTTTATATTAATAAACACACGCCAACCATCGATGCTGATACAGAACAGTCACCGCAGCCGACTCAAAGCTTTGATCGTATCTTGCAGCGTGCTATTTTTCACGTGCAATCGATCGGTGGTGGTCGTTTGGTGGAAGGGTCTGATATTTTGGTCTCTATGTTTTCAGAACATGATACCTATGCTGTCTACTTGCTTAAAAAACAAGGCATCAGTCGCCTTGAGCTGACTCAGTATTTATCACATGGTCAAGATAAAGAAGAGCCATCTGAATCACGTGGTTCTGCAGGCACTGAACGCCGTAGTGCCTCTGAAAAGACCAGTAAAGATCCCTTAGTTGAATTTGCGAACAATCTAAACCAGCGAGCTGCTGAAGGTAAAACAGATCCTTTGATTGGGCGTGCTTCTGAAATTGAACGTGCTGCCCAAGTACTATGCCGTCGTCGTAAAAATAACCCATTGCTAGTAGGTGAGCCTGGTGTAGGTAAAACCTCTATCGCTGAAGGTTTGGCATGGTTAATTATTAACGATAAAGCACCAATGCCCCTTAATGGTTGCGTGATTTATAGCCTTGATATTGGTTCATTGATTGCGGGAACTAAGTATCGCGGTGACTTTGAAAAACGCATGAAATCATTGCTTGATGCGTTAAAGAAAAAACCAAATGCTATTCTTTTTATTGATGAAATTCATATGATTATTGGTGCTGGTTCATCTATGAGCAGCAATATGGATGTGTCTAATTTGATTAAGCCTGCACTTGCCAACGGTGAGCTGCGTTGTATCGGTTCAACAACCTTTACTGAGTATCGCCAAGTATTTGAAAAAGACCATGCATTGTCGCGTCGTTTCCAAAAAATCGATGTTAAAGAACCTAGTGTGGATGACACCATCGATATCTTGCGTGGTCTAAAACCTCGTTATGAAGAATTCCATAATGTTGAGTATACGGATGAAGCGTTGGTTACAGCGGTACAGTTATCAGCCAAGCATATTCATGAGCGTTTTTTACCTGACAAAGCTATTGACGTGATTGACGAAGCAGGTGCGTACAAGCGCTTAGGTGTGGTGCCTGATGTCGATGATATCGAAGCGGAAGAGAGTTTCATTGCTGATTTAGAGCAGGATTTTGATGCGCAAATTGATGCTGATATTGAAGGTATCGATGGTGATACAGATAATGAAATGCAGGATGAAGCAGCGACTGCGAAAGCGAGCGATAGTGCTAAATCAGCAGATGGTGTGAAGTTATCAAAGGGTCAAAAGCCACCGATGAAAATCGATGTTGCTGATATCGAGGCTATCATTGCTAAACTGGCACGTATTCCACCCAAATCTGTATCGAGTGATGACAAGAGTATCCTTGAGCATTTAGATCGAGATCTGAAGCACTTGGTGTTTGGTCAAGATGAGGCGATTGCTACGTTGGCTGATGCTATCAAGCTATCACGTGCAGGATTAAAAGCCCCAGATAAGCCAATTGGTTCGTTTATGTTTGCAGGTCCGACTGGTGTGGGTAAAACAGAAGTATCGCGTCAGTTAGCGAACCTGTTAGGTGTAGAATTAGTACGCTTTGATATGTCAGAGTATATGGAAGCGCACACGGCATCACGCTTGATCGGTGCACCTCCAGGTTATGTTGGCTATGATCAAGGCGGCTTACTCACCGAAAAAATCAATCAGCATCCACATTGTGTATTGTTGCTTGATGAGATTGAAAAAGCGCATCCAGATGTGTTCAACTTGTTACTACAAGTGATGGATCATGGTACGTTGACTGATAACAATGGTCGTGTGGCCATCTTTAAGCAAGTCATCGTTATTATGACAACGAACGTTGGTGCTGATAGTATCAGTCGCTCGTCAATGGGCTTCACGCAACAAGACCATAGTCGTGATAATACAGAGTCGCTGAAACGTGTCTTTACGCCAGAGTTCCGCAATCGCTTAGACGCCATTATTCAGTTCAATCCTCTAGATACGTCAGTTGTTGTATCGGTTGTCGATAAGTTCTTGGTTGAATTACAAGTACAGCTTGATGATAAGCAAGTGACATTAGAGATTGATGACGATGTACGTGACTACTTGGCGGATAAAGGCTATGACCGTCTAATGGGTGCACGTCCGATGCAGCGTTTGATTCAGGATGAAATCAAAAAACCATTGGCAAGTATGATTTTGTTTGGTGATTTGGTCAATGGCGGTGTCGTACATCTGACTTTAGAGCCTAAAGTCGATGATTCTCAAGAGAATGATACGATGAAGCCTGATAAGGTGTCAGACAAAGGCTCAGCTGATAGTCGTATTATTCTGACAGTCGTTGAAACTCATGAACCACAACCCGATTCTGAATCTCTTGCTAGCTAAGTTGTTTAATATTGATGTCACAAAAACGGCTACCGTATTACTGCGGTAGCCGTTTTTTTATTGCTATAATTCATCAACAAAGTGCACACTATTTTTTGTTAGTATGATTATTTATAGTAAGCTGGCTTTAACAAATCTATTGAACTTATAACAAGATAACAAGTATAAAAAGGACACAATATGGAACTGTTTGATGAACCGACAACCAAAACAGCAGAACAAAAACAGGCGATTTTAGACAATGTCCGTTTACCAGAAGATTGGAAAACAGCATTAGCAGATGAACTAACGTCTGAGAATATGGATAATCTACGCGCATTTTTAAAGGAAGCCTATCAGTCAGACGATAGTATCTATCCACCTGCGCCGCTGATGTTTAATGCGCTTAATCTCACGCCGTTATCGCAAGTCAAGGTGGTCATTTTAGGTCAAGATCCTTATCATCGTCCAGGACAGGCAATGGGGTTGTCATTTTCTGTCCCTAAAGCCATTCCAAAGCCGCCATCACTTAACAATCTACTAAAAGAGATGGCAGATGATATCGGTATCCGTCCATCAGCGCATGGTGATTTGACCTATTGGGCGGAGCAAGGTGTGTTACTGTTAAATAGTTCACTGACTGTACGAGAAGGCGAGCCGAATAGTCATCAAAATAAAGGCTGGGAGCAATTTACTGATGCAGTCATCGATGCGGTCAACGAACAGACAGAGCATACTGTGTTCATTTTGTGGGGTAGTAAAGCACAGAAAAAAGGTAAGTATATTGATACCGATAAACATCTGATTTTGACTGCAGTACATCCTTCACCCTTGGCTGCTAATCGTGGCGGGTTCTTTGGTACCAAACCTTTTTCTAAGACTAATGATTACTTGGTGCAGTATGGTCAGACACCGATTGATTGGCAACTGCCACAATAGATGATGACCACATCGAGTATAAGTTTGAAACCTTATCAATCATTGAATCATCAGCCAGATATCGAAGCTATGCATACCAGTACATTTTGGTTAGATGAAGATATTAAATGGATGCAAAAAGCACTGAGACTGGCTGAACAAGGCGCTGAATGTGGAGAGGTGCCAGTAGGTGCGGTATTGGTACATGATCAGCAGATCATCGGTCAAGGGTTTAATCAACCAATTGGCTGTCACGATGCGACAGCGCATGCTGAGATAGTTGCGTTAAGAGATGCGTGCCAGCGTTTGGCAAACTATCGATTGCCACTACACACGACTTTATATGTGACGTTGGAGCCGTGTACGATGTGTATAGGTGCGCTAATTCATGCTCGTGTAGATAGACTGATATATGCAGCGAATGAACCGCGTGCTGGGATGCTAGGTAGTCAGTTTGATTTATCAGTTCAGCCTTTTTATAACCATAATATCCAAGTTCACAAAGGACTGTGCAGTGAGCACAGTAGCCAGATGTTAAAGACGTTTTTTCGTGAGCGTAGGCGAGCAGCAAAAAAGAATAAAAATAAGGCTTTGACTGAAAATAACTAATAAACAAGATATCAGTCTTGGTGCTAGTGATAGCGTCTATTTTTTGCTATAATGTCGCCCTATTTGATAGTGAACCTTTTGCTCTGCTATTAAGCACATGATATATCAGTAAATATTGCTTTATTGTGATTGTGTGAGAAGCCCTATAAGTAGCAGCCATTATTGTTGAGTAAGTATTATGACCGTCTCCGCATCTGACAACGATCTGCTCAATAAAAATGACAGCAACACACAATCAACGCGCTACCCTGTGATTTGTATTGACGGCCCTAGTGGCGCTGGCAAAGGTACGGTCACATGGCGTTTGGCGCAAGTACTGGGTTATCAATTGCTAGATTCTGGGGCGCTATATAGAATTGTAGGACTCAAGGCGTTTGAAGCGGGTTTAATCAGCGCAGATACTAGCCAACCAATTGATGAAAATGCTGTATTAGCATTGACTGAAAGCTTAGAGATAGCGTTTGTACCAAACAATGACTCAGGACGTGTAGATATCATTGTTAATGGACAAGCAGTAGGTGAGCAAGTACGCAATGAAACGGTCGGAGGCTATGCATCACAGATAGCTGTCTTTCCACAAGTTCGTCAAGCATTGCTCAAGCTACAACAAGATATGGCCACTCGTTCAGGTTTGGTTGCTGATGGTCGCGATATGGGTACGGTTGTTTTCCCAGATGCTGATGTTAAGGTGTTTTTGACGGCCAGTGCTGAAGCACGTGCAGAGCGCCGTGTGATTCAGTTATTGAATGCTGGTCAAACAGCAGATTTTGAGGCGATTTTAGCGACGATAAAAGAGCGTGATGATCGTGATGAAAATCGCAGTACAGCGCCATCGAAGCCTGCGGCAGATGCATTATTACTTGATAGCTCAGCGCTTAATGCTGATGCAGTATATGAGCAGGTTAAGAAGCATTGCCAAGATAAAGGTGTTTTTTTCACTAGCTAGTCATTTAATAGCTAGTAAAAACAACATATTAAGTACTAAAAAGTTTCCTATTAATCATTGTTTTAGTATAAAATAATACGGTTAAGTTAAATTTTATTGAAGCCATAAGAAAAACTTAGTTTATTCAAGATATTGCATTCGATATAAGACAGTTGTTGTTAGTCAGTTTTAATTATAATGAGCTCGCTATTAACAAACGTTTTTTTATATGATTGTATGGGATATAAAACCAGTATTTCGTTCTATACAATCATAAATTTGATCCGTACTGTGCTGGACAGGATACGGCTATACAAAGGTAGACATAATGGAATCATTTGCTGAACTATTTGAAGCGAGCATTGAAGAGCAGGGCCTAGATATCGAGCGTGGCTCGGTTATTACAGGTGCTGTTGTGGCCATCGATAGCGATTGGATCACAGTAGATACTGGTCTTAAATCTGAAGGTATCGTCGCTCGTGAAGAGTTTTTAAGCGAAGAAGGCGAACTTGAAGTTGAAGTTGGCGATAGCGTTGATGTCGTAGTTGAAGCGGTTGATAACGGCATGGGTCAAACCTTGCTGTCACGTGAGAAAGCTAAACGTGTTGAAACTTGGAACTTCCTTGAAAAAATCGCTGATAACGATGAAATCGTTAAAGGTATCATTTCAAGCAAAGTTAAAGGCGGTTTCACTGTAGATATCGGTTCAGTACGCGCGTTCTTACCAGGTTCATTGGTAGATGTACGTCCTATCCGTGATACAACGCATCTTGAAGGCAAAGAGCTAGAATTCAAAGTCATCAAACTTGACCAGAAACGCAACAACGTTGTTGTTAGCCGTCGTGCAGTTATGGAAGCTGAAAACTCAGCTGAGCGCGAAGAGCTATTGAACAAGCTTGAAGAAGGCATCGAGATCGAAGGTATCGTTAAGAACCTTACTGATTACGGCGCGTTCGTTGATCTAGGTGGTATCGATGGTCTATTGCACATCACTGACATGGCATGGCGCCGTATCAAGCACCCATCTGAAGTTGTTGAAGTTGGCCAAGACCTAAAAGTTAAAGTATTGAAGTTTGACCGTGAACGCAACCGCGTTAGCCTAGGTCTAAAACAACTTGGTACTGATCCTTGGGATAACGTTGGCGGCACTTACCCAGTAGGTAGTGTTGTAAAAGCTCGCGTAACTAACTTGACTGACTATGGTTGTTTCGCTGAGATTTCTGAAGGTATTGAAGGTCTAGTACACGTATCAGAAATGGATCATACCAACAAAAACATCCACCCATCTAAAGTTGTTCAAGTGGGCGATGAAGTTGAAGTAATGATTCTTGATATCGATGAAGAACGTCGTCGTATCAGCCTAGGTATCAAACAAACTCTAGCTAACCCATGGGATGAGTTTGATAAGAAACATGAGCGCGGTGATAAAATCACTGGTACTATCAAATCAATCACTGACTTCGGTATCTTTATCGGTCTAGACGGTGGTATTGATGGTCTTGTTCATCTATCTGATATCTCTTGGAACGAAACTGGCGAAGATGCTATCCGTAACTACAATAAAGGCGACACCGTCGAAGCAATGGTATTGTCTGTAGATGCAGAAGCTAACCGTATCAGCCTAGGCGTTAAGCAGTTAAGCTCTGATCCATTCAACGAATACCTAGTCAACAATGACCGTGGTGCTATCGTTAATGGTAAAGTAAAAGAAGTAGATGCTAAAGGCGCTACTATCGAACTTGCTGACGAAGTTGAAGCTTATCTACGTGCTTCTGAAATTCAACGTGACCGCGTTGAAGATGCAACTAAGCATCTGACTGTTGGTGATGACGTTGAAGCGAAAATCATCAGTGTTGATCGTAAAACACGCAACATCAATTTGTCTATCAAAGCGAAAGACGAAGCTGAAGAGCGTCAAGCGATTAAAGATCTTGGTAGCACCAACACTACTGCTGCTCCAGGTTCTGATGCACAGCCAAAAACTATTGGTGATTTGATCAAAGAGCAAATGCAGTAAGCTGTAAGCTATTGATATAAAAGTAATATAAAAAAAGCGACTTCGGTCGCTTTTTTTTATGATTAGATTTTATTAATACAGTTAGTAATAGAGGTTTTTAGCCAAATGGGAAAACTCTTATTCCCATTTACGCTAATATCCGCTATCATTTGCACCATTGAGTAACGAGATGATAGTTATAAGCTTTTTATAGTCAGAATATGATTCTGAATGTTAGTTTTTAAAGATTCAGTATATATAGTTTAATTATCCAAACGCATTTACGTACTATAGAGCGTTGACTTATCATCAGCTTATCCATCAATCAACAAGGCAAGCGTAATAATGCAGCAAGCGATTAACAAATCCGAATTTATTAGTAATTTGAGTGCAAACTGTGACAACATGGCAGACACCGTGGTTGATGACGCAGTGCGTGAAATCTTAAACTTGATGACCCATACTTTAGCCAATGATGGCCGAGTCGAAGTTCGCGGATTCGGTAGTTTTTGTCTACATCACCGCCGTGCCCGTATGGGACGCAATCCTAAGACAGGTGAAAGTGTACCTGTACCGGCTAAAGCTATTCCACACTTTAAGCCAGGCAAGGCCTTACGCGAAGCAGTAAACGATACGGTAGCAAACAGTTAGTTAAACCAGTACTGACTATTGAACCGTTCAAAATTTATCATTCCAAACTGAGGTAATTGTCTCATGCGCTTTCTACTATTTGTATTGCTATTCTTGAGCTTTGCCTATTCACTTGGTTTGGTATTGGCAAATAATACTGAGGTCGGAGTCAACCTACTGTTTTCACAAGCACCTACGATGAATCTAGGGTTGCTACTTATTTTGTGTTTGATGCTAGGTATTGTTATTGGTATTTTACTGGCATTACTTATCTTTCGTGTGCTGCAAAATAAGTGGGAAATCTCACGTCTACAAAAAGCAAACGCAAACCTGCAAGAGCAATTGACTCAAGCCAATACAGTTATCGATCGTCAAGCAAGCGCGCCAACAGTAGATGAAGCTGTTTATGGTGCTTCTGCTACTAACGTGCACAATACCGATGCAACTAGCCTAACTGAAGGCTCTACTCTGTCTAAGCGTAGACGAGATTAAGTCGTTAAGTGATTTTTTATGTGATCTGCTAGGTGATAGCTTAACGATCGCAGTACTGACCTCAAATACAATACTTTGATAACTTCAAAATATATGGTAAAACCATGAATAATGTAATTAACTCTCCAGTTGTCGTCGCTCTAGACAATATGACGGTAGAGGCGTCTCTAGCGCTAGCTGACCAGTTAGATCCATCCCAATGTCGATTAAAAGTCGGTAAAGAGCTGTTTACCCGTTGTGGTCCTGATATCATCAAGGCACTGCATCAACGTGATTTTGAAGTGTTCTTAGACTTAAAATTTCATGACATTCCTAATACTACTGCCCAAGCAGTATTGGCTGCCGCTGAGCTTGGTGTCTGGATGGTGAATGTCCATGCTAGCGCAGGTCTAGAAGCCATGTCGTTGGCAAAACAGCGCTTGCTAGATAGAGATCTTGATACCTTACTTATCGCAGTCACCGTACTGACTTCTATGGATAATGAAGCGTTGATGCAAACAGGAATCACTGATAGCTTAGATACCCAAGTGAGCCGACTAGCACAACTGACTAAGCAAGCTGGACTTGATGGGGTGGTGTGCTCGGCTCAAGAAGCAAAGGCACTTAAAGCATTATGTGGTCAGGATTTTAAACTGGTGACGCCTGGTATTCGCTTAGCTGAAGACAATGCAGATGATCAAAAACGTATCTGTACACCAAGTCAGGCGCTAATAGACGGTTCTGATTATTTAGTCATTGGCCGTTCGATCACTCAAGCTTTAGATCCTGCTGCTAAACTACAGACAATACTTCAAAGTATTTAAGTTTGAATAAATGTTAAGAAAAAAGACAGCCTAAATGGCTGTCTTTTTACTTTTTGATGGTATAGAAAAAGCTGCTACACTACTTAAATTTATTCTTACAACCTTTCTAAAATATAATAACTATATTAAAAACGCTCATTTAGCTAAATATCAGTAGTACTGCTATGAGCGTTTATCGCTAATTAGATTTTTAATAATAACGCCACTAAATGATGTTGAATAATATGAAATTACAGATATTGAGTGACTTACATATTGATAGTTATGCACGTCAATCGCACCCCGTTGGACATATTCCTAAAACTGATGCAGATCTAGTATTGGTAGCAGGAGATACTGCTAATAGCGACAAAGGTATGCCGTGGTTGCAAGAACAAGCGGCGCGCTTAGAAGTTCCCCTGATTACTATCGCTGGTAATCATGAATACTTTGATGAAGACGTATTGAGCTTTGACCATAAACTGGCAACTTGGGATAACTATGATACTGTGTCTAAAAAAGGCGTTCGCGTCTTACAATGTCAGCATATCGATATCGGTGATATACGCCTTTTAGGTTGTACGCTTTGGACAGACTATCAGTATCATGCTAACGAAGATACCATGGCTGCTGCTAGGCATTTTATGCGTGATTACAAGCAGATTTACGCAGGCAACGAACTGTTTTCACCTGAAGTATCTATGCAGATTCATGCTGAGCATCGTCAGTGGCTACAGCAAGCATTGATTGAATCTCATGAACTTGGTAAAAAAACTGTGGTAATGAGTCATCATAGCGTCAGTGCATTATCGGTGTCTGAAAAATATGCCAATCTACCGAGCAATGCGGCTTTCGTCAGTGATCTGTCAGGATGGATGCACGAGGATTGGGCGCCGATGCTATGGGTACACGGACATACTCATGAAGCATTTGATTATAAAATTGGTAATACGCGAGTGATTGTCAATCCACGAGCCTATCCTAATGAGGTCAGTAGTACAGCACTAGAGTTCGCGTGGGACAAAGTCATTGATATTGGCTAGGACCGTGTGTAAATATTGGGCAAATCTTCATTTATTCTAGGTATGAACTCTTTTGAATAAAGCATTTTTGAAAGAGTGCGGAGTATTTATAAGATATATTGCAACTAGATTTGTCTGTGGTTCATTCCTGATAAGAAATCTGCTAGGCTTGCTGTCATGAGTAAATATCTGAATAATACCCTGTCCAAAGTATCTGCTGACAAGCTTGGGAGTCATACACCAAGCGCGCCTGCACCTTCGCATCTACCAGATAGTATGATTCCCTCCGTCAGCTTATTACCTGAAAATAAGCGACTGATTCTATTTACGAGGCACTCTTTACGCGAGCGTTCTGATGGTAATGGTTTTGCCAGCGATCAGTTACCGTTGACTCCCAAAGGTCGCATACTGGCAAAGTCTTGGGGTCGTTGGTTATCAGGCCATCTACCATATTCGCTCGACGTCGATAGTATCTCCAGCCCCATTGGGCGTTGTGTTGCTACCGCGCAGTTGATGCAAGAGGGAGCTGGTCTAGAGCGTAATATTGCACATCAGTCGCTGTTGGTTGAGCCTGGTAGTCTCGTCACTGATCCTGAAATAGCCAATCCTGTGTTCAAAGAAATTGGCGTCTTAAACTTTATCAATCGCTTTTTGCAAGGCAATTTGGAAGGGACTAAAAATACCTATCAAGGCGGTTTGGATATTTTGTCGCTTTTTTACCAGAATCAGCCACAGCACGGCCATCTGATGCTCGCTGTGAGTCATGACACGTTGCTATCTGCATTCTTAGCGGTTATGTTCGATGTGGTAGAGATTGATTGGAATGATTGGCCGAAGATGATGGAAGGCGTATTTTTATGGTTTGATGATAAGCCATTTGATCAAGCGAGTGCGCATTTTATTTGGCGAGGTCAGGTATATACTCGGCCGATTAGTTCATTGTTAGACGGTTATCGTGCAGCTGGTTATCATCCTAGCAAGTTGCTATTGCCGCCAGAAGTGCAGTGGAATTGATGTTTTGTTTAAACATTGAAATGAGTTGATAGAGCCGCTATTCATTGAATACGTTTTGAATAGGCATAAAAAAACCTTGCCACGGTATTAGAACCAGTGACAAGGTTTTAGTCATTACGCTATAAAAGCGAAATGCGGTCTAACCAATACAAATCTTAAGCTTGTAGGCCTTTGATTGTTTTGTTTAGGCGGCTCTTACGACGAGCAGCTTTATTCTTATGAATAATACCTTTGTCAGCCATACGATCAAGAACTGGTACCGCTTTTTTATAAGCTTCGGTAGCCGCGTCATAATCTTTAGCTGCGATAGCCGCATCAACACGTTTTAAGTAAGTACGAACCATAGAGCGTTGTGACGCAGAGTTCTGACGACGTTTGGTGTTTTGACGGGCGCGTTTACGAGCTTGTGCAGTATTAGCCACGCGTATCTCCTTGATAAAGATAGATAAAAATATGAATGTTGATTGCAATAATGGGTTTAACAATCATCGGTGACGAGCAGCCGTCTCGTCAAATATGATGTCGATGTCTGATATTAAAGTATCTAATATGAATAGATCATCGTAAGCGTCAGAGCTGTTTGGAATAATTAAACAGCGTTGACGTGTAAAGCCGATTATCTTAGCAAATTATTGAACTAAGGACAATATATTTGATGATTAATGCTCAAAGAAGTTACGTAATATCATCGAATTTGGGTCATTCTAGTAACTAAATCAGTAGTAAGCGCTGATAGACGTAGAGGGTTGATAAAATCTCTTACAATATATCCTATATAATAGCGTCAGTTATTGAGGAATTTAGGTATGATATTCTAACGATAGACCTTGATATAGGTATTTTCTCATCAATATAGTTCATCTAATGTTATATAAGTGGATAGGGTATGCAGCGAAAAGCAATTGTGATTGGCGCAACGGGGTTAGTAGGGCAGCATTTGGTAAAGCAACTGAGTGAGCTTTATGACACATTGATTGTGATTGCTCGTCGCCCGCCACGCTACATTAATGCCAGCATGCGTTTTTATCAAATCAATGATTTTGATAATCTCTCTGAAGTGTTTGCAAGTGTTGGTGCCGATCGAACCACGGATGCTTTTAGTTGTTTGGGTACGACAAAAAAGCAGGCTGGTAGTGATGAGGCTTTTCGCAAAGTAGATCGAGACTACAACGTAAATTTTGCCAAGCTGTGTCGTGACAAAGGGGTAGAGAATTTCTTTTTACTCTCCTCAATGAATGCGGATATTGACAGTCGTTTTTTATACAATCGAGTCAAGGCTGAAACAGAGCAGGCTATTATGGCGTTAGACTTCGGACAATTGGTCGTCTTCCGTCCGTCACTATTGCTTGGCAAACATAAAGGTCGTCCGCTTGAGAGCATTGGTCAAAAAGCCTTTAAACTCATCTCGCCGCTCGTTTCAGAGTCACTATCGTTACATCCTATCTCTGCTAAACGCGTTGCTAGTGCCATGGCTATGAGTGCTCATGATATCTATCATCGTAGTAAATATCGTACTGAACCTCAAATCAAGCATATCGATATTATCGAAAATAAGCAGATGCTAGCGATGACCCGTGTCAAAAAATAAAAGGACAGTTTTTCTAGTGACAGATTCAGTCTCAAAACTGGAAAGTTACAGATATCGATTATTAGGGTCTGTTGAACATTCAAATGTGGTGCTGGCAGTCACTATTTTTTAGGCATTGCTTTTTTTAGGCACTGCTTTTTTAGACACTGGGCAGTGAAATTTTTGCGGCCTAGTCATTCTAGGTTAAACAATGTCGCCATATATTGGCAAAAAATAGTACTGCCCCAAAGGGCTGATGCTAAAATCACCCCAAACGTTGTTGCAAGCTTCGCTAAGGTCTCGACATTATCGTCAGCTTGCGCCTAGTTTGAGGCAATTTTAGCGATCAGCAGCCCTAATATTTGAATGTTCAACAGACCCTAATTGCATTGGGACAAGATTGCATTAGAACAAGAATACAAGAGTAAAAAATACAATAACTATTATCAAAGCATCGATAAGTATTGAAAAACCAGTCAGTTGAAACACTAAAATAAGGAGCAGGAGCAATGTCAGAATCGATACAAATGGATAGAGGGAATTTTGTCACTTGTGATCTATTGGATGCCAATCCTGAGTCGCAAGTATGCTTACCAAATATCGAAGGTAAGTCATTCCGTCAGTTTGGTGCGAAAGACAAATTCTGCGGTGAAATCGTGACGGTTAAGTGTTTTGAAGACAATAGCTGTGTTAAATCTCTATTGAATAGCGATGGCAAGGACAAAGAAGGCAATGGCAAAGTGTTGGTCGTTGATGGCGGCGGCTCTATGCGCTGTGCATTACTAGGTGATATGATTGCACAATCAGCTATCGACAACGGCTGGGCTGGAGTTATTGTATATGGTTGTGTCCGCGATGTTGATGACATGGCAGAGATGGATCTTGGCGTGATGGCGCTTGGTTGTATCCCGCGCAAATCAACTCGCCGTGATGAAGGTCAAACGGATATCGAAATCAGCTTCGGTGATTTAACGTTGAACTCGGGTATGTTTGTTTATGCTGATAATAATGGCATTATCGTTAATGATAAACCACTTATCAGCTGAAGTTTTAGGCTTGGCTTGATTAGCAAAAATGAAAACCTCAGCTGATAAGTTGGGGTTTTTTGTTATGTAATGACAGTTAAAGCGCAATAATCATTGTTAACACTCAATCATTAGTGAGTAAACTCTTAAGTGACAAACCGTTACGGCATAAGTTTTGGTAATTGCTCAAATATTCGTATAATAGCTTTCTGACTCCTTAACTTTGATTCTACTCTTTATGCCTATTACTGCTCTGACTGACGCGTTTGACCCTATTAACCAGCAGTTGTTTCCTATCCAAAATGCCGAGCGGCGTTGGCTAGCGCCTGTCCATGGTGCGGTCAGCAGTTTATGGTTGGCAAGCTTGGTGCAAACACCTATGTGGAATGTTGCCGAGCGCCTAAAAGTTGTGGTGGCACGTGACCAAAACCAACTCAATCAAATAGAGACTGAGCTGGCATTTTGCGGAGTCGATGCTTATGTGTTCCCTGACTGGGAGACACTGACTTATGATGAGCTATCTCCGCATCAAGACATCGTTAGCGAACGTATCAATCTGTTGACGGATATGCCAAAAACGGGCGTGCTGCTTATTTCGATACAAGCCCTCATGCATCGCGTCGCACCGCCAAGTTGGTTAATTGGACAGCATTTTGATTTGAGTGTCGGCGATCGTTTTGATATCAATACCCAGCGAGGGCTACTGGCAAAGGCTGGTTATCGCGCGGTTGAAAATGTCTTTGAACCAGGTGAGTTTGCAGTACGTGGCAGTATTATTGATATTTTTGCCATGGGTCAGCCTTTTCCGCTACGTTTAGACTTGTTCGATGATGAAATCGAAACGATTCGCTTTTTTCATCCTCAAACGCAACGTACATTGACTGCCGATGATTTGAAGGCGATGTTGACGGGCAACGATACCAGTATGGCGAAAGAGTCATTGTCACTGCTTCACAAGATGCCAGATATCTCTAAACCTATCGACCAATTTCAAATTTTGCCCGCAAAAGAGTTCCCGCTCGATGAAGGGCGTGAGACGTTCCGCACGAACTTTGCTGCGATGTTCCCTAATACCAGTAGCCGTAAGTCTGAGCTGCACAAAGACGTAATGGCAGGAATTGCCAGTAGCGGATTAGAGTATTATCAGCCGCTATTTTTTAACTTAAAAGATTGGGAGGCAGAGAGTAGCTTATTTTCCTATTTACCAAGCGATGCATTATTTATCACCGATGAATTAATCAATGAAAAACAAGCTGATTACTGGTCACAAATCCAGCGCCGCTACGAAGAGCGTCGACATGATATTGATAAGCCTATCGTAGAGCCAGCAATGCTGTATCTATTATCTAACGCGCTTAACGAACAGCTAAACCAGTATCCACGAGTAATATTAAGTGCTCGTGATGAACTGGCTACGATGAATGATGTGGAAGCACCAGAAAGTACAGATGCCTCACAAATACCATTGCCATCGAGTGTCACTAAACAACAAGGACTGGTGACATTAAGTGCTCAAGAGCCTCCCCAATTAGCAGTCAATCATCAAAAGTCTGAACCATTATCAGAATTGCTCGACTTCTTGGATACGCAATCGAAGACTACAACACCCGTATTAATCGTTGCAGAAACCGCAGGCCGTCGTGAGATTCTAATCGAACTGTTCAAAGGCAAGATTGATATCAAGGCGTATGATAGCTTTGAGGCATTTTTAGCCGCAGATAAAACCAGCGCTATTGATAACAGTCATCTACCACATGTCGGTCTGACCGTAGCGCCAATTGAGCGCGGTGTCTATGTGCCTGAGCGCTTGGTGTTGATTAGTGAGACGCAGCTGTTTGGTCGTCAAGTTTTACAGACACGCCGTCGTCGCCAAAGCGGGGTATCAGAAGAATTCTTGGTTAAGAGCGTCACTGAAATAACAGATGGTAGTCCAGTGGTGCATATTGAGCATGGTATCGGTCGTTATAATGGCTTGATTACCTTAGATGTGGGCGATGGTGAGCAAGAATTTATCCATTTAAAATATTCTGATGACGCTAGTATCTATGTGCCAGTTGCCAATTTGCAAATGATTAGTCGCTATAGTGGCGGTGATCCAGCGTTAGCACCGCTACATAAGATTGGTAGTGGCAAATGGGACCGAGCCAAGCAAAAAGCATTGGAGCAAATTCATGACGTCGCTGCTGAATTGCTCAATATGCAGGCAAGACGTGAGGCCAAAGTTGGCATTCATTTCAAGATAGACCCATCACAGTATGAGCTATTCGCCAGTCAATTTGCCTTTGAAGAAACCGCCGACCAAGCCAATGCCATTCATGCAGTAATGGAAGACATGAGACAAAACCAGCCGATGGATCGTCTCATTTGCGGCGATGTTGGTTTTGGTAAAACAGAAGTCGCGATGCGAGCCGCGTTTATTGCCGTTAGTGCTGGCTATCAGGTTGCCGTACTGGTGCCTACCACATTGCTTGCCGGTCAGCATGAAGACAACTTCCGAGATCGTTTTGCCGATTGGCCAGTTCGCATTGAAAGCTTATCGCGCTTTGGCGGCAAAAAACATCAAGAAATGGTATTGGCTGATTTGGCCGCTGGTAAAGTGGATATTGTCATTGGTACTCATAAACTGCTACAACCAGATGTGAAATTTGCCAACCTTGGCCTGATGATTGTTGATGAAGAGCATCGCTTTGGAGTGCGTCATAAAGAGCGTATCAAGGCCATCCAAACAGATGTGGATAGCATGTCTATGACGGCGACTCCGATCCCTAGAACGCTTAATATGGCGCTCTCAGGTATGCGCGATATGTCGATTATCGCCACACCGCCTGCACGACGACTTGCCATCAAAACCTTTGTAATGCAAAAGACAGAAGCTTTGATGAAAGAAGCTATATTACGTGAGCTGTTACGTGGTGGGCAGGTCTATCTGCTACATAATGATGTTGCCAGTATTGAGCGTATGGCAGAGACTATTCGTGACCTAGTGCCAGAAGCGCGAGTAGGAGTAGCTCATGGGCAGATGCAAGAGCGTCAGCTTGAGCAGATCATGCAGCAGTTTTATCATAAAAAATTCAACGTGTTGGTTTGCTCTACCATTATCGAGACAGGTATTGATGTGCCCAATGCCAATACGATTATCATTGAACGTGCAGATAAGTTTGGTCTTGCGCAATTACATCAGCTGCGTGGCCGAGTAGGACGTAGTCATCATCAAGCATATTGCTACTTACTAGTGCCTTCTCTGAAAGGCCTCAAAGGTGATGCCAAACGCCGTTTGCATGCGATTGAACGCGCCAATACGTTAGGTGCAGGTTTTATGCTGGCAAGTGAGGATTTAGAGATTCGCGGTGCAGGGGAGATATTGGGTAAGCAGCAAAGTGGTAATATGCAGGCGATTGGTTTTAGCTTATACATGGATATGCTTGAGCGTGCGACTAAAGCCATTAAAGCTGGCAAGGAGCCTGATTTAAATACACCATTGTCGTTGACCAGTGAAATCAATCTACATAGCTCTGCTCTCATTCCAGAGGAGTATCTACATGACGTGCATCAGCGCTTATTGTTCTATAAGCGTATTAGCAATACCGATGATAAAGAGGCATTAACGGATATTCGCACTGAAATGATAGACCGCTTTGGGGCACTGCCAGATCAAACCAAGCAATTATTCGCCATTCATGGATTACGTTTACAAGCAGAGCCACTGAAGATCAATAAAATTGATGCCAATAGTAGTAGTATGACGCTGGAATTTGCGCCAGATACTCCCGTTGATGCGTTAGCGATTATTAAATTGATCCAATCAAATGGTCAGCATTATCGTATGAATGGCGCATCTGGTATCCGTTACCAAAATAGCGATAAACTGGCCACACCGCAACAGCGCGTAACGGTCATACAAGAGCTGCTGCGCTATTTTAGCGAGCACATGGTGACAGAGCCTGCTTAGTACATGGCTAGATATCAGTAGGCTCAGTAGTCATATTAAACCAATAAATTATGGTGCTATTTTATCAACCCGATAACTGATAAAATAGCCCAACTAACTTTTTAACCCTCTGTATTTTATTTGCATTAAACAACAAGAGAACCGTCATTATGTTCCAACTTCATCATAAACTTGCTGCTGATAGTTTTTTAGTGGGGGATTTTCCATTATCCACTTGTCGTTTAATCAATGACTGCCAATTTCCTTGGCTGATATTAGTGCCACGTGTCTCCGGTATCAAAGAGTTATATGAGCTGTCTGAGGCAGATCAAACACAGTTTTTACGAGAGTCCAGCTGGTTGTCGAGTCAGTTAGCTAAAACCTTTCAAGCTGATAAAATGAATGTGGCCGCTCTTGGTAATCAAGTGCCACAACTTCACTTTCATCACATTGTCCGTTATCAAAATGATATGCAATGGCCAAACCCAGTATGGGGTGTACCAGCTGTGCCATATACCAAAGAAGTGTTGGCGCAAATGCAGCAGACATTGATGATGGCGCTACGTGGTCATCACCAAATGCCGTTTGATTGGCAAATGTAATTATCATTCTATTTTGCCTTCAATAAGAATAGATTGAACCTTAATTTTATATGTAAAAAGAGAGGCCAGATACTTAAATATATCTGGCCTCTCTTTTTATTTAAATGTGGATAAAAACTATAAAACAGTGAATAAACTAGACAAAAGGTCGCCTTATAGTCATCAGTAACCTTGTTTAAACTTATTTCAAAAGTATAATATATTATTAAATATATCTTATGATAAATCGTCATAAGGACAAATAACGTACATATGTTAGTGTAGTATGCCTTTGTCTCTCAGATAGCTCACCTTATTTAAGTGAATCTCATATGACCTTCTCAGAGACATTCAAACCAAAGTCGCCGCTGAAAGATGCTGGAGTTTGTCGTTTCGATTATCCAGAAGTCTTCGTTTTAATAATGACGGTTGTTTTGCATGCTATATATTACGACTTCCGTTCTATCTCAATGGCACTATTGGTTATTATTACATTGCCAAGTCTCCTGATCCTGATATATAACTACCGACGTCAGACCAGCTTTTGGACGTCTAATATCGTTATTATTCTATTATCGGTTGTCATTGGCTCCCTACCATGCTGTACGGTCATATCAATCAGCTTGGCTGCTTTGATTGGTGTACGTATCATTCTTAGCCGACCTGAGAATCACCTCAGACTGTTATCTGTATCTGTCGTCACTATCATTGTATTTTTCTACGTTAGCACAGTCTTAAATGCGAATAGTATGGATTTTGATGAAGGCTTATTACCATTGATAGTAATGGTGGCAAGTTTAGGGGTTATTTTGTATCAGTTCTGGCGTATGTATCAAGAATACATTGGTTATAAGGCTTCTGCTTATAAGGCAGGGGGACGCCTAAGCACGATGGTATCAGTGATCAATAAGCTTACCCGTTTTGTACCCCCACAAATTTGGGAGCCTATTGTCAAATCGGATAGCCCCGTTAGTGTTTCTAATAAACGCGCAAAAATAACTATCATGTTTTCAGATATTATCGGCTTTACCGAACTGTCTGATAGTCTAAGCTCTGACAACTTGTCAGACATTCTCAATACTTATATGCATTGTATGACGTCAATCGCTGATAAGCATGGTGCAGTGCTTGATAAGTTTATTGGTGATGGCATGGTATGTTTTTTTGGTGAGCCTAATAGTCGCGGCTCGCGTCAAGATGCATTAGATTGTGTGGCGATGGCAATTGATATGCGCCGAGAAATGCGTACCTTACGCCAAAAATGGCGGTTGATGGGGTTTGAAGGTTTATATATACGTGTTGGTATCACCACTGGCTACTGTCACGTTGGCAATTTTGGTAGTAATAGTCGATTAAGCTATACCATCATTGGCAAAGAAGCCAACCTAGCTTCTAGGCTTGAGTCCTGTGCGGGCAAAGATCAGATATTGGTCAGTGAAAGCACTTACGATTATATTTGCCATAATTATGAATGCGAACACGTTGCCGCATTTTGCTTGAAAGGTATTGATGAAAAGATCGATGCATGGCAAGTACTTGACCCTAGTGCCAGTACAGGTCATTTATCTAAATGGGTCGACCACACATTACCTGGTTTCAATTTGCATTTGAATTTCAAAGATATGAAAGACAATGATTATCAAGATATTAGAGCTCGTTTAAATTTTGCGCTGGAACGCATAGAGCAAGAGGAAGAAAAAGTAGTAAAGGACATAGCCGCAGAAAGTAAGCGTGAGAATGCCAATCGCAAGTAAGCGTTAAGTATTTCAAGCTTAATATATTAAAATTATATATAGAAAAAGGCCAACTATCATATAGCTGGCCTTTTTTAATCTTAACTAGAAAGTATCTTCAGTGTTTAATGATTTTCTTTAGCGTGATTGAGGGTATATTTAGGGACCTCGATGGTCAAGTCTTCATCATCAAGCATGACCTGACAAGATAAACGTGAGTCAGGCTCTAAGCCCCAAGCACGATCAAGTAGATCCGCCTCGATATCATCCATCTCATCCAAACTGTTGAAACCTTTACGTACTACAACATGACATGTGGTACAAGCTTTTGACATCTCACAAGCATGCTCAATTTTGATGCCTTTTTCTAATAGTGCTTTGCATAAGTTTTCACCAGCTTGTAGCTCAACTTCTGCGCCTTCAGGGCAAATTTCGTGGTGGGGTAGTACGGTAACTTTTGGCATAAATTATCTGTCCGATGCTAATCAATTTAAAAAATATTAGAAGTTAGCTTAATATGTTAGCTAAGCTATATATGTCGATGTATTTATTACCAGTCTTTGGCACTAGTACCGGCCATACTGGTCTTGACGCTTTGATTCATAATACGTGCAGCAAAGGCATCACTATGCGGCTTGAGCTGTGCTTGTTGTGCTTCAATAAGCGCTAAGTCATCAGTGCTAAGAGAATTACGTAGCGCTTGTATATGCTCTGCTAGTGACTGTTGTTCTTCAGTAGAAAGCAACGCCGCAAATTCGTTAAGTGCCGACTCTAGGGCAAGTACTTCACGTTCCGCTTCTACTTTTGTCTCAATTAAAGAACGCGCGTTTTTGTCTTCTTCTGCGTGTTTAAACCCTGCAACAAGCAGCTGTTCTTTCTGCTCATCTGATAGACCATAAGAAGGCACAATCTCGATTTTGCTTTCTGTTTTGGTCGTAGTTTCTTGCGCGCTGACAGTAAGCTGACCGTTAGCATCAATACTAAAGGTAACTTCGATACGAGCAAACCCAGCTTTCATTGGCGGGATACCATACAGCTCAAAACGTCCAAGAGAACGACAGTTTTCTACTGTTTCGCGCTCACCTTGCACGACGTGAATCACCATGCCTGTTTGACCGTCTTGATACGTGGTAAACACTTGACGCTTCTTCACAGGGATAGGCGTGTTGCGTGGGATAAGTACTTCAACCAAACCGCCCATGGTCTCAAGACCTAATGATAATGGCGTCACGTCCAATAATAATAAATTATTGTCACTATCACCATTAACCAATTGATGAGCAGTCTGGGCAGCGCCTAAGGCAACGACCTCATCTGGATTCAGACGGCAAAGTGGCTGCTTAGCAAAAAAATCAGTCACGACTTGCTGCACTGCAGGCATACGAGTCGAACCACCCACTAAGATAACTTCATCTAGATCTGTAGTAGACAGCTTGGCATCGCGTAGGACTTGTTCGCACACGCTTAGCGTACGGCGACTGACAGGTTCTACGATAGTTAGTATGTCTGTACGGCTTAATACGCCTTGATAAGACTGACCATTGACAACCACATTGATATCTACTTGTTCAGCATCAGTCAGCGCTTGTTTATAAGCTTTTGCTTGTTGAGCTAGTATTGATTTGTCGTGCAGGCTTACGTCTTTTGGATCGATATTTAATTGTTTAATAATCCAATTGGTAATAAGACGATCGATATCATCGCCGCCTAGTGCGCTATTACCACCAGTTGCCAACACTTCAAAGACACCGTCGGTAAGCTTTAAGATAGAAACGTCAAAAGTACCACCGCCCAAATCATAGATTAAGTAATAGCTCTCTTTTTTACTGTCTTCTGATGATTGGTCAAGCCCGTAAGCGACCGCAGCGGCCGTTGGTTCATTCAACAAGCGAAGTACGTTGATACCAGCTGCTTGTGCAGCATCTTTGGTTGCTTGACGCTGTGCTTCATCAAAATAAGCTGGCACGGTAATCACAGCACCCTCGATGCTATCTGCAGGTAAGGCACTTGCTGCACGTTGCTCAAGAGCGGCTAAGATACGCGCTGATACTGCAACAGGAGAAACCTCACCTTGAGCAGTTACAAAGGCGGGCATATCATCTTTATTACCAGACAGCTCATAAGGATGAGAGAATTTGATATCAGCTTGACTACGACCCATAAAACGCTTAGCCGAGACGATCGTATTTTTTGGATCATCCGCTAAATGCGCTAGGGCGTCATAGCCAACCAATGGCATACCAGTAGCTGGATAATAGACAACAGACGGTAATAATGTATCTGTCGCTGCGCCTGCCTCTAAGACTTGTGCCTTACCTGAACGCACCACAGCAATCAACGAGCGTGTAGTACCGAGGTCGATGCCCAAACCAAATTTATGTTGGTGAGGTTGAGCGCTTTGATTGGGTTCAGCAATTTGCATTAAAGACATAAGAATAACTCAGAGATAAAATAAATAAGTGAAATGGAGCAAATATAGCATATGCAGTAAGAGAGTCTAACGTCGGTAATCTCATTCTATGGAATACGGATTCTGACAGTTTGATGCGCTTAGAATCAAAGATTATACGGTATCACGGTCACTATTTTAACCAAATATATAGAATTTAGCTTGTTAGTGAGGGCCATAACCACAGATATTTAGACGTATAAGTCATCGTCATCTGAATGCGATGAATTTGCAACATCATCAAGCCCTGACGTCACATCAGCATTTAGCTTAACTAAAAACTTTAGCTTCTGTGTCGCATCAATCGCTGTCTGCCAATCTTGATTTTGATAAGCGTTGCTAAAGCGTCCAGATTGATTTGCTAGACGCTCTGTAATTTGAGGATGTAATTGCTGCAAGGCTGCAAGATCTTTGTCTTCGATAGCATCATCTAGATCCATACGCATCTGCATCGCATCTTCTAGAAAGTCTAAATCTGCGATTGAATGCTCTATGTTTTGTGCTTGATCCGCCATGTCTAATAAATAACCAGCACGGCTATCAGGAGCGCTTAGTGTTTGATATGCTTGATTGATTAAAGCTGATGCTTTTTCAGACTGCAACTGTGCTTGAACCATATCGGTCTGATTTTTTGCAACATTATCAGGATGAAAGCGTTTCTGCAGCAATCGCAAACGTTGCTCTAGATTGCTTTGGTTGATTTCAAATTGTACAGGCTGCTCAAATAGGGCAAAGAAGTTATCAAACTGTGGTTCTGAAGTAATATCTGTCATAATCTGATGCCTTGCTTTTTTATTTATTTTTGAAGTCATGACCTAGCTAAGAATATCTCAATCGCTTGCCTACTCAATTACATTAACCTTTCTTCATAGCGATAGCAGAGATACTGCACTGTTCTTATGAAAACTTGGCGAAGCATAAATCTATCAGTTTTCAGCCATTGAACCATTAAACTGTGAAAGACTCACCGCAACCACATTCACCTTTTTGGTTAGGGTTGGTGAATTTAAAGCCTTCGTTTAAACCTTCTTTTTCGTAATCCATCAACAAGCCGTCTAAATATACGAGACTTTTAGGATCAATAAAGATGCTAACGCCGCGACTTTCATAGCGCGTGTCGTTTTCATCAGGGGTATCTACAAACTCTAAAACGTAAGCCAAGCCCGAGCAACCCGCCGTACGGATACCAACTCGAATGCCTTCGCCTTTGCCGCGATTGTCCAAAAAGTCTCGAACATGCTGAGCGGCGCGTTCTGTCATTTCAATCATGCCAACTCCCATTGACTATTAATCATAAATATCAATAAAAAATCTAGATAAACTGACAACCAAAATTACAAGATTGCCAAAAGTGTAGGCTTGCGACTATTAGAAAACAAAAGGTGACAATTACATAAGTGTCATTGTCACCTCTTTAGCGTCAGTAGCGATTGCAGATTGCTACTTTAGCGTTGCTAGTACAACGTAGCGCATACGCTAGCAGGCCTAGCCCAATTTAGATCGCAGCTTCTTCTGTTGGAGCTGCTACGCCATGCTTACCTTTATAGTCGCTAATAGCGGCTTTAATGGCGTCTTCTGCAAGTACAGAGCAATGCACTTTTACTGGTGGTAATGCTAGCTCTTGAGCGATATCGTTGTTTTTAATTTCGCCAGCTTGATCCAAGCTCTTGCCTTTTAGCCACTCGGTAACGAGCGAGCTTGAAGCAATCGCTGAACCGCAGCCATAAGTCTTGAAACGTGCATCTTCGATAATACCATTATCGTCGACTTGGATTTGTAGACGCATTACATCGCCACATGCTGGGGCACCGACCATACCGGTACCAACGTTCTTGGCGTTTTTATCAAGATTACCAACGTTGCGTGGGTTTTCGTAATGATCAATAACTTGGTCACTATAGGCCATGGGGTTTTCTCCTAGTTAGATGATGAGTAGTCGTTTATCGACTTTAAATGTCTCACTACTCATCGATAATTGGGGTCAAACGCTTAATTTAATTGTCTGATCAATTGTTTAATAAATATATTGCTAGCTATACTAAAAAGCCATATTAGAAATTAGTGCTCAGCCCACTCGACTGAATTTAGATCAACACCTTCTTGATACATATCCCAAAGTGGTGATAGGGCACGTAGTTTATCAACAGCTTCATGCATCTGTTTGATAACAGTATCGATATCTTCTTCAGTGGTATAACGGCCGAAGCTGAAACGGATTGAGCTATGTGCCAATTCATCTGGGCGACCGATTGCACGTAGTACATATGATGGCTCAAGCGTTGCTGACGTACAGGCTGAACCTGATGATACCGCTAAGTCTTTAAGTGACATCATCAATGACTCGCCTTCAACGAAGTTAAAGCTGATGTTTACAATATTTGGTACGCTATTCTCAAGATCACCGTTTAAGTAAATCTCTTCGATATCTTGTAGGCCATCCCAAAGTTTTTGACGTAATTTGGCTGCATGTGCATGGTCAGCTTCATAGCTTTCATTAGCCAAAGCAAATGCTGCGCCTAGACCAACGATCTGATGCGTTGGTAGTGTACCTGAACGCATACCGCGCTCATGACCACCGCCGTGTTGCTCAGCTTTCAAGCGAATACGTGGCTTACGACGAACAAACAATGCGCCGATACCTTTAGGGCCGTATGCTTTATGACCTGAGAAGCTCATCAAATCAATTTTCATTTCTTCAAGATTTATTTTTACTTTGCCAACAGACTGAGCGCCATCAACATGGAAAACTACGCCAGCTTCGCGAGTGATTTCACCAATCGCTGCAACATCAGTAATAGTACCAAGCTCATTGTTCACCATCATAAGTGATACTAAAATCGTATCATCACGCAGTGCTTCTTTTACTTGCTCTGGCAGGATAAGACCTGTGCTTGGCTGTGGCTCAAGATACGTAATCTCAAAACCTTCTTGCTCAAGCTCACGGCAGGTATCTAATACAGCTTTGTGCTCAATTTTACTGGTAATGATATGTTTGCCACGAGACTGATAAAAATGTGCCGCACCCTTAATGGCTAGGTTGTCAGACTCAGTCGCACCAGAAGTAAAGACGATTTCGCGTGGATCAGCGTTGATAACTTCAGCAACTTGACCGCGAGCAGTTTCTACTGCTTCTTCCGCTTGCCAGCCGTAACCATGTGAACGTGAAGCTGGGTTACCAAAGACACCATCTACAGTCAAATACTCGCTCATTTTAGCAGCTACTGATTTAGCAACTGGGGTAGTGGCGGCATAATCTAAGTATATAAGGTTGTTATGTTGGCTCATGCTGGGTTTGCCTCGCTGTTCGATAGAGTAATAGTATTAATGTCTTTTATGGAAATATCTTTTGTAGAGGTGTGCTGACGCTCTGAGACTGACTGCACGTTTTCCATGTCTAATAATTGCGCTAATGTTATATTTTTCAAGTACTGTTCGATATGATTCGACAGTGCACACCACAGATCGTGAGTTAGGCACATTGTACCACCTTGACAGTCACCGCGTCCTTCACACTGCATCGCGTTTACTGACTCATCAACCGCAGATATGATGCTCATCACATCTATCTCATTCAATGGTTTAGCTAGGTGGTAACCACCTGCAGCACCGCGAATACTCGTGACAAGGCCGCGTTTGCGGAGCTTAGAAAATAACTGTTCAAGATACGAAATTGAAATCGATTGCCGTTTGGCGATATCGGATAACGATACAGCACTGTCTTGTTGGCTGGTCTGTAATGCCAAATCTAATAATGCGGTAACAGCGTATCTGCCCCGAGTAGTCAAACGCATGTGTTATCTCCAAACTTGATGTCATTTATGTTTAACAACGATCTTAGCCAAAAGTCTTAATAAGTACTCATAAGATAAAAAGAGCAACCGATCATACGTCAGCTAAGTTTTGTCTTATCGTTATTGAACAACAGATGATTAACCCGATGTGTGCAACGATTAAGGTAATTATACTTAATCCCGAGTAATTTAGTCAAGATTAAAGTGTGGTTCAATGGTTAATCAAGCTTATTGCTGTAATTGATAAAAACAATGATGTTTAGAAGAGATATATGAATGAGACATAAGTAGTTTAATTCGTTTGCTACAAATATATTTGACGAAGTAAAAAATAAGCGTTCAATATCTGTAGGAGACATTGAACGCTTATTTATAGGTAATTCAGCGAACCAAAACTAATTCATCAATAGTGCGATGATTGAGCCGATCATAATGACAAGCGCGACAACAGTGACAATCATCAACGTCTTTTGCTTGCTCTGAAGCTCTCTCACGGTTGTTTCGAGTTCACGGTTTTTAATGGTCAAGGTATTAATCTGTGTTTGCTGCTCTTTAATACGAAGTTTGTAGTTGTTCTTTTTTTCTTCCAAATCAGCTTCTGTAGGTTTGGTTTTGGCTTTACCACCTTTTATCTTTTTAATCAGCCCCTGAATCAAGCTGCCAAGCCCAAGTTGCATAATAAACTGTTTAACCAGTTGTACTTGAATCGACTCACCGCGCATCTGTAGCTTTTCAGTGGTTTCGCTATCATGAGTGGTGATGGCGTTGATAATTTGAATGCTGTAGGCATTGATAACCACGTCAGGCTCACTACGACCAATCGGCAGTTGCGCATCTAGTAACACGCCTTTGGTACTAAAGGTGGCAAATACTTCTACATGCGGTAAATACAGGCGAAGCGCCACCACGGTGCCTTGCTTGGCGAGCGGATAAGCGGCCTTACGCAGTTCAGGATCCAAACGTAACAGTAATGTCAGCGCCGACTCGATAAATACTAAAATGATATTAAGAAAAGAGTGAGACAACGTAGAACGCTTCATGTAAGTAATCCGTTTTTTATTTAGCAAGTTTTAGATATTGAGCAAACAGAAGTCTGTATTTGCCCAAGACTTGCAGTGATATTTTGCTTATAGTAACGTCTTTATAATAAAAAGTAACGCTAGTTTCTGTAGTGGCTAAACTATTACATTACAATTTAGCAGTCAATAAAGACACTTTTATTTATGACCAGCAATATACAAACTTAATGCATAGCAATGTACAGACGGCAATTGACAAATCTGTCAAAGCGTAGAAAATAGGAAAGCCAATCGTCTCAGTTATGCAGAGCCACTTATATATAAATTCCTAACGCTTTGCGTAACATTAGGTGTCAAATACGTAGTGTAGAGCACAAAAATATGTAAAATCGCTTGCGCTCCTTATGCTGCCTTGATATAAAGACGATAACAAAGAAGAACCTGTTAATGCGCCAGTTAGGTAGTTTTTATTGCGTAAGCACCATGAGAGCGTTACAATACTTGGCGTGAGCATTTATTACCCCCTTAAACTTGAAGGAAATTTTATGAATAAGTCAGAATTAATTGATAGCATCGCAGACAAAAGTGGTCTAAATAAAACCCAAGCTGGTGATGCACTAAACGCTGTTATGGAAAGTGTTGGTGAAGCGCTAGAAGCTGGCGATAGCATCTCATTAGTTGGCTTTGGTACTTTCAGTGTAAAAGATCGCAAAGCACGCACTGGTCGCAACCCTAAGACTGGTGAAGAGCTAAGCATTCCAGCAAGCAAAGTACCAAGCTTCAAAGCTGGTAAAAACTTAAAAGAGCGCTTGAACTAAGCCGGTTTTTTAAGCGTAAAATGATAGTCGGTGGTCTATAGCTGAAGTAATGAGCTAGCCATCGAAGAGAGCACCTAATATTTAGGTGCTTTTTTTATCGCTATAGTTTGTATCATGCGTCGTGAATATTTTGAGTCTGCATGAAAAATCACGTATCATAGGGCGCGCGATAGGTGTGTCATTTAAGTCAGATTTCTTTAGTAAATTTTGTTTTTTACTATAAAATGCATACGCTCTTACTCTTACCATTGCTAGCTTAAATAGTACTGATATTGACAGGTTGCACTCAACAGCTCCTAACAGTATTACAATGGTTTTTCATCAATATAGGTTAATAAAGCAGAGATAACTATGGATAAATTGCGCGATTTCTTAAAAAGCTGGCCAGGTCGCATTTTATTGATTTTATGCCTATCGCCGCTCGCTCTCTTGGGTGTCGAAAGCTATTTTGGCGGCAACGTCGATCCCAACCAGATTGCGCAGGTAGGTGAGGCAAGCGTAGGACTGTCCGAGTATCAAACTGCTGTTAATAGCCGTCGTTCTGAAGTGCTAGAGCAAGTTGAAGATGCCAGCCTATTGAATGAAGATGTGCTTCATGAGCAAGTATTAAAAGGTCTAATCGACCGTACGTTGTTAGAGCAGCAAGCAGGCAAGCTTGGTATGACAGTGTCTGACGACACGATCAATCGTCTGCTGCGTCAAGAAGAAATATTCCAAGATGCAGAGGGTAACTTTTCAAACGATCAGTTCTCAAACTTCTTGCGTCAGCGCGGCATGACCAAAAACCAGCTATTTGCAGAATTTCGCAATCAGTTAAGCTTGGATCAATTAAATGCCAGTATCGTTGGTACGGCCGTTTATCCTATGCAAGCGGTCAGTCAATTGATTGATTTGCAACTTGAGTCGCGCAACGTTTGGGTACACCGCTTTAATTGGCAAGATTATGCTGATAAGGTTAAGCTTAGCAAAGCCGACATTCAATCATATTATGATGCCAACAAAGACACATTGAAAAGTGCAGCGATGGTTGACTTGGCTTATATCCAGCTCAGCCCGCAAACTATCAAGGTTGATGAAGTAACAGCAGAAGAGTTGCAGCAGCAGTATGAAGCATATAAGCAGAGCATTTCGGCTACTGATGAGCGTAAAGTCAGTCAGATACTGTTTACTGGTAAAGATGCCAAGACAAGAGCCGATAAAGTGAAAGCACGTCTGAATAAAGGTGAAGCGTTTGCTGCGCTTGCTAAAGCAGAGTCGGACGATCCATCAGGTGAAACAGGTGGTGATATCGGACGCTTTAATCCGTCAGTGTTTGGCAGTGATGCAGATACTGTACAAGAGGCACTAGAAGGGTTGAGCGTTGGTGATGTGACTGCGCCTATCAAAACCAGCTTTGGTTATCAGATATTTACGGTTACTGAAGACAATGGCAAAAAAATTCCAAGCCTAGACAGTATGCGTGATGAGCTGACTGCGAAAGCAAAAGAGTATAAACGTCAGGAAATCTATGCTGATAAAGTAACGTCAATCAATGATTTGGCGGCAGATGGCTTCAGTATCGAAGATATCGCACAGCAAGAAAACGTCAGTTTAAAGCGTATCAAAGATTATCGTAAAGTGAACAACAAATCAGCACTGCCGCAACCAGCTGTGGTTAAACAGGCATTTGATGAGTTTACTATTCAAGATCAGGCGGTAACGGCAGGCGTAGAAGTTGGTAACGGTACCGTATGGTTACAGCCAAGCAATTATCGTCCTACTAAGACGCTTGCTCTAGCAAATGCAACCCCAAGAATCACTCAAATACTCCGTCAGCAGAAAGCGACAGCATTAGCTTTAAAAGATGCTAAAGCATTGGCTGCTGGTATCAAGACACCAGCTGATATCAGTAAGCAGTCGGTTAGTTTCCAAGCACTGGGTGAGATTAACCGTCAAACGACACAGTTAACAGACAAAGAGCGTGGATTGGCATTTAGTCAGCAAGCCGCTGATAACGGTGTTGTCGCGATCGCTAGTGAGACTGAGATGGGTGCAACGCTACTGGTTGGAGACCGTATTAAAACTGAGCAGCAGTCGCCACTGTCTGATATGCAAAGAGCGCAAACAGCCAGTATTATCCGTGACAATTTAGGCCAAGACCAGTTGCAAGACTATTTGGACTATCTACGTATGGTATATACGGTTGAGATTAATGAAAGCAACATGGCAAATGCGCAAGGACGCTAAGTATTTGCTAGTTCGTTATTCTTAGCTATTAAAAAAGCCACTGTATCGATTGATGCAGTGGCTTTTTTTTGGGTGATGCTTTAACGATAATTATCACGAATACTATAGAAGCTGAAAATTAGTCGCAGTAATAAATACAATTGCTACGACTAATCCTAGTCTTAAACTAATAGGTGATTGTTTAATGGCGGAAATGGCGCATGCCAGTAAATACCATCGCGATACCATGCTCATTAGCAGCAGCAATGGTCTCGTCATCACGCATAGAGCCACCTGGCTGAATGATAGCAGAGATACCTACTTCAGCAGCATTGTCGATGCCATCACGGAAAGGGAAGAACGCATCTGATGCCATAACAGCACCTTCAGTTGCTAGTCCAGCATGTTCTGCTTTGATAGCAGCAATACGTGCTGAGTTAACGCGGCTCATTTGGCCTGCGCCAACACCGATAGTACGTTGGCCTTTTGCGTAGACAATGGCATTAGATTTGACGTATTTTGCCACGTTCCAGCTGAACAGTAGATCTGCCACTTGCGCTTCAGTTGGTTGTACATCAGTGACGATTTTTAGGTCGTTAGCAGTGATTAAGCCTAGATCTTGCTCTTGTACCAGTAGGCCACCGTTGACACGCTTATAGTCAAGTTGGATATCGCGCTGATCTGGTGCTGGTAGCTCGCCGCATACCAAGACACGTACGTTTTTCTTAGTGGCTGTCGCTTCAAGTACACCGTCTTCGATACTAGGTGCAATGATTACTTCTACGAACTGATTGTCGATAATGGCTTTTGCCGCAGCAAGCGTCAACGGACGGTTGAATGCGATGATACCGCCGAAAGACGATTCAGGATCGGTGCTAAAAGCAGTACGATAAGCCGCTACTTGGTCATTATCAACCGCGACACCGCAAGGGTTGGCATGCTTAACGATAACGCAAGCAGGCGCGCTGAAAGCTTTAACGCACTCAAGCGCAGCATCGGTATCAGCGATGTTGTTATAAGATAGCGCTTTGCCTTGTAACTGCTTAGCCGTTGCGATTGAAGCTTGTTTGCTTTTCAAAGGCTGGTTTTCAGTATAGAAAGCCGCGTTTTGATGCGGGTTTTCACCATAGCGTAGGTCTTGTGCTTTTTCAAGCTGTACATTGAATGTACGCGGGAAGTTTTCTGGCTCTTGAGTTTCGTTGACACGGCTACCTAAGAAGTTTGCAATCATACCGTCGTACTGTGCCGTATGCTCAAACGCCTTTACTGCCAAATCATAACGTAAAGCAGTCGTCAGTTCGGTGCCACCGTCTAAGGCATTAAGTACACGGTCATAATCAGCTGGATCAGTGACGATACCTACATGTGCGTGGTTTTTCGCTGCTGAACGTACCATGGTAGGGCCACCAATATCGATGTTTTCGATAGCGTCGTTCATAGTCACGTCAGCACGTGCGATCGTTTCAGCAAATGGATATAAGTTCACGACGACCAAGTCGATACGTTCGATCGCATGATCACTCATTACTGCATCATCTGTACCACGGCGTCCTAGAATGCCACCGTGAATCTTAGGATGTAGCGTTTTAACACGGCCATCCATCATTTCAGGAAAGCCTGTGTAATCTGATACTTCAGTCACGGCGACATTGTTTTCTGTGAGCAGACGATAAGTACCGCCAGTAGATAATAAACCAAAACCTGCTTTGAGAAGGCCTTGAGCAAACTCGACGATATTAGACTTATCGGAGACCGATAGTAGGGCAAGTGGGGTTGTACTCATAAGAAATTTTCCATAAAAAAAGCCTGACGTAAACGTCTGGCAAGGTGATGATGACAACGGTATGCCGTATCATGATAGATAAAGCGACGAACGTTTGATTGCCATACATAATGATAGTCAATGATGATGGGTAAGCTCATATAACAATGCTACATTAAATCATAGGTCTTCATTTTTTTGCGCAAAGTGCCTCGATTTAGGCCTAATATCTGAGCACATTTGGTTTGGTTGCCTCTTGTTTTTTCTAGGACGACAGATAAGAGAGGCTCTTCGACTTGCTTCAAAATCAGCTCATATAAATCAGTGGGCATCTCATCTCCTAACATCGCAAAGTACTGACGTACCACACGCTCTACATGAACTCGTAGAGGTTGCTGCGCACTACTTGTATAGTGTTGACTAGCAAAATCAAAGCCGTGCGTAGGTGGTTGGTATTCGTCTTTATTATAATCGGCAGGGTGCTCAGAGCTTTTAGCAAAATGATTGGCATTATGCTGTGCATGAGGTGCCATAAAATAATATCCTTGAGATGAAGAAAAATTCTGATTGTAAGGGGTCAGAACCATAGTATATCAAATTAATATCGCCTAGCGCTGATAGATTCATCGTTATCTTAGCTATCACGGTTTAATTGAAAGTGAATTTACAGCGTGTTTTCTACTCAGACTTATTTATATATAACACTCTAATTTAATAAAGAGCGGTCATAGTAATGTCGCGAATTTGCGCATTAGCGACAGGGATAGTAAACAATAGCTGTCTATCTGTATTGGCCATTAACTGACTTTGCTTGCCTAATAAATAATCGTTTGGACCTGCAATAAACTCTCCAATAATCTTATCTTTACCATAAACGCTTATTTTTACATTTGGGTATAGTTGTGATTGCGGGCTCCCATTACTTAGAGTAGCGCCTATATCGCTAAATGTACCAGCAGTTTTGATCTGACTGCTTCTATGAAAGGTATTGCTGATAGTAAGGGCTGATAAGTCCGCACTGGGCAAGCTGCAGGCAGCGATAGAGCATATTGATTGGAGACGCTGAGCGTAGGCTGGGTTTTTGACTAAATTTTCTAAGTTAAAAATAACATACTGAGCCGCGAGTAGCAGTGTTAAGACCAAACAACCTAGTATCCATAATAATGATGCAATTGAACGTGTCGTTTGGGTTGGTGCAAACGGTAGCTGTGTTTTTCTTAAGCGATCGTCGGCAGCAGGGTCTTCATCTTTAACGGGTACTCCCATATCAGAGAGAAGCTGTGATAAGTCTGTATCATCTGGTGGTGTTTCTTCGTCTTGATTTTGTTCTTCTAATAGTTTTTGCAGCCATGAATTGTTATCAGTACTCTCAACATTGGCATGAATATCATTGGCCACTGCCGAGCTGAGCATGTCCTGTGTTGATGTTGATATTGTACTAGTAGATGGTTTCTTTGTTGATGGATTAGGGCTTTTGATAGTTTCTTTAGAAGGAGTCGCTTTTGGTTTTTCTGTGGTTGCTACGCTAGGACTGGTATTACTGGCTTGAGTTAACCATGCATCCATGCTATCTAATGAGTCATACTCTTGAACGTTCTCTTCTGGATCGTCTATATCCATATCATCATAAATTAAGTCGTCATGAATCAAAATATCAGATGATTTTTTCTTACTGATTGAAGGTGTAGGGCGATTTGGCACATTTTGAGGGTTATGCTGATTGCTACTAGTAGTCGCTTTTTGCTCGTTTGATATTGGTTGAGTTTGAGCTTTTTGTTGAGCAGGAATGTTTTTTTGTGATGTTGGCTTTTGAATGACCTCAGAATTTACCACAAGATGCTTATTGACCAAAAAACTTTGCTGGCACCGATCACAGCTGATGGTAGCATTGACTTGATTCAGTTGAGTTTGTCTAACGCTATAGCAAGCTTGGCAATGGGGGCATTGGGTTTTTATTGGTGTGGTCATAGAGGCGAATCCAAAAAAGTATGGTTATCAATACCGCTTAGCCACTCACCAATAGCTGCCCACAATACTCATTTTACTTATTTAATTTCGATGATTATGGGCAAAGACAGAGTGGCGTCAAATACATAACATTTGACTGCCCTCTATCGTAACAGATGTAATTAAATGTTGCTAGCTGGTAAATGTACCTGATAAACGCTGCCAATGTTGGTCTTCTTGCGCAGTAAAAGCATGCTTAGGATCCAGTGCAAAATATGCTTGATAAGCTTCAGTGACTTGCTCGGTTTGCGACTCAATTAAACCTGCCAAAACGATACGGCCCTTTGGCGCAATCAGTGTTGCAAAGTAAGGTGCTAAACCAATAAGCGGCTTTGCTAAAATATTGGCAACAATCACTTCTACAGGCAAAACGTCATGTTGCGAGCAATACTCTGTAAATTCTTCTGGCAAAAATGCCTGTAAACGATCGCCTACATTGTTGCGTACCGCATTCTGATTGGTAGCAAGTACCGCCTGCGGGTCGATGTCGACTGCATATACCTGACGTGCACCCAATAGCAAAGCAGCAATCCCTAGAATACCTGAGCCACAACCATAATCGATAACCACTTTATCTGTTAGGTCTTGCTCTGTTAGCCAGTCTAGGCATAGGCGAGTCGTAGCATGATAGCCAGTACCGAATGCTAAACCTGGGTCCATAATGATATTGGTGGCTTCAGGGTTAGGCGGCGTTAGCCAGTCAGGCACAATCCATAAGTCATTAGCACATTCAATAGGATGATAGTTGCTCATCCACTCGCGCTCCCAGTCTTTATCATCAACAGCCGTTAGCCAAATACGAGTAGCCTGCACTTGTGCAGCAATTTCATGACTTAATTGCTCAACCGCTTGACGACTGCCAGCATCAGTAGTCGCATCAAATAGTCCTGTTAGTATCACCTCATCCCAAAGCGGTGATTCACCTGGAAGTGGCTCAAACAAAGGTTGATCGCCAGCATCGTCTAAAGCTATTGATAATGCGCCTGCTTCTAACAAAAGCGCTTCAGCTAAGTCGACGTTTGATTTTTCGCATTGTAAATGCAGTTGTTGCCATGCCATAAAGATAACCTTAAGCGGAAATAAAAATAAGTGTAGGTGTTAGGGGTTGCCCTAGATAAATCTACATACAATGAAATTCATAATGTATATAGATGTTTCAACTAATGAATCTAAAATGTGCAAATATCAGTTATTAGCGCAATGCTTTTTTTGCTTCATTGACCACGCGTGAGTTACCCTGAGCTTGTCCTGATTGAAATATAACTTGCCATAGTGCTCGTCTACGATTGCTATCTTGAGAGACGCTAAGACCACGACGTGCCATCGCTTCTGCCTTACGAGGCTGGTTCTTTTTTAATGCTACTTGTGCCAAATAAAAATATACCGCTGATGACTTGGGCGCTAGACGCTGTGCACGGGTAAAGCTGCTCTCTGCATTGGTTAGATTACCTGCTTTCAACTGACTGATACCTACTTGCATCAAATTGCGAAATGCCGGCAGATTGCTATTGTTGCTGGCAGATTGTTGAGTACGTTGCTGCGAGTTTCTTCTAGCGCGCTCCAGTAGCTCATTATGTGACGGTACTGATGGTTCAGAGATTATATAGTCGTTACGAGAAGGCGCAATGATAACAGGTTCAGGCTGTGTTACTTCTGGAGCAGGAGGCGTAAATACAGGTGTCTCTTGCGTTAACGGATTTGGTGTTTCGGACTGTTCAACCGCATCGTAAGGCTCGGTTGGATAGTTGCTTTGATCATTTGCTTCCGTGATAGGCGCCCGAGCAGTTGTCGTTGATGGCACGGTCGGTTGTGACGTTGGTAATGTTTGAACAGGCGTGGTTTGCACTGTAGTCGACGTGCTAGGTGCTGTTTGACAGGCACTTAGGCTTAGCATGCCAACGATCGCGCTGCCTGCAAGTAATGTATTGTTTGACGTGATTTTATTGCGCCATAGCACTATGGTTTGTTTTACTGAAGTAGTTGTCCGTAAAGATGACACCATCATGTTAAAACCTTTTTTAAATATTAAAAGCTAAATATCAAAAACAGTATTAGAGCCATTCAACAGCTAGAACCATTCAACAGCACGGTCATACCAAGTATCAGCACGGTCTTCATCACCTTCACTTTGCTCGCTGCTACCTGCTGCATCATCAGATTCAACAGCTTCACCATTTGGAATCTCTAAACCTTCGCGGCGACGTTGTTGATTGATATCACCTTGCTGGTTCTGAAACTGTGTCTGTTCACGAGCACGATCTTGCTGATACAGGCTCAGCGCACAACTACTGGCTTCTTCTGGTAGATGAGCTGACATTACTGGTAAGTAGCGAGCGTTAGCGCAGCGTTCATTAGACAGTTTGCCTGAGTTATTCTCTAACCATAACCACTCGATACCTTCTGGCTCTGGTAGGGCAACTGGAGTCAGTTTTAGGCGTTTCATATAATCTACCCAAACTGGTAAGGCGCCAGTACCACCACTCAAACCAATCGGTTTATTATCATCACGACCAACCCAAACGACACTCACATAGTTGCCACTATAGCCTGCAAACCAAGCATCACGGTAGTCATTTGTCGTACCCGTTTTTCCGGCTAGGTTTAAATTACTGCCGAGTGATTGGGCGCGTCTGGCTGTACCATTTGAGACGACTTGCTGTAATGCATAGTTGGTCAAAAAGTTGGTTTCAGGTGGAATACTGCGCTGAGTGTTAAGCCCAGTACGCTGTAAAATACGGCCACGATCATCAATGACCGTACGGATACTGTGAATAGGAGTGCGGAAACCACCAGTGGCAAAGACTTGGTAAATACCAAGCATGTCCATCGGACTCAAATTAACTGAGCCTAATAATGCTGATGGGTAAGGTGGGATTTTTTCTTTGATACCCATGCGCTGTAATTGCTTAGCAAAGGTATTAACGCCGAACTCCATACCTAAGCGTACTGCCGCTTGGTTATATGATTGAGACAGTGCCGTGGTAAATGGTACATAGCCATGATCACGGTTGTCGTAGTTTTTAGGGTTCCAATCAGTACCGTCGTTTAGATTGACCGTAATAGGGGAGTCATCTACTGAACTGGCCAAATTGTAACGACCGCTCTCAAGCGCAGTCATATAAATGATAGGCTTCAGCAACGAGCCGACTTGGCGTTTGGCATCTACCGCGCGGTTAAACCCTGTAAATTCACTACCACTACCTACGACAGATACTAGCTCGCCAGTCTCAGGATTGGCACTCACTAACGCGCCTTGTAAATCCTTAGTTTTGCTACTATTACGGCGCAGTTCACCAAGTTTTCTATCAACGGCTTTATCTGCGGCCAATTGAGCGATAGGGTCTAGAGTACTGATAATAATCAGACCTTCGTTTTTGAGGTCGTCAGAATAGTAAACGGTATTTAGTTCACGTTTGACAATATCTAAGAAATCAGGGAACTGGCTTTTGCCTTCAGCAGGCTTATCCACGATGCCAAGCGGTTGCTTTAAAGCTTTGTCGTAGTCTTCTTGGCTCAATGTGCCCATGGTCAGCATGTTGTTAAGCACCACATCACGGCGTGCTTTTGAGTCGTTTGGGTTACGACGTGGGTTATAGATACTTGGGCCTTTTGCCATACCAACCAGCATCGCTTGCTGATCTAAGCGCAGCTCATTAAGTGGTTTGTCAAAATAAAACTGTGATGCCAAACCAAAACCATTAATAGAGCGATTGCCATTTTGACCTAAATAAATCTCGTTCAAATAGGTCTGTAAAATTTCATCTTTGCTGTAATGCAGCTCAAGTAGCACGGCCATCAATGCTTCATTGGCTTTGCGTTTGATGGTACGATCTGAATTGAGGTAAAAGTTTTTAATCAGCTGCTGGGTAATGGTCGAGCCACCTTGTCTGGCCCCACCAGTAAAGTTATTAATTACGGCACGGGCGATACCACGTACCGATACCCCTTTGTGCTCATAAAACGCGCGATCTTCGGTAGCGATTAGGGCATCAATTAACGGCTGAGGCACTTCGTCCAAAGACACAACCATCCGATCTTCATTGCTGTCGGGATAGATACCACCGATATTGACAGGCTCTAGACGAATGATACCGCTTTTGGCAGGTAGGGTACTTTGAATAGACTCTACTTTATTGCCAGAAATCGTCATTTTGATGACTTGCTCGGCATCTTTATCATTAGCACTATACGTAAAGCCGCGAGTGTGAATAAAGTAAGTATTGCCAGTCCGATGATAAGTACCTGTGCGGTCATAAGCCTTGTTGCTTTGATAATTAAGCAACTCTAGCCATGTCTTCATTGTATCTCTATCGACATTGGCGCCTTGATACAGCTCAAGCGGCTGCGAATACACTTTGGCTGGAATGTCCCAGCGCTTGCCCTCAAACTTATGAGTAATGGTGCGATCAAGTTTGATCAAATATAGCGCCAACAGCACCATGCCTGCGATGATGGTAATTAATAGCAGACTACTAAAGACCAAGCCGCGCTGCTGCGAGGGTAGCGTGTGCATAGCAGACTTAGATGACGCTGATAACTTGGTATTTGGTAACTTGTAATTAGGTTTTTGCACGGATGTCGCACCATTTTTGGATAAAAAACTGCCTCATAATGACGCAAATTGACAAATTTTTCAATCTATCATCGTCAACGCGGGCATTTATTGGTCGTAGGCCATGAGCGATGGTACTGCTCATAGCAATGGCTTATAGTATAATCCCTATTAAAATACCGATACTTGTAAGAAAGCGTCAGTCACTTTCAATCTGGTAGATAAACGCCATATAAGATAACAATTTACGATTGCCCTCACGATGTATTTTGTATGAATTCGCTGTTGCTAATTGTTTGCTATTAGCCGTTTGTTATGAATACTATGCTACTAACAGTAGTAATATTCATGTGATTAAAAACGGCTCTATTGCATGACGTACAGTACAGTCAATACGAGCAAGTTTGCTTTAAATGAATGCATTTTAAGCAAGCCTGTCAAAGGAAGTAAGCGCGACTATGTCTAGTATCCCATCATCAGTATCATCTGCTACCAATCACTCTTATGAAGACACTTCTATCATCGAAGGCTTAGTGCTTCCGCTGGCTGACCACTGCTTTCACTGCGGCGATCCCGTACCTCAGCCTCCGTTTTATGCTGAGATATTAGGTCAGTCACGAGAGATGTGTTGTATGGGCTGTCAGTTAGCTGCCCAAAGCATAGTAGAGGCTGGTCTTGAGCAGTATTATCTTGACCGATCGGAAATTAATCGTACGGCAAGTTTGCCAACTCAGCTGACGCGTCTTGAGGTCTACGATCATGACGAGATAAAATCACAGTTCGTTTACGCGCAAGATGGCATGTCAGTAGCAGAGCTGTCGGTTAATAACTTACGCTGTGCTGCCTGTACTTGGCTGATTGAGTCGCGTCTCGATGAGCTAGAGGGTATTGGTAAATGTCAGGTAAATCTGACCAACCAACGTATGCGGGTCATTTGGGATGAAAACAAATTACCCATCAGTCGCATTTTAGCGGTCATCAACGAAATCGGCTACGAAGCCAAGCCTTATCGCCAAGATACACACGAAGCCATGCTGGCACGTCATAACAATCAAATGCTATTGCGTCTCGGCATCGCTGCACTAGGTTCGATGCAAGCGATGATGTATGCCGTTGCGCTTTATTTTGGTGAGTATAGCGACATGTTGATATTCCAACGTGACTTTTTGCGTTGGGTATCTTTGTTTGTGAGTACGCCTGTATTTTTCTATGCTGGCATTCCTTTCTTTACCTCCGCATGGTCAGCGATTCGTGCCCGCCAAGTCAATATGGATGTGCCCGTCAGTCTTGCGTTGATTATTACTTTCTTTGCCAGTCTTTACGCTACCATCACTGGGCAAGGGGAGACATACTATGACTCGGTCAGTATGTTTATTTTCTTTTTGCTGGCAGGGCGTTATATCGAGCATAACGCACGTCTAAAAGCCGCAACTATGGCTAACGATTTGGTGGTCGTCGAGCCGGTATTGGTACAAAAAATCGCTGAAGACAAATCAGCAGCTGAGTATATTTTACAACTGCTAAAAGAAAATGAATATCAACAAGATAAAGCTATCGAAAATGAGGCTCAAAAGGGTTCGAGTGTAGCGGCTGAAGTCATGCCTGACTTTATGCAGCGTATGGATGCCAATATTTATCAGCTCACATCACGCATCGCTCAAGACTGGCAGCAGTCACGTAACCAACAAAATGCGCAATCACAGCCCGAAGGCGATATAGAGTCAAAGCAAATGGTCACCGCTCATAGTTTACAGGTGGGTGACATCATTTTGGTTGAGGCAGGTTCAGAGATTATCAGTGATGGTATCTTGCTAAGTTCTACTGCAACGGTGTCACAAAGTCTACTGACGGGCGAAGGTGATTTAATCATCAAATCCCAAGGTGATTACATCGTCGGCGGTGCACAAAATGACAGCCAGCCGTTCGAAATGCTAGTCACCGCATTGCCAAAGGACAGCCAGATAGGCTTAATTGATCGATTGATGAATCGTGCCATGAGCGAAAAACCCAAATTGGCGCAGCAAGCGGATAAGTTGGCACGTTGGTTTGTGGCGCGTATTTTAGTATTGTCAGTCTTGGTATTTGTCGGCTGGTATATCGTTGATCCAAGCCAAGCTATTTGGGCTACCGTAGCAGTCTTGGTGGCTACTTGTCCTTGTGCGCTATCGTTGGCGACGCCGATTGCCTTGACCGTCTCAACCAATCGTCTGGCAAGCTATGGTTTTTTGACGACGCGTGGACATACATTACAAACGCTAGCTGAAATCACGCATGTTGCTTTTGACAAGACAGGAACACTGACTTATGGTAAACCAAATTTATTAAATATCGAGTTAATCACATCAAAAAGTCAGACCGAATCTGATGGTTTATCATTAACAGCGCAAAAAGATACGCTCTTAGCAATTGCAGCTGCGCTAGAAGTAGGGAGTCGTCATCCAATTGCCCATGCGTTACTGACGGCGGCCTATCAGTTACATCTACCATCGACGCAAGTCGTACAGCATTATCCAGCGGGCGGTGTAGAAGCGATGATTGATGGCACTGTATATCGAATCGGTCATAAGAATTTTGCGTTAGACAGAACAGATAATAGCGCCAATGATATAGATGCAAACGATGATATAACCATCGATCTGGTAGCTCAGCGAGCCAGCTCAGCAGTGGTATTGTCTTATCAAAACACTGATAGCAAAAAATGGCAGGCGCTGGCATGTTTTTATTTCAATGACAAGGTACGTGATAGTGCGCAGTCGATGCTCGATACGCTTAAAGAACTAGGTATCGAGTCTGTTATGTTGACAGGTGATCCAAGCCCGCAAGCGTTAGTGATGGCTGAGAACTTGGGAATGCAATCTGCATACAACGGACTATCACCAACCGATAAGGTCAATCATATTCAGCAGTTGCAAGCTAACGGTGCTGTGGTATTGATGGTAGGTGATGGTATCAACGATGCACCAGTGCTAGCAGCAGCAGATGTGTCGACCTCGATTGCAGGTGCGGCAGACTTAGCACAAGTATCTAGTGATAGTATTATCTTAAATGGACAAATCGAGGCCATCACTGCGGCTAAACGTATCTCTGATAAGACGGAACGTATTATCAAGCAAAACTTCCGTTGGGCACTCGCTTATAATAGTATCGTCCTGATACCAGCGGCTTTAGGTTATGTACCACCTTGGCTTGCTGCAATTGGTATGTCGCTCAGTTCGCTATTTGTCGTATTAAATGCATTACGCTTAAAACGTGCTTAGTCTCTTTAAAAAGCATTTAATATAAACAGGTCTGTAAAGTTTGCTCATAAAAAAACCGCCTTCCATCAAATGGAAGGCGGTTTTTTCTATACAAAGATATTGTTAGGTAGCTCTTACAATTAGTCTTGTAGATAGCTTAGCAGACGCATAAATTCGATATACATCCAGACTAAGGTCGCAAGAATACCAATACTGAACAACCACTCGTAATCTTCAGACACACCCATCGCCACACCGCGATCAATATTATCGAAATCTAATAGCAAAGTGAAAGAAGCAATAACGATCACAAATAAGCTAAAGCCAATAGCGATAGCGCCACCTTCAAATAGGAACGGCAATGATGAGCCAAACGCTAGAGAAAGTACCCACTGTGCTACATAAACAAGCATAATGGCAATGACCGCCGAGGTCACGATAGAACGGAACTTTTCAGTAACCTTAACTAGACCTGAACGATATAGACCAAGCATAACTGCAGCTGTGACGAAAGTTGCACACATTGCAGTGACTGGTACTGTTGGATACATTCTCATGAAAAATAACGAGATGCCGCCCAAAAAGATACCTTCTAACAAGGCGTAAGGCACTGCCAAAGTCTTGGCTTTTTGCGGCTTAAAGGTAATAAAAAGCGCCAGAACAAACGCAGCAATCATGCTACCAAAGGCTGCCATCGTAATAAAACCTTGCGATAAACCTGCCATAAGCGCATAAAAGAAAAAGCCCACACCAGTAATGGCTGATAAACCAAGTAACAAGCTGGTCTTTTGAATTACACCCTTGACCGTCATTGGATTACCGCCGATCGCAAATTCTGCGCGACTGACAATAGGATTGGCCATACATAAGTCCTTAATAATAAAATATAAAAATAGTGATGTTAGTTACTTTAGCAAAACCGCCATTATTGTCAACTGTGTTTGCGTGACAACTGCTGCGGTGCAACCTCAGGCTGCTCATTTGCTAGTGCATCGAGCTACTGTATCGCTCAATACGCTAATTGAAAAACTGAACAGACAGATTTGGCTAAGTAAAACATTCGATAGCTTTTATATGGGGTCAGTTACGACAGTTAACAACGATAATTCATAAACATGCTAGTCTAAGCGCGCATTTATCGCTATCATTACCTTGTACTTCACCGTTATACCGAGTCGTTTTATGGAAAACTCAGCGCAGTCAGCAAGATTGCCACACTTACATGAATCAGAGCTATTCCACGCTATTAAAAATCCTGCCTTTAGGCGTATTGGTCTAATGGGCCGTGCTGGTAAACGTAGTGTCACTCAAAGCTTGGTACAGATTGCCCAAACCGTCAATGATATGAATTTGACGTTAATAATGGATGTACAAACGGCCAATTTGCCAACGCTTGACCTCACAGACATAGAAAGAGTCAAAATCGTCAAACGTGGTTTGATTGGTGAGATTTGTGATTTAGTTATTGTGGTTGGCGGTGATGGTTCGATATTACATGCTGCTGAAGCGCTAGCACGCTACCGTGTACCTGTATTAGGGGTTAACCGTGGTCGCTTAGGATTTTTAGCAGATGTAAAACCTAATGAAGCTGCGTTTAAGTTACGTCAAGTGCTGATGGGAGACTATCAACTGGACCATCGGTTTTTATTGACGATGGAGATACGAGAAGGGCGCAAAATTATCCATGAAGATATGGCGCTGAACGACATCGTACTGCACGCCGGTAAATCCGTACATATGATTGATTTTCAGATGAAAATTGATGGACATGATGTTTATAGACAGCACAGTGATGGCTTGATAGCAGCAACACCGACTGGCTCTACCGCTTACGCCTTATCAGGTGGCGGTCCAATCATTCATCCAAGTATGGACGCTATTTGTCTGGTACCGATGCATCCCCATACATTATCTAGTAGACCGATTGTGGTCAGCGGTAATAGTGAGGTTTGTATTCGTATTCATGAAGACAATCGTACTCAGCCGATGGTGAGTGCGGACGGTAAGCCAAGCGTGCCACTTGAGCAAGAGCAGCGCCTACACATTCGTAAGCATCCTGATAAGCTTACCTTGTTGCACCCACCTGGGTTTGACTTTTATGAGGCCTGCCGTACAAAGCTGCACTGGAACGTACATGCCGAAGAATTCAGTCTTGATGTCGATGATGATATTATAGACGATGAATAAGCGTATCTATTAGACCAAAATATGATACAAAAAATGGTAGTGGAGAGTAGGTAAGATGGATAAACAAACAATACTAGCAAGTCTAACGCCCGAAGTGGTTGATAAATTTCGTATGGCGATTGAGCTAGGTAAATGGCCTGACGGTCGTAAGATTACCGCTGAGCAGCGCGAGACTTGTATGCAAGCAGTGATGGTATGGGAGCATGAGCACCTGCCGCCAGCCGAGCGTACAGGTTATATTCATAAACCCGTAAAAGATGATGGTTCTGTCGTTGGCGCTGAATGTGACGTCGAGCACGAGCATCACTATCCTAATATGCCGAATCCTAAAGGCGCGGTACAGCCTGTTAAGTTTCGTGATAAATAGATTTATAAATAAGTTGTAATAGTTGTTATAAAAACAATTATCATAAAAAAGCCACGCTATATAGCGTGGCTTTTTTTACTTTACCAATAATTAAATTATCAGAAATAGCTTAATCACTATAAATGATTAAATAGCAGTCGTATCGACACTAGGACGAACCGTTAGCGGATTCTTTTGCATCAAGAATCCTTGCCAGCCCCAATGTAAAAAATTACGGATATTGGCATGATCGGTACCGTTAGGCGTTGCTTGAACCTTGGTATAATGTTCGCCAAATAGCTTAAGCGTGTCCAATTGGTTCAGGCCATGGTGCTTAGCAAAACCAAAAATCTTTGCGCTACCTTCGTTCTCACCGGCTGCATTATGTACCATCCCATTCACAAAAGGGGCAGGCGCATAGCGATAAAAATCATCGATAAAGCTGATGACATCATTGAATCCAATGGCTTTTTTGTTCAAACCATTAAGTAATGCCGATACATCTGATTGGCGGATACTCATAAATAAATGACCTCAGAGCAGATTAAAAAAACAATATAATATTTATGTGTGCTCAATGATGATAGTAGCCGTTGAGCGTTCAGCATTATAATTTAGCTAGCTTAGCGATTAAAGTAATCTTCATCATCAAACGAAGGCGAAAAGTTGCCTTGCTCAAGATGCTGCATTTGCGACTGTACAGAACGCTCATGCTGAATACGTTGATAAATCTCTTCGCGGTGTACTGCAATATCTTTAGGTGCGTTTACACCGATACGTACTTGATTGCCTTTGACGCCTAGAACCGTCACACTTACTTCGTCGCCAATCATTAGCGTTTCGCCCACGCGGCGTGTCAAAATTAACATGCGTCACACTCCTTATGTCGCATCAACAAATTATTACTCATCAGATTACTTCTCAATTGCAGAGCATCACCGCAGCACCAAACACGCAATATAACCATTATCACGATGCTCGATATCGTGCCAATAGCGGTAATGATAGGTAGATTCATTTAGCCCAAATGAAAGCCCCATTATAGGCGGCATAACAGATACTGTCACGGTTTTTCACAAAACTATTAGGTAAATGCTCATTTCAACTATGCTAAAAAATAAAAATAGGACCTAAAAAGATCCTATTTTATTTAAGTACTGTTTTTATTTAGATACTATTAATTCAAACGCTATTAATTTAAATACTGTTTATCTACATACTATATAAAGTATAAAGTCATTAATAGCGGTTAATAGATAACCATTAAAGCTAATGCTATATTTTAACAGTTTTTATGTCTTATAGCCCAGCGATTTTGCTTTCGCCGTCTTCACGATCTAGGCCAAATGCCGTGTGCAATGACTTAACGGCTTTTTCTAGGTGTTGATCCTGAATCAGAACCGACACTTTGATTTCGCTAGTTGAAATCATTTGGATATTGATGTTGTTTTCAGCCAGTGTTTGGAACATAAGGCTAGCGACACCTGCGTGTGAACGCATGCCAACACCAACCAATGATACTTTGACGACTTCACTGTTGCCTAATATTTCTTTGGCGCCAATTTCATCTTTTACTTCTTCGTTAAGCACTTTTAGCGTCTTATCTAAATCAGTGCGGTTAACTGTGAAAGTAAAGTCAGTAGTACCGTTATCCGAAAGGTTTTGTACAATCATATCGATTTCGATATTGGCACGACCAATTGGGCTTAAGATAGCAGAGGCGATACCAGGATGGTCAGGCACGCCGCGTACTAAGATTTTTGCTTCGTCTCTGTTGAACGCGATACCTGAGATGATTGCCTGTTCCATATTGTCTCCTTCGTCTATCGTTATTAGGGTACCCACGTTGTCTTGAAACTCTTGGTCAAAGCTACCGTCTGTGTTTTCATCAAAGCTAGAGAGTACACGTAGCGGCACGCCATATTTACCAGCGAATTCTACTGAGCGAATTTGTAGAATCTTAGAGCCAAGACTTGCCATTTCAAGCATTTCTTCAAATGTAATTTTTTCAAGCTTTTTGGCTTTTGAGGTCACACGAGGGTCAGTGGTATAGACGCCATCGACATCGGTATAAATTTGACACTCGTCAGCGCCCAAGGCAGCAGCAATCGCCACACCTGTGGTATCAGAACCGCCGCGCCCTAATGTGGTCGCGTTGCCTTCTTCGTCGATACCTTGGAAACCTGCCACAATAACGATATTGCCAGCATCTAATTGCTCACGTATGTTTTTGTCATCGATGCTTTCGATACGGGCTTTGTTATGGGCGTTGTCGGTTTTAATCGCGACTTGGCGACCAGTCATTGAACGGGCACCAATACCAAGCTCTTTAATGGCCATAGCGAGGAGTGAGATAGAAACCTGCTCACCTGTTGAGACCATCTGATCGTATTCGCGAGGATCAGGCTGTGTGCTAATTTGGCGAGCTAGATCAATCAAACGGTTGGTTTCGCCGCTCATGGCTGAGACCACGACGACCACTTGATGACCATTGTCATGCCAGCGTTTGACTCGTTTGGCGACGTTTTTGATGCGGTCGATACTGCCCATCGAGGTGCCGCCGTATTTCTGTACTATTAACGCCATAAAAATCTACCTATTTATTCAATAATGACTTTTTATTGTCATTGATGAGAGTCAATGTGATGCTCGTCAATGCTTGTATAGATAAAGCCAGATGATAAGAGTTATGCCTTTAGGTCTTTCATTCTTCTAATGGTATCTATCAACCTTATGGAATGAACAATATGCCCAAACGTTGACCTTTATACCATATCTACCGCATAACTTTAAGCCTCAGGAGCGCTTAGATGTATGGCGATTGGTTATAGTAGTTATAACCAATCACGTATTCTATGTGTAATAGAGTAAAGCTATGCGATAAATATAAAGTACATTGTGACGCGCTATACCAATATATTCACGAGTTTAGTATTCGCTAGCTTAGCTGGGTTTCAATCCAAGCAGGTAGAGCGCTGATAACCGCTGTACTGTTGCCAGACTTCGGTGCGCCGCCTTGTGCGTAGTCAGGCTTACCGCCACCTTTACCACCAAGCTCACCTGCCAAATGACGAATAATATCGCCAGCTTTCACTTTGGCAGTGACAGGTTTTGCGACGCTCGCTGCGAGTGCTAACTGGTCATCTTTATCACCAATCAATACAATTACGCTATCAGGCAGTTTTGATTTGATATCGTCCATCAGCGTACGGATGGATTTACCATCGATACCGCTTAAGGTGCTGATAAGAACTGGCGTACCTGCGATCGTTTGTACATCATCAAGCAAATTGGCTGCTTGAGCACTGGCGATTTTTTGCTGCAAGCGCTCTAGTTGTTTTTCTAGGTCACGTTGCTTATCAGCCATCGTACGGACACGCTGCGCCACTTCAGGACGTTTTACTTTCAGCTGACTTGCCAATTCGCTCAGTTGTTGCTCGCTTTGCTGGATGTTTTTGACCGCATTCATGCCAGTAACAGCTTCAACTCGGCGGATACCAGCCGCAATACCAGACTCACTGGTGATTTTTAGCACACCGATATCGCCCGTACGCTGTACGTGCAAGCCACCACATAGCTCGATAGAGAAAGGTTTGCGCTGACCATCGACGATACGGTCTGTACCCATGGTTAGTACTCGAACATCACTGCCGTACTTTTCGCCAAACAGTGCCATAGCGCCTTGATTCATCGCTTCATCAATCGACATGTGCTCGATACGGGCAGGGGTGTTGGCTTGAATTTGCTCATTAACGAGACGTTCGACACGCATGATTTCAGCGGCGCTAACAGGTTTGTCATAAGCAAAGTCAAAACGTAGTACTTCGCTTGAGACTAGTGAGCCTTTTTGCGTGACCGCATCGCCTAGCACTTCTCTTAGCGCTGCGTGCAATAGGTGAGTGGCCGAGTGGTTTTTGGCGCTGGCTGCACGAATGCTAGACAGTACTTGCGCTTCAGCGGTTTGCTTAGTGCTGATATCACCCATGGTCACGACACCATAATGGATAATCGCCTGACCAGATTTTTTGGTATCTTGCACTTCAAAGACGCCAGATGCCGTACGGATTTCACCAAGCTCACCAACTTGACCACCACCTTCAGCATAAAATGGGGTGCGATCTAATACCACAACGCCTTCCATGCCTTCTGTTAAGCTGTCTGCTGGGTTGCCGTCTTGATAAAGCGCGTCAATAGTCACGCCGTCTTCTTCAAGCTGCTCATAGCCGATAAATGTCGTTGGCGTTTCTACTTGGATAACGCTGCTGTAATCGACGTCAAACTTGCCAGCATCACGTGCACGCTCGCGTTGTGCCTGCATATGCTCATCAAATTCTGCTTCATCAATAGCAATACCACGCTCACGAGTGATATCGGCGGTCAAGTCAAGTGGGAAACCATAGGTATCATAAAGCTTAAATGCCGCTTCGCCAGATAGCGTATCACCATCTTGTAAGCCTTCAAGTTCGCTGGCAAGCAAACGTAAGCCTTGGGCCAATGTTTTAGCAAACTGTGCTTCTTCTTTTTGAATAGCATTTTCGATGACGCTCTGCTTGTCTTTTAGCTCAGGATAGGCACTGCCCATTTCAGCCACAAGCGGCGCAACCATTTTATAGAAGAACTCGCTATCAGCGCCAAGCTTGTTGCCATGACGTACCGCACGACGAATGACACGGCGCAATACATAGCCGCGACCTTCATTACTTGGCGTGACACCATCAGCAACCAAAAATGCTACCGCACGAATATGGTCGGCGATGACTTTTAATGATGATTGTTGCTCGTTGCTGATCTCTAAGATGTCAGCTGCTGCATCCATCAAATGGACAAATAAATCGATCTCGTAGTTGCCATGAACGCCTTGCATAATGGCACTAATACGCTCAAGACCCATGCCTGTATCGACGCTAGGTGCTGGCAGTGGTAACAGCGTGCCGTCTTTTTGACGATTGAACTGCATGAATACGCAGTTCCAAATCTCAATATAGCGATCGCCGTCTTCTTCTGGCGTACCTGGCAAACCGCCTTCGATATCGGCACCATGGTCATAAAAGACCTCGGTGCAAGGGCCACAAGGACCAGTGTCACCCATCGTCCAAAAGTTATCAGAAGCGTAAGGAGCCCCTTTGTTATCACCAATACGAATGATGCGCTCACTTGGAATGCCGATGTTTTTATTCCAAATCTCAAAGGCTTCGTCGTCAGTTTCATAAATAGTCACATAGAGACGATCTTTATCAATCGCTAACCACTTATCTGAGGTCAAAAACTCCCAGATATACTCGATGCCTGCTTGCTTGAAATAATCACCAAATGAGAAATTACCAAGCATTTCAAAGAAAGTATGGTGACGGGCGGTATAGCCGACATTATCCAAATCATTATGTTTGCCGCCAGCACGTACGCACTTTTGCGAGGTTACCGCACGTGTATAGTCACGTGGTTCCATACCCAAAAAGGTTTCTTTAAACTGATTCATACCAGCATTGGTAAATAGCAATGTCGGATCATTGTGTGGAATTAAGCTAGACGATGAAACTTGGGTGTGCTGCTTGCTTATGAAAAAATCGATAAAGGCTTGGCGAATATCGGCTGAGCGAAATGGCTGGCTCACAGCGGCTCCTTACTGACGGATAGAATTGAGTAAATGACATAAAATAATTTTGCAAGCGATTTTAGCACAAACGCCCAAGCTCTTGGTACAAGAGTTATAACTACTAGGTTATTATACGTATGCTAGTCATTGCCTAATTTGTAGCGTATGCAGACTAATTAGTCAAAATTGCCGCATCCGTTTCATCTAATTTGTCTTGCGTCGTTGGGTTGGACTCGATTACTTGCACAGGCAGATAACGTAGTTGAAGCTTGATTGGCAAGTACTCTGGGAAATTCTCTGCCATATCATTAGTAATGAGTGTCTCAATCTGGCGAACATCGTATGAGCTTGGTAATGTCTCTCCACGTACGATTGCCCGCACCACTTGGTTTTCTTCTGAGGTATCAAACTGTGTATTGGTCAATACATTGCCTTGATCGATAAAGTAGTTGTTGATCGCTTCTTTGACACTACTCTCAAATACTTGCTGCTTGGCATTGGTCTGTAGATTGATGGTCAAATAGGCACCTAAGCCGCCAAGTAGTAATAAAGTCACCGCGTTACGCTGCAAAAAAGTCAGATAGGTATTCGATTTATAGTCGTCATCGACCAAACGACGAAACCCTAAGACCCATAAGACAAGCGCATTGGTAAACTGGATAGCAAGGATGTTAGTCGCTGCCAATAATAGCGCACCAAGCCCAAGCTGCATCTCGCCATTGGCGAGCAAGATACCACTAGCTGCCAGTGGTGGTACCAAGGCTGTGGCAACCGCAACGCCAACAACAGCAACCGAGAGATGCGGAGATACCATCGCATACGCACCAGCCGTGCCGCCAGCTAAGGCAATCATTAAATCCATGGAAGTAGGCTGGGTACGTGATAGGATTTCTGCCGTTAGCGGTTGGTCTTTATGTAGCCAACCAACGATAAAGCCGACCAATACCACCAATGAGACACCGATGATGACGGTAAAGAGCGACTTACGTAGCAATGGCATACGGTGATCGATAATCGCTAGCGCTATGCCCGTGATAGGGCCTAGCATCATCGCAACCAACATCGCTCCGATGACTACGGCTGCTGAATTAGTTACTAGCCCATAACTGGCAATGATGGCAGACAAAATGTTCATGATGAAGTACATCTTGCTAGGCAGGGCGTTCGCCTCAATTCTAACCCGTACTTCTGGGTAATCTACTTTTTGATTGCTGAATTGCTCGGCGACAAACTGCTTATAAGATTCAAGCTTGGCTTCTTTTTCCTCTTGAACCTCATCCTCGTCACTTTCACCTTGAGACTTTTGAGCGTCGCTGTCTTCTACATCGGTGTCTTTACTTTGACTTTTATCTTCTGAGTTATTCTCTTGATTGTCATCATCGCGACTAGATTCATTTTTTGTCTTTTGTTGATTGGCTGTTTTGTTATCTGATGACTGTGCTGCGATGTTTGTGTCATCAGCAGGGTCATCGGCAGTGTCGTCTTCTGCTTCTACCGTTACTTCAGCACCACTATCATCTCGAGCACTTTTTTCTGTTGTTTCTGCCGTATCCGACTGGAAGAAATCGGACTTTTCTTTCGCTTCTATAGTTTCTGACTCTGCAATCTCAGACGCTTCAGTATTTGACTGTGACTCAGGTTCTGTCGATTCCAATGTTGCTACGACCACATCGTCACTGATGGTTTCCATGGTTATCTCAGCGTCAGGTGGCTGCGCACATTCAGTGTCTACTTCGGAGTCTGTTTTGCTATCTGTATCAGTCGATTGCTTGTGTTGATTGTCTTCGCTTTCATCATTGTCTACAGCGGCATCATCAACTACTGGGTCAATTGTCGCGTCTTGATTGTGAGAGGCGTCAGTAGCGATTGATGAATCGTTTTGATCCACTGAGTTAGGCGCAGTGTTTTTTTCAGATGAGGACATAGCAGATAGCGTTCTTAGTAGATAAAGAAAGTCATTATTGTAATGATAAATAGATAAAGATATAGGAGATTCTTGAAAATATAAAAAAGAGTTGAGAGAAGGTGGGGGTAAGAACTGATGTTTCTTATGATTAAGTCTAAAACCTTAATAATAGCATGGTTTTTATTCAAAAGTCATTCAATATAGATGCTACAAGGGTTCACGGTAAATACTTACTTTTTTTGTGGAATTGAGGTTAAATATATTATATCCACAATAAAGATAAGGAATAACTTATGAACTGGCCATTATTTTCTGTCATATACTCAATGACAGCCACCGTGACTATTGGGCTTTTTATGATCGGAGCTCTCGTTACAGGGTTCGATGAGATATTTCATATTCAAATAGCGGTGGGATTGGGTTTTTTGGCTTCAATACCTGCAGGGTTATTCTTTACCAAAAAAATTGGCAGTATTACTGGCAATGAGGAAGGCTATAAGACATAAAGGCGAACAGTAAGACACAAAGACAAGCAGTGTTATCGATGTGAAGTGGAACCGCCCATCAACAAACAAAAAAAGACCTCAATATTGAGGTCTTTTTTGTCATCATTAAAAATATTTGCTAACTAGCATCGAAGCTAGATTTAATACAGTTCTATTTATTGAAGTTCGACAACCGCGCCATTTTCGATATTGGCATATACTTCTAACACATCCCAGTTGGTCAAACGAACACAACCTGCTGAGCCCTGACGACTGATACCTTCAGGTACTGGTGAGCCATGTAAACCGTAAGAAGGCTTAGATAATCCCATCCAAACGACACCGACTGGGTTGTTTGGTCCTGGTGCTATCATATGAACTTTCTTTTGAGCGCCTTCACCAACGGTTGATTTATACCAAGGCATTTTTACTTTATTGATAATTTTGAACGTGCCTTTTGGAGACGGTGTGGCATCGCTACCAACGGTCGTCGGATAAGTAGCAACCAATTTGTCACCATTATAGGCATACAGCGTTTTGTCGGCTTTGTTGGCGACAACGCGATTGATACGTTGGTTCAGCTTGTCGCGAGTATTTAGTACTGTGATAGTCTCGCCAACAGCATACTTTTTGTTTTTGTTAAGTTTATCTAAGTAACGTACATCCATATGGAAACGTTCACCTAGCATCTCTTTGATATCTTGATAATAAAGACCTTTCATTTTTGACTTCGCTTCTGAACCAGAAGGCGTGGTCGCAAAATTGGTATTGATATCGTCTGCGGTCAACGTATAAGTGACCAGTACAGGTTTGTTTGCAGGGATATTTTTAACCAAGGCGTCCCAAGTTTTTTGATCCATTTTACCAGTCGCTGGCAAGCCTTTCATCGTTTGGAAGTTAACAAGGGCTTTTTTGCTGTTCATGCCCCAACCGCCATCGATAGGACCAGGAGAAGCATGGTTCCAATCGAGCAGCGCCTGCATTTTAATCGTCATCGCTGAGTTGACTTTCATATTAGGTGACCAAACAGCACCGTTCACTTGCTTGGCATAGTTCGACAAGTTCAGCGTTGTATGTTTCTTACCATCTTTGTCTTCGATGTTTTTGATGGTCGGATCATCGCTAAAGTCTTGACGCTTCTCACTCTCTGGTAACTCAAAAGCGAGTGGATCAGACGAGTCGATAGATGATAGGTCGCTAGGCGCCGCGACGGCTTGACCTTCACTAATGTCATCATTGCGGTCAGCTTGCTCATCTTTACGCGTCAGTTCTGCTGCACTCATATTGTCAGCAGCTGGGGCTGGCACGTTTTGGTTGGCTTCTTGCTTATTATTGATAAGCTGGTTCATGCTGTCGACTGGTTTCGCTTTCTCTGTATTTAACTGTACAGTATCAGCGCCATCTGAGCGACTACGGTTCTCTTGCACATTCAGGCTAACCTTTTTGGCAAGACCTGGCATAGCGTCAGCCGTGCGTACTGGCAATGTGCGAGTACTATCGGCAGGTGCAGCAAGTGCGGCTACACTGGCGCTTACAGCTGCGATAGATATGGCAGTAATAATTGGCTTTATTTTCATCATATTGAGTCACTTGTGGTTGCTACTAATGCGGCTATTATGCGCATAATTTGATTGCATCGCAAACTTTTGACACATCTTTTTGCATTTAAGACTTGCCAAACGTCAACTGCTGACGTATTCGCTACAGTTGGGTAATAATTTAACCAAGGTGTGTATGGCGTCGTGCTCGATTCTTACGCAAACTGTCCATTATTCGCACTATTTTTTGTGCAAGTAAAAATGACAGTTATTGGCGCTACTAGAGGTTTACGTCTATAATGTATGACTGAATTTTATTTAATATAACGATTTTTAGCAAAAAGCAATTTAACCCGCTAGCAGTTAATCCACAAGGTGCGATATGTCAGAAGACCAAACAATGAGTGCAGAAGAGTTTCAAAACCAATACTTCAATGATGAGTCTGAGGGCTTAGACGGTGAGATGGAGTATGATTTAGAGACTGGACTTCTTGGTGAGCACGATGAATTTGCTAACTTACATGCAGAGCTAAACGAAGCACGTGAGCAGCTTGTCAGTATTCGCGACTTTATTCGTTTTTCAGTCACGCAGCTGCGTAACTACGACGTCGTTGTTGCACAAGGTACGACCGATGAGTTTGCAGAAGCGTCAGCCATTGTCTTGCACTCTTTGTCTCTCGATTGGTCTGCTAATGAGCAGATTTTAGACTGTCGTCTGACCACGTCTGAAAAACAGTTGGTACTAGGACTATTAGAAGAGCGTATCGCTGAACGTAAGCCACTCAGTTATTTAATTAACTTGTCATACTTCTGCGACCTGCCTTTTTATGTCGATGAGCGTGTTCTTATCCCGCGTTCACCGATTGCAGAGTTGATTCGTCAGCAGTTCCATCCGTACTTTGAAGTTACTGAATTGGCCAAACCACTGGGTGTCAGTCCGAACGAAAAGTCAGCGGTATTTTATGACCATGGCTTGGATGTGAAGCAATTGTCGCAGCCTGAGCGTATCTTGGACTTGTGTACTGGCTCTGGTTGTATCGCAATCGCGCTTGCTACCCGTTTCGTTGATGCGTTGGTCGATGCCGTTGATATCGATAAAGGCGCATTAGAAGTGGCAATGGTCAATGTCGATCATCATGATCTTGGCCATCAAGTGAACGTAATCGAGTCTGACTTGTTTGCCAAGATACCTGCTGAGAACCAGTATGAGCTTATCGTCACCAATCCACCGTATGTGGACGCCGCTATCATGGCAGATTTGCCGCCTGAGTTCTTATATGAGCCGGAGCATGCACTAGCAGCTGGTCAAGATGGTTTGGATTTGGTACATCGTATTTTATTTGAAGCGCCAGACTATCTGAGCCCAGATGGGTTGCTGATCTGCGAAGTGGGTGACAGCGAATGGGCACTAAAACAAGCCTATCCTGAAATCCAGTTTGATTGGTTGAAGTTTGCACATGGCGGTCATGGTGTCTTTGCGATTACCTACGATGAGCTAGTCTCAAATCGTCAATTGTTTGCCTCTTATGTTCAGCTATTAGATAGCCTTCAATAGACAGATATTAGGTTAAATAGACGTCGGCTTCATGAGCCGAAACTATAAGCAACAACTACAATCACTCATTATAAGCAACACAAGCAATAACCATGAGTGATTGGTCAAATAGTCATCAGTAGCGTTTACTTGTTTAAGGACAGTTATGGCAGGCAATAGTATTGGGCAGGTTTTTACGGTCACCACTTGCGGTGAGTCGCATGGGGCAGGCCTTATGGCCATCGTTGATGGCGTACCACCAGGTTTAGCATTATCTGCAGAAGATCTACAAGTAGATTTGGATCGTCGCAAACCGGGTACGTCTAAGTATTCAACCCAGCGCCGTGAGTCTGATGAAGTTGAGATTATCTCTGGCGTATTTGAAGGCAAAACCACAGGTACGTCTATCGGTTTATTGATTCGCAATACCAATCAAAAATCTAAAGACTATAGCGATATCAAAGATACTTTCCGTCCTGGACACGCTGACTATACTTATAGTATGAAATATGGCTTCCGTGACTATCGTGGTGGTGGTCGCTCGTCAGCGCGTGAAACGGCCATGCGAGTGGCGGCTGGTGCTATCGCCAAGAAATATTTGCAAGAACGGCTGGGCGTACAAATTCGTGGTCATGTTACCCAAATCGGCAATGAGCATAGTAATGTCTTAGACCCAAGCCAAATTGACTGGGAGTTTGTAAATAGCAATCCGTTCTTTTGTGCAGACAAAGAAGCGATTGGCCGTTTTGAGACCTTGATTGATAACTTGCGCCGTGAAGGTACTAGCTGTGGCGCGCGCCTTGATATCATTGCGAGCGGTGTGCCAGTAGGCTTAGGCGAGCCAGTATTTGATCGTTTAGATGCTGATATCGCTCATGCGATGATGAGTATCAATGCGGTTAAAGGGGTCGAGATTGGCGATGGGATGGCGGTGGCAGGTCAATTCGGACATAGCGCTCGTGATGAGCTTACGCCAGATGGGTTTGCAGCCAACCATGCTGGCGGTGTCTTGGGCGGTATCTCATCAGGTCAAGATATCCGTGTGAGTATTGCTTTAAAACCAACCTCTAGTATCACGACTGCTGGCAAGAGCATCAACACTCAAGGTGAAGCAGTCGATATGCTGACTAAGGGTCGTCATGATCCTTGCGTTGGTGTGCGTGCTACGCCCATTGCCGAAGCGATGCTAGCGATTGTAGTGCTTGATCATTACCTGCGTCACCGTGGTCAAAACGCCGATGTGAAGCCGCCAGTACAATCGATTACTTAGTATTTTTGTCGTAGAGTAATTAGCCCTTTATTGTTTCCAGTGATTTGTTACTAGAAATAATAAAGGGCTTTTTTATATCCAAATAAAATACAGGTGTTACTTAAATATAATTAACGAGTTGAGCAAGCAAGATATTAGGCTACTAGTTGATATTCATCGATAGCTACGCACTGCTGATGTCGAAATACCAACAATAATCGCTGACTAGGAATCGCTAGCCAATGACCAAACTCAATACTATCGAAGCCTTCGCTTGATAAGGTTTGTGCACAGTGATGACGGCTAAGTCCGATTAGGTTATTTATAATAGGGTTATCAGTAAATTGATGTGACATAGATTTTTTACTCCTAATTTACTTTACGAATTTGACGGTTCAACAGACCATATTGCTATCGTAAAACAATGAAGTAGAAATCCTGTGTAGTCATGATGGAAAGTTGATGAACTATTATATAGTCACTCCACTATAAAAGTATTACAGCGTTAACCTCGCTTGAAGTATCACATATACATCTGCACTCGGTTGCCTTGTACTACCCTTAAATTGAATCGACTATAAATTATTACTCTCAAGCTAAGGGCAGGGTAATACTAACCATCACGCCAGAACGTTGGTCTTTACCAGTATCAGTGTTATCAGGGCTAATTTTATTATCGTTGGCATGAACATTATTAATGGCTACCTGACCACCATGATGTTCAATCACTTGCTTTACTAAGGTGAGTCCAAGGCCCGTGCCTTTCTTGAGCATATTACTACTATAGTCAGTCTGCCTTGGCTCAGTCGTTGGATCTGTCGACTCTGTATATAGATTATTGCTATCTGTGTGATTCGTTGTTTGTTCCGTTGCTTGAGATGATGGTTGGCTTTGATGAGATAAGCTAAAGTAACGCTCAAAGGCTTTTGCGACAGCATATTCGGGTAGCAGCTTACCATCATTGAATATATCGATAGTGATGGTTCGAGCAGTGCTATGCAATGAAATCTCAACGGTACGCTTTGCAAAGTGTATCGCATTATCAAGCACGTTTTGCAGTACCTGTATTAACCAAAACTGGTCAGCATACACACTAGTCGCGGCCAATACTTCTACTGGCAAGTTTGCAGTATTGTTCACATTCTTATTATCAATATATATATCAATAGGGTATAGATTCTGCTGTTGCTGCTTGGCCGTATTATCTCTGATCAAACTTTGCAAAAGCGGTAATAGGGGAGTCAGTTGTCGGTTGAGCTTAAAGGTAGGCTGTTCTACTTTAGCGAGCAACAGAAGTCGGTCGATGAGCTGTTGCATTTTTACGCTTTGCTCACCAACCGTCTCAATGAGCATCTGACGATCTTCATTATCCAGTTTATTGCCATCTAGTCCATCGTCCTCTAACAGCTCGCTACTGGCACGTATGGCGGTTAGAGGGCTTTTTAGCTCATGGGTCAAAGTATGGACATAATCAGTGACGTAAGCACGGTTTTCGAGTCGATGCTTCATGGTCTCGATAGTATCTGTCAGGCTATTTAATTCATGACCCAGATAAAAATAGGGCTTTTTGGTGTCTTCTGCCAATGCACTGGTATATTGAGTCACTAAGGTAATGCTCTGCTTGAGCCACCATGCCACTAGACCTGCCAGTATAAGGGCGGCGATACTGATAAGTAGTGCGGTGATAAGCATACGGTTACGTGTGTCATCTAAATAAGGCAATACGCTAGCGACAGGCTTACCGACACTGACTACGCCGATGATATCTCCAGACGGATTTTTGATGGGCTGAGCCACATACATGACCGAACCATCGCGCCGCTGATAATCTCGCAGCGTGCTTCTTGCGCCGTATTGTCCTTTTAACGTGAGATAGACATCGTTCCAGCGTCCATAGTTCTGCCCTTCATTATTATCAGGTTTGGGCAGGGAGTCATAAATGACTATGCCGCTATTGTCTGTCACATATACACGAAAGCTACTGTAGCTTTTGGTTTGATCGACAGGACTGAGCGTTTCGCCCATCGCTGGCATACCGACAAATGCAGCATCAAGTTGCGCTTGATACTCCTCATGATATAATTGTCCTGTAGATAACGGTACTTGTAAACTGGCCGCGAGTAATTTACTGGTGTCTAGTAGCGTGTCTTCGATGACTTGCTGCGCGGTTGGCTTGACGTAGCCAAACAACTGAGTAAACACGACCACGCCGCATATGACGAGCACCAACGCAACGGCTAGCCAAATTCTAAAAAATATACTTAAATTGAGTAGCCGTTTGCGTTTGGGAGCTTGCTGAGCAGTACCAATAGGATGCAGTTTGGCATACCAATTACTTTGGTCATTATGAATATCATTCTCAGCAGGATTGGTTTTATTATTCATAAACTAGCAGCCACTGTTAAGCGGGACATAGTGCGTAACCCAGTCCGCGATGCGTATGGATGACATCGACATTAGCATCTACCATAGCGAGCTGTTTACGAATCGACTTGATATGGCTGTCTATCGTGCGTGCTAGGCGATGATCGGGATAGTCGCTTACTGCATTAAGCAACTGCTCACGGCTAAAAACTTGCTGCGGCGCTTGTAATAGTGTCAGCAAAATTTTGCGTTCTGTATTACTAAGCTCAAGCTTTTGCTCTTGCCACGTTAATGAATAGTTCAGTGGTTGATAATGCCAAACGCCAGATTGGTTCTCAAACGTTAATGCTTGTCCTGAAAGATTGTTCGAGGAAGTATTATCCGTACTGTTATCTGAGTTTATAGTATGAGAGCCTGACTGTTGAATCAGTTGTTCACGTCGCCAAATGGCTTTTAAACGAGCAACCAACTCACGTGGACTAAAGGGTTTGGCGCAATAGTCGTCACCACCCATCTCCAATCCCAAAATCCGATCGATCTCATCGCTACGCGCGGTCAAAAACACGATAGGCAAATCTTTTAAGGCGTCGATATCAGGTGTATGACGTATTTGTTGACATAGGCTCAAGCCGTCACCATCTGGCAGACCGACATCCATAATGATCGCCGATAGATCTCGTGCTTCATAACTATGCAGCATGGGCAACACGCTACTGGCATTATCCAACCAAGTTATCTGCCAGCCTTCGCGCTTACAGGTAACCTTAAGCGACATCGCGATCGCAGGATCATCTTCTACCAGTAAAATGTGGGTCATAGTCTCTACATCGTCTTATAGGCTTAGTAAATTATCGTAGCACAAAACAGCAGACTGCTCTTGCTGCCACGAGTTAAATGGTGTGAAAAGTTAATGGAAAAGTAGGGTACTCAGTAGATAGTGTGCGATGTAATTAGTTTAATGCATTTAAAAAAAGGCCAGCTCAATAAATAAGCTGGCCCTGGTAACGAAGATTAAGCGTAATTATCTATTAATAGACTAAGCGAAAACCTATTTAAGACCTTTGCAGTTGGCATAGTAGCTCACTGTAGCGGGCCAATCTGAAAAAATGCCTTGGACACCGACGTCTTGCGCTAGTACGTCAATATAATTCATCATATCACCATCATTGTTGATAGCATCACCAAGACCGCTATAGTACCAGTCGCCACCATCCGTTAATGGCCCTGAACGCTCTATCGACCAGGTAATGATTTTTAGACCATTGGCTTTGGCTTGTTTTGCGTATTCTGATGGTTGCATATTTCCCTTACCGTCAGTAGTGACTAATAACCAAAGGGCTGGTGCAATGGTGTTGATGCCGCGTGCTTTGATATCAGCCAGTGAGTGCTTCCATGTGCTTGCGTCATTTTTATCAAATGTTTTACCCTTAGCGGTCTCGTTGCTGTCATCAATAAGATAGACGGCATTAGCCCCATAAGCTGGCTCGTTTTTGATCCAGTAATCAAGATCTTCTATATTGAATGACTGGGCAAATACATCGCTTGCAGGCACATCCGCTGCCTTATAAGTATCTATCAGCTGTTGACGGTAATCGTCCAAACGATAGCCGTTAAACGGCATGGTCACTACAGGTGCTTTTAGCTCAGGCGTGTGCTTCATACCCAGCTTGCGAGCCAACGCGATATGCTCTTTCAAGGTTAACACTTTGCCGTTTTGCGAGTATAAGTCCGTTCGCCAAGGCGCGGTTGCATTCATATATTCACTAATACTGGTTGCTTTTTTATTGGCAGCATCCATCTTACCCGTCAAGGTTTTAAACTCAGTAACGCTAATATCTGAGGTACGGCATTCGATACTATCGGCATTGGTAAGTTTGCCTTTAGCGTCCAATATGGGCGGTACGGTACATTGGTTAGCCAACGGTGTGGTTAGAATATTAGTAGTGGTGTGTAAATCATTTTGGGCATGACGACAGACAAGCTCACCGTCATTGGTAAAAGCGACATCACATTCCAAGATGCCAGCACCCATTTGTGCTGACGCCACGTAGCTATCATAAGTATGTTCAGGCAGCTGTAATGGCGCACCTCGATGCGCAATAGAGAAGTCTGTCTTACTTGGTAGTTGCCCTCTACATGCCTGTAGCTCTTCTTTTAATGGTCCTTCATCCATATCATTTATCAAATAAAACGGACGCACTCCATAGGTATATGCGACAGGTGAGGGCGATTGTGGCTGTGATTGCACTGTCGATAAAGGGGCTTTTGATGTGAGCGTTGATCGGCTATCGGTAGTGCAGCCTACTATCAATAATGAGCTGATCAGCGTTAAAGGTAAGGCGATATTAATCTTATTAACCTTAGCCAGCGTGTGCTTACTCAGCTCAAGCGCTGATTTATTAGAAATTGTCATGTAAAATGTTCCTGCAAAATTATAAAAAAATCCCATCGGACGTATGGATAGGAATTGAAAAATTAACGTTTGACTATTGGTTGCTACTTGCCAAAAGAAGCTAAGTGTCGTGCATTCTTGTAAAAGCTTAGTTTTGTAAGAGCTTAGCCTTGTAAGAACTTAGCATTAATGCGGATACAATTGTAGGCACATGTACTAAAAAATAGACAGCTGACAGTATTTAAGCTTGATAGTATTGAGCTTATCGGTCGTAAAATCATACGTGTCTTCTTATACTGTTCACATTTTTGCTATTGTCCGTTTAGTACCTCACTATTGACCATACTCTCAAACTAACAGATGATATTGACCATATAATGACACACACATTATCTTGGCAAAAAATATAGAAATGCTTAAGGCATATCTCACTACATTATTAAGGATAACTATGAGTAACTATTTAGACGCAGTCGTCGTTGAGCACAATCCCTCTCAAAAAAAGATAGATCGCGCAGTGATTTGGCTACATGGCTTAGGTGCTAGCGGTCATGATTTTGAGCCAGTTGTACCGCAGCTTGGCTTGGCTAATGATATGGCAGTACGTTTTATCTTCCCACATGCACCTAAACGCCCAGTCACAGTAAATGGTGGCATGGTGATGCCAGCATGGTACGACATCATAGAGATGAGTCTGGAGCGTAAAGTAGATGTGGCTCAAATTGAAGAGTCTGCTCAGCAGATACAAGATTTGATCAGTCGTGAGATAGAGCGCGGCGTGTTACCAGAGCATATCGTCATCGCAGGGTTTTCGCAGGGCGGGGCAGTTGCGTATCATGTGGCACTTGGCTATCCAAAACGTTTGGCTGGCTTGATGACGCTCTCTACCTACTTAGCAACCAATGACAATATTGAGTATAGTGCTGCCAATAAAGACATGCCGATTTTGATTGAACATGGTTCACATGATCCAGTCGTGCCTGTCATCCTAGGTGAGCAAGCCCAGCAGTTATTGTCGGCAAAGGATTACAATGTGTCCTACAATACTTATCCAATGGCGCATCAGGTCTGTATGCCGCAGATCCAAAATATCGGTAAATGGTTAAACACTGTTTTAGCATAGCCCATTAAGCTGTAACGTAATGTAATGCAGGCTACTTATAGGTTGAAACCTAACCGATATCTCCTATATAATAGTCAGTCTTATTGGGGATGTTCTGGCTTCGACGCTGGTGATGAAACTCAATGATGCATGTCGAGAGTGTATGTCCTCTCGTTAATCAAACATATATTGTTATAGTCGCAAACGACGAAACTTACGCTCTAGCAGCTTAAACCCTGCTTACTTGGTTGCTGATCACCTACAGTTGGTTAACTAAGTTGAAGCGTCCGCATGTAGGCTCGCCACAAGTGATTGTCTCAATTGCTTGGGTTCAAAAGTAGAGAATCGTCCAATCCATCCTGACTGTCGGATCGGTGCGGATTAAAACTAAAGACAGAAACTAAACATGTAGATTCATGAGCGTAATGCTGGCGGACGCGGGTTCAACTCCCGCCATCTCCACCAAACATTAAAAATCCGATCACTTAGGTGGTCGGATTTTTTTTGTCTAAATTTTACGGTTAATTAAAGAAACAATGATACCAATAAACTTTTGATGAGAAAGTAAAAACTATTTATATAGAGTAATCATCAAGTCTTTGAAATTGAATTACAATTTTTCGTTGCCTATGGAGAACATAATATTAGCTTGTCTTAAAGAATAATTCTGATTATTCTTAGTTGAGGCCTATTCTTCGCATCAGGCAATGCAGTAGCAAGAATAAGCGGACTTTCAAATAACTACAGGGAGTGTATTATGTTAGGAAAAATGATGTATCAGCCATTGCTGATCAGTGGTCTAATCGAACACGCTGCCCGTTATCATGGTGATACGGCGGTTTTGTCCAAAGAAGTCGATGGACAGATGACTCATACCAATTGGCGTACTGTCTCAGATAACTCAAAACGATTGGCCAATGCGTTGGCTACACTGGGACTTAAATCATCAGAACGCATAGCAACTTTGGCTTGGAATAATCGTCGGCACTTAGAAGCTTGGTATGCCATTTCAGGTAGTGGCATGGTTTGCCATACTATCAATCCACGTTTGTTCCCTGAGCAGCTTAGCTACATTATCAATGACGCTGATGATCGAGTACTGTTTTTTGATACTACTTTCCTACCGTTAATTATGGCAATCAAAGAGCATATCAAAGGTGTTGAACACTTCATTTGTCTAAGTGATCGAGATGATAGTATCGTAGAGAAACTGCCTAATGTACTGTTCTTTGATGAGCTATTAGCAGAAAACTCGACTGACTTTGACTGGCCTCAATTCGATGAAGCAACAGCCAGCTCTTTATGCTACACCTCAGGAACTACCGGTAATCCTAAAGGTATTTTATATACTCATCGCTCTTCTGTGCTGCATGCGATGGCATTGTGCATGCCTGATGTCTCCGCGCTCTCTGCACAAGACGTTTTGTTACCCGTAGTACCGATGTTCCATGTCAATGCGTGGGGCACACCTTATGCAGCTGCCCTGACTGGTTGCTCTCTCATACTTCCTGGTCCAAATCTCGATGGTGACAGCCTAGTATCTTTCATTGATGATTGTCATGTTACGGTTGCTCTAGGGGTTCCAACAATCTGGCAAAGCCTATTAACCGCTGCCAAAGCCAGAGGTAGTAAGCTTGATAGCATGACGCGTACTATCGTCGGAGGAGCCGCATGCCCACCATCAGTAATCAAAACGTTCAGAGAAGACTTTAACTGCGATGCGGTGCATGGTTGGGGCATGACAGAAACCAGCCCACTTGGAACGATGAATCAAATAAAAGCCAAGCATAAATCGCTGAGTAAAGATGAGATTAATGAGTTGCGTAACTCTCAAGGTCGTCCACCCTACGGCGTTCAGCTACGTCTCATAGATACTGACGAGCCGCTACAGCGAGTTGAAGAAGATGGTATGTCTCAAGGTCGTTTACAGATCAAAGGGCATTGGATCATCAACGATTATTACACAGAAAATCCTGATGCGATAACTGAAGATGGTTGGTTCGACACAGGTGATATTGCAACTATTGATGCCGATGGCTATATGAATATTCGGGATCGCTCAAAAGATTTGATTAAATCTGGTGGAGAGTGGATATCGTCAGTAGAGCTAGAGAACATCGCAGTCGCCCATCCGCAGATAAGAATGGCAGCCGCTATTGCTGCAAAGCATAAAAAATGGAGCGAGCGTCCAGTATTGATTGTAGTGAAAGAACCAGATTCAGAAATCGATGAGTCGCAAGTGCTAAGCTTTTACGAAGGTAAAATCGCCAGCTGGCAAATACCCGATAAAGTCATCTTTGTAGATAACATCGTGCTGAATGGCGCTGGCAAAATGGTCAAAAAAGACCTGCGTGATGATTATGGCAACGTGTTATTAGATAGCTGATTTGGCTATTAAGAGCATAAATTGACAATGCTACTTGCAAAACCAAGTGTGTAATCTAGATAGGTTTCTTTAAGAATAGTGGTATAGGTGAGTAGGGCGTTTGAGATGCTCGTCATCTATATCACTTATCATGATTATTATTTCAAACGAGCACTGAGAGATTAATGTACATCAGATGCACAGATTGAGATAGATAGAGCAGGACAGTATAGAACGTCAGATACAACAAAGCCCCTGATATCAGGGGCTTTAGCTGTTCTATAAGATAGTATAGGACTATGTAATGGTACCCGGAGCCGGAACGGTTAATTGTTGTTAAGTGTTTGATGTATATAGATAAATATTTAAATATATATTTTAGTACACTTGTGAGTATACTTTAGATTTGTTTTTCAGTTTTATAATTTAATAGTAACTAAATATTATCGCTTGACTAGTTTTTAGTATAACAGAAGCTATAAACGTAATCTGGAAAGGCAGAAGCCGTTGCTAGACTTACAACAAGTGTGAGGTTAACCTGAAGCATCGTCCTTATCTACGAGACCATCCCAGATTCTGTGTAACTGCCATTTAGATTAAATGCTTACTAATACGATCATCAAACATAATCATAAAGCGATTAAGAGCAGACGTCCAGTTACGGATCGGCATTGACCACTTTTTGGATGCCTGCTGGGTGGCTAAGTACACCACCTTGAATGCCGCCTGATCAGACGGGAACACCTTACGCTTATTCACCGCCGTTCGAATCACACTGTTTAGCGACTCTATCGCATTGGTGGTATAAATCACTT